>JAFGXV010000036.1 GCA_016936455.1 Desulfuromonadaceae bacterium
CAGCGTTCCAGCATCGCGGTCAAACGCCTGTTCGATTATCTGCGCGCCAAGGGCCTGACCAAGATTGCCCTGCTGTCGGCAGCGGACGGCTTCGGCAAGGACGGCGCCCGCTGGATGCACCAGCTGGCAGCGGAATACGGCATCGAGATCCTCGCCGAGGAATCGTTCGGCCCACGCGACACGGACATGACCGCTCAGCTGACCCGGGCCAGGAATGTCCAGCCGCAGGCCATCATCACCTGGACCATTGGCCCGGCTGGTTCCATCGTCGCCAAGAACAAGGCGCAGCTCGGCATCGACCTGCCCCTGTTCCAGTGCCACGGCCTGCCCGATCCCAAATACATCGAACTGGCCGGATCGGCCAGCGAGGGTGACCGCATGCCGTCCACCAAGCTGCTGGTGGCCGATGCCCTGCCCGACAGCGATCCGCAAAAAACTGTCATTCAGGAGTTCATCCGTCTCTACAAGGAGAAGGGTTACGACAAGCAGTTCCCCATCAACACCCATTCCGGTTACGCCTGGGATGCCATCCTGATCGTGGCCAATGCCCTGAAACAGGTGGGCACAGACAAGGCAGCGTTGCGTAGCGCGATTGAAAATACCCAGGGCTATGTCGGTGTTTCCGGCATCTACAACCTGACCACGGAAGATCACAACGGTCTGGGGACCGACTCGATGGTCATCGTTCAGGTAAAAGATGGTCAGTTCGTGCTGGCCGACTAGGTTCATGGCAGCACAGGCTTGAACCAACCCACCGCCAAAACCAAAACGCCCTCGGCCTGTATCTGCCGGGGGCGTTTTGGTTTAAGGCGAGAAGTGTTGACGCGCTCTCAGGCGACGCGCCACTTCAGACCGCGCACCGAGCGATAGCCCTGCGGCTCCAGCTTCAGCGCCAGGAGTTCCTGGCGCACGTTCGGCGACACCAGCTCCCACAGCGGCTGGGCACAGTCCTCGACAGACTGCAGGCTGGCGAGGATCTGCTCGTCCCATGCCCCGGCATGGCCATCGATATCATCCAGGCGCAGCGCCCCACGACAGCCCACGCAGTTGCAGTACAGCGCATAGGGCTCCTGCACGTTGAGCAGGCCGTATTCGGTGGTCACTTCCTCGCCGGCAGCGATATCACGCACAACAATTTCCAGTCCGTAATCGGTCATCATGGTATTGCTGCGACAGCTGTGGTTCATGTACTTGGCATGGTCCCAGCCGAGCACCAGCTGCCCCTGTTTGTCGTGATACATGAAGGTTTCGACGGACTGGCGCAATACCTCGGGCAGGTCGAAAAAGGCCGCGCGCGTCATGACCAGATCGCAGCAATCCTTGACCACGATGATGGTGCCGCGCGGAATAAAGGCCGTGGCAAAAACCCCGTTGCCGATTTCAGGACTGACCGGACGAATGGTGGTGGCGGGATGGATCATGGCCTCCTCCGGTTAAAGCAGGTAGCGCGGCTGCTGGCGCTCACGCTCGATGCGCTGATAGAACGACCGCATGATGGTGAGGTAGAGTTCATCCTTGAGCAGGATGTCCTCCACATCGGCATCGATATTGGGATTGTCGTTGATCTCGATGACATAGGCCTTGCCATTGACCTCCTTGAGATCCACGCCGTACAGGCCATCCCCAATCAGGGACGATGCCTTGACCGCGGCCTTGACAATGTGCGGCGGCACCTCGGCAATCGGCACCGGCTCGGACAGGCCGATGCGCTCACCCGGATCCTCGTGCTGCCAGTTGTAGATCTGCCAGTGGCCGTTGGCCATGTAGTACTTGCAGGCATACAACGGCTTCTGATCAATCACCCCGATACGCCAGTCATAGTCGGAAGTAAGAAACTCCTGGGCGATCACCAGATCACTGTGGGCAAACATGGTCTTGAGCCGCTCGGCCAGATCCTCGCGATTCGCCACCCGGTAGACACCGAGAGAGAAGGAACTCTCCGGCAGCTTCAGCACCAGCGGGAAGCTCAGGCTCGCCACCAGTTCGCGCGTCATGGCATGCTTGCTCAGCAGCCACGACTTGGGTTGGCGGATGCGGCCCCGATCCAGCCGCTCATACAGGTATATCTTGTTGGAGCAGCGCAGGATCGACCAGGGGTCATCCATCACCACCAGCCCTTCGGTATAGGCATGGCGGGCAAAACGGTAGGTGTGATTCTCGATAGCCGTGGTCTCGCGGATGAACAGGGCATCAAACTCGCACAGTCGGCGATAATCCTTCTTGTCGATAAACTCGACGAAAAACCCGACCTGCTCGGCCGCTTTGCGGAACTTCTCCAGCGCTTCGGGGCAGGACGGCGGCGTCTTATCCTCGGGATTGATCAGGATAGCCAGATCGTACTTGTACTGTTTGAGCTGGGTCCGGCGGTGCCGCTTTTTCTGAAAATAGCGGTCGATAGCCTTATGCAGTACATCCGGATAGCTCTGCACCACAGTCGTCAGGTTGAAAGTCTTGACCTGGCGCAGCTTCCACTGGCCGCTGCGCGAGAAAATCACGCTGAAAAACGGCACCTCAAACAGGGAAAACAACTTCTTGGCCAGATCGGTGAACTCCACCTCCGGTGTTTTGCCCAGGATGACGGGCAATTCAAAGCTGTTGCCGGAAACCTCGGCCAACCGCAGCTGGACAAAATCCGTGATCTCCTCCATCAGGCTCTGCGCAATCGCCACATTGGTCACGTCTTTCATGGCCATGACCAGCGGCACGATACGATGGTTACGCGCCGAAGCGATCAGGGACACATAGTAGCCGATGGAGTGGGTCTTATAAGAATTGCACAGGTTGAGCACATGGTAGCGCTCGCTGTTGCGGAAGCGTTCCTTGGTCAGATAGTCGCGTGCCGAGACGATTTCCACCCCGGGAAGGGCAAACTGCCATTTCTTCACCTGATCCACTACCACCACATTGCCGGTATAGATGGCATTATTCAGATCATCGCGAAAATGGTTGACCATTCGCACAGCCGGTTCGCCCGGCGCGTAGTAATCCGGCAGCTGTTCGGTCACATCGAAGGAAAACTTCCGGTACCAGGCCACCAGCTTTTCGTTATGGGCATCCGCCTCCAGCGTCACCCGCTCAAACCCGTGCAGCTGAGCCACGCTCATGATATAGCGCAGCAGAAAATCTCCCATGCCGTGACTGCGCGACTCGGGATGAATGGCAATGGAATAGATGCGCAGCGAGTGCTTGTAGAAGATCACGGTAGCCGAGCCGACACTGCACGACTGATAGCGGTTCTTGATTTTTTCCAGAATGTAGATCTTCTGGCTGGAGCTGTTCAGGCTGGTCCGGAGAGAACGGCGGTCACTTTTTCGGTGGCAGGCGAAACAGCTGTTTTCGAGCTGGATCAGAAAGTCGAGGTCTTCAAAGGTGGCCTCGCGGACGTGCATTTTTCCCATGGCTGGCGGTTTTCATCCTGAGCAGAAGAGTGCCTGAAAGGCGCGGTCGCGTCGTTCCTGAACGCTGGCACTTTTTTCTCCTTATACTCCCTATTCTGGCAATCAGAAACAAAAAATATCGTCCGCAAAAACTTTTCTCTACGGCCGAATAAACCATTAACTTTCAAAGGGTTAGACCAAACATCCCCCCGGAAATGCCACGGATTGGGTTAAAATGTTTGCCTGCGGGCAACCCATCGTTGCCGCGTTTAAATCTGGGGGGAACCGCAGTCCTGAACATTCTGCTGACGCAGGAATTCGCCAAACTGCATATCCGTCTCCAGAATATGGTCCAGTAACCAGGTGCGCAGGAAACGGAAAACCTCGGCCGACAGCCCGGTGTAGCCGCTTTGAAAGCGTTCCTGGTAATCGACAAGGGATTCCTTGAGCTTGTGGTGCTCCTGTTTGTGATGTTCCATGGCCGGATAGTGATATTTCAGCATAAACTCCTCCTCATGCTGAAAATGCTTTTTGGTATACAGCAACAGGGTCGCAAACAGGCTGCCGAGGACTTCGTCGCCACGTTTGTCCCGTATGCCTTCATAAAGGCTGTTGACTGCATCGACCAGGGTGCGATGTTCGGCATCGAAGGTTGGGATGCCCGTCTTGTAGCAGCTTTTCCAGGTAATCACCGCCATTGGCTTCCCCCACCATTCTGCGGAATACGGCACGGCCTGAGTGGGCCGCCCCGGGGCTGATTTCCAAACATTCAATCCGGTTCCCATTATAAACCAAAAACGGTCGGGGAATGCGTTCAATGTTCACATAAAAATCCGGCCCGGTTGTGCGCAGCGGCTGAAAGACGGCACAGGAAATCGGCTTACGCGGCTTCAAAGCATAAATGGTTGAGGGCCATCAACCGCGCCGCCCCGGCGATGCTGGTGCCGTAGAAATAGATCGGGGTCTGGTAGCGTTCCGCCAGCTGCAGCAGAATCGGCAGGCTGCCATTGACGATGGTGGAACCGGTGGAGAGCACGAGATCACTGCGATTGAAAACCATTTCGGTGGTTTCCTCATCGCCCCACAGAATCGACACCTCGTGTTTACGGGTGCCACGCAGACTGGTATCGCGGTCAACGCACAGCACATTTTCCGGGCCGTAGGCTTTGGCCAGCACTGCCAGAATGGCTGGCTGCAGCCCGACCAGGCCGACGGTTTTGGCATTAGCCGGTTGAATGGCCTTGATGATCTTTTCAGCGCATTGCTCGGGTTCATCGTTGTGGCAGTGGATGGTTTTCAACTCGCCGTCGAGATAGCGCACCACGGCATTGAGTGTGGCGACGAACAGCGCCCGTTGCGGCGTTCCATCCAACGAGCAGTGGGCGATTTCCGCCAGAGTGGTGGTCAGCTCGCTGGGCGCATCGGTGTAGGCCTGACCGACCACGCCGAGACAGCGCGCCTCCATGAGAAACTCCTTGCCCTTGAGCAGGGGATAATCATCGCGCGACGGATGGCCGAGAGCTTCCTCATTGGACAGAATCCGTGCTTTGATTTCGACAGTTTTATCGGCCAGATCATTGCGCTCGATCAGTTGGCTGAAACGGTGTTGCAGGTCGTGGTAGAACATGGCGGGCCCCCTTGTGTACCGGGTTCATTCCAGGATGGATAGCATTGGATCATTTCCATCCAACAGGAGGAAGCAATAATGACACCAACCCGTCCAACCGCATGAACAGGCTTCGCGTTGCAGCGTTGTTAAGGGGGGACGGGTTCAACAGATAGGCAATCTGTGCTGATTTTTTAGACAGCGGATAACCAGGACATGCTTCTCAGGACAGGAAACCATACTCTCCCGGCTGATCGGCATACGCCATCAGCGCCTCAGCGGGCAGGGGCCTGCTGAACAGGAAACCCTGGCCGATCTCACAGCCCTCACGACGCAGGAATTCAAGCTGCTGCGGGCGTTCGATGCCTTCGGCCACGGTTTCCATGCCGAGGCTGTTGGACAGATTGATCACCGCCCGGCTGATGATGTCGTCCTCGGGATTCGTACCGATGTCGAGCACAAAAGAGCGGTCGATTTTCAACCGATCCAGGGGCAAGCGCTTGAGATAGGCCAGACTCGAATAGCCGGTACCAAAGTCATCAATGGCCAGGTGGATCCCGAGCGCCCGGAAGTCGGCCAGCGCCCGGGCCACTTTTTCCGGCTCACGCATCAGGGTCGACTCCGTCACTTCCAGTTCCAGCCGTTCGGCGCCGAGTCCCGTACGTTGCAGGATATCGAGCACCTGTTGCGGCAGATCACCCGCTTCGATCTGCTGCACCGCCAGATTGACCGCCACCCGCGGGATCATGCAACCTTTCTGCTCCCAATCGACCATCTGACGGCAGGCCTCTTCGATGACCCACAAACCGATCTCATTGATCTGGCCCGTCTCCTCGGCGCGCGGGATAAACTGGTTTGGCGGCACCAGACCCAGCTCGGCGCTCTGCCAGCGCACCAGGGCCTCGACGCCCACCAGCGCCCCGCTGGCCAACGCGACCTGCGGCTGATAGTGCAGAATCAGCTCATCGCGCACCACAGCATGGCGCAAGGCGTTTTCCATCACCAGATGGTCACGCACCGTTACCGACAGCTCCTGCGAATAGAACTGGAACTGGTTGCGGCCCTGGCGCTTGGCGGCGTAGCGGGCCAGCTCGGCATGCTTGAGCAGAGTTTCCTCGTCCATGCCGTCCAGCGGATAAAGGCTGATGCCGATACTGGCGGTAATGACAAAGTGCTGATCGTCAATGGTGAGCGGTGCCGACAGCGACTGCAGGATTCTGCGCCCGACACTGGCAGCCAGCTCTGCCGGATGTTCTCCCCGCAGCAACAGCACGAATTCGTCCGCCCCCATCCGTGCCAAGGTGTCTTCCAGACGCAGCAGATCTTTCAGGCGGCTGGAAATCTTGCGCAGCACCTTGTCGCCAAGTTCAAAGCCAAAGGTTTCATTGATTTTTTTGAAATGATCGAGATCAAGACTGAGCACTGTCAGCTCAGATGATGCGGTTTTGGCCTGTTTCAGATGCTCCTGCAGCTGATGCCGGAGCAGGGTCCGGTTCGGCAGCTGGGTCAGGGGATCGTATTGCCGCAGAAAACTCAGCTGATCTTCCTGTTCACGCGTAACGGTCAGATCACTCCAGCTGCCGACAATCTCAGCCGGTTGTCCGGCATGCCCGGGCACATAATGCATTTCGTCGCGAAGATAGCGCACCCGACCTGCGGCATCGAAAATACGGTATTCCAGTGTGGCGAATCCGTTCTGGCGAATCTGCACCAGAGAAACCCGGGCCCTGTCATGATCCTCCGGATGAACGGCTTTAGGCCACCAACCCTTGGTCAGCACCTGCTCACGGGTATAGCCGAACAGCCGCTTCACGTTGTCGCTGACCCACAGGGGTTCAAACTCCGGGGGCGTAACCGCCACCTGATACAGCATCACCGGACTGGTTTCGAGCAAATGGCTGAGTCGCTGATTGAGCTGAACCAGATCCCGCGTGCGACGACGAACCTGCCAGCGCAACAGCCCCGTCGCGACCAGCAAGATCAACAGCAAAGCGCCACCCACGGCAGCCCAGCGCAACCAGTGTAGTGGGACAACCGGCTGCAGGGGACGAGTCATGGCCCGTTTGAGGGCCTGGTAATAAACGGAATCCCCATCCAGACGCCATTGACTCAGATAATCATCAATACGCTGTAGCAACTCGGGATGTTGGCCCTGCGCCACGGCAAAATAAAGGGTTGCCGGACTGAAAATCAGCGGGTTTTCTTTCAGACCATAGCGATAGCCATACATGCCGCCAAAAAAACTGTTGGTGACGGTCACATCGGCCCGACCGCTGACCACGGCCTCGAAACCAGCGGCCATCCCGTCGACAGGCACCTCTTCGACACGAATCCCGAGCCCGTCCGTAATACGGCTCAGCGCACGTTCCTGCACCGCGCCTCGCAGCACCGCGACGCGTTTGCCCGCTAGATCCGGCCAGGCCAGAATATCCACATCCCCTCGACTCCACAGACTCGACCAGCTATGAGCCACGGGAATGGCGTGAAAATCAAAACGTTGCTCGCGCAGCGGGGTCCGGGCAACATCCGGCATCAGGTCGATCTCCCCAGCCTCAAGGCGCTCCAGGCACTGGGTCCAGGTTCCGTCGACAAATTCCAGCCGCCAGCCTTCCTGACGGGCCATGGCCTCAAGCAACTCGATGAACAGACCGGCAGCCTGTCCCTGATCATTACGATAAACTTTCGGTGGATTGTCGTACAGACCGACGCGCAACACATCGGAACGCGAACCATCGGTGGCATGCCATACCCACACGGCAACCAACAGGATGACCATTACGACGATGATTTTTTTGCCCGACATCCTCATTTGCGCTCTGAATTCCTCAAAATCTAAAAAAGGGCGACAAGCTCTTGGCGCTGATTTGCAGCGGGAACCCTATCACGTCAGTATGGCCTTCAGTATAACGAATAAGGCGGTTTCTGCCACCTGTGAGTCAAAGGAGGTCGCTCTGTCAGGGGCTCAACGGATGACCTTGCCAACGGGTGCCAGGTAGAGAGTGAACTCATCCTGCCCGTCGACACCAAGCAAGGCATCCATACGCTGCTGGTCGTAGGCCGCCACAGCGCAGGTCCCGGCATGGATGGCCTCGCACGCCAGGTAAAGGTTTTGACACACATGCCCCACATCCATGGCCATCACCCGATGGGCGGCCTGGGCGTAGCGCCACTCCATGCGGTAGGGAATCCCGGTCCAGACCAGGGTCAGCGGAGCGCTTGCCACAAAGACCTGATTCAGCACCGCCGGTGTCAGCCGTTCTGCCAGCCGGGGATCCAAGTGCTCGCACACCAGAGCATGCTGTAGCGGCAGATAACGGTAAATGCCCTGCTCCAAGCCCACCACATCCGACACCAGGGCATAGCTTTCAAAGGCATGCCGGCAACCGGCTGAGGGAACGGTGCGCAGGGCATGCCCTGCCCCGAGCTCGCGGCGAACACCCTGAGTGGCCCACAGCAGCAAACCCAGCTCCGCCTGGGTCAAGGTCTGATCCAGATAACGGCGACGGCTTTCGCGCTGCGCCATGGCATCCAGCACATCCGTGCCGCGAAAATCACGGTCCTGCCGGGGATCAGGCAAGGAAATCAGGACCTGCTCCGGCCGTGGCGGCTTCTGCACCGGTGGAGGCGCAACCCCCCTGTTCTGATCGGTGAGATAGAAATTGATCTGCTGACGGAGTTCATCCTTCAGAAATGCCCTCTGCTTCTCCATTGTCGGGATCGTCATCGCTGTCACTCCTTCTGCAACCGGGGCAGCTTGGGGATAAACGCAACAAAGCCGGCCCGGGGAGGCATCCGGACCGGCTTTGTCGTGTGTTCACAAGGAAGAAAGGAGATTCGGGCTCGCCTGCCACAACAAGCTCGATGGTGAGACTCTACCAAAGCGGGAGCGAACAAAACACCGCCAGACGCGTAAAGTTTTCTCCCCCCATCCACATTGGGCGACTGTGCAGACGCGCAGTCTCATGCTGTGCCCGGCCGCGCGGCCTGTCCCTGGCTCACCAGAGTGCCACAGCCCCCCAGGGCCTGGCGGCGCCAGCGATTGGCCAGACGCACATTCAGTCCCTGGACACGCAATCCGTCGGCCACAGCAGCCATGGTCGCATCGCCGGGACTGCGCCACGGCTGTCCCTCGACCGGATTCCATGTCAGCAGATGGAGCGTTATTTCGGGGAAACCCTGCAGGCGCTCCGTCAAGGCCGCCAGTTCTTCCGCTGTATCGTTGACCCCTGCGAGCAGCAGGTAATTGATACCGATCTTGCGCCGACGCCGTCGCGACAACAGCGGCCACTGTTGCGCCAGCAAGCGCCACAGGGCCTCAAAATCCGGCCCGCGCGGTACCAGTTGCCGATGCACGGCTGCCGTTCCGGCATGCACGGAGAGCATCAGGCCATTATGGCGCGCCATCAGAAAACGCTTCAAGGCCGTCAGGGGCTGGCCGCTGGTCGTCACGGAAACCGGCAGCTCAACGCTGGCCACGAAGGCCTCGACCGTCGTCAAAGCCTGTAGCGGCTCGCCGATACCGGAAAGAGTGATGCGCTCAATATGGTGACCCCGCAACCGGGCCGTGGCCAGCTGGTGATGAAGTTCCTCAACGCCCAGCGAGCGCAGCAAGCCGTTGCGACCGGAGGCACAAAACGGACAGCCCATGGCGCACCCCACCTGAGTGGACAGACAGAGGGTGCCAGTTGGATACCACACCGCCTCAACCTGACAGCCGTCGTCGAGGGAAACGCTGAATTTGTCATTCTGTCCCTCACCGGCTTGCCGCCCCAGAGCAGACTCTTGCGCAAAACCACTCCCCGCGCTCATCCCAATCGCCGCTCGTCCCTAGGCAACGCCAGGCTTGCTGCCCCGCAGGTGGCTGCCAACCCAGCGCCGCGCGAACTGCAGAGCGGTGCGGCCACAGCGCTTGCTCTTATCGTGCGACCAGCGAATTGCCGCCACCTCGCACTCCGTGCTCCATGCCAGCGATCGGCCCTGTTCGGCACACAGCTGGTCAATGCACAGCCGAACCACGCGCAAGTACTGATCCTGGCTGAAAGAATCAAAGGAAACCCACAACCCGAAGCGATCCGACAGGGAACTCTTCTCTTCAATGGAGTCGGAAGCGCGAATTTCGCCGCCCTTCATGTGATTGCCGAGATTGTCGTACTCATACTGCGGCAACAGAAAGCGGCGATTGGAGGTAACGTAAATCAGGCTGTTGCGCGGTGCCGAGTAAACGGCCCCGTCGAGGGCACTTTTGAGGATCTTGTAACTCTTTTCGCCGGTCTCGAAGGAAAGATCATCACAGAAAATGATAAAGCGATAGGGCTGATTCTTGATGTGGGTGAAGATATCCGGCAGATGATGCAAATCATCCTTGTCAACCTGAATCACGCGCAGCCCCTGCGGCGCGTATTCGTTCAGCAGTGCGCGCACCAGGGATGACTTGCCAGTGCCGCGCGATCCCCACAGCAGGGCGTTGTTGGCCGGCAGGCCTTCCACGAACTGGGCGGTGTTGTCCGTCATGATCTTTTTCTGCTCGTCGATCCCGAGCAGATCATCCAGCCGGGTCACTTCCGTTTCCGGCATGGCCTCCAGATAACCGGCAACCGAATGACAGCGCCAGCTTGCAGCCAGGGTGTTGCGCCAGTCGATGGGTTCGACCGCCTGCGGCAGAATCTGCTCGACAGCGGCCAGCACCCGTTTCAGCTGCGCGACCAATTCCGAATCCCATTCCATCTCAACCTCCTCATGCTTCATTTCATCCCACCAAAGATAGTTTGCTTAAAAAAAAAGCAGAACTGCTTGTTTCTTCAGCACAACCTCGATGAAAAATCCCTCGAACAGCCCGTTTTTCCGTTAAAAACCTCATTATGACCCAATCGGACAAACTGGCACAAGGGTTGCTCTATGACTGAGCGGAAAATTTTATCGATTTCCAGCAAGCAATGAAAACAGCGTCGTTTTCACTTCATTCAAAGGAGAATCACCATGTCCCTCTTCCGACTTGCCCTGGCAGGCCTGGTGCTTGCCCCGCAATGCGCCCTATGCGCAGAAACCCCTGTCGATACCGGTGCTACCGCCTGGATGATGATTTCCGTAGCCCTGGTGCTACTGATGATTCCCGGTCTGGCCATGTTCTATGGCGGCCTGGTGCGCACCAAAAATGTCCTCTCCACCATGATGCACAGCTATATCGCCCTGGCCATTATCGGTGTGCTATGGGTGGCTGTCGGCTACAGCCTGACCTTTGGACAGAGCATTCTGGGTGGCTTCATCGGCTGGAACAGCGACTATTTCTTCCTTAAGGGAATTGATGAGACCATTACTAACGGCATCCCGGAATACATTATGGCCATGTTTCAGGGCAAATTTGCCATCATCACCCCGGCCCTGATCAGTGGGGCTATCGCCGAACGCGTTTACCTGCGCGGTTATGCAGCCTTTATCGCGCTGTGGTTCCTCTGTGTTTACTGCCCGCTGTGCCACTGGGTCTGGGCTTCAGACGGCTGGCTGTTCAATGCCGGTGCCGCCGGCGTGATCGATCTGGCCGGCGGACTGGTCATTCATGTCTCGGCCGGAACCAGCGCCCTGGTTGCCGCCATCTACCTCGGCCCCCGCAAAGGCTTCCCGCGTAAGCCCATGCACCCCAACAACCTCGTCATGACCATGATGGGTGCCGGCCTGCTGTGGGTCGGCTGGTTCGGCTTCAACGCCGGCTCCACCCTGCAAAGCGGTCTGGACACCGCACGCGCCCTGACCATGACCCAGATTTCAGCCGCCAGCGGCGCTTTGACCTGGCTGATCCTGGAAGCCCTGCTGCTGCGCAAAGCCACCGCTCTCGGCTTCGTTTCCGGCATTCTGGCCGGTCTGGTCGTCATCACCCCTGCCGCCGCTGTCGTTCAACCGACTGGAGCGCTCATTCTCGGTGCCGCCTCAACCCTGGTCTGCTACTATGCCCTGCAACTGAAAATGAAGTTCGGCTACGACGACAGCCTCGACTGCTTCGGCATTCACGGCGTCGGCAGCGGCCTCGGTGTTCTGCTGCTGTGCTTCTTTATCCGTGACAGCTGGATGGAAAGTGCCGCGGCCGCAGCCGGTGGCAGCTGGACCGCCCTCAATCAGCTGGCCATTCAGCTGATGGGCATGGGCGCCACCATTGCTCTGGCCCTGGTGGTCACCCTTGGCCTGTGTGTCTTGATTGAAAAAACCATCGGCTTCCGCATCGATGCCCAAGGCGAAGCCGAAGGTCTGGACCAGGCACTGCATGGCGAGCGCGGTTACGGCTTGCTGAACGCCTCACTGGATCAGTAAACGCGAATATTGCACTCGCGACTAAAAAGGGGATGGCGTCTTCTGCCATCCCCTTTTTACTCTCTTATTTTCTGCTCTCTAGCGAACCGGTACGGATAAAACATAGCTGGCTTCCGCTTTATCAAGCAGCCCTCCAGCATCCGTAGCAACCATCAGTGCCTGCCCATTGGAGACCGTCAACCCTTGAAGCGGGCGCTCCAGTTTGTCGCCAACCGATCCTTTCAGCAGCATCCCATTCTGATACTTGAACACCGCCAGCCAACTCTTATTGATGGCGGAAGCCACACCGACAGCCTGCAGCATCGAGCCATCCGTCCCGATCGCAACAATTTCGGGGATCCCATCCCCATCAAGATCGGCCGCCACCGGTGAGACTTCGCACACCGCGCTGGCAATCATCGGATTCTGGGCGTCGGGATCGATATCATAGGTGACTGTGGAAATTGACGCTCCCAGCTCCTTGCTCGACTTATAGAGCTGCTTTTCCCCGCTGTAGACATAAAGACGACGGTTATGGATGAAAACGCTTTCCGGCGTTCCATCACCATTAATATCCGTAAACAGAGCGCCGAACAGGCGGAAGTTGCGCGGCAGATCGAGCCCTACGGGACTGGCCGCCAAACGGTTGCCCGTGAGCGTCAACTGACGCACCTGGGCACCGTAAAAGGTTTCTCGATTAAAATCCTGGCTCAGCAATTGCTCGGAACGGCCATCGCCATCCATGTCAAACCCGGCCAGTAACGCACTGTAAGCCCTCACAACAGGAACCAATTGACCGCCCTGAAGCTGGAGCAGATCGGAATTAATCCGTTTATCCGCCCACACCGTTACAGCCAGGTACAACTCGCCAGGTTGCGGCTGCCACCAGGACAATGAAAGAATCTGACCCATCGTCGCGCTGTCGCCTGTTGCCACCAGCTCCAAGCTGTTCTGGACAGAAAAAACCTCTATGCTTCCACCATTGGTAGAGGCAAGTAACAACTGATTATCGACTGTTTCAAAATCTGCCATAACCGTTGACCTGCCATACTGGCCAATCATGTTAAAGCGTGGAAATTCCATGCTGAAACCAGCCGCCAACGGATTAACCGCTGCGGACGGATAGGGCGCGGAAGGACGCTCGTAGGTCACCGGTCCGGCTGGTACCGCCGGCGCGGCGGGTGCAAACGGTGCGTAAGGTGCTGCCGGCGCATACGCGGTAATGGCGTTGGTGGAGTAGGATTGTTGCGCTGGCATCACGGGCTGATTGCCATACGCACGCAGCAGACGGCCTTTGCCATCGCGCAGCTGCAGCCCAGAAGCCGTTGCGGCAAAGGTCAAGTCTGCGCTGGCCGCTGCCGTGTTTTCCTGCCACTCCAATTCAGGGAGAGCCGTTTTCAGTTGGCTGCCCATGTCGCCATTCTGACCCGTTTCATCCTGAAAGATTGCACTGAGATGGCTGAAGCGATGAACAGCCGTTCCCGGCGACAGAGCGGCCGCGTTACCGCTGACCACCGAAGCGTAGGAATAACCCGCCTTGACCCGTGTCACCTGCAGCACGGCCACTGTTTTATCCAGAGAACCAATCACTTTGCCGCTCACTGGATGAATGACTTTTTCTCCGGCTTCCACCACCGTCAGCAGATCGCCTATAACGACCCCCTGGGCGCTGTCCAGATCAAGAATGTACTCCTGCCCGGCGGCCATGACCACGTAACCGGTTACCGGCTTCAAATCATGGCGGACCCCGTCCATCACCGTGGCAAACACCGGTTGCACACCCAGCAGAATCAGTACAACCAGCAGCAACCCTACGGACCTGAATTTCATAAGCGTTTCCTCCCTGATATGTTAATTCTTTGAACTCGGAAATATTTTCAGATCCGCATTATAACGATTTACCACGCTGCTGCACATAAAAAAGGCCGGGCAAATGCCCGGCCTTTTTATTCAACTCTTCAATAGATTAGAACTTGTAGCGAAGGTTTGCGGTCAGAATGTAAACATCCTCATCAGAGTTACCATCGCAATCAACTTCGTAGTAATCCATCGCATCATCAGCAGCCAGGTAGCCGAACTGGGCACCTACGGTTGTGCTGCTGAACAACTTATAAGTCGCATATGCGTCAAATTCGAAGCCGATCTTATCCTCGGATTCTGCGCCATTGGTGCTTGTATACTCGATATCTTCGGCAGTCATCAGGTACAGGGCCGCAACACCGACATTCAGCTTGTCAGTGACCTTATGGTCGTAGCCGAGACGGTTGAGAATCAGACCTTTGTCCTGAATATAAGGTGAAGCCGAGAAGTAATCGTCATCTGTAAGGCTTTCAAACAGAACCACGGAGTATTGTGAATTGATGTCAACATCAGTAGAAACGAAGGCATCCAGATCGTCATCCGTGGAATCATCGTCACCAGAAGCATACCAGAAGGTGTAGGTCAGCTTGCCAGCACCCATTTTCATACCTAAATCAACATGACCGAAGTAACCACCGAAATCATACTCTTCACCGGCATCACCAAACTGATACATCAGGTCCCAGTTGGCAAAGAAGTTGCCAGCCTTGGTGCTACCGTCAATACCCAAGGTGTAAAGATCAAGATCAACACCCGTAAAGGTCTTCACATACCAAGTGGTTGGGGCAAAGGCAGCGGTGCCTGATGCAGCATCACTGGTCTCCCACAGGGCAAAGAAACCGAGCTTGGTATTTTCAATACTATTCAGGTTGTAACGGACAAACAATGCATCCAGGTCTTCAAAGTCGTTAGTGTCAGCGGTGTTGACCATTTCGTAGCCGCGCATCCAAGCCAGTTCGAGTGTTCCGGGCCCCGCGTCGATTTTAAAATCGAGGCCAGTTGCCGTTTCTTGCCACAAGAACTTGTTAACAGTGAAGGTCTGCAAACCCAATTTAGCTCGTCCACCAGCCAATGCAAAGTCGACATATGCCCAGCGCGTCTCAACATTCACGCTATCACCTGAAAATGCGCCACCAGTGCTTGCGCCATTGGTTCCGGTCCGACCAAACTCAACCCCACCAACTTCAATAGCATACACGCCTTTGATGGAACCCTCATCGCTGCTGGCTTCTACCCACAGACGATATTTGAACTCACCCATAAAATCGTTGCCGTCATCGTCCTTGATCAGTGTTCCCTGAGCTGCACCCAGCTTTTCAGCTTTATCAACACCATTAAAGAAACTCGGCTGGTTGGTGAACACGCGAAACCGGTGATTCAGATCGCCGTGGAAAGCAAAATCCACTGCGAAAGCGGGAGCGGCCATGGCTACCATAAGAGCCAAGGCAATCAGTACTCTCTTCATACGCTTTTCCTCCTTTTTTCCTTGTTGTTAATGTGCACCCTTGCACTCATACGGCTTGTCAAAAAAGCTCGTGGCAGGAGCCAAGACTGGAAAGCCGTTACAAAATCAAACAAAAGCAACAATGTTTTATTTTTAAAACAAAATCAACAACTATTATCTATACAATGTTCATACCAACAAAACAGAAACAGCCAAAAATCGACTAAACCATTAAAATAACACAAAGTTTTCCTGCCGCCTGTTTATCTATTTTAAAAACTTTCTGCTCTGACGAAACATCCTAATGCCCATTTCATGATGTAGAATTGACACAACAGTGTTTTTTTTTTGACACACAGTAAGCTGTCCTTTTTTTTTTAAACTCTGTTTTAGTTACATACCCAAAAACAAAATGTCAAGGGTAAATAGATTCGAAACCTCATATATTCGGATTCCGGCACAACAAAGCGCACAAAATACCTCTTCCTTCAGGACGCCAAACCAACCAAATAAAAAACCCCTTGCCGGCAAAGCCAGCAAGGGGCGCAAAAAGACTCCCAAGCAAACTTAAAACTTGTAATGGATATGAGAGTTTACAGTATACAAATCCTCATCTGATTTGCCATCTTGTTCCACTTCAAAATAATCCATCGCATCATCAGCCGCAAGATAACCCACCTCCAGGGCAAGTTCCAGGCTGCTGAACAATTTATAGGTGACATAGGCGTCAAGCTCAAAACCAATTTTATCATCTCCATACTGATCGACCTTACCGTCGCCGTTGCTGTCATTACCAATATCTTCTGCCGTCATCAGATAAAGAGCAGCGATACCAACCTTAAGCTTATCCGTTAAAGTATAATCATAGGCCAAACGGTTCAGAATCAACCCTTTATCCTGAACATAGGGAACCGCTGAAAAATAGTCATCGTTGGTAAAACCTTCAAACAGAATAACAGATGATGCGTGGCCCTTCGTATCGCAATCTGTGGCAATAAACGCATCCAGATCGCCATCGGAAGCGTTATCGTCTCCTGAAGCATACCAGAAGGTGTAAGTCACTTTTCCCTTACCTAATTTCGCGCCGAGATCAACATGAAAAAAATACCCACCAAAGTCATACTCTTCAGCGTAATCACCAAACTGGTAAAGCAGGTCCCACTTCGCGAAGAACTTTCCTTTCTCAAGAGATCCATCCAGACCAAGGGTATACAAATCCAGGTCTTTCGCTGTTAATTTTTTTAAGTAGTTCGAGGTAGGCGCTGTTACGCCGTCTTTCACGGTATCGGCATCGCTTGTTTGCCACAACCCGAACAGCCCTATTTTAGTGTCCTTATCTGGCTTTACAGTACAACGCGCATAGAGCGCATCAAGATCTTTAAAATCATTACTGTCATCAGTATTCACCACTTCATACCCGCGATACCAGGCACCCTCAAATATCCCATTGCGATAATGTACCCCTGTTGCCGTCTCATTCCACAGGTAATTGCTTACCTTAACCGGCATCAAGCCAATGCGCGCCCGACCACCAGCCAACGCAAAATCGGTGTAGGCCCAGCGCGTCTCAACATTAATCCCATCACCGGAGAAATCCCCCCCCTTATCCTCTCCTTTGGAGTTGGTATTTTCTCCAAAATGGGTTCCACCAAATTCGATCGCATAGACCCCTTTTACTGCACCATCATCACTGGCGACCTCCGTCCAGAGACGATACTTCATACAACCAAAAAAATCGGTATAGCTATCATCTGTAATCAAAGTCTTGTGTCCAAGCGTCTCATTATTGCCTCCCCCGCCCTTGAAAAAACCGGCATGACTCGAAAGCAATCGGAAGGTATTGTTAAAATCGCCGTGAAACGTAAAATCTGCGGCTAACGCCGAAGTACTCACACCAAACATGGCCACAAGAAGCAGTAGTAATTTTTTCATTTTTTCTCCGCCGATTGAGGAAAATGACTTAACATGAGGAACGAATATTCATTTGAGCAATAATACGACTTCCACTCGAAACCGCAACCAATGAATTTATTTGCGACAATTATAGACCTATTCAGACTATTGAATATTATGCCCACGGATTATCCGTGGGCATATGCGCAAAGGCCTCAATAGCGAACGAACACTGGAATAGATCCGGTTGATCAATGCCACATCAGTGCTTCGCCTGACAAATTTCGGTCAACACTCCGCCGCTGGCTTTCGGATGCAGAAAGGCGATCTGGGTCTGATGGGCGCCAGTACGCGGAACCTCATCGATCAAACGGACGCCCTGCTCTTTCAAGCTCGCCAGTTCGGCCTGGATATCTTCGACTTCATAGGCAATATGGTGGGTGCCCGGTCCATTTTTTTCCAGAAACTTGGCGACGGGCGAATCGTCGCTGGTCGGCTCCAGCAGCTCAATCCGACTTTCACCGACGGACAGAAACGCCACCCGCACCTTCTGCTCAGCGACCACCTCACTGCCCTCGTACAGCATGCCAAGCTGCTGCTGATAAAAGGGCAAGGCCTCTTCGATGTTGTGTACGGCAACACCGATATGATTAATTTTCTTCACCATGGATCATCGTCCTTTCTTAAAAAAAGATTGCCATCATAACGTCAAAAATCGTTTGTTTCCGCCGTTGGTCCATTTTTTTCGTATTTTCTCTTAAATACCGCTTTTTGGCGGGTAGATACGTTACAACATTTCGTTTTATTTTATCCAAAATAGAATTTCTGTTTAGTTTCGACAAGTTATAGACAAGCCACGGCTAACGCCACAGCAAGAGCCTAAGGAATTTTATTCTCAATAAAAAACGAGTTACTGCTATCACAGCCGCACATCAACCATAACATTTTGTTTTACCGCATGATTGACAAAAATACAGCTTGCCAATTTACTTGCTCTCGCTATAACTCTTTTCAACTACACATTTTCTGCTTCTGTTTTAAACGAAAGGTCACACACATGGACATGAGATGCCCGGTCTGTAAAAATCAAAAGTACAGCAAAATCGGCCTTCACTCTGACGGCTTTTATGAGGATATTGCCGAATGCACTGTTTGCGCAACGACTTGGTCGATGAATCACGGGGCTCAGAAGATCATTAAAGATCCCTACCGTTATTCATTCCTCGAAGGACCTTCGGAATCTGTCGAAGGCGACGATTACGGCCTCGTTTAACCCAATCAATCAACGTAAAACAACAAACCCCGCCTCTCTGGGCGGGGTTTGTTGTTTTACGCGGGGCCGATTATCCGACTACAGGATCGCCTGCAGATAGGACATGGTGGTTTCACGGCGCTCTTTTTCCACTGCCTTCGGATCCACTTCAACGAACTTCTCGTCGGGGGTGACCTTGAAAATAGGTTGTCCCTTGGAGACGATGATGCCGTCTCCTCCGTCGATCAGGATCTTATCTACCGTGCCGGCAAAGGGCGCCGGTATCTTGTTGAACATCTTCATAACTTCGAGAATAAACAATGGCTGGCCCTTCTCGAAGTGGTCGCCTTCCTTAACAAAAGGCGGCAGACCCGGCGCTTCCTGGGCATAGTACATCCCGCCACCGGGGGTGACGACCTCATCCTCTTTCGTGGCCGGCGGCGGCACAAGAATCTTTTTCATGCGCGCCTGCAACTCGGGATCGTTGAGATAGTCAGGGATGGTGACCTCCAGATCCTCTTCGACGCGGAAGTTGTAGAAGCCGGTTTTCTCGGCAATCATAAACAGAATGCCCAGCAATTCGTTACCGGCTTCAAAACCGAAATGGGCAGACTGAATTTTCTTCCACGTTTCTTCATCATAATCAAGCTGCGGCTCGTCGCGCTGGATAATCTCGTTCAGCTCGACGAACTGCTCGATCCCCAGTCCCAGGCGGGTACGCAGATCGTGGTAGAACGACAGGGCTTTTTCCAGCAGCTCCTGGTCGTGTGACCAGATGACTTCCGCTGCCGGCTTGCGCGGATCCCAGGCCATGTGCAGGTACTCATAGGTTTCACACAGCACACCCAGGGGATTGCGCTTCCACACCACCTTGCCGTTTTCGATTTTGTAATACTTTTTGTTCCAGCTCAGCCAACCGGAAAGCAGGTGCGGATCGGCCAGCAAACGCATCATGGGGCGCGTCAACAGGGTGCCTTTGCGATCGAGCACTTCGGAAATCGCTTTCTTGCTTTCGGCATCCTCTGCATACTGCTGGGCATAGTGCTTCTTCATCGCCAGGAACGCGGTAACCGGATCAACCTTGTTCGCTTCTTCCTTGAGGCAGCCGACCAGGGTCAGGTACGGCACAACAAAGCGTGTGGTCGGCTTGGCCATGACACCGTTGGCCAAGAACCAGTTCACCAGTCCATCATGGAACTCGAGATTGGTGGCGAGATCGGTACCACGCAATGTCGTGCTGCGCAGAACCTGTGACAGGTGCTTGAAGCTTTCTTCGCGCCCTTCGCCCTTGGTCAGCAGCAGCGCGATATTGGAGTCATAGGCACCAGCCACTTTGTAGCGCATGAACAGGCCGGTGTCCGGATTCGGCATGCAGATGCCCTGATCGTCGCGGATTTCACCTTCAATCGGCGGCGACCAGTAGCGGATGACACCACCAGCCGACGGCGACAGCGAGCAGTCCGTGGCATTGAGACGGGCCTCGGCTCCGGCGCCGAAACGCGGGATGCGAACCGGGCGCGGCATCCGCTCTTTATGCAGCGCCAGCAAGGCCATGGCCTCTACCAGAGACTCAACGATAAAGAAATCGTTGGCATCATCCGGATTGACAAATTTGAGGGAATAAACCAGCTCTGTCACACGATGCTCGACCTGAATGCGGGTATTCACTTCCATAAAGTAGTGACGGTCGCGGTCGACGATACATTCAAAGGTGGACGCGGAGTCCAGACCAACGGCCTGACCAAAGCGCTCGGACTGCTCTTCCATCCGCTTGAGAACTTCCAGATCCGTCGCCAGTGCGGTCGCGGCAGCGGTGCGGCCGGCAGCCTTGGCTTTTTCGATTTCCGTGGCCAGGGCTTCCTGCGTGACGGAAATCTCCAGCAGTTTCTGCTCGTGCATTTGCAGGGAGCAGTCGCGGCCACCGAGGGCGATACACCACTCGCCATTGCCCAGCAGCTGGATTTCGTTGTGGCGGGTCTGCTCGATATTAAGCTCGATCAGAACGTTCTTGTTGTCGCCAACACCAGCGGCCTTGACCTCGTTGAGCACCTCCAGAACCAGCCCGGGCGCGTCGGCCGCGGCTTTGGCGATTTCTGCGTCGGTGGGCTCCTTCTTGGTCAGCAGCGAAGCGCCGAGAATGCGCTGGCCCTTGCCGCCGCCCCCGCCGATGGCCTTGAGACGGATGCGGCTGCCGGGATAGCCCTTGAACATGGCCGCGCACTCGATTTCCACCTGCTTGCCCAACTCATCAATCGTGTACAGGTCGATCCCCTTCTCGTACGAGGCCATCAGGATCACATCGGCCAGGGCTTCAAGGGTTTCGGCTGCGTCCAGGGCGACAGCATTGCAGTTCAGGCTTTCCGACTTCACCAGGGCCAGCAGGGCCTCACGGCTGGGGTGCTTCTTGACCAGGGTGCGGGCGGTGACATTGTCGATGCCGGGGGTGACGGAAACCTCGACGGACAAGGCGGTGCGCTTGGCTTCGTCTTTTTTGCCCGCGCCGCGCTGGGTGGCGCTGCAGGGACCGATAAACTTCAGGCCGGCATCCTCGATGGCGGCGACAAACTCGTCGTCCTCGGCCATGAAACCGTAACCGGCAAAGATGGAATCATAGCCGTTGTCGAGGGCGATCTGGATGATCTGCTGAATCCGCTCGACGCGCTCTTCCTTGCTGGCACCCGTGTAGTCGGGCACACGATGGACACGGCTGTTGTCCGTCAGCTTGCGCAGTTCCGGCGACAGGGCATTGGGATAAACGATGGAGTCTTTCTCCGACAGCAGGATGCCGTAGTGGCTGATGCCCATCTCATCGTACACGTCCATCGCTTCTTTACGGATCGGACCGCGGCAGACGATCAGGGGCTTGAGCTCTTCGCAGGAGAAGGAACGGACCCAGGCAGAATCGGCCTTGCTCAGGCGACGATCCCTATGGATCAGCGGATTGTTGTTATACAGTTCGGTCTGGTATGCCATGTGTATGATCTCCGATTAAGGGTAAAAACAAAATGGGATAAGAGTTTCAGCCGCCAGCGATTAATGGAATTCGCGCTGGACGCCCTGCCATGCACTCGGCTTGTAGTGGCGCAGGAAGAAATTCAGATTCTGCCCCAGCACCTGCCGCAGATCCGTCGGCATGACCAGTGAAGAAATCGATCCCAGTGCCAGACCTTCTTTCGGATTCATCAACTCTTTTTCGTAACGCAGGTTCAGGGCGCCTTCCTGCTGTTTCAGCCAGTCGGCGGCCTGAGCTTCGGCCTCTTTCTTGGCTTCGGCGCCGTCCATGCCGGCGGCGATGCGCTCCTGCGTACCCTGCTGCACCATTCCCGCAACGGCGCTGCGAATCTTGCGCAGTTCATTCTTGTAGACGAACTCCTTACCAGCCGGACCCATAACGGCCAGGCGGGTCGTCGGCAGGGCCAGCACCAGATCAGCACCGGTGGGGTAGTTGTTGTAGGAGGCATAGGCCCCGCCGAAGGCGTTGCGCAGAATCAGCAGGATGCGCGGAGTGCGCACATCGACGATGGAATCGAGCATGGAGCGGCCGGCCTGAACGATGCCGCGCGCTTCCTGCTCACGACCGGGCAAAAAGCCCGTGGTATCTTCCATGAAGATGAGCGGAATATTGTAGATATTACAGAAGCGCACAAAGCGCGCGATCTTGAGCGCCGAGTCACAGTCGATCTGACCGGAAGCCACGGCCGAGTTGTTGGCGACAAAACCGACAACATTGCCGTCGAGGCGACCGAAGGCGGTGACGGCCTCACGGGCGCGGTTGGGCTGGATCTCAAAGTAATCGCCATGGTCACAGATCTGCTGAATGACAATGGAAACATCGAACGGCGTATTGAAGCCCGTGGGCGAGTTGAAGGCCTTTTTCAGCAGGGTGTTGATCTCCCAGGTCTTGCGATCCAGAGGGTCACTGGTTTTCTGATAGGGAGCCATGCTGTGGTTGTTGTCCGGCAGATAGCTGAGCAGGTTAATGGCCGCACGCAGCGCAGCGGTTTCGTCCTCCACCGTCAGGTCGGCAACACCCGAAGCCCCATGCACCTTGGGACCGCCGAGGTCTTCCGGGGTGATGTCTTCACCCAGAACGGACTTGACCACGCCCGGACCGGTCAAGCCGAAGAAGGTCTCTTCCGGCTGGATAACGAAGCTGCCCTGACGCGGCAGGTAGGAACCGCCGCCGGCATTGAAGCCGAACATGCACATGATGCTGGGAACGACGCCGCTGATTTTGCGCAGGGCGGTAAACGCCTCGGCATAGCCGTCGAGACCACCAACCCCGGCCGGAACGAAGGCGCCGGCGGAGTCGTTCATGCCGATAACGGGAATGCCCTTCTCCCCAGCCATGTTGAACAGACGGGCCAGCTTGCTGCCGTTGGTGGCGTCGATGGAACCGGCGCGCACGGTAAAGTCATGGCCATAGAAAGCGACATCGCGGCCACGCACATTGAGAATACCCGTCACCAAAGACGCGCCGTCCAGATTCTTGCCCCAGTTCTGGAACAGAATATTGGGATCGTTGTGGGTCAGAACCTTGATCCGCTCCCATACCGTCATGCGCTGCTTGAAGTGCTGTTTCTCAATCTGGCCAACGGCAACGGATTTGATCGGCCGCTCGATCAGCTCGTGACCTTCCTTCATCGCCTCTTCGTAGGGCCCTTTTTTCCCGGGAATTTCACCGGGAATGGTAAATTCCACATTTACCGGCGGATCAAGAGGATTCTCCAGTGACGGCTTTATCGCTTTGTTCGACATAGTTGGTCATCCCTTTTCATAGGTATAAATGGGTTTCAACCACTCGCGCCTTCCGCCAGCGGCCGATCATCATGTTCGCGTTATGGGGTGAAATAGTCTTTTCCTGACACGGAAAAACTTGACCGGTCCGTCAAGCCTTCTGGATGCGCAGACAGGGCGCTGGTACCGCGTCTTATCGTGTTACAATCGCCAGCACCTGCACTTCATTGCCGTCATAAGACAGCAGCCGATGGCGCATGGAGGAATCGAAATAGACGGCATCGCCGGGTTCAAGGCGAATCCGCTCTTCATCGAGCAGAACCTCCGCCGTACCCTTGAGCACCAGCAGAAACTCTTCGCCATCGTGGTTGTACATGGTCTCGTCATCACTGCGTTCGGACACCGTAACGACAAACGGCTCCATTTTCTTATTCAACTTATGAACAGACAGCGCCTCGTAGGTATAACCGTGACCCTTACCGGCCTTGGAAATCACGCGGCTGACCACGCGACGATCCGTCGTGCGCACCACCTCGTATCGCCGGACTTCCTCCTCTTCCTCGAAGAAGTGGCTGATCTTGACATCGAAAAAGCGGGCGATCTTCGACAAGGTCGCAATCGGCGGCGAGACGTTGTTGTTTTCAATCTGGGAAATCAGTGCCGGGGAAAAACCGGTTTCCGTCGCAACGGCCTGCAAGGTCAGTTTACGCGCCTTACGCAGCTCCTTGATTTTGGCCCCGATGTTGTATTCCAATTTTTTCTCCAAAATAAAAAGCGGTTTTATTTAGTCGCACGATATAAAACATGTCACATAAATTGTCAATGGGAATGTTTACCAGAAATAAAAACCTTTACTGCGAGTAAAGGCCTAAATTTTCGAAATTTAGCTGCAATTACAATATGTTTTAGCCACACTATCGGTGGTGCGATGCGCAGGACAGCCTTTTACTTTTCGCCACAGACTGGCGGAAAAGAGCCAGCAGATATTTAAGGTTTCTTTATAATTGCGTAAAACAGATCGACTTCTGGCCATCTTTCGCCATTCTCCATACGGCAAGCGGCTTGACAACCGTTTAAAAAGGCTGATACATTTCACGCCACTAAAAGTTTTTAGCTAATTTAAAAAAGCATTTTATTTGACAAAACCCCGTTACGGAATCGAGCGCATGTGCACCTCTCCCCCCCTTGCCGTCGGCCGAGTTCAGATTTACACCGGAAACGGCAAAGGGAAAACCACCGCCGCCCTGGGGCTGGCATTTCGCGCCGCCGGACGAGGACTGCGGGTTCATATCCTGCACTTCATGAAGCAGGACCCGGACTATGGCGAGATGCACAGCGCTCAGCGGATGGGCTCCAACTGGCAGGTGGAGCAGCTGGGACGCCGGGGCTTCGTGTCGAAAAAGAATCCGGCCGCCGAAGATATCAGGCTGGCGCACAACGGCCTGGAAAAGGCCGGCACGCTGGCGCACAGCGGCACCGTTGACCTGCTGATTCTGGATGAACTGGTCAACGCGCTGGATTTCGGGCTGGTGGAACTCGCGCCGGTGCTGAAGCTTCTGCAGCAGCGTGCGCCCCATACGGAACTCGTTCTCACAGGACGCAACGCCCCGCAGGAACTCATCGACGCCGCCGATCTGGTGACGGAGATGCGACCGATCAAGCACTATTATGACGCCGGGCAGGATGCACGCCGCGGCATTGAATTTTAATATCTGAGACGCAAGATCTAACCCGGATCGAAAGGACGCATTTATGGCAGATAAACCAACACTGGCCGAGTGGGAAGCCAAGGCCAAGAAAGAGAAGAAGCTGGACGACCTGTCCGGTTTCAAATGGGATACCCCGGAGGGCATCAGCGTCAAGCCGCTGTATACCGCTGCGGATACGGAAGGGCTGGAGCACCTCGGCACCCTGCCGGGCCTGCCGCCGTTTCTGCGCGGCCCGGTAGCCACCATGTATGCCGGCCGCCCCTGGACCGTGCGCCAGTACGCCGGCTTTTCCACCGCCGAGGAATCCAACGCCTTTTACAAACGCAACCTGGCTGCCGGCCAGCAGGGTTTGTCCGTCGCCTTTGACCTCGCCACCCATCGTGGCTACGACTCGGATCATCCCCGCGTCGTCGGCGATGTCGGCAAAGCCGGCGTCGCCATCGACTCCGTCGAGGACATGAAAATCCTGTTTGGCGACATCCCGCTGGACAAGGTGTCGGTGTCCATGACCATGAACGGCGCGGTGCTGCCGATTCTGGCCAACTACATCGTCGCCGCCGAGGAGCAGGGCGTGAGCCAGGAGAAGCTGGCGGGCACCATCCAGAACGACATCCTCAAAGAGTTCATGGTCCGCAACACCTATATCTATCCGCCAGAACCCTCGATGCGCATCATCTCCGATATCATCGAGTACACCAGCCAGTACATGCCGAAGTTCAACTCCATCTCCATCTCCGGCTACCACATCCAGGAGGCGGGCGCCAACAACGCGCTGGAGCTGGCCTTCACCCTGGCCGATGGCCTGGAATACGTCAAAGCGGCCCTGGCCAAGGGACTGAACGTCGATGCCTTTGCCCCGCGGCTGTCGTTCTTCTTCGCCATCGGCATGAACTTCTTCATGGAAGCGGCCAAGCTGCGTGCGGCCCGCTACCTGTGGTCGGAGCTGATGGATCAGTTCCAGCCCAAGGATCCCAAGTCCAAGGCACTGCGCACCCACTGCCAGACCTCGGGCTGGAGCCTCACCGAGCAGGACCCGTACAACAACGTCATCCGCACCACCATTGAGGCGCTGGCTGCGGTGCTTGGCGGCACCCAGTCGCTGCACACCAACGCGCTGGACGAAGCCATTGCCCTGCCGACAGACCACTCGGCGCGCATCGCCCGCAACACCCAGCTGGTGATTCAGGAAGAGACCGGCATCTGCAACGTGGTCGACCCGCTGGCCGGTTCCTACTATGTCGAATCCCTGACCGCTGAGCTGATCAAGGAAGCCCGCACCATCCTCAAAGAGATTGACGAACTCGGCGGCATGACCAAGGCCATCGAGTCGGGCATGCCCAAGCTGCGCATCGAGGAATCGGCGGCCAAGAAACAGGCGGCCATCGACAGCAGCCGCGACGTCATCGTCGGCGTCAACAAGTACCAGCTGGCCAAGGAAGACCCGATCGAGGTGCTCGACGTGGACAACGCCGCGGTACGCGAATCCCAGATCAAGCGTCTGGACAAGATGCGCGCCGAGCGTGATGAGACCGCCTGTCAGGCCGCTCTTGACGCCATCACCCAGGCATGCGAAAACAACACCGACAACCTTCTCGGCCTGTGTGTCAACGCCGCCCGGCTGCGCGCCTCGGTAGGTGAAATCTCCGACGCCATGGAGAAGGTATTCGGCCGCCACAAGGCCGAAATTAAACTGGTATCAGGAGCCTACGCATCCGTGTGTGAACAGGATCAGGATTTTACCGAGCTGAAAAAAGAGGTGGAAGCTTTCACCGCCGAAGAAGGTCGCCGGCCGCGCATTCTCATCGCCAAGATGGGTCAGGACGGTCATGACCGCGGTGCCAAAGTGGTGGCCAGTGCCTATGCCGATGTCGGTTACGATGTGGATGTCGGTCCGCTGTTCCAGACTCCGGAGGAAGCGGCCAAGATGGCAGTGGAGAACGACGTCCATGCCGTTGGCGTCTCGAGCCTCGCCGCCGGCCACAAGACCCTGGTGCCCCAGCTGGCCGCGGAGCTGAAGAAGCTCGGCGCCGAGGATATCGTTATCGTCTGCGGCGGCGTCATTCCCCGCCAGGACTATGAGGCGCTGTACCAGGCCGGTGCGGCCTGCATCTTCGGACCCGGCACGCCCATTGTCAAATCGGGTCGCGAGACCCTTAAGGCCATTATTGACCACCGCAAGTAGCACCCGCGATAGAGATCGGCACAGGGGGCGGACCTTCCGCCCCCTTTTTATTCCCCCTTCCATCAGACACCCGAGCCTAAAGCGACAGACAGAACACCATGAATATCGACCAGATCGCCACCGGCATCCGCGACGGCCAGCTTCGCGCCCTGGCCAAGGGCATCACCCTGATTGAAAGCCGGCGTCCGGAACATATCCAGCAGGCCGGGAAACTGCTGGAAACCCTGCTGCCCGCAACCGGCAACAGCCTGCGCATCGGCATTTCCGGCGTACCGGGTGCGGGAAAAAGCACCTTTATCGAGGCCTTCGGCCTGCATCTGACGCGCCAGGGACATCGCGTCGCAGTGCTGGCCGTCGACCCTTCGTCACAGATCTCCGGCGGCAGCATCCTCGGCGACAAGACGCGCATGGAAGAACTGGCGCGCGATGTCAACGCCTTTATCCGCCCCTCACCCTCCGGCGAAACCCTGGGCGGCGTGGCACGCAAGACCCGCGAAACCATGCTGCTCTGTGAAGCCGCCGGCTACGATGTCATCCTGGTGGAGACGGTCGGGGTGGGACAATCGGAAATCACCGTGGCCTCCATGGTCGACTTCTTTCTGCTGATGCAACTGGCCGGCGCCGGCGATGAACTGCAGGGCATCAAGAAGGGCGTGATGGAGATCGCCGATGCCATCCTCATCAACAAGGCCGATGGCGACAATCTCACCCGCGCCAAACTCGCCAAACAGCAGTACCTCAATGCCCTGCACATTCTGCGGCCACGCAGCGCCCACTGGAGCGTCCCGGTGCTGACCTGCAGCGCCTTGCACCATCAGGGGATCGACGAGGTGTGGCAGATGCTGTGCCGCTACCGCCAGACCATGCAGAACTGTCACGAGTTCGAGGAAAAACGCCGCCAGCAGGCACGCGACTGGATGTGGGCGCTGCTGCGCGACGAACTTCAGCACCTGTTCATCCACGACCGGAATGTCGCCGCCCTGCTACCCCAAGTTGAGCAGGCCGTAATTGACGGCCTGACCACACCCGGTGCCGCCAGCCGCCGCCTTCTGGAGCGCTTCCGCCGTCATTGATTCACCCGCCGCCGCAGTTGACTTTCCCACGGCAAGCCCTTATTCTGAGGACCGAATGGGCTCTGCCCTCCATGTCATCAGATCAACGCCGAAGGACACTGCGTGACGCGCATTCCCCACTATTCTACTTTGAAACAACCCTGCGGCCTGCAGGTATGGCCGACGGAACAGCTTCGGCGTGACTACAGTCTGCAAACCGGCTACAGCCTGCATCGAGTTGAAGACTGTCACGACTCGTTCCGTTTTGTGATCCTGACGGATCTGGAGGACCTCAGCGCCCTGTTCCGGGATTGCTGTGCATTGGTGTCCGAGGAGAGCTTCTTCGTCTTTGAATATTATCCCGACAAAGTCCTGCCGGGGCGAACCGACCTGACGGCCAAGCCGACGGTGTTCTATTCGCCCTACCTGCCCACAGCCGAGATTCTCGACCTGCTGCAGCCCTATTTCAGCCGTCTGGTCCACGACGGTTTTGTCGGCTTCGGGCTGGCCAACAGCCGGCAGGGTGCCGAGCTGTTCTACTCCGAGGAAAAAGCCCTGACCTGCTTTACCAGCAATCACATCCGCACCATGGACATCCTCACTCGCCACGGCCTGTCGCATCAGCCGGAACTGCTGTTCCCGGCCGATTTTGCCCACGATCACTACTCGCTGATCAACCTGCCGCCCGCCCTGCTGCCCAAAGAACTGCGCGGACTGTCGCGACGTGAACTGGACTATGTGCACTACGGCGCCGAGCTGGTAGAACTGTTTGACATGGCCGAGGCGGAAGAGGGCGAGGATTTTTTTCTCTCCGCCACGGAACAGGACGAGATTGCCGCCATCCTGCTTCAGAATCAGGACATTGACTGGGAAAACGAGGAAGAGTTCGCCAACGTGCTGCTGGAATGGAAGGATTTTGTCCATCTGTGCCAGGAAGGCTTTGACGGCTCGCTGGATGAGTACCTGCAGGCCCTGTACCTGCGCGACCTGATCGCCTCGGTGACAGACCAGGTCGACAGTCGCCTGCGCCACAAACTGCTCAACTTTATCGCCGAGGCCGATGCCATCTTCCGGCGCCAGCTACTGGAAAGCGGGAATGCGCTGCCCATCCCCGGCACCGGCCCGCAACCACGCAACCAGCGCTTCTGGCACTGGGGCGTTCCGCGCAAACACGGGGTAACCCTGCGCCGCGACCTGATGCGCTGCGGCTGGTTCGGTCAACCCTCATGATTGCCCTGTTCAGCGCAGTCGAGCAGGAAAACGCCTGGCTGCGCAGTCAACTTGTTCATCCGTTGACCCACCGCCTCGGCCCCTTTCCATTGCAGCAGGGACAGCTGGCCGGCCATGAGGTGATCATCGTCACCACCGGCATCGGCAAAGCCGCGGCCGCCGCGGCAGCGGCCCTGGTGCTGAACCACTGGCAACCCCGCTGGGTGATTGCCGTGGGCTGCGGCGGGCTCTATCCCGGCCATGCCCTGGCTATCGGCGATCTGGTTCTGGCCAGTGAAGAGATCTACGCCGACGAAGGCGTCCAGACACCCGGGGGATTCCTTGACATGGAACAGATCGGCCTGCCGCTGTTGCGCAGGGGCGATTTGGCCTTCTACAACCGGTTTCCGGTTGATGCCGAGCGGACCCGGTCGCTTAAAAACGCCCTCGAAACCGCGCACAGCACCTATTCCTCGTTGAGCCTGGCCAGCGGGCCCTTTGTGACCGTCTCCACCTGCCACGGCACCGATCAAGGTGGGCGACAGACCGCCACACGCACGGGTGGACTGTGTGAAAACATGGAAGGCGCTGCCATTGCCCAGCTGTGCTGTGCCTGGAATACGTCATTCAGCGAGCTGCGCGCCCTGTCCAACCGAGTCGAAAACCGCGATCTTTCGCAGTGGGATCTGGAAGGTGCCATGCACAACGCCCAGCGCGCCCTGTTTAGTGCCCTGGACAACCTCCCCGCAAGCATTGCCTCGCCAGCGCAAGGATAAACCATGCCGGACACGCCCCTCACCCTCACTCTCGGCTATTCGCCCTGCCCCAACGACACCTTTATCTTTGACGCCCTGGTGCATGGCCGAATCCCCTGTGAAGGTGTACGCTTCCAGGAGCGACTGGAGGATGTCGAAACCCTGAACCAGCTGGCGAAAAACGCGCAGCTGGATCTGACAAAAATCTCCTACCACGCCCTCGGCCATCTGCGCGAGCAGTATGTGCTACTACGTTCGGGAGGAGCATTGGGCCGCGGCTGTGGCCCGCTGGTGGTGTCTACGACCCCCCTGACCATGGAGCAGCTGCGCCATCAACCGATCCTGATCCCCGGTGAACTCACCACCGCCAACCTGCTGTTGCAACTGCACGGTTCAGGGTTCGAGCAGGTTACAACCCTGCCTTTTGACCGCATCATGCCGACGCTGCTGCGCGGTGAAGCCCGCGCCGGCGTCATCATTCACGAATCGCGCTTCACCTTTGCCGATTACGGACTGCATCAGGTACTCGATCTCGGCCAGTGGTGGGAGCAGGAAACCGGTCTGCCAATTCCACTGGGAGGCATCCTGGCCCGCCGCAGCCTGCCTGCAGCGCTGATTGCCCGCATTGATGCAGCCCTACAACGCAGCGTCCTCTACGCCCGCCAGCATCCACAGGCCGCGCAGGCCTATATCCGCCAGCACGCCCAAGAACTCTCCGATCAGGTGACGCAACAGCACATTGACCTGTATGTCAACGACTTCTCCGTTGCACTCGGTCACGAAGGAGAGCAGGCCGTCCGCGTGCTGCTGCAACGCGCCGAACAGCGTGGTTTGATTCCGCCCTGCGCGCTGCCCCTGTTTGCCGAGTCGGAATAGTCGGCCAGGGTAAACTTGACAAAAACGGTTCACTATGACAAAAGAAGGCAACTGAAACCTGAAACCTCTGGGAGACCCGTGCATGAAAAAAGATCTGCTTGAAAAAGGAGCCGTCCTGCAACGCGACAAGGAAACATTTGCCGTTGCCCCCCACATTCCCGGCGGCATCACCAATCCGGCCCAGTTGCGTAAAATCGCGGACGTGGCCGAAAAATATCAGGCGCAGGCCCTGAAACTGACCAGTGCCCAACGTATCGCCATTGTCGGTCTGGCCGAGGACCAGCTGGACCAGATCTGGGCCGAACTAGATGAAGCGCCGGGCGCAGCCATCGGCATGTGCGTCCGCTCGGTCAAGATCTGCCCCGGCACCACCTTCTGCAAGCGCGGCCAGCAGGACTCTGTCGCTCTGGGCCTGGAAATGGACAAGCGTTACCACGGCATGCAGCTACCATGGAAATTCAAGATGGGCGTCTCCGGCTGTGCCAACGACTGCGCCGAAGTCTGCATCAAGGACGTCGGCCTCATCGGCAGTACGAAAGGCTGGAAAGTCATGGTTGGCGGCAACGGTGGAGCCAAGGCCCGTCTGTCGCATATTCTGGCCGAGGATCTCGACGACGCAAAGGCTCTGGCCCTGGTCGAGCATATTGTTCAGTGGTTTATCAAGAACGACAAGAAGGGGCGCCTCGGCAAGTTCATTGACGAGATGGGCTTCGACGCCTTCCAGAAGGAAGTGCTAGAATCGTTTGCCGGCTAATCAGCCGACTGCGCACCAGACAAAAAAGGCGACCCGCAAAGGTCGCCTTTTTTATCACGTTGGCCCAGAAAACTACTGGGGCATATGCACCGCCCGGATATAACGGGCATCAATGGCGGCGGCCACCTCATTCAGTGTCGCCTCATCCACCGGCGTATCCACCGACAGCACAACCATGGCCTCACCGGCCTTTTCCTGGCGGCCGAGATTCATATTGCCGATATTGACCCCCCTCTGGCCCAGAATCGTACCGATCTTGCCGATCAGTCCCGGCCGGTCCTCATAGTGCATCACCAGCATGTGCGGTTCCGGGCTGAAATCGGTGGTAAAATTGCGCATCTTGACGATCTTGGGCCGGCCTTCAAACATGGTGCCGGCAATGGTCCGCCGCCCGGCTGCCGCCTCAAGGGTCAGGGTGATCAGGTTGGAGAAGGAATCACTCTCGGTGGTGCGCACTTCCTCAATGGCAATGCCGCGTTCCTTGGCGATCATGCGCGCATTGACCATGTTCACTTCCTGCTCGGTCTGGCGATTGAGCAGAGCGGCCAGTCCACACACCGTCAGGGGCGCACAATCGAAGCGGGCCAGTTTACCGGTATAGCTGAAAATAATCTTGTCCGGATTGGCCGGTGCCAGCTGGGAGATGAACTCGCCCAGGGTATTGATCAGGGTCATGTAGGGCTTCATGTGCTCCATCAGATCCGGATCAAATTTAGGGATATTCACCGCGTTTTCCAACGGCTTGCCGTCCAGGTAGTTGATGATCTCGCGGCTGACATCGACAGCCACGTTTTTCTGCGCCTCGTAGGTGTTGGCGCCAAGATGGGGAGTGACCACCATTTTCGGATGACCGATGAGCGCCTTGAGGGTTTCGCTGCTCGGCGGCTCGCTGCTCCAGACATCGAAAGCAGAACCGGTCACCTTGCCGCTCTCCAACGCCGCCAGCATGGCCTCCTCATCAATGATGCCGCCCCGGGCACAGTTGACGACCAGAATGCCGTCCTTCATCTTTTCGAAATGCTCGGCGCGTATCATGCCTCGGGTTTCGTCATTAAGCGGAGTATGCACCGTCAGCACGTCGGCATAACGGATCAACTCATCAAGGGAAACCAGCTTGACGCCGAGATCGTCACCACGCTTTTCCGAGATATAGGGGTCATAGGCGATGACATTCATCTCAAAGGCCTTGGCGCGCAGGGCCACCCGCCCGCCAACCTTGCCCAGGCCGATAATACCCATAGTCCGGTGTTTCAGCTCATGGCCGGTAAAGGGCGCCCGTTTCCACTGCCCACTCTTGAGGCTGGCATTGGCCACTGGCACATTGCGGCACATGGACAGCAGCAACGCCATGGTGTGCTCCGCCGCCGAATTGGTGTTGCCCAGCGGCGCATTGACCACGATGATGCCCTTGCTGCTGGCCGCATCCACATCCACATTGTCGATGCCAACCCCGGCACGGGCCACAATTTTAAGATTTTTGGCATGCTCCAGCACAGCGGCATCCATAGTGGTACCACTGCGGGTAATGATGGCTTCATAATCGCCGATCGCCGCGTGCAGTTCCTCCACACTCAGGCCCAGCCGTATATCCACCTCCATGCGGGGGTCGTTGCGTAAGGGTTCGAGTCCGGCTTCGGAAATTTCGTCCGTCACAATGACTTTCATGTTCACTCCTTTCCGGCTCGCAGAGTCGGTCTTAATCTGGTATTCCATCCAACTAATATATTACGCTATCTGGCACACAAAGGGCGTATTCTAGATTGTTTTTGTTGCGGCTGTCAATGTCGCAGGCGGTTGTGCTAAAGCCGCGACAACAACGAAAGCCGCAGAGATTCCCGCGGCTTTCGTTCTGTCATCGACTCTGGCCCCCACGCTTTACTTCAGAACTTCCAGATGGCTTTTTCGCGTTGACCCAGCAGACGTTTGAACAGGCTTCCCCTCACCGCTGGGTTTACCTGAATCCGGGTCTTCCATCGGGACCTCATCCTCGTCTCCCAGCGCTGGCAGCGTGCCATTGCGAATCATCGCCTCAATGGAATCGGCAATCACCAGACACTGCTTCATGCACACCTTGCGCACCGGACACTGACTGCAGTCAGCCTCGCCACCGGCCACCCGCAAGGCATGCACCACCAGACCAACGCTTTCAATCTGAGAAAGGGGGATAAAAAACATGCCAACTCCTGCCGCTAAAACCCGGGCCAGACTGTCGTGACTATTCGCCGCCCACCGCGGGCAGGCTGCGGCCCGCCACCTCGGCGAACTGCTTGAGTTTCATCATCATATCGGCAAACTCCGCCGGACGCAACGACTGCGGACCATCACTGGCTGCGGTTTCAGGTGACGGATGGACTTCAATGATCAGACCGTCACACCCAGCAGCCACCGCCGCGTAGCTCATGGACGGCACCAGGTGCGCATGGCCCGTGGCATGGGACGGATCGATCACCACCGGCAGATGGGTCTGTTCCTTGAGCACCGGCACCGCCGAAATATCCAGCGTGTTGCGGGTGGCCGTCTCAAAAGTCCGAATCCCGCGCTCACACAAAATCACCCGCCGGTTGCCTTCGGCCAGAATGTATTCGGCACTCATCAGGTATTCCTGAATGGTGGTGGCCATGCCCCGTTTGAGCAGAATCGGCTTGTCCAGCTGGCCGAGCATCTTGAGCAGAGCGAAGTTCTGCACGTTGCGTGCTCCGACCTGCATCACATCAGAATAACGTGCCACCAGCTCCACATCGCGGGGATTGACCACCTCGGTCACGATCGGCAGTCCCGTTTCCTGACGGGCCAGATCGAGCAGCTTCAAGCCGTCTTCTTCCATGCCCTGGAACGAGTAAGGGCTGGTGCGCGGTTTGAAAGCCCCGCCGCGCAGGACCTTGGCACCGGCACGCTTGACCGCTTTGGCGGTGAACACGATCTGCTCCTCGCTTTCCACCGAGCAGGGTCCCGCCATCACGATCAGCTCGTCACCGCCAATCACCACCCCCGGCGCAATCTCAACCAAGCTCGACTCCGGACACACCTCACGGCTGGCCAGCTTGTAGGGCTTGAGAATCGGCACCACGTCTTCCACGCCGGCCATGGACTCAAGGCTCTGCAACACACTCTTGCCGCGCTCGTCGCCAACCGCGCCGATTACATTGCGGCTCTCGCCCTCAATCACATGCGGCTCATAGCCCAGATCACGGATACGACCAATCACCTCGTCCAGCTGTTCCTTCTTCGCATTCTGCTTCATGACAATAATCATGTTCTTCTCCTTCTGTTCGCTAGCAGTCTGGACCAGAGAGGCAGGCCAACATGCCCGTGGATTGTTTTCGCCTGAAAACACAAAACCACGGGAAGCCCTGCCTGCCCGTGGTCTGTTGATTATTTCAGTTGCTTGAATCGCGTTGCGTTAATTCAGCAAACCTTCACCCCGGGCAGACGGCCTAAAAAAACCGCACCAAAAGTAAAAGGAAAAAAAGCTGAAGAAGCCGAAAAAACGCATTCAAAACATCCTGTTTAAGCTAAAGTCGACTTACACTAATCCACGTCCGCGCCATTGGCAAGAAAAAATTCGTTCTTCATTTCAAAAAGATGATTTCTATCTTGACACGATTAAGACAGCGCGATATAACTGCCCCCGCATTGCCCAGATAGCTCAGTCGGTAGAGCAGAGGACTGAAAATCCTCGTGTCGGCAGTTCGATTCTGTCTCTGGGCACCAGTAAATAC
>JAFGXV010000037.1 GCA_016936455.1 Desulfuromonadaceae bacterium
GCTTCAGCGGAAGATCAGCGCAATTTTTCAACGGCTTTTGCCTTTCCGCTGGAAAAAATCACCATCACGGGATACCCGCGCAATGATGTGTTTTTCCGCTCGCGGGCGGTGTCCGAAACGGCAAGGATAAAAACGGGCATCTATGTGCCGACCTTTCGGGGCAAGGAAAACAGCAGTTTTGATTTTTTTGCTCAGTTTGGTTTTGATGTGGCGGCCATTGATCAGCGTCTGACGGAGTTGAATGTCCGGCTTTATCTGAAGCTGCACCATTTTAATTTTCCATCACGCGAAATTCAGCAGGCGATTCGCGCGGCAAAAAATATCGTGTTTTACGATAAGCTTGATGCCTATGAAGATTTGCCGGATTTCGATTTTTTAGTTACTGACTTTTCCAGCATTTATTTCGATTTTCTGCTTTCCGGTCGGCCGATTATTTTTGCGCCGTTCGATAAGCTGGGTTTCGAGGGAACCGTGCGGCAGCTCTATTATGACTATGAGGAGGTTACACCGGGGCCGAAGGCGCAGAACTGGCCGGAGGTGCTGGAGTGTATAGCCGAGGTTCTTCAGAATGCCCAGCCGTATGCGGAGAAGCTGAACAGAAACCGGGCGCGGTTTCATCGCTATGCTGATGGGCACAGTTGCGAACGGGTATATGAATTGGTTATGGCTTTGTTGACGTCCGGCAGGTAATGAACAAAATGATTTGGCGAACTGATTCTTGAACCGCATCACTGTGCTGAAAAAAATGGATTCTCTGGCGGGACCTCTCCTGGCCCGTCTTTTCCCCGCTTTGCCCGCTCCGGTTTTGCCTTTGTCGGATGTACAGCGGGTTTTGTTTATCCGACCTGGAGGAATAGGGGATGCGGTGTTGCTGGTGCCGGCGATTCAGGCTGTGCAGCAGGCTTGGCCCGCGGCGCAGATCGAGGTGCTGGCGGAGCGGCGCAATGCGGCGGTGTTTGATCTGTGCCCGGCGGTGCGCCGGATATTCTGTTACGATGTGCCACGCCACTGGCGCGATTTTTTGTTGAACCGCTACGATCTGATTATCGATACCGAGCAGTGGCACTATCTGTCGGCGGTGATGGCGCGATTGCTTCGGGGGCGCGTGCGCTGCGGTTTTGACACCAATGAGCGCGCTCGGTTGTTTTCCTGCCCGGTACCCTACTGGCAGGACTGTTACGAGGTGGAAAGTTTTTATCGCTTGCTGGACGGGTTGAAGATTGCTCGTCCTGGCGCAGCGGCGACGCCGTTTTTGACCGTGCTTGATGCAGCTTTATCCGTGGCAGATGACGTGTTGGGAGCTCTGGTTGATCGCCCTGTGGTTGCGCTGTTTCCTGGGGCTAGTATTGCTGAACGCCGCTGGTCGGCAGAGTTCTTTCGTGTGTTGGCCCAGCGCTGTTATGATAGCGGCTGGGCAGTGGTTGTGGTGGGCGGTCCGCAAGACAAGGATTTGGCTGAACGGATTTGCCGCGATCGTTTGACTCTGAATCTGGCTGGGCGGCTGACCCTGCCGCAGACGGCGGCAGTGCTGAGGCGCTGCACACTGCTGGTCAGTGGTGATTCCGGTGTGTTACATCTGGGTGTCGGGCTGGGCATTCGAACGGTCTCCCTGTTTGGGCCGGGCATTGCCGAAAAATGGGCGCCGGAGGGAGCGAAACACCGAGTCGTTAACCTGAAGCTGCCCTGTTCCCCCTGCACCCGTTTTGGCACAACCCCGCCATGTCCGGTGGGAGGCCGCTGTATCAAGGAGATTTCTGCTGATCAGGTTTGGGTGGCTGTAAGTGTACTGATGAAAGGCTGATGCGATGCCTCAATGGCTGTACGTAGTGGATGTGCGAATTGTCTATGCACTGGTTTTTGTTTTCGGCACCCTGGTTGGTTCGTTTTTGAATGTGTGTATCTACCGTCTCCCACTCGGGCGGTCGATCGTTCGTCCTGGATCTCACTGTTTTGAATGTGGTAACACTCTGCGCTGGTATCACAATATTCCCCTCTTGAGTTTTATCCTGTTGCGCGGACGCTGTGGCTTTTGCGGTGCGCCATTCAGTTGGCGCTATCCACTCGTCGAGTTGCTGAACGGCGTTCTGTACCTTGCTGTTTTTCATTATGCGGGCTTCACCGTGGCGTCATTGGTGCTTTTCCTCTTTCTGTCTTCCTTGCTGGTGATCACGTTTATTGATCTTGACCATCAGATTATTCCCGATGTGATCAGTCTGCCGGGGATTGCCGTCGGCATTCTCTGTTCCTTTTTTATTCCCTGGTTGACCTGGCAGGATTCCGTGCTTGGGGTGGTTGCAGGAGGTGGGAGCCTGTTGCTGATTGCCATGGGCTATGCGTTTTTGACAAAAAAGGAAGGGATGGGCGGTGGCGATATCAAGCTGCTGGCCATGATTGGCGCTTTTCTGGGTTGGCGGGCTGTTTTGCCGGTTGTTTTTCTCAGCTCCCTGCTCGGAACCCTGATAGGCGTTCCGCTGATGCTGGCCAAGGGGAAAGACGGTAAGCTGGCGATCCCTTTTGGTCCATTTCTGTCGCTGGCCGCCGTGATTTACCTGTTCTGGGGTCCGTCTCTTCTGCGCTGGTATCTGTCTTTGTTCGTCCGTTAGAATGGTATGCGCGCGATTTTTGCGCATGGTCTTGTTTTTTTTTAATTATTCTTGACGATAAGTCGATATTTCCTATAATCAATAAGATGTTGTTAAGTGTAACTGCGTTTGATGCGTGAACGTGCGAATATTCTGGGGCGAAAGCAAAGGACAGGATCACGATTATGTTTGGATCAAAAAAGGAAATTATCGGGATCGACATTGGCGCAAGTGCGGTGAAGTTGGTTCAATTGAAGGAGACCAAGGCGGGCTATCAGTTGAAAAGCATGGATCGTGAGCCGTTGCCTCCCGAAGCCGTGGTCGACAGCTCGATCATGGATTCGACCTCAGTTGTCCAGGCTATTCATGCATTAAGCGAACGGAACCGGATCAAGTCGGCAGATGTTGCCATTTCGGTGTCCGGCCATTCGGTGATTATTCGCAAGATATCCCTGCCAAGTATGACGGAAGATGAACTGGATAATTCCATCCAGTGGGAAGCCGAACAGTACATCCCGTTTGAGATGTCAGAAGTGTTCCTCGATTACCATATTATCGGGCCCGATCCCAATGATGAAAACCTGATGGAGGTCGTACTGGTCGCGGCCAAGCGCGATTTTGTCAATGAGTACGTTGGGGTGCTGAAGGAGAGCGGGCTGAATCCGGTTGTGGTCGATGTCGATTGTTTTGCCATCGAGAATGTGTACAGCCTGCTTTATGGTGATGATGACGTTGACGTTGTCGCCCTGATCGATATCGGTGCGGGGGGTGCGCAGGTCAATATTTTGAAGAATAACGTGTCGGTGTTCACGCGCGAAGTTCAGATGGGCGGCAATCATTTCAACGAGGAGATCCAGAAACGTTTCGGATTGAGCTCTGAAGATGCGGAAACCCTCAAGCTTCAGGGAGCCTTTGAGGGGGTGGATGCCACCCAGGCTGCTGCTCTGATCAAACAGGTGACCGATGCCCTTTGTCAGGAAATTCGGCGCTCGCTTGACTTTTTCTCATCGGCTTTTGCGGATGAGCAGGTGCAGAAGCTGTATGTTTCGGGGGGCGTTGCCCTGACGGAAAATCTGCTGAAGTCGCTTGAAGATCGGCTTGGTATCCCGGTTGCGGTGCTCGATCCCTTCAGCCATATGGCCGTGAGCGAGTCGGATTTTGACCTCGATTACGTCAAGTCTGTGGCGCCGTTTTTCGCTGTGGCGGCTGGTTTGGCGACGAGAAAGGTAGGAGACAAATTATGATACGAATTAATCTGCTGCCTGTTAAAGCGGCCCAGAAGAAGGAGCAGCTGCGCAACCATTTTCTTGTTTTTTTCGGTTCGCTTCTTGTTTCGATCATCGCCTGCTATGTCCTTCATGCGTCAGTTCAGTCCGAGATAGAAAAGGTTAATAATGAGATCTCCCAGAACAAGGCCGAAATTAAGAAGCTTGAGAAGGCAATTGGTGAGGTCAACAAGTACAAGAAGCTGCAGGAGGATCTGCAGAAGAAGCTGAACGTGTTAGCTGATCTGAAGTCCTCAAAGTCAGGTCCGGTTCACCTGATGGACGATTTGATCAATGCTCTTCCTGAGAAGCTGTGGGTGACCTCGTTTAAGGATAAGGGAGGTGCCCTGGCTATTTCCGGTGTTGGAATGAGCGAAAATGATGTGGCCGACTTCATGTCGAAACTGGAAGCCTCTGCCTACTATCAGGGCCTGGAGCTGAAGCAGACCAAGCAGAAGATACAGGATGGCTTGAGGCTGCAGATTTTCGATGTTTCCTGCCGGACGGAGAAACCAAAGCTCGCTGAAGCGGCTAAGCCATAGAAGGGGGCTATGATGAATGCACAATTTGAAAAGATTCTAAAATGGCCTCTCTATCAACGGATTGCACTGCTGGTTGTGATCGTCGCGGCAGTCGTTGGGGCTTTTGTCTATTTCCTGTACCTGCCTGCACAGGAGGAGTTGGGCAAGAGGCAGGCTGAGAATGATAAGCTGATGGTTCAGCTGCAGGAAAAACGGCGCATTGCGAACAACCTGCCGCGTTTTAAGGCAGAATACGAGGAAATGAAGAAAAAACTGGAACTGGCTTTGTTGGAGTTGCCGGACCAGAAGGAAATTCCTTCATTGCTGAAAAGTATTGCAGGTCTTGCGCATGACAATGGCCTCGAAGTTCTTCTGTTTAAGCCTGAAAAGGAAGTTGTTAAAGAATTTTATGCCGAGGTTCCTGTAACGTTAAACCTGAAGGGTTCTTATCATCAGATGGCCTTGTTCTGCCAGTCTGTGGGGGATTTGAAGCGCATAGTCAATATTGTTGATATGTCGCTTGACAAGCCGAAAACGGATAATGGCATGACAGAATTAAGTATCTCCTGCCGTGCCGTTACCTATCGCTTTGTCGAACAGGCGGCCCCAGCCCAAACTCCCAAAAAGAAAGGGAAAAGAAAATGATCCGTTCCCTGATTTTTCTTCTCGTTGTCTGTGTTTCAGTTGGGCTGGTGGGTTGCGACGATAAAAAGACGGTCCAGCCTCGCCCGGTGAAGACGCGTGAGGCTGCTCCGGAAAGGGTCAAGCCTAAGGCGGAGGCGCCACAGACACCCGCTGAAGCCCCCGTTTTTGTTTATCAGGCGCAGGATCGGCGGGATCCATTTACGTCTCTGCTGACGATTCGTGAAACTGTCCAGGAGGAAGATGAGCCTCTGACCCCCCTGCAGACCTTCGGCTTGCAGGAGTTGAGACTCATTGCGATTATTTTAGGTAAAAATGAGCCGACAGCCATGGTTGTTGCCCCCGATAAAAAGGCTTATACACTGACCATTGGTGTCAAGGTCGGGCGGAATAATGGCGTTGTTAAAGATATTACTGCCACTGAAATTATCGTTGAAGAGCGTTACCGCGATTTTTCAGGCGCGACACGCACAGAGATGAAGTCGATAACGCTTCCTCACGGAGAAGGGGAGTAAAACGTATGAATGCTCAAACTCATCATGGAAGAAATATGCTCAGGGCAGGATTTTTAGGTGCCCTGGCGGTTCCGCTGCTACTTTTGATCTTTGTCGCGTCTGCGACCGCGGCACTGAACAGCGTTACAGCCGTAGAAGTTGGTGTCAGTTCTGCTGCGCTGGTGACCGATAGCGAGGCCGTGACGTTCACCTCTTATACCTTGGGCGCACCGGAGCGACTGGTTGTTGATGTGGACAACGTGATGCCGACATTTGACGAGCGCTCCTTTTCTCTTGGTTCCGGCTTTAAGGCAATCCGGGTAGGGTTGTATCCCAATAAGACCCGTTTTGTTTTCGATGCGATTGACAACGCATTGCCCAGTGCCCGGGTCTATAAGTCGGGTAAGGAGATCGTTGTTGACTGGTCTGGAACGGCCGTGTCGGAGATCCAGCCTGCGGGGGCCCCGTCGGCTGTTCAGCAGATTGATTTTGATGCCAAGAACGGTGTCTCTGTCATGACGGTGACACTGACAAAGAACTGTGACTTGATTCCCCCCCGGCGCGAAGGTGATATGATTCGCTTCGGCATTAAAAATGCGGCGATTCCGCGCAGCTTGCGGCGTGTGATTGATGCGTCGGTCTTTCCAAGTGCTGTGTTGCAGGTGACGCCTTACACGACCATTATCAACCAGACTCGTAATGTTATGTTCGCCGCGCAGCTAAAAGGACCGGTCGAATACAACGTGACCACTGAGGGCTCGCGTCTTGTGTTCAGAACTCAGGATGGGCCGTTTGCCGAGGCACCGTCTGAGGATAAACAGGTCACTGTTATGGTGGATGAGACGGCACCGTTAGAGATCCAAGCTCAACCAAAGACAACAGGAGATATCGAGCAGGTCTTTGAGACGCTTACCGAAGCGCGGCAGATCGGCTGTGTTGGTAACGTGATCGGAGCGGAACCGGAACCGGAGAAAGTCTATACCGGCGAACCGGTGACGCTGGTCTTTGATGATGCCGAGATTCGTAAGGTCATGCAGCTGATTGCCGAGGTCAGTAATCTGAATCTCGTTTTGTCGGATGATGTCAAAGGAAATATCTCTCTGCGGTTGCATGATGTTCCCTGGGACCAGGCTCTTGATCTGATCCTGGAAATCAAGCAGCTTGGAACGATCGAGAAGGGCAATGTCGTTCGTGTGCTGCCTCTGAGGCAGATTGAGCAGATGGAACTTGACCGGTTGCGGGCCAAGGAGCAGATCAAGGATCTGGCTGAAACACGCACGGAGGTGTTTGCCGTCAGCTACAAGGACACAGATACGGTTAATGATGTGATTGAGGATGTGCTTTCGGATCAGGGGGAGTCTCAGGTCATTGACGGTAGCAAAAAGATCATGGTGAATGATATCCCTGAAAAGCTCGATGAGGTTCGTGAGTTGCTTCGTGTGCTGGATGAGCCGGTTAAGCAGGTCATGATTGAGGCACGTATCGTTGAAATGCGTAATACGGAAGGAATGGACTTAGGTATCAATTGGGGTCTGACGTATACGAACGATGTTGCGACAAAAAATCTTGATAGCTCATCTTCGTTTGCTATTCCAGGTGATGGAACCTATGAGTCGTCCTACGCTCGAGAAGATGGTGTGCAAACGACTACTTCGTCCTACGAAAGTGAAGACGGCAATGTCAGTTTGAGTGATACAGATACAAGTTTAATTGGTATAGGAACAAGTACCCTGAACGATTTGGCTTTTGGGCTTGGTGGGTCATTTCTGCTGCCTGCGACATTAGGGACCTCTGGTCTTGGTGGCGTGTTGAATTTTGGCCGTGTGGGTTTAGACTCAACAATTATCAACCTTCGTCTTTCTGCATTGGAGACGTCAGGCCAGGCGAAAGTTGTATCATCGCCAAAGGTTCTTACGTTGGATGGTGAGTCAGCGAAAATCGAACAGGGGACTTCAATCCCCTATCAATCTGTTGGCGATCAGGGCACAACCACTGAATTCGAAGACGCGACATTGTCGTTAGAGGTTACGCCTGAAGTGAATCCTGATAATACGGTTATTTTGCAAATTAAGGCTTCAAATAGCTCAATTGGTTCAACGGTAGCGACTGGTGCTGGATCTGCTCCTGCTATCGACACAAAGGAAGCTGAAACAAAGTTGCTGCTGAAAGATGGAGAGACGACGGTAATCGGTGGAATCTATGTCGAAGCAGAATACCACAGTAATTCAGGTACCCCATTTCTGAAAGATATTCCATTTTTGGGTAAGCTTTTCGAATCGAATAGTGATAGTCGAGAAAAAAATGAGCTGTTGATATTTATTACGCCTCACATTGTTGATTGATGTTTTTATCCGCGAATAAAAAGGGCAGGGAAACCTGCCCTTTTTTTATGGGTTGTTCGGCTGAAGATGGAACGTATTTATCTTGTTGGATTTATGGGGGTCGGAAAAACAACCGTTGGTAAGTTGCTGTCGCGGCGGTTGAGGTGGTCGTTTGTTGATTTGGATGAGCAGATTGTTCATCGCGCAGGTCAGACCATCCCGGATATTTTCACCCAGCACGGAGAAGGCTATTTCAGGCAGAGTGAGACGCAGGCTTTGAAGGCTTGCGCAGTCGAGAAGAAAACGGTTTTCTCGACTGGCGGGGGCATTGTCGGGCGTGATGAAAACAGGCAGCTCATGGCTCATACTGGGACAGTAATTTATCTGCATGCAGACTGGCCCCTGTTGCGTCAGCGCCTGGTGGATGTTTCTCAGCGCCCGATGGCGAAAGATACGGACGATAACGCGTTGCAGGAGCTGTTCAGTCAGCGTTTACCCTTGTATCAGCAGGCCGATTTTGTTATCGATACGGGTGGAAAAACAGCCAGCGCTGTGGTGCAGGAAATTTGTCAACGGCTTGAAGAAGAGAAGCTGATCTGAAATGAAACGTCTTACAGTTGGCCTTGGTGATCGCAGTTATGCTATCCACGTTGGGGAGGGTATCCTCAATGGTTTAGGACGGGAAGCCTCTGCCCTCAATCTGCCACGACGTGTGGTTGTGGTGACCAATACGGTTGTTGCCCCGCTTTATCTGGAGCAGGTTCAATCCAGTCTTCAAGGGGCCGGTTTTGCCGTTGAGTCGATTGTTGTGCAAGACGGCGAGGCATTCAAGAATGCCGCTACTCTGGATCAAATCTACACGGCCCTGCTTGAGAAACGGTGTGATCGTAAGACGACCATCGTTGCGCTGGGTGGCGGCGTGATTGGCGATATGGCCGGGTATGCAGCTGCGACCTATTTGCGTGGCGTTCCTTTTATTCAGGTGCCGACTACTGTGCTGTCGCAGGTCGACAGCTCTGTCGGTGGCAAAACGGCCATCAATCATCCGCTGGGAAAAAACATGATCGGCGCCTTTTATCAGCCCCGGCTGGTGCTGATTGATGTCGCCACACTCGATACGCTGGATGCGCGAAACTTTTCTGCCGGCATCGCCGAGGTGATCAAATATGGCGTGATTGCCGATGCCGCATTTTTTGACTGGCTGGAGGAGCGGGCCGAGGGGCTGAAAGCTCTTGATCACCAGACCCTGATCGAAACGGTTTTACGCTGTTGTGCCATCAAGGCGGACATTGTTGCGCAGGATGAGACGGAGCAGTCTGTTCGTGCCTTTCTGAATTATGGACATACCTTCGGTCATGCCATTGAACAGCTTTCCGGTTATGGCACAGTTCTGCATGGCGAGGCGGTGGCCGTTGGCATGACTGTCGCGGCTCAGCTTTCCCATCAAATGAGTCTCTGTACGGCCGCGGATGTTGAGCGTATTGTGCGACTGATTCAGCGGTGTGGTCTCTCTACCCTGATTCCTGATTTTTCCCTTGATGCGTATCTTAACGCCATGATGCGTGATAAAAAGGTGGCAGACGGTGCGTTGCGGGTTGTTCTCAATCATGGCATCGGCCAGTGTGATGTCTATACGCTCACGCAGCCACGCGAGCTGTTTGCGGCAGCCCTTCAGGCGTGCCGAACTGTTTGATCTGATGAAGAGTACGGTTCTATGAGCGTTGACGTGATTGAAAAGCTGAACGAGTATCAGCAGGTTCTGGCGCAGGATCCCCAGTCGGAGCTGTTTGTGCCGTTGGCCGAGGGCTATGTGCAGATGAATCTGCTGGATGCAGCGGTTGAGGTTCTCAAACGGGGGTTGCGTTACCATCCCCGTAAGGTTGGCGGCCTCACATTGCTCGGGCGAGTCTATGGCCTTCAGGGGGATGTCGACGCGGCGCGCAACCAGTTTGATCAGGTTTTGTCTCAGCAGGCCGATGCCGTGCCAGCCCTGCTGGGGCTGGCGGAGCTGGATCTTGCCGAGGGGAACTTCCGCCGCAGCGAGGAGCGCTATCATCAGGCGCGATCCTGTTCTCCGTCGGATGCGCGGGTTAGTGCATTTGGTGACCGTCTTTCCGCGGCACTGACAACGGAAACGGATGACTCGGCGGGGGATCTTCCCTGTGTCAGTGAAACGATTATTGATCTGTATCTTCAGCAGGGCTTGACTGAAAAGGCCATCGTGGCGCTAAGGGCGCTGCTGCAGAAGTCTCCGCATGATCAGCGGTTGCAACAGCGACTGAATCTTGTGCAGGGGGAGGGTTCAGCTGGCGATTCGTCCGTTGCGCAGCATCAGGTTATTCCGGAACGCAGACGTTCGTCTGCACAGGTCTTTTCGGCCTGGCTTGCGGTACTGGAGCAGAGGAGGAAGCATGTTTAGGCAAATACTCGAAAAGATGGTCAACGATGTCCCTGGTGCCTTGTCCGCGGTTCTGATGGGGAATGATGGCATTGCCGTCGAGCAGTTCCCGGCCCAGAGCACAGACGGTCAGAGCCTGATTGTCGAATTGGGGAACACGGTCAAGGAGATTCATCACACGACGACGGTTCTTGCGGTAGGTGAGCTGCAGGAAATTACCGTGCAGTGTGAGAAGGTCACCTTTCTGCTGCTGATGCTCAATGAGGAATACTTCGTGGCCATGCTGCTTGACTCACCTGCGGCCGCCGGCAAGGGGCGCTATGTGATGAAGCGTGACGCCGGCCGGCTGCGTTCGGCGCTGGATTAGGGCTGTTGTCATGAAAATCTGTGTCATTCATGGTCCCAACCTCAATCTGCTCGGAACGCGTGAACCTGGTATTTACGGTTCTGAAACCCTTGCTGATATGAACGAACAATTGCGTGCCGCGGGTTTGGAACATCAGGTTGAAGTGGAATGTTTTCAGTCGAATCATGAGGGCGCGATTGTGGACCGGATCCATCAGGCCGCCAGGGAAGGGGTTGATGGTCTGATTATCAACCCGGCGGCCTATACCCACACCAGTGTCGCCATTCGGGATGCTGTAGCCGGTGTTGCGCTGCCAACGGTCGAAGTCCATCTCTCCAATGTGCATGCCCGAGAATCCTTTCGCCATCAGTCCTTTCTGGCGCCGGTTGCCATAGCACAGCTCTGCGGTTTTGGCTCGTTCGGTTATCGTTTAGCGCTGGATGGGTTGCTCCACTATTTGCGCAAAGTGTAAAAATTTACCCTGTGAAAAACGCCTTTTTACTCTCGCTGAAATCAGTCGATTATGTTACATTCCCGCATTAAACGTTTACGGACTCTGCTATGCCAGAATGACTTGGATGCAGCGGTGCTGGTCAGTCCGTTGCATCTTCGCTACTACTGTGGTTTCAGCGGTTCCGATGGCGTGCTGGTTGTCGCTGCCGATAGAGTTTGTTTTCTGACGGATTCGCGCTATATCACCCAGGCTAAACAACAGGTTTCTGCTGACGTTGTTGAGCAGTATGGGCAGAAGATCCCGGGTATCCGTGCTTGCCTGGAACGGATCAATGTCAGCATGGTTGGTATCGAGTCGGAGTATGTAACTCTCGATCTGTATCAGCAATTACAACAGCAGGCGCCAGATATTCGGTGGAATACGCTTGCCGGTCTGTCGGCGTTACGACAGATCAAGGACGACCAGGAACTGGCTCGGCTCGAGCAGGTTGCGCGCATGAACGCTGTTGCGTTTGAGCAGGTGCTGCCACAAATTCGACCCGGGGTGAGTGAGCGGGAAATTGCTATTGAGCTGGAACATGTTTTACGGCGCAGCGGTGGCGATGATAAGGCCTTTGATCTGATCGTCGCCTCGGGGGAACGCGGGGCCTGTCCCCACGGTGTGGCCTCTGATAAAAAAATTAGCTCTGGCGAACTGGTTACCATCGATTTCGGTGCCTGTTATCAGGGCTATCATTCGGATGAGACAGTGACTCTGGCGGTGGGAGAGGTCTCCGATCGTTTGCGCGAGTTGTATGAGACGGTGCTGGCGGCGCACGATCTGGCTTTGGCGGCCCTGAAGCCGATGGCTGCTGCACGAGAGATCGATGCCGTCGCGCGAGATCATATCCGCGATAAGGGTTACGGCGATTTTTTTGGTCACGGACTTGGTCACGGGGTGGGGCTTGAAATCCACGAAGCACCGACTTTGTCTCCCCGCTCTGATGCTTTGCTGCTTAGTGGAATGGTTTTTACCATCGAACCGGGTATCTATATTCCGGATGTCGGTGGTGTTCGGATTGAAGATACGGTTCTGATGATGGAAAACGGCTACCGCCTTCTAACGCAGATTCCAAAGGCGTTTCGCGTGGTCTGATTCCGTCCAACATGTGTAACGGTGAATAGGAGAAAGTTTACATGGATATCAAAGACGTTAAAACACTGATCAAGCTCGTTTCAGAGAGCGATATTTCGGAATTCGAGCTGGAGAATGAGGATAACCGCATTTTTATCAAACGCGGACAGACGGAAATCGTTCAGGTTGCTGCCCCCGTACAGGCTACTGCCGCCATGCCTGCAGCACCCGCATTTGCTGCTCCTGCCGTTGCGCCGGCCGCAGCGGCTCCCGCTGTCAACGACAAGTACGAGAAAATCAAGTCTCCGATCGTTGGAACCTTCTACGCCGCGCCGTCACCGGACTCCCCCCCCTATGTCAAGGTGGGTGACATTGTTGGTGCCGGTCAGACTCTGTGTATTGTTGAGGCCATGAAGCTGATGAATGAGATCGAAGCTGAATTCAAGTGCAAGGTTGTCGAGGTGGTGAAGGCGAATGCCGAACCTGTCGAATACGGCGACATCCTGTTCCTGGTCGAAAAGGTGTAATGGCTGCTTCCGCACACCATTCTTGAATCAGTGATGCGTGCGAACAGATCGGAGTAACTATGATACACAAAGTTGTAATTGCCAATCGTGGCGAAATTGCCCTGAGAATCCTGCGGGCCTGCAAGGAACTCGGGATCAAGACCGTCGCGGTTCATTCCACTGTTGACAGTGAAGCGCTGCACGTTAAATTGGCTGATCAGAGCGTCTGTATCGGCCCGGCGCCCAGTATCGACAGCTATCTGAATATGAAGGCGATTCTCAGCGCTGCCGAAGTGACGGATGCCGATGCCATCCATCCGGGCTATGGCTTTCTGTCGGAGAATGCTGAATTCGCTGAAATCTGTAACAACTGCGGCCTGACTTTTATTGGGCCTACCGCGGAAAACATGCGCCTGATGGGGGATAAGATCAGTGCGCGTCAAACGGTGACGGCGGCCGGTGTGCCTATCCTGCCGGGGACCAAGAGCGGCGTGCCAAGCGTCGACGAGGCGATTAAAATCGCTGGTGAGATCGGCTATCCCGTGATTATCAAGGCCACGGCGGGTGGCGGTGGCCGCGGCATGAAGATTGTCCATGCTCCGACCTCTCTGCCCAATGCGTTTGCTGCGGCCCGTTCAGAAGCGCAGGCCGGATTCGGCAACCCGGAAGTGTATATTGAAAAATACTGCGAGCGTCCCCGTCACGTCGAAATTCAGATTCTCGCTGACAAGCATGGCAATGTGATTCATCTTGGCGAGCGGGACTGCTCCATCCAGCGTCGTCATCAGAAGCTGATTGAAGAGGCTCCCTGTTCCATTCTGCCGGACGAGGTGCGTCGCAAGATGGGCGACTGTGCGGTGGCGGCGGCCAAGGCTGTCAATTATTCCAGTGTCGGAACCATCGAGTTTCTGCTGGATGCCGATTACAATTTCTACTTCATGGAAATGAACACCCGTGTTCAGGTCGAACATCCGGTGACGGAAATGATTACCGGCATTGATATCATCAAAGAACAGATCATGTCGGCCGCGGGCCACCCGCTCCGGTTTAAACAGGAAGATATCAAAATCAATGGCCATGCCATCGAATGCCGGATCAACGCAGAAGACCCGGAGAAGTTTACACCCTGTCCCGGTAAGATTGACGGCTACCATACACCGGGTGGACTGGGCGTGCGGGTCGACAGTGCCGTATACGATCAGTACAAGGTGTTGCCCCATTATGATTCGATGATTGCCAAGCTGATCGTTCATGCAGAAACGCGTGAAGAGGCGATCAAGCGCATGGCCCGTGCGCTGGATGAATATATTATTGAAGGCATCAAAACGACGATACCCTTCCATCAGCGGGTGATGAACAACCGGGAATTTATCGAAGGGAATATTGACACAGGTTTTCTGGAGCGGACAAAACTCTAGTCCGGAATTTCAAGACAATGACCGCCTGAAGAGCGGCAGCCAGCGCTGCCGCTCTTCCCGTTTGCAGGAATGACTGAGGGGCGATCGTGCGTGTGACAGCGTCGTCCCCTGTTTAATGGCGTTTTGAATGATCACTGGTTGATTATGGATATGGACAATCTTGCGTTGCGGGTGGGACACATCGATTATCTCAATTGTGTTCCATTCTTCCACTATCTTGAGGAATGTGATTTTACTGGCACCATCGTCAAGGGCGTCCCGGCGCAGTTGAATGCCATGCTCTCGCGCGGGGAGCTTGATACCAGTCCGTCGTCCTCCTTTGAATATGCCCGTAATTTTGGGGATTACTACCTGCTGCCCGGCCATTCCATCAGTGCCATGGGGCCAGTCGAGAGTGTGCTGCTGTTTACACCGGAGCCTCTTGAGAAGATGGAAGGTCAAAAGATCTTTCTGACCGGCGAGTCAGCGACATCCGTCAATCTGCTGCATGTTTTGCTGCGGGCGTTTTATGGCTGGTGTTCTGTTGATGCCGAGGTGCCTTCGGGGCCTGTCGAAGAGCTCATTGACCGCGGCTATCCGGCGCTGTTGATTGGAGACCGGGCACTGGCCGCGCGGATGAAATATCTCACGTCCTCCGTCCGGTGCTATGATCTGGCCAGCCTCTGGTATGAGCACACCGGGCTGCCGTTTGTGTTCGCGCTGTGGATTGTGCGTCGCGATGCCCTGCCTCAGAAGAACGATCTGCTGGCCCGTTTTCACCATCAGCTGCTTCTTTCGCGTCAGAAGGCTTTTGCACAACTGGGTCTGCTGGCGCAGCGTCAGCTAGAGCGCTGTCCGCTGATGACCCCTGAGCAGATTGCCGCATACTGGCGATTGATTTCCTATGATCTTCAGTCTCCACATCTTGATGGACTGAAGCGTTTCTTTGCTTACTGCCTGGAATACGGTTTGCTGTCAAGCAAGCCGGAGCTGCATTTTGTTCCGGGATTGCCATGTTGTACCGGGTAGAGCCTCCCGGAATCCCACGGCTTTTTATTTGACACCTGCGCCCTGAATACATTACAACTGAGCTACTCCGCGCCCGGGTGGCGGAATCGGTAGACGCAAGGGACTTAAAATCCCTCGGCATTCGTGCTGTACGAGTTCAAGTCTCGTCCCGGGTACCACTTTTTAGAAATAGCCTCTGATCCGTCAGGGGCTTTTTCTTTGTTTTGGTGCCGCAGGCGCGCTACTCTATAGCCCGACAAAGAGGTGGCGGGTGGACATGCCGGTCAGCCTGTCGCAGGGGGAGCTTTAAGCAGAACCGTGCTGAACTCCTCCATGAGGCGGTTTTTTTCGACCTGGCAGCCGAGTTGACGGTAGCGGTTGCGGACATCGAAGTTGTATTCGAACAGGATCCCCGACAGCAGCATCGGCACCCCGGGCCGGGCTCGGCGGACAAGGTCCTCGGCGACTGCGAGGAGGATGTCGCCGTAAATGTTGGCCAGAATCAGGTCAAAATCTGTTTCCCCGACCTGGTCGAGCGTACCGCAGACGTGCTCGATCTGGGCGGCGACCTGGTTGAGGGCACTGTTATGCTGACAGGTTTTCACGGCGGCTGGGTCAATGTCAACACACAGGGCACTGGCGGCGCCAAGTTTGATCGCAGCGATCGACAGGATGCCGGTCCCACTGCCAAGGTCAAGGACGCGTTTTCCCGCGAGGTCAGGGATTTGTTCCATGACTTCGAGGCAGCTGGCGGTTGTTTCATGCTCGCCTGAACCGAAAGCGCCGGCGGCCATGATGAGGGGAATCCGGTCGCTGGTTGTCGGTGGCGTGTCTGCAGGCAGGATTTCGAATGAGTTGCCGATAGGAAAAGGGCTGAATTGACGTGCCACGCGGGTCTCCTGTTGTGGAAGCCCCCCGCTTTGTCCGCGGGGGAGAGTAAGTCGACGGGCGAAAGTATTTCACAGCTTCGCCGGCAGTGCAATGGATTTACCCTGTCGGTGCGTGCCATGGCGGGTGGAGAAAGGATGAGCGGAAAATGAAGCGATTTTTGGTCATTGGACTGTTGGGCGTTCTGGTTGGTGGAGGACTGTTTTTCTTGAATGGGACGAGACCGTCTGGGCAGGTCATGCAGGCGGAGAACGCTGCTCCCCATGAAAGGGCCGGGTTGGCGCCTGATTTTGTCTTGCAGGATCTGCAGGGGCAAGCTGTACGCCTGTCCGATTTGCGCGGCAAAGTGGTGCTGGTCCATTTCTGGGCAACCTGGTGCCCGCCCTGCCGTCAGGAGATGCCGTCGATGGAGGCGCTTTATCGCGTTTTGCGGGAGGTCGGGGTTGAACTGCTGGCGATCAATGTTGACAAGGAGGGCGCGCGAGCGGTCGGCCCCTTTCTGCAGCAGCATCCTCACTCTTTCCCTGTTTTGCTTGATCCGGATGCAGTGGTGCAGAAGGCTTACCGGGTTGACAAGTTTCCTGAAACCTTTGTTGTTGACCGACAGGGCGTTGTTGTCGAGCACGTTATCGGAGCGATCGACTGGTCGCAGCCAGCGGTCGAGCGGTTTTTGCGGACGCTGTAACCCGACGTAATCTTGACGTCATGACTGGTGTTTGATAGGTTGGAGGCGTTTATTTTTCATTCAGCTGGAGGGGCGATGAGCAGTGTTAAAAAGCGGTTTCGTGATTATCTGACCCGGCATAACTTGAAAACGACCCGCCAGCGCGAACTGATTCTCGATGAGTTTCTCAGTTCTCCTTCCCACCTGTCCGCCGAAGAATTGTATTTGCGTTTGCGCACAGAGTACCCCAATCTCGGTTATGCCACGGTTTACCGCACCATGAAACTGCTGGCCGAGTGTGGTATCGCGACCGAACGTCACTTTGGTGATCGCCAGACCCGTTATGAAGCCAATACCGGTGAGGAGCATCATTACCACCTGATCTGCGATGGATGCGGTCACATCATTGAATTCGAAGACGGTCAGATTGAGGCGCTGCTCCAGGCTGTCGCGGCGACCCATTCCTATACCCTTCGTCATCAGCGGCTCGAACTGTACGGCCTGTGCCCGAAATGTCAGGCCGAATCCTGATCGTCACGATCTGCCATCCAGCACTTCTTGAAAACTGCTCTCTGTTCTCTTCTCGATAAGGAGTCCTCTGTGAAGGTTGTTGCCATTATCCCGGCGCGCTATGCGTCGACCCGTTTTCCCGGCAAGCCGCTGGTCGATATCTGCGGAAAGCCGATGATTCAGCATGTGTACGAACGGACCCGCCGGGCCACCTCTGTTGATCAGGTTCTGGTAGCAACGGATGATGAGCGGATTGCGTCTGTTGTCAGGTTCTTTGGTGGTGATGTCGTCCTGACCCGGTCCGACCACGAAACGGGTACGGATCGGTTGGCCGAAGTGGCCGAGGGGCTGGATTGCCAGCTGATTGTCAATGTACAGGGCGATGAGCCTCTGATTGATCCGGTGATGATTGATGAGGCGGTTGCACCGCTGCGGGCTGATGCGCAGTTGGTGATGGGGACGCTGATGACTCCGTTGCGCCATGTCGAGGAGTACGCCAATCCCAATGTGGTTAAGGTGGTGACAGATCGCCAGGGGCTGGCCCTGTACTTCTCTCGCGCACCGATTCCGTGTGGTCGGGAAATTGCTGACATCCGTCGATTGCTTGATGCGGTGCCGGTGCATAAGCATGTGGGATTGTATGTGTATCGTCGTGAGTTTTTGCTGAATTATGCCCGCCTTGCTCCAACCCCGCTGGAGCAGGCGGAAAAGTTGGAGCAGCTCAGGGCGCTGGAACATGGATTCCGCATTCATGTTGCCCGTACGCAGCGGCTGTCTCAAGGGGTTGATACGCCTGAAGATCTGGAGCGGGTGCGCCAGCTGATGATGACGCCTTCGGCCCGGGGCTGATGCGTTGGTGTGGCGACTTTGTGCTTTTCATTTTCTGGCAATGCCTGTAGTATTTCACTTTTGTTTCAACGGCTTAAGCTGACTTGGTAAAATAAAATTGTTTATTAATTCTGGAGGGTTGTGCATGAAAACCAAGTTTCTGTTTGTCACCGGAGGTGTGGTGTCTTCCTTGGGGAAAGGGCTGGCCGCAGCGTCGATTGGCGCGCTGATGGAGGCAAGGGGCCTGCGCGTCTCCATGCAGAAACTGGATCCCTATATCAATGTCGATCCGGGAACCATGAGTCCCTTTCAGCATGGTGAAGTGTTTGTGACGGAAGATGGTGCTGAAACGGATCTGGATCTGGGCCATTATGAGCGCTACACCACGGCGCGCCTGTCACGTAAGTCCAACTTTACTACCGGACAGGTTTACGACGCGGTTATCCGCAAGGAGCGGCGCGGGGACTATCTTGGCGGAACGGTTCAGGTTATTCCCCATATCACCAATGAGATCAAAAGCAAGATTGTTGAAAATGCCAAGGGGGTTGATCTGGCGATTGTTGAGGTCGGCGGGACGGTTGGCGATATTGAGTCGCTGCCGTTTCTTGAGGCGATCCGCCAGTTTCGCACCGATCTCGGACCGAACAATGTACTCTACATTCATCTGACCCTGGTTCCCTATCTGGCTTCGGCTGGAGAGTTGAAGACAAAACCGACACAGCACAGCGTGAAGGAATTGCGAGAAATCGGTATTCAGCCTGATATTCTGCTGTGCCGCTGTGACCGGGAAATTCCCCGTGACATGAAGAGCAAAATTGCGCTGTTCTGCAATGTGCGCGAGGAGGCGGTCATTACGGCACGGGATGTGGCTTCGATCTATGAAGTGCCGGTGGTTTATCACGAGCAGGGGCTGGATGAGCAGATCGTCAACGGTTTGGGCATCTGGACCAAAGCGCCGGAACTGGAGCCCTGGAAGGAGATTGTCCGCCGTATCAAAGAGCCGGCCGGGCAGACGACGATTGCCATCGTCGGTAAATATGTCGAGTTGACCGAGAGTTACAAATCTCTGTCTGAAGCCCTGATTCATGGCGGCATTGCCAACGACTGCCGGGTCAAGCTCAAGTATGTGGATTCCGAATCCCTTGAACGCCACGGCATTGGCAACACCTTTGCCGATGTGCAGGGGATTCTCGTCCCTGGCGGGTTTGGCGAACGCGGCAGTGAGGGCAAGACGGCCGCTATCCGCTTTGCACGTGAGAAGAACGTTCCGTTTTTCGGCATTTGTCTGGGGATGCAGATGGCCGTCGTCGAGTTCGCCCGCAATGTCAGCAAGCTCGATGACGCCTACTCCGCCGAGTTTCGGGAAGAGGCTAAAAACCCGGTGATTCATATTATGGCCGAGCAGAAAAATGTCAGCGCAAAGGGAGGGACCATGCGGCTGGGGTCCTACCAGTGCGAACTGGTCGAAGGCAGTCTGGCGCGCCGGATTTATGGGCAGAAAACCATTCACGAGCGCCATCGCCATCGCTACGAATTCAACAACGCCTATCGTCAGGTGCTGCAGGATGCGGGATTGTCCATCTCTGGACTCAATCCGGAGAATGACCTGGTTGAAATCGTTGAGTTGCCGGGCCTTGACTGGTTTCTCGCCTGCCAGTTCCATCCTGAGTTTCGCTCCCGTCCCATGGACCCACATCCGCTGTTCGAATCCTTTGTCGGCGCCTGTCTGCAACGTTCACAGGGGAAATAACCATGACTTCAATTAAGCCTGTTTCTATTGGTGATCTCCACCTGGGGGGTACCGGGCCCTTTACGTTGATAGCTGGTCCCTGTGCGCTGGAGGATCTCGACAGTTCACGGCGCATTGCCGGTTTCATGAAAAATCTGACCGATCAGCTCGGGATCGGGTATGTGTTCAAGGGGTCTTACGATAAGGCGAACCGCACCTCTGTCGATGCGTTCCGCGGCCCCGGACTCAATGCGGGACTGGATATCCTGGCACGGATTAAAGAAGAGTTTTCGGTGCCGGTATTGTCCGATGTGCACGATGTCAGCCAGGTTGAGCTGGCAGCTCAGGTGCTTGATATTCTTCAGATTCCGGCTTTTCTGTGTCGACAGACCGATCTGCTGGTGGCGGCCGGAAATTCCGGCAAGGTTGTGAATGTCAAGAAGGGCCAGTTTCAGGCACCCTGGGACATGAAGTCCGTGGTCGGAAAGCTCGAGTCCACCGGTAACCGTCAGATTCTGCTTACGGAGCGCGGTGCGTCATTCGGTTACAACAATCTGGTCGTCGATATGCGCTCGCTGGTGATCATGCGGGAAATGGGCTATCCGGTGATTTTTGATGCCACCCATGCCGTGCAGCTGCCTGGCGGTCAGGGCAGCTGTTCCGGTGGTCAGCGGGAATACGTTGGCGCCCTGTCGCGCGCTGCGGTGGCCATGGGGATTGACGGCCTGTTCTGGGAAGTGCACGAAGATCCCGCCTGTGCTTTGTGTGATGGGCCAAACTCGCTTTATCTGCGTGATCTCAAAGCGTTGCTGCAGCCGTTACTCGAAATTGACGCGGTGGTGAAACGGTGATGATGAAGACGCAGGATCTGGTTCAGGATGCGCTGCAGACGCTCGAAATTGAAGCGCAGGCGGTGCTGGCGCTCAAAGAGCGGATTGGTGACGCGTTTTGTGATGCGATTTCCCTGATGGCGGAATGCCAGGGGCGGGTGGTCATCACCGGGATGGGCAAGTCCGGACTGATCTGTCAGAAGATCGCGGCTACCATGGCTTCGACCGGTACACCGGCATTTTTTCTTCATCCGGCAGAGGGGATCCACGGCGATCTCGGCATGTTGATGAAGGGTGATGTTGTTCTCGCTGTATCCAATTCCGGCGAGACGGAAGAGATCCTGCGGATACTGCCGGTCATCAAGCGCCTGGGTCTCAAGTTGATCACCATGAGCGGGAACCCCGCCAGCACCCTGAGCCGTGCCGGCGATGTGTCGCTGGATATCTCGGTCGACCGTGAGGCCTGTCCGCTCGGGCTGGCGCCTACGGCCAGCACGACCGCCACACTGGCCATGGGGGATGCGCTGGCCATTGCCCTGCTGCGGATCCACGAGTTCAAACCGGAGGATTTTGCCCTGTTTCATCCGGGCGGGGCTCTGGGCAAGCGCCTGCTGCTGCGGGTGGATGACCTGATGCATCGGGATCAGGCCGTGCCGCTGGTTTCACTGCAGACGACGGTCAAGGAGGCGCTGTTTGAAATTACCCATAAGAAGCTGGGTGTGACGGGGATTGTCGATCGTGACGGTGGCTTGGTCGGCGTGTTCACCGACGGTGATCTGCGGCGCTGTCTGGAAGGTTGTCTCAGTTGCCTTGAGGGATCGATTGAGTCGGTTATGTGCCGCCACCCGAAACGGATTCTCCGGCACAATCTGGCAGCGAAAGCGCTTCAGCGGATGGAGGAGTATCAGATTACCTCTCTGTTTGTCTTTGAGCAGGAAGAGGACCGGGTGCCGGTGGGGATTATTCATCTGCATGATCTGCTGAAAGCGGGAGTGGTATGATAAAAGAGCGTATTGCTGCGATTCGGTTACTGTTGCTGGATGTCGATGGCGTCATGACGGACGGGCGCATTATCTACGACAATCAGGGCGTCGAAACCAAGATGTTTCACGTACGGGACGGCCATGGTCTGAAGCTGCTGCAGCGTGCGGGGGTTCAGGTCGGAATCATTACCGGTCGGGAGTCGCAGGTTGTGATCAAGCGGGCGCAGGAACTGGGAATCGAATATCTCTACCAGGGCGCGAAAAATAAGCTCGAATGTTACGAAGATATTCTGCGGCGTACTGGTTTGTCTGATGAGCAGATCGCCTATGTTGGAGATGACCTGGTCGATCTGCCTGTTCTGCGACGGGTCGGGTTTGCCGTTGCGGTCGCGGACGGCGTCGAGGAGATCAGGCCGTACGTTGATTATGTCACCAGTCGCTGTGGCGGCTGTGGGGCGGTACGCGAGGTCTGTGATCTGCTGCTGAAACAGTCGGGACGCTGGCAGCAGGTGACGCAGCGTTACTACGAATAGGTTGCCGGGATGCCGATGAGCCGTCAACAGCTACGGCGTTTTTTGTTGCTGGCGCTGATCTTCTTCTGCGCGGCCATGGTTGGGTTGGTGTTTTTTTCGCGCCGGGCGCCGGGGCCGCAGCAGATTGTTGAAGAGATCAAGATGGATGCGGATGTGGCGCTGGAGAGCTTCAGCTATCCCGAATCGCGCGACGGGGTTGCGCAGTGGACGTTGGAAGCGGATTCCGCCCACCACGATCTTCAGGCGGATGCGACGCATCTGGAGGGGGTTCGCTTTCATTTGTTCAATGGCGGGCAGGGCGGAGATATTCTGCTGACGGCCCAACAGGGTGAGGCGGCCATCGAGCGCCGCGTTGTCACGGTTTCGGGTGACGTTGAGCTGCATACGGCGGAAGGCTATCAACTGACAACCGCCCGGCTCAACTACCAGGGTGAGCAGGGGGCGCAAGGCATGGTTCAGACAGACGAGCCGGTGTCCATGCGCTCGGCCATGCTGCACCTGACCGGACGCGGGCTGTCGTATGATGTGGCTCGGCGCCGATTGAAGATTCCGGCGCAGGTTCGCGCTGTTCTGTATCCGCAGGTTCCGCGGGATAAACGCACAATGGGAGAGTGACAATGCCATTACGAATTGGGGTTCTCATCCTGTTTTCCTGTCTTCTGGCCAGCGCATCACCTCTTCTGGCGGCGGAGTCACAGCGGCATGATGCGTCGAGCCCGATCGACATTACAGCAGATCGTCTTGAGGCGGATGATCAGGCCGGTTATTTCATTTTTGAGGGCCGGGTTCAGGCAAAACAGGATAATGCGATCATCTATGCTAAAACCCTGACAGTTTACTATGACCAGGTTCCCGTATCCGGTGCCGAAAAGGGGCAGGCGCAGCGTCGCATCGAGCGGGCCGTGGCGGAAGGGGATGTGAGGATCGTTCAGCAGGACCGGATTGCGACCGGACAAAAAGCGGAATTTTTTCAGTCCCAAGGCTACGTGGTGCTGACCGGTTCACCGAAAGTGCTTCAGGGTGAGAGCCAGGTCGCAGGTGAGCGAATCACGGTCTATCTTGATGATAACCGCAGCGTTGTTGAGGGGGGCGATCAGGGGCGGGTGCGCGCCCTGTTTGTGCCGGAGAAAAAACAGTGACCGTTCATCAGTTGCGGGCTGAAGGATTAGTGAAGTCCTATCGCAAGCGCTGCGTTGTTAATCATGTGGCGCTGTCGATACAGTCCGGCGAAGTTGTCGGTCTGCTCGGCCCGAACGGTGCTGGAAAGACGACTTCGTTTTACATGATCGTTGGTCTGGTGCGCCCCGATGGGGGGCAGGTGTTCCTCGATGAGCAGGAGGTGACGGACTGGCCCATGTATCAGCGCGCTGCCGCCGGGGTTGCTTACCTGCCGCAGGAAGCTTCGATTTTTCGCAAGATGAGCGTGCGCGAGAATCTGCTGGCGATTCTGGAATACCATCTCGATGACGCGGAACTGCGTCTGCAGCGTCTTGACACGCTGCTGGATGAATTTCGTCTGCGCCATGTCGCCGATTCGCCGGGCTATGCCTTGTCCGGAGGGGAGCGACGTCGGACCGAAATTGCCCGCGCACTGGTCATTGATCCGCGCTTTATTCTTCTCGACGAGCCCTTTGCCGGCATTGACCCTCTGGCGGTGATCGATATCCAGGGCATTATCACTCAACTCAAACAGCGCGGAATCGGGGTTCTGATTTCCGATCACAACGTTCGTGAGACGCTCGGTGTCTGTGACCGGGCCTATATTCTCAATGCCGGGGAAGTGCTGGAGCATGGAACGCCACAGCATATCGCCGATAGCCCCATGGCACGCGAAATCTACCTTGGCGAGGATTTCCGGCTGTAAAAAATGTCGCTAACGTATTAGGATGAAAAAAGAAGTAAGGATTATCACCCACGACGGGTGGTGCGGATAGAGGATTCAGTAGAGACCTATGGCCTTAGAACTGCGCCAGCAATTAAAGCTCAGCCAGCAACTGGTGATGACACCGCAGTTGCAGCAGGCGATCAAGCTGCTCCAGCTGTCGCGTGTTGAACTGGAAGAGGTCGTCAGCCAGGAGCTGGAAGAAAATCCGGTGCTCGAAGACAGCCCCGAGGTTGAGCCGTCTGATGTGCAGCGTGCTGAGGAGCCTGCTCCGGGTGAAATTGCCGAAACGCCTGCGACTGAGGTGACCCAGGAGGTGAGCGAGGCCGATGGGCTGGCGCAGATTGATGACTGGCAGACCTATCTGCAGGGCTACTCTCAGGGGGGCAGCATTGCCGAGAGTTTCGATGATGACGATTATCCTTCCTACGAGAATCTGCTGACGCCGAAAGCTTCGTTGTTCGATCACCTGATGTGGCAGCTGAAGATGTCGAACCTGGATGAGGAAGAGAAATGTGTCGCTGCGCTGATTATTGGGAATATCGATGATCGCGGCTATCTGACCCAGACTCTCGAAGAGCTTTCGATTCAGGGTAACTGCAGCGTGGAGATGGTCGACGATGTGCTGTCCGAAATCCAGCAGTTCGATCCGGCCGGTGTGGCAGCGCGGAATCTGAGCGAATGTCTGCATCTGCAACTCAAGGCTCTGGGATTGCAGAACTCGCTGGCAGATCGTCTGATTACCCAGCATGCGACGGAGCTGGAGGAGCGTCGCTATCCGGCCATTGCCAAACAGTGTCGCGTCAGCCTTGACGAGGTTCTTGATGCCGCGCGTCTACTGTCAACCCTTGATCCGCAGCCGGGGAGTCCGTACAACGCCAGTGATGTCCATTACATTACGCCGGATATTTTTGTCCACAAGATTGGTGAGGACTATGTTGTGTCACTGAACGACGATGGCCTGGCCAATTTACGTATCAGCTCCTATTACTCGAGTCTTTCCGGCAAGTCAGTTGATGCCAAGACCAATGAATACATTCAGGAAAAGATGCGCGGTGCTTTGTGGCTGATCAAGAGTATCCATCAGCGTCAGCGTACTATTTACCGGGTCACGAAAAGCATCGTCAAGTTTCAGCGGGATTTTTTCGATAATGGAGTGAGCCACCTGAAGCCGCTGGTGCTGCGCGATGTGGCCGAAGATGTGGAAATGCATGAGTCCACCATCAGCCGGGTCACCACCAACAAGTATGTGCAGACGCCTCAAGGGTTGTTTGAACTGAAATACTTTTTTAACAGCGGCATAGGAACAACGGATGGTGACGCTATTGCGTCGGAATCGGTGAAAACACGGATTAAACAGATCGTTGCCGCTGAAAATCCCAAAAAGCCCTACTCTGACCAGAAATTGGTTGATATGCTGGCGGATGAGGGAATTGACATCGCCCGGCGTACTGTTACAAAATACAGGGAAATGCTCGGAATTGCGTCTTCTCCGGCGCGAAAGCGCCTATTTTAACTTATATCCAGGGAGGTTTTATGCAAATAGCGGTGACATTCCGTCACATGGACTCCAGCGATCCACTGCGTACCTACGCCGAAGAGAAACTGGCCCGTGTCAACAAATACATCGAAGAGCCTATTGATGCGCAGGTGGTTCTGACCGTCGAGAAGAAAATCCGTCACAATGCCGAGGTGGCCTTGGTTGCCAAGGGCATCACCATCAAGGCCTCGGCGGAAGCGGAAGACATGTATGCGGCGCTGGATGATGTTGTTGACAAGATTGAACGCCAGCTGAAACGCTACAAGGAAAAGCTCAAGAGTCACACCCCGCGCAAGGGCCGCGCGCGGAATGTGACCAAGACTGTTATTGAAGCCGCCAGTATCGATCTTGGCGCTCCCGAGCCCAAGATTGTCAAAACCCAGAGTTTTCCGGTCAAGCCGATGTCGATTGACGAGGCCGTTATGCAGATGGATCTCCTGGACAAGGACTTTCTGGTGTTTACCGATGACGCCACAGAGGAAGTCAATGTAATCTACCGTCGTAAGGACGGTAACTATGGACTGATCGTTCCCCAAAAATAACAGCATGCGCCGGAGGCGGGGCTGTCCCCGTTTCCGGCGTTTTAAACGCGCGTACTGTAGGATAATGAATATCGTTGAATTACTAGACCCGGCAGCGGTTGAAGGTGAGATCCGATCGACCTGCAAGGATGACCTGCTCGAGGAGATGACCGCCGTTATGTTGCGCGCTGCGCCCGAACTCAACCGTGGCGAGGTGCTTGAGGTGCTCAGAGAGCGTGAGCGGCTCGGCAGTACCGGGATCGGTGAAGGCGTTGCCATTCCGCATGGCAAGTTGAAGAACGTGGAGCAATTGCTGCTGGCATTTGGTCGCAGCCGTCAAGGCGTTGATTTTGATTCGATGGACGGTAAACCGGCTCACCTGTTTTTTCTGCTGGTGGCGCCGGAGGATTCCGTCAGTATCCATCTCAAGACCCTGGCCCGGATATCAAAACTGCTCAAAGATGAAAAAGTCCGGGAGAAATTGCTGACCGCCCCGACATCGGAAAGTCTCTATAAAATTATCTGTGACGAAGATTCAGCCTGACAGTTTGAGGAATTGTTGCCGTGGCCAAACTCTGTGTTCGTCAATTGATGGAAGAGGAAGATACCGGACTGGAGCTTGAAGTGCTCTCCGGATCGGGCGGCCTCGGACGGTTTATCGAATCCCACCGCATTCAAAAACCCGGCTTGGCGCTGGCCGGGCATTTCAGTTATCTTCATCCCAACCGCCTGCAGGTTCTCGGCTCGACGGAACTGAGTTATCTCAGTAAGCTGCCGGCGGAAGTCGCGGAAAAAAATGTTGAGCAATTCTGCTCGCTGGGTTTTTCCTGTCTGATTGTCACCAAGGGTCAGAATGTTCCGCCTGTTCTGCTGGAGAAAACGGAAAAGTATTCCGTTCCCCTGCTGCGCACGCGCATGAAGAGCTCGGCTTTTATTTCGTTGATCAGCCGTTTTCTTGAAGAACGCCTGTTGCCGTCGACGTCGGTTCACGGAGTGCTGATTGATGTTTTCGGTGTCGGTGTTCTGCTGATGGGCCAGAGCGGGATCGGTAAAAGTGAGTGCGCCCTGGATCTGGTGTTGCGTGGCCATCGTCTGGTTGCTGATGACGTGGTGAAAATGAGGACGAAATTGCCGGCTGTTTTGTTTGGCGAGGGCAATGACCTGCTTCATTATCACATGGAAATCCGTGGGCTTGGGATCATCAATATAAAACACCTGTTCGGTGTCGCGGCGATTCGCGAACGCAAGAAGGTGGATCTGGCCATCGAACTGGTGGAATGGCAGAGTGGCGAAAATTACGATCGACTCGGTCTGGATGAACAATATTACGAATTGCTCAACATCCGGATTCCGCTGCTGAAGGTTCCTGTCTGTCCCGGACGTAATATCTCTTCCATTATCGAAGTGGCCGCGCGGAATCAACTGCTCAAGGAAATGGGCTACCACAGTGCCCGCGAATTTCAGGACCGGCTTGAAAGGCGCATTGCCGAGACGGCAGAACTGCACTCCCACGTTATTATTGGCGACAGCCTCGAATAAAGGAGCCGGGACGGTGCGCTTTATCATCATCACCGGACTTTCCGGGTCGGGAAAATCAACTGCGGCTCGGGTGCTGGAGGATGAGGGCTTCTATGTGGTTGATAATTTTCCGCTGGCCCTGTTGCCCCAATTTCTGGAGCTGGACGTCAGCGGCACCTGTCCTGCCAGCCCGGGAGTGGCGCTGGTGATGGATGTCCGCACCCCCCATTTTATGGCGGGGGGCGACACTGATCTGCAGGCGGTTCAGAACGCGGGCTATGAGCTCGAAATCTATTTCTTTGATGCTGCAGACGATGCTCTGGTACGGCGGTTTTCCACTACGCGTCGGCGTCACCCCCTCAAGTCGTATCAGGATCTGGGAGCCGCGATTGCCGGAGAACGGCTTTTGCTGAGCTCGTTGCGTCAGCAGGCCAGTGTGGTTTTTGATACCACATCGCTGTCGGTGCATGAACTCAAAGCCAGCGTTTTGCGACAGCTTCACGGGTCAGCCGATCAGGCGGTTCCGCTGACGGTGCGGCTCCAGTCGTTCGGATTCCGTCATGGGCTTCCGGTTGATGCCGATCTGGTTGTGGATGTGCGCTTTCTGCCGAATCCCCATTATGTGGAGGCTCTGCGGCCTCTGACCGGGCAGGACTCTTCAGTTCGCGACTTTGTGCTGAATCAGCCTGTCTGTCAGCAGTTTATGGAGAAAACGGTCGACTGGTTGGGCTTTCTGCTGCCGCATTACCGCCGGGAAGGGAAGAGCTACCTGACGGTGGCTGTCGGTTGTACTGGGGGACACCATCGCAGTGTGGCGATTGTCGAAGCTCTTCATCGGCTGCTCATGTCGGAGGGTCTCACTATTCGCACAGTACACCGTGACCTGATCAAGGAGGACGGATGATTGGACTGGTGATTGCCACCCATGGCGAACTGGCAGCTGAGCTGTTGAGAACGACAATGTCCATCATCGGGCCGGTTCCTCAGGCAAAGACCTTTTCTATTTCGCGTACGGTGGATATGGACCTCCTGCTCCAGCAGCTGGCTGAAGCGGTTGACGAGGTGAACGACAGCGGCGAGGGGGTGCTCATTATGACCGACATGTTTGGCGGCACCCCGGCCAATCTCGCCGCACGGTTTTTGTCGAATCCGGTTGTGGAGATTGTGAATGGCATCAACCTGCCTTTACTGCTCAAGTTCTGCAGCAGCCGGGAGTCCATGCCGGTTCATGTTCTGGCGGAGTTTCTCAAGAAATATGGCCAGAAAAGCATTGTCAATACACGTGATATTCTTGGTGAGGTGAAAGTCTGATGGCCGTTGTTCTGGCGCGGGTTGATAACCGGCTGATTCATGGTCAGGTGCTTGAAGCCTGGGTGCCACATGTCCGAGCGGACTACATTGTCGTCGTGGATGACGGGGTGGCTGCGGATCCCTTTCGCAAACAGCTCATGACCGCAGTGGTGCCGCAGAATCTTCAGGTCGAAATCGTGTCGCTCGCCGGTGTCGGAGCTTTTTGCCAGCGCCATGTCGATCAGAACAACGCCCTGCTGATTCTTTTTTCGACACCCACGATGGCTCTTCAGGCCTATGAACGGGGTATGCGTTTTTCACAGCTGAATCTTGGTAATATGCACGCAGCGGATGGAAAGGTCTCGCTTTCCTGCACGCTGTCTGTTGATGCCGCCGATATGCAGGTTCTTGATCAGCTCGCTGCTCTGGGCGTTGAGATTTCCGCGCAGTGTATTCCTACCGACCGCTGTCGGGGCTGGAATCTACAATCGCACTGCCTGGGGTGCTGAGGTGGATGTTGTTCAGTGGGGGGCGATTGCTCTGCTTTCTGCCGGAGCAGGTCTTGACCGGACGGCAGTGCTGCAGAGCCTGCTCTGTCGGCCTCTGGTCTGTGCCCCCCTGGCCGGCTCCGTCGTTGGACAATGGACAACGGGACTGGCTATCGGCTGTCTGCTGGAGCTGGTCTGGTTGCTGAGGCTGCCCGTCGGGGCAACCGTTGCCCCGGATGACACCCAGGTGGCGATTGCCGGGACGCTGCTCTATGCTGGTGGCTTGATTTCCTTTCCCCTGCCCGAAGAGGCTGCTGTCGGTTTTGTCGCCCTGCTCTGTGCAACGGTTGCGGGTGTCGGCCGTCATGTGGAAATCCTGGTGCGTCAGTTTAATGTCCGCTTCAGTCGCAGGGGACTCTGTAGTCAGGGGTTGGCCCCCAGGTGTCACTGGTGTGGGGCGGTAGCCTTTGTGCTGGGGGCCTGGTGCAGTCTGCTTTTCTGTGGTCTGCTGATCTGGCTGGCCAGTTTTGGGCTGCAATGGCTTCTGCTGCTGTTTCCTGTGCCAACCTGGCAGGGTTTGCCTGCGCTGCTGCTACTGCTGGCAGTGGTCGGTCTGCTGCCTCTCCTGCGGATCCCCCATGGTCGCTGGCTGTTTTTCGGGTCGTTTCTGACAACCTATGTCGTGGCGCAGGTGTTTTGATCATGCTGTCCTGGAGGGATTTGGTGCGGTTGGCCTGGCGGTGTCTGTTTGTTCAGATGAGCTGGAACTTCAAGGGATTTCAGAATCTTGGCCGACTCTGGGTGCTGAGTCCTTTTTTACGCCGCTGGCACCATGATCGAATGGACCTGCCCTTCTGTTCCCGTTACGGAAGCTATTTTAACACCAACGTTTTTTTACTGCCGACTGTGCTGGCGGCGACGCTGGCACTTGAAGAAAAGGACAGGGAAGGGCAGTCGGTGCCACTGGATGGTGTGGCGTTCGGCCAGGCGGTCATGGCTCCGGTTGCCGCTGTTGGCGACGCTCTGTTCTGGGGGGGGCTGCGTCCGCTGATTGTTCTTGGTGCTGTTGTGCTGGCCTGGTTTGGTTATACCTGGTCACCATGGCTGGCCCTGCTGCTGTTTGTGTTGCTGACAACGTATGTTCGTCTCTATGGTGTTTTTAAAGGGTACGCGCTGGGGCCTCAGGTTGTTGGGTTGATTCAGCAGTTTCGCCTGGCGGGCTGCGCTGTTGTGCTGAAGCAGATGTCTCTCGTTGTGCTGGGGAGTTTCGCGGCGTTGCTCGCCGATGCGCTTGTCGCAGAGCCCGCGGTCGCTTTGTCGGGACCGCTTCTCGTCGGCCTGGTCGCAGCGTTGACGCTGGCGTGGGGACTGTGCTGCTGCCGGCGTGTTGTTGCCACAGTTCTGCTGTGGTGGTGTGCCGTAGCGGTCGCAATGGCGACGGCGATGTTGTAATGGTTTGTCGTGTGGAGAAATTGCCAGACCCTTTGTTAAAGGTGACAGAATGTCTCAAAGAGAAATGGAAATTGTGAATCGACTGGGTCTGCACGCTCGGGCTGCCGCACAGTTTGTGCAGCTGGCTGCGCGCTACAAGTCGGATGTCTTTATTGAAAAAGATGGTGAGGAAATTAACGGGAAAAGCATCATGGGGATTTTGATGCTGGCGGCGCCACAGGGAACCCTGATCCGTGTCCGGACGCAGGGCGAAGATGAGGATGCGGCGCTGGATGCTCTGGAAAAACTGGTCCATGGCAAATTCGGCGAAGATTGATCAACAGGAACTCGTCCTGCACGGGGTCGCCGCGTCCCCGGGTATTGCCATCGGGGAGGCTTATTTTCTCGATAGGCAACGTTTGTCTGTGGTCGAACACCCGATTGACGATGAGTTGGTCGAGAGTGAACTCGCAGCGTTTGCTGATGCCGTGGAACTGGCTCGCCAGCAGCTGCGTGCCGTGCAGGCAGAGCTCGAACAGCAGAGTCGTACGGAGCATTTCTACATTATCGACACGCAGTTGTTGATTCTGCAGGATGACATGCTGATTGGCGGTACCACCGCGTTGATCCGGGACCTGCGCATTAACGCTGCTGGCGCACTCAAACGGGTGCTGAAGAATTTTCGCCAGACCTTCGACCGAATCGAAGACGAATATCTGCGTGAGCGGGGATCGGACATCGAACTGGTCGGAGAACGCATTCTGCGTAATCTGGCCGGACATGAACCGCAAGCGTTGATGGACCTGGATCGTCGCTCGGTGATTATCGCTCACGATCTTTCGCCGGCGGATACCTGCCAGTTGGACAAACGGCAAGTGGTGGCCTTTGTGACAGACCTGGGGGGGAGAACGTCCCACACGGCAATCCTGGCCCGCTCTCTGGATATTCCGGCAGTGGTGGGGCTCGAAAATGTCACCCGCAGGATCAGTGCCGGGGCTCCGGTGATTGTTGATGGCTGCAGCGGTGAGATCGTCTGCTGGCCGAGCAGTAAAACCCTGCAGGCCTATCTGGAAAAAAAACGCCATTACGAATTTTATCAGGATGAACTGCGAAATTACTGTGAGCTGCCAGCTCGGACCCTCGATGGGCAGCAGGTAAGCGTTCAGGCTAACCTGGAATTCCCTCAGGAAGCGGAGATTGCCCGGCGCAACGGGGCTTTGGGCGTCGGTCTGCTGCGGACCGAGTTCATGTATATGGCGCGTTCCCTGCCGCCGACGGAAGAGGAACAGCTGGACACCTATCGCCAGATCATTGAGGAGTTCAATCCTTATCCGGTGACTATTCGAACACTGGATGTCGGTGGCGACAAGTTTGTGCCCGATCTCAGCCTAGCGGATGAGGCGAATCCGGCGATGGGGATGCGATCCATCCGGCTGTCGCTGTGGGAGAGGAAACTGTTCCGTATCCAGCTGCGGGCGATTCTGAGGGCGTCGGCCTACGGACGCGTCCGTCTGATGTTCCCCATGATTTCCGGTCTGAGTGAGGTCCGTGCCTGCCGAGAGATGCTCACGGAGGTGATGGCGGAACTCAGGGCGCAGGATATGGCATTCGACGAGAACCTCGAGATGGGGATTATGGTCGAAACGCCATCGGCAGTTCTGCTGGCGGATGTGCTGGCGCAGGAAGTGGATTTTTTCTCCATTGGCACCAACGACCTGATTCAGTACTGTCTGGCGGTGGATCGTGGCAATGAGCACGTTGCCTATCTGTACGAGCCGTTCCATCCGACCATTCTGCGCGCCTTGAAAACGGTTGCCGATGCCGCCAGAAATGCCGGCATCTCCCTCTGTGTCTGCGGCGAGATGGCGGCTGAGCCCATGTACAGCATTGTGTTGATGTCGCTGGGCTATCGCGAACTGTCTATGAACAGTCCTGGTATTTCGCGCGTTAAAAAGCTGATCCGTCAGTGGAACACCGGCAAGGGTGAGGCTTTGGTTCAGACCCTGCTGCGACAGAAAACGGCAGCGGATGTCTTGCTCAGCCTTCATGAAGCGTTCGCCGAATTCTTTCCCGAGGCCGATCCCGGACGCGATTTTTAGCGCACAACCTGATTCGCTCAGGGGTTGGCTTCGTGTTTCTCGAAGTTGGTGGCGATGATTTATCCAATTGCTCCGATACAACGGATACCTTATAATCCCAAACCTGCTTAACTCTTCTCTTTTCAAGAAAAGGACAATGTCTCATGCCGATGACAGATTTTATGTTCACGTCTGAGTCCGTCAGTGAAGGCCATCCGGATAAGATGGCGGACCAGATTTCCGATGCGGTTCTCGATGCCATTCTGGCTCAGGATAAAACGGCGCGTGTCGCCTGTGAAACTCTGGTGACCACGGGGCTGGCGATGCTGGCTGGCGAAATCACGACCCATGCGCAGGTCGATTATGCCGAGATTGTGCGCCAGACCGTACGGGAAATCGGTTACACCGGCTGTCAGATGGGTTTTGATGCCAACACCTGTGCCGTGGTTACCGCACTGGGTCATCAGTCTCCCGACATCTCTCAGGGGGTGACTGCCGGCGAAGGCCTGTTCAAGGAGCAGGGGGCTGGCGACCAGGGCCTCATGTTTGGCTTTGCCTGCAATGATACGCCTGAGCTGATGCCGATGCCGATCATGTACGCTCACGCCCTGACCCAGTATCTGGCCAAGGTGCGCAAAGACAATGTGCTTGAGTTCCTGCGTCCCGACAGCAAATCACAGGTTTCCATCCAGTATATTGACGACAAGCCGACCCGCATTGACGCTGTTGTTGTCTCCACCCAGCACTCACCTGAAATCTCCCACAGCGATCTGCAGGAAGCGATCATGGAAGAGGTCATCAAGAAGGTGCTGCCGGCTGAGCTGCTGGACAGTAAAACCAAGTATTTTGTCAACCCGACGGGACGCTTTGTCGTTGGTGGCCCCATGGGCGACTGCGGCCTGACCGGGCGCAAGATCATTGTTGACACCTATGGCGGACAGGGCTCTCACGGCGGTGGCGCCTTCTCCGGAAAGGATCCTTCCAAGGTGGATCGCAGCGCTTCTTACATGGGCCGTTACGTGGCTAAAAACGTGGTCGCAGCGGGGCTGGCCGACAAGTGTGAAGTGCAGGTCGCGTATGCGATCGGTGTCGCTGAACCTGTCAGTGTCATGATCAACGCGTTCGGGACCGGTCGCATTCCTTCCAATGAGATTGCCCGCATTGTCCGCGCAGAATTTGACCTGCGTCCGGCGGCGATCATTGAGACGCTGGATCTGCTGCGTCCGATTTATCGCCGGACAGCGGCTTATGGACACTTTGGGCGCGAGTTGCCGGAGTTTACCTGGGAGCGGACCGATCGGGTCGACTCCTTGCGCAGTCGCGCTGGCCTTTAGTCTTATCCCCCCTGCAGGGCTGTGCACCAGGCCTTGCAGGGGTCCTTTCCCCCTTCGTGTTCTCTTTCAACCGTCCAGGTGCTGTCCTTTTCTCATGCCATGATGGACTTGTCGGTTATTATTCCTGTTTATAACGAGCAGCAATGTTTCCCCGCGCTGTTTCAGCTGTTGGAAAGCCAACAGGGGATTCGTCTGCAGCTGATTTTCAGCGACGGGGGCTCGACGGATGCTTCGTTCCGGTTGCTGGAGGATTACCAGCAGGCGTCACACCACCAGGTGATTCTGGTTGCTGGCTTGCCGGGTCGAGGCCGGCAGCTCAATGGCGGAGCCGCTCAGGCGACTGCGAATATACTCCTGTTCCTTCATGCCGACAGCTCATGGCAGGGCAGGGATTTTCTGGCTAACGCCGTAGCGGATTTTTTCAGGCAACGACAACGGCAGGGGGGACTGGTTGCGGGCCATTTTCCTCTTCGCTTTGACTGCTCCGCGCGGGTGTACCGGTACTTGGCAGCTAAAGCGAAGTTGAACTGTTCCGGTACGGTGTTCGGCGATCAGGGGATGCTGTTGATGCGCACGGATTGGTGCCAGCTTGGTGGATTCGACGAGCAGTTGCCCGTTCTTGAGGATGTGGCCCTGGCGGAAAAGGTCTGGCAACGGGGGACCTGGCTGTTGCTGCCCGGCGAGCTGGAAACTTCCCACCGTCGTTACCGTCAGGACGGCGTGCTCAGGCGCCTGGTAGACAATGCTCTGCTTTTGCTGGTGCATGGAGCGGGTGAACGATCGTTGCTGCCGCCTTTTCTGGCCGGTTATGTCAGCCCCGGCGACACAGCAGGATTGCGTGCCGGATGGGGAGAATTCTTTCGTCGTTTACACCGACTGCCCCTGTTGCGTTATCTGGATTTCTGGTATGGTTGCGCTTCGACGCTGGTGCGCTATGTTTGGCTTATCCCGTATGCGCTGGGCTGGTTGATCGGGGGAGAGGTGGTCGCCGGCTTTTTGCTGTCACTGTATCGGCCCCGACTGGAAAAATGGATACAATCAAGGCCGTTTGCCCTGACGCTGAGTCTGCTGTGCTGGTTATTTTTTTATCTGTTTTGCCTGTTCCGCAGCGACTGTGGAAACGGGCAATTAGCGCCCTTAATGACACCTGAAGATCAAAGGAGAAGATCATGAGTTCAATGAACAGTGAAGCGATTGTCAAAGATATCCGTCTCGCCGATTGGGGGCGCAAGGAGATCACTATCGCTGAAACAGAAATGCCTGGGCTGATGGCGGTACGTCAGGAGTATCGTGCGAGCAAGCCCCTGGCTGGGGCGCGCATCTCCGGTTCGCTGCATATGACGATTCAGACCGCCGTGCTGATTGAGACACTGGTTGATTTGGGTGCCGATGTTCGCTGGGCCAGCTGCAATATCTACTCGACACAGGATCATGCCGCATCCGCCATCGCTGCCGCCGGCGTGCCGGTATTTGCCTACAAGGGGGAAACCCTGGAGGAGTACTGGGAATACACCAAGAAAACCCTCTCTTTTCCAGAGGGGCCGACCATGATTCTCGACGACGGCGGCGATGCGACCCTGCTGGTTCACCGCGGCGTGGAACGGGAACTGGTCTATGAGCAGAGTGGCCAGGTGCCAGCAATTTGTACCGAGCACGAGGAAATCCGTATTGTCGACACGCTGCTCAATCAAACACTCGAAGAAAACCCACGTTTTTGGCGTGATCTGTCGAAAAATCTGGTTGGCGTCAGCGAAGAAACCACCACCGGTGTCCATCGCCTTTATCAGATGGCGCGTGATAATAAACTGATGTTCCCGGCCTTCAACGTCAATGATTCGGTGACCAAGAGTAAATTCGACAATCTCTATGGTTGCCGTGAATCCCTCATCGATGGCATCAAGCGAGCGACGGACGTAATGATCGCCGGCAAGCAGTGCGTGGTGCTGGGCTATGGAGATGTTGGCAAGGGGTGCGCTCAGGCTTTTCGCGGCATGGGCGCCATGGTGTCGGTGACGGAGATTGACCCGATCTGTGCTCTGCAGGCGAGTATGGAAGGCTTTAATGTTGTGCATATGGATGAGGCCTGTGCCTGGGGAGATATCTTTGTCACGACGACCGGAAACGTCGACGTTGTGACCCGGGCTCATATGGACCAGATGAAGCATGAAGCCATCGTCTGCAACATCGGCCATTTTGATTCGGAAATTCAGGTCGATTCGCTAACTCACGATTCCAGCCTGACCTGGCACGAGATCAAGCCCCAGGTTGATCAGATCGAGTGGCCGGACGGCAAACGCATTACTCTGCTGGCGCGCGGTCGGTTGGTGAATCTGGGTTGTGCGACTGGACACCCGAGCTTTGTCATGAGTAACAGTTTTACCAATCAGGTGCTGGCACAGATGGAATTGTGGCAGCATAGCGAGAAGTACGAGAAAAAAGTTTATGTCCTGCCCAAGGTGCTGGATGAAAAGGTAGCGCGGCTTCATCTGGGTAAAATCGGTGCCAAGCTCACGACTTTAACCTCGAAGCAGGCGGCCTATCTTGATCTGCCGGTAGAGGGGCCCTACAAGCCGGAGCATTATCGCTACTAGGACAGGTCACCGGATGGCCGGATGAGCCCGGTCAATTGAATGAAAAACAGGCGCAGTGGACATGGACCGCTGCGCCTGTTGCGTTTAAAAAGCGAGGGAAGGTGACTTAATCCCGCGTGGAGAGGATCAGGAACAGGCCCAAGAGAAGAAAAATCAGATTAGCCGACCAGGCGGCAATGCCCGGTGGCAGAATCGCCGAATAGCCAAGGGCCATCAGGGTTGATTGCACAACGAAGAAGGAGACGCCAATCAGTACGCTGATGGAGATGCCCAGTGCCAGATTGATGTTGCGGGATTTCTGCAGGGCAAACGGGATAGCCAGCAAAAACATGACCAGACTGGCCAGAGGGGCCGCCAGCCGGCTGTGCATGTCGACCAGGTAGCGGGTAGCATCCAGTCCTTCTCTGCGCAGCCGGTCGGACAACTCTTTCAGCAGCCGGAAGTTGAGCTCATCTGATTTGCCGTTGGTGACGGCAAAATCGTGTGGCGTCTTATTGAGGGGGATGGAGATGCGGTTAAAACGCTTTTCGTCAAGCAATTGCCCCGTTGATGGATTGAATTCCCGGATGACTGCCTGATTGGCCACCCAGGCGTTATTTTCGAAAAAGGCCTTGTCCGCGTCAAATCTCACCGTCAGTTGATTGGCTGCGTTGATCTGATAAAGAGTGATTCCGTGTAAGCGTCCTGCTTCCGGCAAGGCCAGACGGATGTGGTTGATGGTGCTTGCATCGCGAAACCAGAGGTTCTGCCGTTTTCCCAGGCTTTCACTCTTGCCTTTGACTTCAACACGCAGAATGTGGTTGGCTTTTTGCAGGCTTGAAGGCAGCAGGTATTCATTGATGCCAAAGTGGGAGACGCAGAGTAGCAGGGTTGCCACACAGAGGGGGAGGACCACCCGTGCCAAGCCGATGCCCCCGGCACGCATGGCGGTCAGTTCATGACTCTTTGACAGTGAACCCAGGGTGAGAAAGGTGCCAAGCAGGACCGACAGGGGCAGGACCTGACTGATAATCAGGGGGATCTTGCAGAGGAAATAAGACAGATAAAACGCCGGCGCGGCCTGGTGTTCGAGAAAATCATCCACCTTTTCAAAGAAATCAACCAGCAGATAAATACCGCTGAAAGCCGATAGGGCCAGCATGGTGAGGCGGCCGAAGGTTGTCAGGAGGTAGCGTTGGATCAGCGTCACGGCAATTTACTTCCGACGGGAGAGAATGTCTGACAGACCATCTGTCAGCAGCGCAATCTGTTTTTGGCCGGGCAGAGGGCGCTCCTTGACGGCACAGAGGTAGAAAAAAAGTCCGATAAGCAGGAACAGAACGCTGGGGGTTGCCAGGGTGAGGGTAACCGGCCAGCTCTTTTCAATGACCAGTGTTTTGCTCAACGATAACAGCATGTAGTAAAGCATGAAAATACACAGTGCGACGGCAAAACCGCCGCCGCGGTTGGAACGGTGCGAGCGCGTTCCCAGTGGGATAGCCAGCAGGGCGAACAGAATGGGGGAGAGTGGCAGGATAAATCGCTCATGAATCTCGGCCCGCCATTCTGGCTGTTTGTCTTTTTTCTGGCTGTCAAGCTGGGTCAGTAGTTCGGTAATGGTGAGATCCTTCGCTTTTTTGGCTTTGGTTTCCTGCTGTTCTTCAGAGCTGTTTGCGGACAGATTGATGTCGTAGCGGCTGAAGCGAATGATCTGATACGATTGCTTGTCCTCTTTTGCTGCAATGCGATGGATGGTTCCGTTGCTGAGGTGCATCAGTAGCTCGCCGGTTGTTTTTTCTGTCTGTAGTCGGCCCTGTTGCGCGAAGACGGTTGCCGGATGGGTACCGGTTCGCTGGTCGCAGACGAAAACGCCGGAAAGTTCTCCCCCGTCACGGCTGACCTGGTCGGCATAGAGCGTCAAGCCCTCGAAGGCGTCATTGAATATCTGGGGCTGAATTGCGACAGCCGCTCTGTCCAGTGCGATATGAATCAGTTGTTGCCGCATGTGTTCCCGCCCCAGCGGTTCACCGAACAGACTCATGGCAGCCGTCGCGAAGCTGACCACCAGGGCCAGCATGAAGATCGGCTGGGCCAGCCTGTGCAGGCTGAGGCCGCCGGCCTTCATGGCGACCAGTTCGCTTTCTGCCGAGAGACGGCCAAAGACAAGCAACACAGCCAGCAGAAAGGCTAGCGGCAGTGTGATGACGAGAAATGAGGGCAGCAGGCAGCCAAAGAGGGACAGCATCTGGCGAGCCGGAACCCCCTTGTCAACAACCAGCTCAATCAGATTGAGCAGCCGGCTCAGCAGCAGCACAATCGTAAAAAGAGCCAGTCCAAGAAGGAAAGCCGACAGCGTTTCACGCAGTATGTAGGTTTGAATACGGTGGGCGCGCATAGATCGCAGATGGTAGTACAGAAGGCGCTGAATGTAAACGGTTCCCTCTGTTTTTCCTTGCACTGTCGAGCAGGCCTGTGCTATCTAACGCCGATGTGTCAACTACACACGCTTGTGCAGGCGTGCGCCGGGTGTTCGCGACGGGGATTCCGTGGCGAATGGAGCATGCCATGAATGCCAAGCGGAGGAAAAAACCATTTTATTACGAGAGGTCAGAAAGCACATGTCAAAAATTACCATGAAGCAACTGCTCGAAGCCGGTGTTCATTTCGGTCATCAGACCAAGCGCTGGAATCCGAAAATGAAGCCCTACATCTTCGGCGCCCGCAACGGAATCTATATTATCGATCTGCAGCGGACCGTGCGCTTTTTCCGCACGGCTTACAGCTTTATCAAGGATGTCGTTGAGGGTGGTGACAGCATTCTGTTTGTCGGCACCAAAAAGCAGGCTCAGGACGCTATTCGCGAGGAAGCCGAGCGGGCTGGTCAATACTATGTTAACCATCGCTGGCTGGGTGGTATGTTAACGAACTTTTCGACCATCAAGGGCAGCATCGACCGGCTCAAAAAGATCGAGACCATGGCTGAAGATGGTACGTTTAATCTGCTGACCAAAAAAGAAGTTCTCCAACTTGAGCGTGAGCGCATCAAACTGGAAAAGAACCTCGGTGGGATCAAGGGAATGGGCAAGCTTCCTGGCGCCATGTTCGTCATCGATCCGAAGAAGGAAGCGATTGCTGTTTGCGAAGCCAAGAAGCTTGGTATCCCCGTTGTTGCCGTTGTCGACACCAACTGTGATCCGGATGAAATTGATTACATTATCCCCGGTAACGACGATGCGATCCGCGCGATCCGGCTGTTTGTTTCCAGCATGGCCGATGCCAGCTTGGAAGGCGGCCAGGCTTTCGAAGCGTCGGCGGCGACCGACAAGGATGAGGCCCCCAGCGTGGCGGCTGAAGCCTGATTTTTCACCAGATTCGGTGATGGAAAAGCGACCGGCATGCTGGTCGCTTTTTCGTGTGAACTGTCTGGCGCACAAATGTGATCGTTATTGACGGAAAAACTGAAAAATTGAACGAATGAGCAGGGGCGATAGGCTCTGCTTCAACGAAATATGAATGGGAGGAAGAACATGGCAAACATTACGGCATCAATGGTGGCGGAGTTGCGTGGAAAAACCGGCGCAGGCATGATGGATTGCAAAAAAGCACTCAGCGAAACCAATGGCGATTTTGAAGCGGCTGTTGATTTCTTGCGCAAGAAAGGTCTTTCTGCGGCGGCCAAGAAATCAGGGCGAGCTGCGGCTGAAGGCCTGATCGTTTCAGCAGGCGAGGGCACGCTGGGCGTGATCCTTGAGGTCAACGCCGAAACGGACTTTGTGGCCAAGAATGATGCGTTCTGCGCGTTTGTCAATGGCGTCGCTCAGGTTGTTGTCGAGCAGGGACCGGCTGACCTCGACGCTCTGCTGGCTCTTCCCTTCCCGGGAACGGGCCGCACGGTCCAGGAAGAGCAGGTTCATCAGGTGGCGACCATCGGTGAAAACATCAACATTCGCCGCTTCGCACGTCGCACCGTTGACCAGGGCCTTGTTGAGTCCTATATCCATGGTGCCGGCAAGATCGGTGTTCTGGTTGAGCTGAAAACCGCGCAGGGTGGCAACGACGAGGTCAAGGCCGTAGCCCGGCAGCTGGCGATGCATGTTGCGGCAGCCAATCCTCTCTATCTGTGCCGCGAGCAGGTTCCGGCGGATGTGGTTGAGAAGGAAAAAGAAATCATGCGCGTCAAGGCGCTTGAAAGCGGCAAGCCGGCCAATATCGTTGATAAGATTATTGAAGGCCAGATTAATAAATATTTTGGCGAGGTTTGCCTGATTGAGCAGGCTTTTGTCATTGACCCGGACGTAAAGGTCGGTAAACTTCTCGAGAAGCTTGGCAAGCAGGTTGGTGGTGATGTTGTGCTGGCTGGCTACGATCGCTATCAGCTGGGTGAAGGCTTGGAAAAGCGTGAAGACGATTTCGCGGCAGAAGTCGCGGCGATGACAAAGAAATAGGTCAGAACCTGGATGGGGGATGCCATGACCGGTGCACAACAACCGAAGTACAGTAAAATCTTGTTGAAACTCAGCGGCGAAGCTCTGGCTGGTGAGCATGGTTATGGCATCGATCCGCAGGTTATTGCTTCGATTGCGGAAGAAATTCGCGAAGTTGTCGCGTTGGGAGCGCATGTGGCGCTGGTGATCGGTGGTGGCAATATTTTCCGGGGCCTTGCCGCCTCCTCCGCCGGGATGGACCGGGCGAGCGCCGACTATATGGGCATGCTGGCGACGGTCATGAACAGCTTGGCGATGCAGGATGCTCTGGAAAAGATCGGTGTGAAAACGCGGGTTCAGTCGGCTATCGAGATGCGCGAGATTGCCGAACCCTATATCCGACGTCGTGCTGTACGTCATCTGGAAAAGGGGCGGGTGGTTATTTTTGCCGCTGGCACCGGGAATCCCTACTTTACGACAGATACCGCCGCCAGTTTGAGAGCTATGGAGATTGGCGCCGAGATTATTTTGAAGGCGACCAAGGTTGACGGCGTTTACAACGCTGATCCGGCCAAGGATGCGACCGCTGTGAAGTACGATTCGCTGTCCTATCTCGACGTGCTGCAGAAAGGCCTTCAGGTCATGGATGCGACGGCGACCTCACTGTGCATGGACAATCAGTTGCCGATCCTGGTTTTCAACCTGACCCAGTCCGGCAATATCAAAAAAGTGGTCATGGGCGAACAGATCGGAACCATCGTCAAAGGAGAATAGGTGATGATCCAGGACGTTGAAAAAAAAGCGAAGCAGTCGATGGATAAAGCCATTGAGGCGTTGAAGCGTGAATTTCAGAGAGTTCGTACCGGTCGTGCCTCGGTCAACCTGCTTGATGAGATTCGTGTTGATTACTATGGGACGCCAACACCTTTAAACCAGGTTGGTACGCTAGTCGTTCCTGAGCCGCGTTTGATTACGATTCAGCCGTGGGAAAAAAAACTGTTACCCGAAATCGAAAAGGCTATTTTCAAATCGGATCTTGGTCTGACTCCAACCAGTGATGGTGATCTGATCCGAATCAGTATTCCGGCTTTGACGGAAGAGCGGCGCAAGGAAATGGTCAAGCTGGTTAAATCGAAAACCGAGGACGCCAAGATCAGTATCCGTGCCGTTCGTCGCGATGCCAACGATGCCCTGAAAAAGCTGGAAAAAGACAAGGACATCACAGAAGACGAACTAAAGCGCGGTGAAAAGTCCGTTCAGGAGTTGACGGATCGTTTTGTCAAAACCTGTGATGACCTGACGGCAGCAAAAGAGCAGGAATTGATGGAAGTCTGATTGGTAGAAGGTTTTTTGGGGCTGTTTGATCTGGCCGTCGTAGCGTGAATAGATGAAGGAGAAGGGGACCTCGGTCCCCTTTTTCGTTGTTTCGGTTCCTTGTGCTTTTGCTGGGGAATCAGTACTTGCCCGCTTTTGCAGCTTCGTGATAGTTGTATGACTTTCACGAATCCTCGGGAGAGCCTTAACGTATGTCGATGCCACGGCATGTCGCAATTATCATGGATGGTAACGGTCGCTGGGCTCAGGAGCGGCACCTGCCACGTATTGCCGGCCACCAGCAAGGCGTGCTGGCGGTACGACGTGTCGTGGGAGAATGCATCAGGCATGAAATCCCCTACCTGACTCTGTATGCGTTCAGTTCGGAAAACTGGCAGCGTTCAGAATCGGAAGTTGAGGCTCTGATGTCGCTGCTTGGTCACTATCTGGTCAGCGAGATTGACCTGTTTCATCAGCAGCAGATACGGCTGAATGTTATTGGCGATCTGGAACGTCTTCCCCCAGCGCTGAAGACTTTGCTTTATGAAAAACTGGTCGAAACCGCAGTCCATTCTCGCATGACCTTGACGTTGGCTCTTTCTTATGGTGCGCGCGACGAGGTTGTCCGGGCCGCCCGCGGTGTCGGGCGCAAATTGCTGGCCGGTGACGTGTCGTTGGACCAGATTGACGAGCGGCTCTTTTCGTCATTTCTGGATACGGAGGGGTTGCCAGATCCGGATCTGCTAATCCGAACCAGTGGCGAGAAGCGTGTCAGTAATTTCCTGCTGTGGCAGATTGCTTACACGGAACTGTACTTCTGCTCCTGTTTCTGGCCGGATTTTGACGAAAAAACACTGAATGACGCGTTGATTGATTACCAGCAGCGCTGCCGGCGCTTTGGTCTGACTGCAGAACAATGTGTCTCAGAATCGGATTTGTCATGAGAGGATCACTGTGAAGCAGCGCATTATAACGGCCCTGATTGCATTGCCCGTTGTTATTTTCCTGACTCTTTTTGCTGAAAAAAGCTGGTTCTTTATTGCAGTCCTACTGGTGGCTGCTGTCGGTCAGTGGGAAGTTCTGGCCTTGCTGTTTGGACGACAACGGTCGGTTTTCAGGGCTCTGGTGTTGCTCGGCGGCTTGGTGATCTGCTCGGCGGTTGTTTATGCCGGGACCCTGGCTTTTCCCATTGTTGCGCTGTGCTTCATGCTGTGCTGCCTCTATCTTTTGTTTGATTATCGTGATTTGTCTCTGGTGATTACGGAAGCGGGTCAGGTCGCGTTTGCCTGGTTTTATGTGCCGGTACTGCTCAGTCATCTTGCGCTGCTGCATCAGCTTCCTCACGGAGCTTCCTGGGTTTTTCTGGTGCTTCTGCTGACCATGGGCTGTGATTCAACAGCCTACTTTGTTGGCACCCGTTATGGTCGCCATCGTCTGTATCCGGCTATCAGCCCGAAAAAGAGTATTGAGGGCGGGCTGGGTGGTCTGGCCGGGGCTGTCCTCATGGCGCAGTTGTCGTGCTGGACCTTTATTCCGCAATTGACGACTCTTGATGCGTTGGTCATCGGTGCGCTGGTGGGTGTGCTCGGCCAACTCGGAGACCTGTTCGAGTCGATGTTGAAGCGCAGTTGTGGTGTCAAAGATTCTGGTGCCATCTTCCCTGGCCACGGTGGCATGCTGGATCGACTGGACAGCTTGCTGTTTACTTTCCCGGTGGTGTATCTGTATGTGAGCGGATGGGTTCGGCCGTTATGAAAGTTCTGAGCGTTCTCGGTTCGACTGGCTCAATTGGTATCAGTACCCTGGAGATCGTTGCCGCTTTCCCCGAGCGTTACCGGGTTGCCGCGTTGGCAGCTGGACAGAATGTTGCTCTTCTTGAACAGCAGGTGCGCACGTTTCGGCCAGGCATTGTGTCTGTCCTGTCGGAAGAGTCAGCCGTTCTGTTGCGGCAGCGCCTGTCGGGACTGGACGTGACTGTTCTGTCGGGGCAAGAGGGGCTCGACGCCTGTGCGACCTGTCCGGATGTTCAGATGGTGGTTTCAGCTATTGTCGGTGCAGCCGGCTTGCCGCCAACCCTGGCAGCGATTCGGGCGGGTAAGGATATTGCCCTGGCGAACAAGGAGACGCTTGTTACCGCGGGCCGCCTCATGATGGAGGCTGTCGCTGCGTCAGGGTGCATGTTGCTGCCTGTTGACAGTGAGCATTCAGCCATTTTCCAGTCCATGGCGGGGCAGCGCGAGCAGGATATCCGCCGTCTGATTCTGACTGCTTCAGGCGGTCCTTTCCGGCAATATACACGGGCTCAACTGGCGTCGGTGACGCCCCAGCAGGCGCTGGCTCACCCGAACTGGGATATGGGCCGCAAAATCTCTGTCGATTCGGCCACCATGATGAACAAGGGGCTGGAGGTTATCGAGGCTCATTGGCTTTTTTCCATTCCGGCGGATCGGATTGCGGTGCATATCCATCCCCAAAGTATCATCCATTCGATGGTTGAGTACGTTGATGGCTCAGTGCTGGCGCAGATGGGGGTGCCGGATATGAAAACGCCGATCGCCTACGCCCTGGCCTGGCCGGAGCGGCTGAAATTACCTTTCCCCCCCCTGGATTTATGTGCCATCGGCCATTTGACATTTGAATCTCCGGATCCTTTGCGCTTTCCCTGCCTGTCCCTGGCTTATCAAGCTCTTCAGGGTGGCGATTCGGCTCCCGTGGTGCTGAATGCTGCCAATGAGGTCGCCGTGGAGGCGTTTCTTGAAGGTAAAATCGCTTTTCAGGAGATTTCGAATCTGATTGATCAGGCATTACAACACCATTCGGCGCTGACCTTTGCCGATGTCGATGAGGTGCTGGCTCTCGATCGGGAAACGCGTGCGCGTACCCGGGAAATGATCCGGCGATCATGATTGGAGGCATTAAATGACCACTGTCGCTGCCGGTATTCTGATGCTGGGCGTGCTGGTGTTTGTCCATGAACTGGGCCATTTTTGTATCGCCAAGCTGGCGGGGGTGAAAGTCCTTAAATTCTCACTCGGTTTTGGACCGCGATTGATTGGTCGCCGTTGGGGGGAGACCGAATATCTTATCAGTCTGATTCCCCTAGGCGGTTATGTCCAGATGCTCGGCGAAGGGGCCGCTGCCGAGGGTGAAGTGGATCAGTTGACGCCTCAGGAACGGCAGCGGGCGTTTTCGCTGAAGCCGGTCAGTCAGCGCATGGCGATTGTTGCTGCCGGCCCGGTGATGAATCTGCTGTTGCCGCTGTTGCTGCTGCCGGCGGCGTATATGATCGGTGTCCAGGTCCCGGCTTTTCTCGATGAAGCGCCCTGTGTCGGCTATGTCCTGCCCGGCTCCGACAGTGCCCGCTCCGGGTTTCTTGCCGGCGATTGTATCCGTTCGGTGAATGGTGTCCCTGTTCAGTCGTGGACAGAGACGGACAAGGCCTTGATTCCGGAAGTTGGCTCGGCCCTGCGGTTTGGTATTCAGCGCCAACAAACGGATCTGATTCTTGAAATGACCGCTAAAAATAACAGCCTGGAAGGTCTTCAGTCGCTGGGTCTGCTGCCTCCGCAGGAGGCGGTCATCGGGCGCCTGACCCCCGGATTTCCTGCTGAAAAGGCCGGGTTGCGGTCGGACGACCACATTGTGCAGATCGGCGATCAGGTCATCCTTTCCTGGTATCAACTGCACGATGTGATTCAGAACCTCCAGGGCGAAACGGCGGCATTTATTATTGAGCGCCAGGGGCAGAGGGTGTCGTTGCCGATTGATCCTCATTACGACGAGCAGCGGGCGATGTGGCTGGTGGGCATCACTCCGCAGCAACGCTACAAGCAGGAGCAGCTGTCTTTTTCTTCGGCCGTCCAAGCGGGATTCAAGCGCACGGCTGAGTTGATTGATCTGACGGTGGTGTTTATTCGCAAGCTGCTGGCCGGCCATGTCTCGTCCGATAATATTGGCGGACCGATTATGGTGATGCAGATTGCCGGACAGGCGGCTCAGACGGACTTCAGCACTATTCTGACCGTGTTGGCGTTTCTGAGTATTCAGCTCGGTGTGCTGAATCTGCTGCCGATTCCCGTGCTGGATGGCGGCCATCTTCTGTTTAATTTTGTTGAGTTGATCTGGCGTCGCCCCCTGTCGTTACGAGCGCGGGAAGTTGCCCAGCAGATTGGTCTCGGTTTGTTGCTGCTGTTGATGATGGTGGCTTTTTACAACGACTTGGTTCGATTATTTTTTCAGGGCAGCTGATGGAGACGCTTTGGCTCAGTATCGATTCATCAACGCCGCGTGGCAGCGTCGCAGTGGTCTGTGGTACGGAACTGGTCGCCGAGGTGTGTCTGCAGGTAAAAGCACGCACCCATTCCGATTATCTGCTGCGCTATGCCGAATTTCTTCTGTCTGAGGTGGGGGCGACAGTCAGTCAGGTTGAGAAGCTGTGCGTGGTTGAGGGCCCGGGATCTTTTACCGGTTTGCGGGTCGGTCTGGCAACCGTTCAGGGCCTGGCGCAGCGACTTGATTGTCCTGTCTACACGGTTAGTTCACTGCAGGTGATGGCGTATCTTCACGGCCCGGTAGCCGGGCCGGTTTTCCCTTTGCTGGATGCGCGAAAAAAAGAATTGTATGGTGCCCGTTATGACTGGGTAGAGGGTGTCCCCCGGTGTTCAGGGCTGCCCTTCGTGCTGCCGCCTGAAACCATCGCATCGCTGTTGCCGGATGGCGCTCTTGTCCTTGGTGACGCCGCTGTTTCCAATCGTGACTGTCTTGATGGGGTAGTGGCGGGTCGTTTGCTCTTTGGTGGCGTGGCAAGTGGAGTGCCCTCTTCCGGAGGCGCTGCGTTGCTTGTCGCGCGTCACCTCGATCATTTTCCGGCGCTGACAGCGAAATCGTTGCGCCCGCTCTATGTCCGGGCTTCTGATGCCGAGCTGCAGAAAAGTCGTCTTAAGTGAAACGATGTTCTGTTCGGGTTTTTTTGTCACACTGATACGTTGACAAGATGTCAGGGCATTGGTTAAGCTGAGGGATATGGTGGTGGTTTCTGTAACTCTTTTTTCAGGGAGGTGCTCGATGGACGTAAGCCCGGAGGTAGTGACCCATCTGTTCGAGACGGACGCACGGTTCAGAAAGCTTTATGAAGAACATCGAATTCTTGAGAAACAACTTGACCAACTTAACGGAATTTCCTTTTTGTCAGCAGATCAGGAACTCGAACGGAAAAAAATCCAGAAGATGAAATTATCTGGCAAAGACGAAATGGAAAAAATGATCAAGCAGGTAAATGCCTGACGCCAATGCCGATGACATAAAGAACTGCAGAAAAAGGGCTTGAGGCCAACTCAAGCCCTTTTTCTACTCTGGAGGGTGTTTTGCAGGAAAAAACACCCGTGTGATATGAGGAAACTTTTTCGGCTCCCGGGGGGGAGTCATTGGTCGCTGTATTTATTTGAAAACGAGGAATTCATGCCCCAATACCGATCCGCACAATCTGTTCAGGGAAGAAATATGGCGGGCGCGCGCGCCCTCTGGCAGGCAACAGGTGTCAAGCCGGAGGATTTCGGCAAGCCGGTGATTGCCGTCGTTAACTCATTCACCCAGTTTGTGCCAGGCCATGTCCACCTGAAAGATCTTGGGCAGTTGGTAGCGCGGCAGATTGAGGCGCTGGGAGGGATTGCCAAGGAGTTCAATACCATGGCGATCTGTGACGGGATTGCTATGGGGCATCAGGGTATGCTGTACAGCCTGCCTTCGCGCGAATTGATCGCCGATACCGTCGAATATATGGCCATGGCGCACTGCGTTGATGCCCTGGTTTGTATTTCCAACTGTGACAAGGTCACCCCGGGCATGCTGATGGCCTCCATGCGGCTGAATATTCCGACGGTTTTCGTCACGGGTGGCCCGATGGAAGCTGGTCATGCCCGTCTGCAGGGGAAAGACGTGGCGCTGGATCTGGTCGATGCCATGGTCGCTGCGGCCAACCCTCAGGTGTCTGATGCGGATGTCGATGCCTACGAGGAGCGTTCATGCCCGACCTGTGGTTCCTGTTCCGGTATGTTTACCGCGAATTCGATGAACTGTCTTACCGAGGCTCTGGGGATGAGTCTGCCGGGAAATGGCAGCTTGGTGGCGACCCATGCGGATCGTCGGCAACTCTTCCTTGAGGCAGGCAGTCGCATTGTCGAGCTGGCAAAACGCTGGTATCAACAGGAAGACGCAACGGTCCTGCCGCGTTCTATTGCCTGCTTTAAGGCCTACGAAAATGCCATGCGGCTCGACATTGCCATGGGCGGCTCGACCAATACGGTTCTGCATCTGCTGGCGGTTGCCCGTGAAGGCGAAGTCGATTTCACCATGGAGGACATTAACCGGTTGTCACGGGAAACGCCCAATCTGTGCAAGGTGGCTCCAGCGGTGCAATATTACCACATGGAAGATGTCCATCGTGCCGGTGGCATCTTTGCCATTCTCGGAGAGCTGGATCGTGCCGGCTTGATCCATCGCGACGTGCCGATGGTGCACAGTGCGACACTGGAGGAGGCTCTGGCGCATTGGGATATCAAACGCACGGATTCACCATCGGTCCATCAGTTCTATCGGGCGGCACCGGGCGGAAAACGCTGTCTGGAACCCTTTGCCCAGGATCAACGCTGGCCTGATCTGGATCTCGATCGCACCCAGGGATGTATCCGTGATCTGGATCATGCCTACAGCCGCGATGGCGGGTTGGCTGTTCTCTATGGCAACCTGGCCCCGGAAGGTTGTATTGTCAAGACGGCTGGTGTTGATGAATCAATCTGGACCTTTAGCGGACCGGCACGGATTTTCGAGAGTCAGGAAGAGGCCATCGCTGGAATTCTGGGCGACAAGGTTCAGCCTGGCGATGTTGTCATTATCCGTTATGAAGGACCGAAAGGTGGGCCAGGAATGCAGGAAATGCTCTACCCCACGAGCTACCTCAAATCAAAGGGGCTGGGCAAGTGCTGTGCTTTGATTACCGACGGGCGCTTTTCCGGGGGGACTTCCGGCCTTTCCATTGGCCACGCTTCGCCCGAAGCTGCTGAGGGCGGTCCGATTGCGCTGGTACAGGACGGGGATTGTGTCGAAATCGACATTCCGGGCCGCACCATCCGGATGCTGGTTCCCGATAGTGAACTGCAGCAGCGCCAGACGGCAATACTAGCCAAGGGGAGCTGCGCCTGGCAGCCGGCCAGCCGTCAGCGTCCGGTCAGCCGGGCACTACAGGCTTACGCCGCCACAACAACCAGCGCGGCCCGCGGTGCGGTACGTGACTTGGATCAATTAAAGTAACAACAACTGTTGATCAAGAAACATGTGACCGGGGCGCGGAGCCGGATGCCGTAAAACGGACTGCGACACCCAAAACCGGAGGAGGATAACGTGAAAAAAACTGGTTCACAGATATTGCTTGAATGCCTTGCCCTGGAAGGGGTTGAGACTGTTTTCGGCTACCCTGGTGGGACGGTCATCAACATTTACGATGATCTGATGGATTCGCCGATTCATCATATCCTGACACGCCATGAGCAGGCTGCTGTCCATGCTGCCGATGCCTATTCGCGCGTTACCGGCAAAGTCGGGGTGGCCATTGCGACCAGTGGCCCCGGCGCGACCAATACCATTACCGGTATCGCCACGGCCTATATGGATTCGATTCCTATGGTTATTATTACCGGCCAGGTGCCGACTCCCCTGATCGGCAACGATGCGTTTCAGGAAGCCGACATGGTTGGGATTACCCGCCCGATTACCAAGCACAATTACCTGGTACGGGATGTGAAAGACCTTGCTCGGATCGTCAAAGAAGCTTTTTATATCGCCCGTAGTGGACGGCCGGGCCCTGTTCTGGTGGATCTGCCTAAAGATGTGCAGATGGCGACGGCCGTGTTCGAGTACCCTGAAACCGTTGAGCTGCGCGGCTACAAGCCGACAACAGCAGCCAATCCTCGGCAGCTGGAAAAAGCGGTGGACATGATTCTGCAGGCGCGCAAGCCGGTGATCTATGTTGGCGGCGGCGCGACGTTGTCCGATGTGTCGGAAGATCTCAAGGCCTTTGCCGAGGCTATTCAGGCGCCCCTGACCACAACCCTGATGGGGATGGCGAGCTTTCCCAAACAGCATCCGCTCTCCGTGGGCATGCTGGGGATGCATGGGACCTTTTACGCCAATATGGCGGTGACCAATGCCGATCTGCTGATCGCTCTCGGTGCCCGTTTCGATGACCGCGTGACCGGTAAAATAGCGACCTTTGCTCCTCACGCTAAGATCATTCATGTCGATGTCGATCCGACTTCGATCAAGAAGAACGTCCGCGTGGATCTGCCAGTGGTTGGTGTCCTGCCCGATGTTCTGCCGCGCCTCGTCGAAGGTTTACAGTCTCAACCGGAGCGTTTGGCCGAAGCTGTCGAGGCGACACAGGGGTGGCGGGACCAGGTCGAGGAATGGAAACAGCAGCATCCCATGGCCTATAAAAAGACCAAGAGTACCATCAAGCCGCAGTATGTCATCGAAAAGTTGCGTGAGCTTTCAGACGACGATGCCATTGTGACCACTGAGGTCGGACAGCATCAGATGTGGACGGCGCAGTTTTTTGATTTTACCCAGCCACGGACCTTTGTCACCTCTGGTGGTCTGGGAACCATGGGCTTTGGCTTGCCTGCCGCTCTGGGCGCCCAGGCCGCCTTCCCGAAGCGGCAAGTCATTGATGTCTCGGGCGACGGCTCGTTCCAGATGAACTCGCAGGAGCTGGCGACCCTGGTACAGTATCGTCTGCCGGTCAAGATCGTGATTCTGAACAATAATTTCCTCGGTATGGTGCGTCAGTGGCAGCAACTCTTTTTTGATAAACGCTACAGCCAGACCTGTCTGGAGCTGCCGATCGATTTTATCAAACTGGCTGAGGCCTATGGGGCCAAAGGCTTCCAGGCCACCAAGCCGGAGGAGGTCGAGGACGTGATTCGCCAGGGATTTGCAACGCCCGGTCCCGTGATCATGGAGTTCAAGATCGCTCGCGAGGAAAATGTTCTGCCGATGGTCCCTGCTGGTGCAGGGCTCAACGAAATGGTACTGGCCTCCTGATTCGTAAGGACAGAAATGTCGATTTAACTGTTCTCTTGAAAATGTGATCCGGTTACAGATCACTCTCGAGGGGACTGGGAGAAGAATAAATCATGAAACATACAATCACGGTTTTGGTTGAAAATGAATTCGGGGTGCTGCCACGGGTCTCCGGCCTGTTTTCTGGCCGTGGCTTCAATATTGAAAGCCTCTGTGTTGCCCCCACCCTCGATCCGACGATTTCGCGGATGACGATTGTCACCTGTGGCGATGATCAGATCCTGGAGCAGATCACCAAGCAGCTGAACAAACTGGTGAATGTCATCAAGGTCATTGATTTTACCGACCAGCCTTTTGTCCAGCGTGAAATGGCCATGATCAAGATTTCGGCGGAAGCTGAAACACGGGCCGAGATTTTGCGGATCGTGGATATCTTCCGGGCCAAAGTTGTCGATGTGACGCCCCGCTCCTATTCTGTTGAGGTGACGGGGGCTCCAGAAAAAATCGATGCGATGATTGAACTGCTGCGCCCGCTTGGTGTGAAGGAGCTGGTTCGTTCCGGTCCTATCGTCTTGGGTCGTGGTGCTAAGGCATGGAAATCAGCTGAATAAATTGAAATATTACCTCATTTTTGATCGAGCCGGCGGCAAAGAAATATTTTGCCGCCGGTTTTTTCTGTGGTATACAGTCTAACGTTCGGTCGGGGAGATGCCCCGATGAAAACACCCTTTTGTTTCCGTCTGAAGATTGGTGAGCAGGTGCGGTGTCCTGCGCCTTTTCCCCCGAATCGTCCTGAGAGGCATTTATTATGCGTAACTGCAACCAACCGATTGCCGTTGAAGGTTATCCTTTTATCGGCCTGTTTGCTTTTCTGACCCTGGTTTTTGCTCTGCTCAACTGGACGTTTTTGACAGTTCTCCTGCTCGTCCTTACCCTGTTTTCAGTCTATTTCTTCCGTAATCCCGATCGGACTGTGCCCCAGGGACAAAACCTGGTCATCTCTCCTGCAGATGGCAAGGTGGTTTATGTGGGTAAGGTTCAGGAAGAGCGTTTGTTGCACACAGAGATGAATAAGGTCAGTATTTTTATGTCCGTATTCAATGTGCATGTCAACCGTGTGCCCATTTCCGGCAAGGTGGTTGATCAGTTTTATAACAAAGGGCAGTTTTTGAATGCTGCTTTAGATAAGGCCAGTCTTGAAAACGAGCAGGCTGGCATGGTGCTGGAAACCCCTTCCGGAGCCAAGTTGTTGGTGGTGCAGATTGCCGGTCTGATTGCGCGACGCATTGTCACCTATCCGGTGGTGGGTGATCTGCTTGAGCAGGGACAACGCTACGGGTTGATCCGCTTTGGGTCGCGACTGGATGTGTATCTCCCGGCGAATGCCGAGTTGAAGGTTGGCCTCGGTGATCGCTGTGTCGCTGGCGAAACGATTCTGGGACAATTGAAATGAGCATGACCCCACAGCAACGGCGGGAAAGCCTGCGGCGTGGCGTCTATGTGCTGCCGAATCTGGTGACGACGGGGAGCCTGTTTGCCGGTTTTTACGGGATCGTCGCCAGCATGAATGATCGTTTCGACGTCGCGGCCTGGTTTATTCTGATCTCGGCCGTGTTCGATGCTCTCGATGGCAAGGTCGCCCGACTGACCGGAACGACAAGTCATTTTGGTGTCGAATATGATTCATTGTCCGACCTGGTTGCCTTTGGTGTTGCTCCGGCGGTCCTCATGTATTCCTGGGCGCTACAGCCTTTCGGTAAACTCGGCTGGTTGGCGGCCTTCCTGTATTTGGTTTGTGGCGCGTTGCGTCTGGCGCGTTTTAACGTCCAGGTGGAGACGGTTGAGTCCAAACACTTTGTTGGCTTGCCAATTCCCGCAGCGGCCAGCATGGTCGCCGCCTGCGTTCTGCTGTTTTATCATCTCGGTGGATCGGGAACGATCCGGATGGCGTCGGTACTGGTACTGATTTACGGCTTGGCCGGACTCATGGTGAGTAATGTGGCTTACTATTCGTTCAAGGACCCGGAGCTGCTCAAACGGCGACCGTTTGGAATTCTGGTTTTGGCCATTTTCCTGATTATCGTGATTGTGGCGCAGCCGGAAGTCATGTTCTTCCTGATTTTTATTACCTATACCCTGTTCAGCCCCGTTCAGGCGTTGTTGCGCTATGTCCGTCTTTACCGCCAAAAAAAAGCAGCAGCTTCTGTGTGATCCATTTCGTTTGCCAGCATGAAACAGGGTTTGTCTAAATAAAAAAAGAGTGGAGCGGTAAGATTTTTTGTCGGTAAAGGTTGACTTGCCCGGAACGATCAGCTAATCATAGAACAACTTTTCTGAAAGGCTGTGAAAAGGAGTAGTAGACGCGATGACTGTTGCAGAGAGCTGGCGGTTGGTGCAAGCCAGTGCAGGACAGCGTTGAACTCGCCTTGGAGCCGTGGTTGTGAATAGCGGGAGACCGTAGCTAGCAGCCGCCGTAAGTCGGCGTAAACGACGAATCAAGCGCTTTGCCGTATCAAACAGGCAGAGCGGAAACAGGGTGGTACCGCGAAGCTTCAGCTCTCGCCCCTGACCGGGGTGGGAGCTTTTTTATTTTTGGCCATCGTCTTGGTGGCGCAAAGGTCGAAAAAGTGCTTTTCAAAAGGTGACGGAAAGGAGGTGGGGGCATGGAATCGGACCTAGGTGACCTATTGAATCGTCCAGTCGGTAACAATCAGTGCTGCAACATGGATAGCGCTCCCACATTCGGGAGCACCTTAGTGAAGGAGAAGGAATATGGCAGAGAATAAACGAGTGATTATTTTTGATACGACTTTGCGTGATGGTGAGCAGTCTCCGGGTGCCAGCATGACCATGGATGAAAAATTGCGTATTGCTTACCAGTTGGAAAAAATGAAGGTCGATGTTATCGAAGCGGGTTTTCCCATTGCTTCCGAAGGCGATTTCGAAGCGGTCCGCAAAATCGCTCAAACCATTAAAGGGCCCCAGATCGCCGGTCTGTGCCGCGCCAATGACGCCGATATCGATCGGGCGTGGGAAGCGCTGCAGTACGCGGGCGAGCGCGCCCGTATCCATACCTTTATCGCCACCAGTGATATCCATATGAAGTTCAAGTTGAAAATGACTGAGGACGAGGTGGTGGAAACGGCGATCAAGGCAGTGAAACGGGCTGCCGGTTATACGCCGAATGTCGAATTTTCGGCTGAGGATGCGGTGCGCACACGCCTGCCGTTTCTGGCCCGTGTGGTCGAGGCGGTTATCAATGCCGGCGCGACAACGGTGAATATCCCGGATACGGTCGGCTATACCATTCCCTCGGAGTACTACGATATTATTTCCTATCTGAAGCAGAACGTGCCGAACATTGACAAGGCTGTGCTGTCGGTTCATTGCCATAATGACCTGGGACTGTCCGTGGCCAATTCGCTGGCAGCTGTCCAGGCCGGAGCCGGTCAGGTCGAGTGTACCATCAATGGTATCGGTGAGCGGGCAGGTAACTGCTCACTGGAAGAAGTGGTCATGGCTCTGCGTACCCGTCAGGATATTCTGCCCTATACCACCAATGTGGTGACGGAGCATATTCATGCTACCAGCCGTTTGTTGACGGCCATCACCGGTATCGTTGTTCAGCCCAACAAGGCGATTGTCGGTGCCAATGCCTTTGCTCATGAAGCGGGGATTCATCAGCACGGTGTGCTGATGGAGAAGACGACGTACGAGATCATGACGCCAGAGTCGATTGGCCTGAACCAGAATAAACTCGTGCTTGGCAAGCATTCAGGACGCCATGCATTCAATCAGCGTCTTCAGGAGCTTGGATATGAGCTGAGCAAGGATGACATGCAGAAGGCCTTTGTCCGTTTCAAGGCACTGGCTGATATTAAAAAGGAAATCTTTGATGAAGACCTTGAGGCGATTGTCGCCGACGAAATTATCCGTGTGCCTGAGCGGTTCAAGCTGATGGAGATGAGTGTTTCCTCCGGGTCCTTTGCTGCACCGACGGCAACCGTGCAGATGGAGGTCGATGGTGAGGTCAAGAAAGCTGCAGAAATCGGTGATGGGCCGGTTGATGCCACCTTTAAGGCCATTAAAGCCCTGACTGGAACTGAAGTTCACCTGCTGCATTTTTCCGTTGGCGCGATTACCGGTGGCACAGATGCACAGGGTGAGTGTACCGTGAGGCTGGAGAAAGATGGTCGCGAACAGTTGGGGCAGGGGGCTCATCCCGATATTATCGTTGCAGCCGCCAAAGCGTATGTCAATGCCCTCAACAAGATCGCATCACAGCGTAAACGAACTCCTGTTGACCTGTAAGGAGGACTGTGTAAAATAGCGTTTCAAAACTTGCGGAGCCGGGAGGCTCCGCAAGTTTGTTGTGGTGCGGGGATGTTGAAAATCGTAGGCGAGGACCCTTTCTGGAACAGGCGGTTTTGAGCGTCCAGAGATCGTGTTTGCCCTGTGGATTGATGGACTTCCTCGTTTGCGGCCGAAAATAATGGGTCTCCGACCCTGAAGGAGAGAGCTTTATGGGAAAAACCATTGCGGAAAAGATTTTCGAAAGCCATCTGCGTGATGAGCCTTTTGAGGGAACCAAGGTCCTGGATATCGACCGGGTTCTGTGTCACGAAATTACCACTCCGGTGGCGATCGCCGATCTGGAATGGCGTGGCAAGGACCGCGTTTTCGACAATACCAAGATCAAGGCCGTTATCGACCACGTAACCCCTTCAAAGGATACCAAGACCGCGATTCAGGCCAAAATGCTGCGCGACTGGGCCCGTCGTCATGACCTGCAGGACTTTTTTGATGTGGGTCGTAACGGTGTCTGTCATGCGCTGTTCCCGGAGAAAGGCTATATCCGTCCCGGTTTTACCGTTATCATGGGTGACAGCCATACCTGTACCCATGGGGCCTTTGGCGCCTTCGCTGCCGGTGTTGGCACCACGGATTTGGAGGTCGGCATCCTCAAAGGCGTGTGCGCGTTTCGTGAGCCGGCCACCATTCGCGTCAATCTGAACGGTTGCCTGCCGGAAGGTGTTTTTGCCAAGGATGTTATTCTCTATGTCATTGGCCAACTGGGTGTTAACGGTGCCACCGACCGCGTGATTGAATTTGCCGGGCCCGTTGTTGATGGCATGACCATGGAAGCCCGTATGACCCTGTGCAACATGGCGATTGAAGCCGGCGGGACCTGTGGTATCTGTATGCCCGACCGGGTGACCGTGGACTACTTGTGGCCGTTCATTCAGAACGATTATGTCAGTAAGGAGGCCGCCGTCGCTGATTTTGCCAAATGGCATTCCGATGCGGATGCCGAGTACGACCAGGTGTTGGATTTCAATATTTCCACCCTGGCGCCGCAGGTCACCTTCGACTATAAACCAGATTGTGTTAAAAATGTCGTCGATCTGGCGGGTACGCCGGTCGATCAGGTCTATATTGGAACCTGTACCAACGGCCGCATTGAAGACCTGCGTATTGCCGCTCAGATTCTGAAAGGACGCCGTATCGCCGATTCCGTGCGCGGTATTGTTTCTCCGGCAACGCCCAAGATTTTCAGTGATGCGCTGGCTGAGGGGATTATTCAGATTTTTATGGACGCCGGTTTCTGTGTGACCAATCCCACCTGTGGCGCCTGCCTGGGGATGAGCAATGGTGTTCTGGCGGAGGGTGAAGTCTGCGCTTCGACCAGTAACCGCAACTTTAACGGGCGCATGGGCAAGGGCGGCATGGTTCATCTGATGAGCCCGGCGACGGCAGCGGCGACGGCGATCACCGGCGTCATTACCGATGCCCGCAGTCTGTAACGATCATAAGGAGAGTCGAATCATGGAAAAGATTTTTAAAGGACCGGCGATTTTCCTCGATCGCAACGATATCAATACCGACGAAATCATTCCCGCGAAATACCTGACGGAAGTGACCAAGGAGGCCCTCAAACCCTACATGCTGGAAGATCTCAAGTTGGAGGGTTTTGATCCTCGTGGCGAGACGTTGAAAAATGCTCGGGTTGTTGTGACACGAGAAAATTTCGGTTGTGGATCGTCACGTGAGCATGCGCCCTGGGTGTTTGAAGTCAACGGTGTGCATACCATTATCGGTCAGAGTTATGCGCGGATTTTTCGCCAGAACATGTTTAATGGTGGCATGCTGGCGATCGAGTTGCCTAAAGAAGATATCGATGCCCTGTTTGCGTTTTCACAACAGGGTGAGGTGACGATTGATGTCGATGTCGAGGCCCAGCAGATCAAGGCCTGTTGTGGTGGTCAATGTCAGGATTTTTCTTTTGAGATTTCGGCATTTGATAAGGCGCTGGTTCAGTCCGGCGGCTGGGTCGAGTTTGCCGACGCTCGTTATTAATGGCTAGTGTAGTGACATTGCTGTGGTAATTTGACGGAAAAGGCCGGTGCTACCGGCTTTTTCCTTTTTGTTTGTTGTGTGTCATTTTTGTCAAGAAAAGTGAGACTTAATTGTCTCATTTTTCTTGTGCGCACTGTTTTTCACTGGAAAAAGTTTGACACTTTTTGAACCCGGTTCCTATAGTGTCGACACTTTGATCATAACGTGTTTCTTGCGGACGCCGGTCTGACGGCAGGCATTGATCTGCCCTCAGAGCAGGAAGCAGTTGACGACCAAGGAGGAGGAAAAATGGCAGAAAAAACATTCAAAGTCGCGGTCCTGCCCGGAGATGGCATCGGTCCGGAAGTGATGGCCGAAGCCCTGAAGGTGCTTGACGCTGTAGAGCAGAAATACAACGTCGCTTTTGAGCGCACCCATGCCAATGTAGGTGGTGCCGGCATTGACCTTGAAGGCAAGGCATTGCCGCAAACGACGATTGATATCTGCACGGCATCGGATGCCATTCTGTTTGGCAGTGTCGGTGGCCCGAAATGGGAATCGTTACCGCCGGATGAGCAACCCGAGCGCGGCGCGTTGCTGCCACTGCGTAAGATTTTCGGTCTGTTCTGCAACCTGCGCCCGGCGATTATCTTTCCGGCCCTGACCGGGAGTTCCTCTCTCAAGCAAGAGGTGATCGAGGGTGGCTTTAATATTCTGGTTGTGCGCGAGTTGACGGGTGGGATCTATTTCGCCGAACCCAAAGGTGTTGATGCGGTCAATGGGATTCGCCGTGGCTTCGATACCATGCTCTATACCGAGCCGGAAATCGAGCGCATTACCCGGGTCGCATTTGATGTGGCACGTAAGCGTGGCAGCAAGGTGTGCAGTATCGATAAAGCCAACGTGCTCTCCACCTCCGTGCTGTGGCGCGAGGTCGTGATTCGCGTGGCCAAGGATTATCCGGATGTACAGCTGTCGCACATGTATGTCGACAATGCCGCCATGCAGCTGGTGCGCTGGCCCAAGCAGTTCGACGTCATGCTGTGTGGCAACATGTTTGGTGACATTATTTCGGATGAGGCGGCCATGCTGACGGGTTCGTTGGGCATGTTGCCTTCGGCCTCGCTCGCCGAAGGGAGTTTCGGCATGTACGAGCCGTCGGGCGGCAGTGCTCCGGATATCGCGGGGCAGGGCATCGCCAACCCGATTGCTCAGATTCTTTCCGCTTCCATGATGTTGCGCTATTCCTTCGGCATGCTGGATGCGGCCGATGCCGTGGATCAGGCGGTCGAAAAAGTTTTGAATCAGGGATATCGCACGGGCGATATTTATCAGGGAACACCCGCCGAGAAAAAAGTGAATACGGCGGAAATGGGAGATGCCATTGTGGCGGCGCTTTAGCGCCGCCACGGGCGATTCATTTTTAACAGGAAAAGGAACACGAGGATGAAAGTCGGATTTGTCGGTTGGCGTGGGATGGTCGGTTCTGTTCTGATGCAGCGCATGGAGCAGGAGAACGATTTTGCCGGTATTGAGCCGGTCTTCTTTTCCACCTCCCAAGTTGGTGGTGCGGCGCCCATGAACGCAGGGACGCTTCAGGATGCTCAGGATATTGAGGCGCTGAAACAGCTGGATGTGGTTGTGACCTGTCAAGGGGGCGATTACACCAAGGCGGTTCATGGCCCCCTGCGTGCTGCCGGCTGGGAGGGCTACTGGATCGATGCCGCAAGTTCCCTGCGCATGGAAGACAATGCGGTGATCATCCTCGATCCGGTCAATCGGCAGGTTATTGATCAGGCATTACAGAATGGCCAGAAAGATTTCATCGGCGGCAACTGCACCGTCAGCCTGATGCTGATGGCGCTCGGCGGTCTGTTCCGCGCTGGTCTGGTGGAGTGGGTATCTTCCATGACCTATCAGGCGGCATCCGGTGCCGGTGCACCGAATATGCGTGAACTCCTGAGCCAGATGGGTGTGCTGGAGGGTTCCGTCACGGAGCTGCTGCAGGATCCAGCCTCCGCGATTCTTGATATCGATCGCCAGGTCACGGAAACCCTGCGCAATGGTAGCCTGCCCACCGAGGCCTTCGGCTACCCGCTGGCCGGCAGCGTTCTGCCGTGGATCGATCGTGAAGTGGAAGACGGTCAGAGCCGTGAAGAGTGGAAGGGGCTGGTCGAAACCAACAAGATTCTCGGTACCCAGCAGCCGATCCCCGTGGATGGTATCTGCGTCCGTGTCGGCGCCATGCGTTGCCACAGCCAGGCCCTGACTATCAAGCTGAACAAGGATGTGCCGCTGGCTGAAATTGAAACTCTGCTGGCCAATGATAATGACTGGGTCAAGCTGGTGCCGAACACCAAGGCGGATACTCTGTCCCAGCTCACGCCGGCAGCGATTTCCGGTACCCTGACGGTGCCGGTCGGCCGCGTGCGCAAGATGAAGATGGGGCCCCAGTATCTGTCGGCATTTACGTGCGGTGACCAGTTGCTGTGGGGAGCGGCCGAGCCCCTGCGGCGGATGCTGCGCATCCTGCTCGAGCAGGCCTGATATTTCCCCGGCCGTTTCGCCGGCCGGGCTTTTTTTGTTGTCGATCTTTTGCTATACAATCAAGGCGAGCCTGGGCTCGCCTTTTTTTCTCCTGATTAGCGCTAATCTTCAGCCAAGGGGTGACATGATTTGTCCAGCACCCCAGTTATCATCTTCTGGAACCCGCAAAGAGGA
>JAFGXV010000038.1 GCA_016936455.1 Desulfuromonadaceae bacterium
ACTCCTCTTTGCGGGTTCCAGAAGATGATAACTGGGGTGCTGGACAAATCATGTCACCCCTTGGCTGAAGATTAGCGCTAATCAGGAAACAATTTCCACATCAGAACGCCCGAATCGCGGCACACAGCTGCGAATTGTTGCGGATGAAGTCGTCGGAAGCGGAAAAGGAAACCTGCCGCAACATTTCCCCCTGCCAGATCAGTTCAACCAGCAGAGCATTGGCCTCCAGCTGCGCACAGCGCTCGGGCCACTCGACCAGCGCCACGCCCTCACCAAAAAAGTATTCGTCAAAACCAAGCTCCAGCAACTCATCCTCATCGGCAAGCCGGTACAGGTCGAAATGATAAAAAGGCAATCGCCCCTGATAACTGTTCATCAGGGCGTAGGTCGGGCTGGTAATCGGCCTGTCCTGTGCGACACCCAGGCCATGCGCCAGCCCGGCAGCAAAGCAGGTTTTACCGGCTCCCAGCTCTCCTTTGAGCAGTATCAGGGCTCCGCCGGTGAGATGCTCCCCCAGCCGGCGACCAAGTTCCAACGTTTGCTGTGGAGAATGGCTGAGAAGAGTGTTGAGGATCACTGCAGTTCCAGCGAACGGATAATATCCAGCCGGGCAACCACACCAAGAAGCTTGCCCTCCTCAACCACAGGAACCAGGTGGACCTTGTGTTTCACCATCAATGCCGCAACATCGCGCACCGGCATGTCCGGGGCGCAGGTGACGGCTTTTTTACGGCACAGTTCCCCCACGGTCTCCGCGGTCATACGCTGAACCTGCTCGGCAAACTTTTTCTCACTTTCCAGATACAGCACCCAGTCGAATAGCGACACCACGGTCGGCAAGTGCAGGGGTTGATCGCTTTCCACCAGGTCAGTAGCGGAAACCACGCCGACCAGCAGGCCCTGCGGGCCGACCACGGGCATAGCGCCCACATTATGCTGGATCAACAGGCGGGCAAATTCCTTCAATGAAGTTTCGGGGGTTACCGTATGGACTTCGCGCGTCATGACATCCTGCGCGCACAACTCTGTTTTCAATTCCATGATTTTCTCCTCGCACGTCAAACAGTTAAGGCTGTAGTTCAGCAATCACCCGGGGAAGGTTTCGCGTCACCTGTCGCGCCGTGTAGCCAGCCGGCCCAATCGCACGTGCGCACAGATCGGCCGCCCGGCCATGCAGATAGGCACCAAGTGTCGCCGCATCAAACAACGACAAGCCCTGGGCAACCAGAGCGGCGATCACGCCGGTGAGCACGTCCCCCATGCCACCGCTGGCCATCCCGGGGTTTCCACTGCTGTTGATGCGAACCCTTCCGGACGGCTCCGCAATCACGGTCCGAGCACCCTTGAGAAGAACAACGAGCTGATAGCGCCGCGAAAAATCCAGCGCCACCTGAACACGGTCCGCCTGAATCTGCTCAACGGTCATCCCCGTCAACCGGGCCATTTCACCCGGATGGGGAGTTACAACGGTTGTCGCAGGTGATCGCGACAGAAGAATCTCACATTGACCGGCCAACGCATTCAAACCGTCGGCATCGATCACCAGCGGTCCGGAGCAGGCGGACGCAAGTCGAGCGACCAGCTCCCGCACCCCTTCTCCTTGACCGAGACCGGGCCCCAGCGCCAGGACAGACTTCCCCTGACTCTCGGCGATCAGCTTCTCGACCTGTTCAGAACCTTCTCCCCACTGCTCACCACAGCTCTCGCTCATCACTTCGGCGATTTGGCCGACAAGCTGGGCCTGTACGGCCGAAGGTGTTACTAGGGTCGTCAGGCCACTGCCAGCAGCCACGCAGGCTTCGGCGCACATGAGCGCCGCGCCGCCCTTGCCAGAAGAACCGGCAGCAATCAGAGCATGACCACAGTGGCCCTTGTGGCTATCAGCCACCCGCTGCGGCCAAAGCACCCGCGCTTCCTCCTGTTCAACCAGCGCAAGCTCGTCTTCGACCTGCGCCATCAGCGTCGCGGGCATGCCGATATCAACAATTTCCAACACACCACCCCAGTGGCAGGCGGGAGAACTGACCTGCCCGATCTTGGCATAGGCAAAACTGAAGGAGCAGTCGGCCTGAACCGCCTCACCAAGCACCACACCACGGGTGGCATCAATCCCTGACGGCATGTCGATCGCAGCGACAGGAACGCTCTGGCGATTCATCCAGCGAATCGCCTCAAGATAATGGCCACGCGCCGGCGCGTTCATGCCATTGCCGAACAGCCCATCCACCAGACAACGGAAGGGAGGCAACGCTTTCAGCACCGCGTCAAGCTCACCACTATCGGTGGCAAAAAAAACAGCATGACCGCTGTTGATCAGGATGTCCAGATTGGCCGCCGCATCCCCGGTCAACGCAGAGCGGGCGGCCAGAACCAGCACCTGAACCTGCCAGCCCCAGAGTTGCAGATGACGCGCCATGACATAGCCATCACCGCCATTATTGCCCTTACCGCACAGGATCAGCAGAGGGCCGGGATAAAGCGAGAAATAGCGTTGATGGAGCAACTGCGCCGCACCACGGCCGGCATTTTCCATCAGCACGCGACCGATCACACCATAGTTCTCAATCGCCTGACGGTCCATCTCACGCATCTGATCTGCCGTCACCAACTTCATCGTTCATCCTCCACAATCACGGTTGCCGTGGCATAGGCCTGCTCATGGCTGTAGGAAAGGTGGCAGCATCTCAACCCCCGCCGCTGAAAGATCTCTGCGGCCACGCCACACAGGAACAGCGACGGCGCGCCGTTTTCATCGCGGCGGACTTCCATGTCCTGCCAGGTTATGCCATCCCGCAGGCCAAGGCCCAGCGCTTTCAGGAAAGCCTCCTTGGCGGCAAAGCGCGCGGCCAGATGCTGGGCGGCCTGCTTGCGCGGCAGAGCGTAGGACAACTCGGTCGGAGTAAACAGCCGCTCTAACACGGCATGTTTCGTCGGCGTCAGAAAAGCCTCAAACCGATCGACCTGGACGATATCGGTTCCGATGCCGGCGACCGCCATTCTAGCCCTGCAGCAGCGCCTTCATCTCACGCACGGCGCGCTCAAGACCAACCAGCACGGCACGGGAAATGATGCTATGGCCGATATTGAACTCCTCAATGCCTCCCAGAGCCACCACCGCCTGGACATTATGATAATTCAGGCCATGCCCGGCATTAATCCCCAGACCTTTTCCGCGCGCGGCATGAATCGCTTTCTCAATTTTGGACAGCTCGGCCAACCGGGCACCCGCTGAAGGCGCATTACAATAGCTGCCCGTGTGGATCTCAATGGTATCGGCACCCACCTGGAAAGCATGATCAATCTGCTCCATATCTGGATCAACGAACAGACTCACAACAATGCCATTCTGCTGCAGAACCGCAATTTTCTCTTTCAGCGCCACGGCCTGCCCGACCACGTCCAAGCCACCCTCCGTTGTCAGTTCCTGACGTTTTTCCGGCACCAGTGTCACGGTGTCAGGCTGAATCTGGCAGGCGATTGCGACCATCTCTTCCGTTGCCGCCATTTCCAGATTAAGGCGGGTCTGCACCGTTTGTCGCAGCAGTTTGACATCCCGATCCTGAATGTGCCGCCGGTCTTCACGCAAATGAACGGTTATCCCATCGGCACCGGCAAGCTCCGCCAGCACCGCGGCAGCGACCGGATCGGGCTCGCTTACGCCCCGCGCCTGACGCAGGGTGGCCACATGATCAATATTGACACCAAGCAGGTTCATTTTTATTTCTCCTCGCGGGCGCCGCCCAGATATTGGATTACTCCGTCGGCAATCTCGTCGGCCAGGCTCTGAACTTCCTCCTGAGACGGTCCTTCCAGCATGATCCGCAGCAGCGGTTCAGTTCCTGAATATCGGATCAGCAACCGGCCGCGATCCGCCAAACGCTCCTCACAGGCCGCAACCAGCTGCTTGAGCGGCTCGACCTGATTCAACTCTTTTTTCTCGCGCACCCGGACGTTCACCAGAACCTGCGGCAGCGCCGTCATCACCTGAGCCAGTTTGGAAAGGGGCTGTTTGCTGCGCCGCATAACCGCCAGCACCTGCAGCGCCGAAAGTGTGCCATCTCCAGTCGTATTGGAGTCGAAAAAAACCATGTGCCCCGACTGCTCACCGCCAAAGTTATAGCCACCACGCAGCATCTCTTCGACGACATAACGATCACCGACCGCCGTCTTCACGACCTTGACGCCGATTTTTTTCATCGCCAGATCCAGCCCCATGTTGCTCATAACCGTTGTCACCAGGGTATTGTGGGCCAGCTCGCCTCGCTCCGCCAGATCCCGGGCACAAATCGCCATGACATGATCGCCGTCAATCTCGCGGCCCAATTCATCAACGAAGATCACCCGATCGGCATCGCCGTCCAGAGCGATCCCGACATCGGCGCGGTATTCCCGCACGGTTTTGGCCAGTTGCTGAGGGTAAAGTGAGCCGCAGCCCGCATTGATATTGGTGCCGTTGGGAGAAACGCCCAGCGTGATGACCTCCGCCCCGAGTTCCTCGAATACCGCCGGCGCGACCTTGTAAGCCGCACCGTTGGCGCAGTCGAGCACGATGCGCATCCCGCGCAGATCCAGCTCCCGCGGAAAGGTATTCTTGAGAAAAACAATGTAGCGTCCCGTCGCGTCCTCAATACGGAAAGCGCGACCAACTTCCGCAGCGGTCGGCCGCAGCAGATCCAGCTCCTCGGACGAAATCAGCTGTTCCATTTTCAGCTCGACCTCATCCGGCAGTTTCAGGCCGTCGGCAGAAAAAAACTTGATGCCATTATCCTGATAGGGATTGTGAGAGGCCGAGATGACAACACCGGCATCGGCACGCATGGAGCTGGTAATAAAGGCAATGCCTGGCGTAGGCAGTGGCCCCACCAGCTGGACGTCAACCCCCATGGAACAGATCCCGGCAGCCAGGGCATTTTCAATCATATAGCCGGACAGTCGCGTATCCTTGCCGATCACGATCCGCCGCCGTTTGTCCCCTTCCTTGGACAGATAAGCAATCGCCCGACCAAGGCGCATGGCGGTTTCTGCCGTCATGGGTTCAATATTGGCAACACCCCGTACACCGTCGGTGCCGAAAAATTTTTTCTTTCTAGTCACGGATTACGTCCTTTATCTCGTCAAGCTGCAATGGCGGGAGAGGCTCCGCCGCCTGCTGGGGATTTGACTTCAGGTAGATTTCAACATCGACGGTCTTTGCATCAACCAGCCGGGAGTAGGTTCCCTGATAACTCAGGGGCACAGTGAGGGAGAAATTCTCTCTGACATCGGCCAGATTGACCGCTTCTGTTTCCACTTCAGACACCATCGCCATCTCGCTTTCCGCCCCCTCGACCTTAATGCGGTCCGGTGCGGCCAGCACGCGATCCAGTTCAACACCTTCGGCCGGACGCCCCTTCAGCACAACCCTCACCGGCAGGTCCTTGCGCCGGACATGCTCCAGTTTGACCTCGACATATGATGGCGACAGCCGCGTCACCTTGAGCGCCCGGGGCAGATTGAGGTGCTCTTCCAGCCGGCGGAACGTCGTCAACCCGGGCTGGGCCCCGCGCAAATCCACCGACAGAATCAGTCCCGACACCTGAATATTGGACAGCAATGTTCGTGGCCCGCTGATGCGGACATCCACCAGACTGGGCACTTCATTCGCAACGACAAAACCCGAGGGCAGATTTTTCAGCTCAAGGGGCACCGTATACCCCACTTCAGCATTCTGCTCGCCCATGACGAACAGCCACAGCATCAAAGCAAACACCAGAGACAGCAGTTTCAGATGCCAGTTATTCAACACAAGTTGCAGCATGGTTGCTAACGGACTCCTTTGCCATAATCGAGCAGGCGGGTCAAAATGCGACGCAGCGAGGTGGAATCAAGATCCCGTGTCATGCGACCGCCCACCACAACCGAAATTTTACCCGTCTCTTCAGACACCACAATCGCAACAGCATCGACCAGTTCGGTCAAGCCGATTGCGGCCCGGTGGCGCGTGCCGAGATTCTTGCTGATATCGGGATTCTGGGACAGTGGCAGAAAGCAGCCGGCCCGCTGCAGACGCCCTTTCTGCAAAATCAGGGCACCATCGTGAATGGGTGAAAAGGGGAGAAAAATCGCCGAGATCAGATCGGATGAAACGCGGGCATCGATATCGACCCCGATTTCGAGAAAGTTTTTCAGACCGGTTTCACGCTCGATGACAATCAACGCACCGATCTTCTTGTTGGCCAGGCTGACAACCGCAGTCACCAGTTCGTCAATGACCTTGGTTTCCTCCCGGTAAGCGACGTCGGCAAAAAAAGGATTGCGCCCAACGTGCATCAATGCCCGGCGGATGTCGCTCTGGAAAATAACAACAATAACCAGAACAATGGACGTCAGAAAGTTATCGAGCAGCCATTGCAGGGTATAGAGTCCGGTCACCTGTGAAACGACGTAGACAACTAGCATCACGGCAAGACCGAGCACCATCTGGACGGCGCGCGTGCCCTTGATGAGCAGAATAATGCGGTAGATGACAAAGGCGACAAGGCCGATATCCAGGGCGTCGAGCAACCATCTGGAACTTTTCAGAAATGCATCGATCCCGCCCATGAACGCCTCAGTAAAAGAAAAAAATCGCTAGCCCTGCGTTTCGATCGCCCAGGCCATATCGACGACCTGCCGGGTCGCCGCGACATCATGAACCCGGAAAATCTGTACCCCGCTGGCCACCCCCAGAGCCACCGTCGACAGCGAGCCAAACAGCCGCTCATCAGCATGAGGCTGATTCAGGACCTGACCAATAAAACTCTTGCGAGAGGTTCCCAGCAAAATCGGAACACCGAGCACCGACAGTTCAGGCAGGCGCCGCAGCAACTCAAGGTTACCTGCAACGGATTTACCAAAGCCGATGCCGGGATCGGCACAGAGCGCTTCCGCCCTGACACCCGCAGCCCTGGCCAGCGCCAGTGACTGAGCCAGAGAGCCGATCACTTCGCCAAGCAGATCTTCGTAAACCGTATTGTGCTGCATGACCTCAGGTCGGCCACGGGTATGCATAACAAACAGCCCCGCATCGGCCTTTGCCACCACCGTAGCCATCTGTTCATCAAAAAACAGCCCACTGACATCATTGATAAAATGAGCGCCAGCGGCCAGAGCGGCCTCCGCTACGCAGGCTTTAGTGGTATCCACCGAAACCGGGATGCTGAATTCTCGACACAGCGCCTCAACCACGGGGACCACCCGCGCCACCTCGTCCGCCTCTGACACTGCCGGGGCCCCGGGGCGGGTACTCTCGCCGCCCACATCAATCAGATCGGCCCCCTGCTTGATGTGGGTCTCCGCGCAGCGCAGGGCCGAAGCCAAACCGGCATGACGACCCCCGTCGTAAAACGAATCCGGTGTCACGTTGAGAATGCCCATCACACACGGCTGCTTCAAAGACAACATCACGCCTCGACCGTGCAGTTGCTGCGGCGGAGACTGAATCTGGTCAAGCACTTTTCGCAGTTGCCGTGCCAATCCGGCCAAGCCAAATGGCTGACTGGGCAGGCGCTGGCTCAGCGCCTGAAACTGCTTCAGGGTCCCCATCAACAGCACCCCGGTAGCCGCAAGACTGCAGGTGACCGTCCCGCGGGCTACGGCCGCATCCCCCCCCAGTGTCAGCATCTCCTGCTTCAGGATATTGGCCGCCCCGCAGGGGACATGTTCCAGCAGTATATTCAGCAGCCGGGTTTTCCCGGCCATACGTTCGATTCCAGCCGGATCAACCCCCAGATCAGACAATAACCGTCGCGCCTGCTCCATACTGTCAAGACGGAGCAGGCGCGGCTGAATCATCCACTCTGACAAAGGCTAAACGCCTTCCGTCGCCACCGCATTGTCCACCGGAGGCCCCTCGTCGTGCATCAATCGTTTAATATCTTCAGCGTCAATCGTCTCTTTTTCCAGCAGTTCCTGTGCCATGCGCTCGAGCAACGCAGCGTTATCCTTCAACAACGCCCGGGTTCTGTCATAACAATCGGTCACAATGCGCTGGATTTCAGCATCGATCGCTTCCGCTGTTGCCTCGCTGTAGTTCTTGACGTGCCCCATATCCTTGGCAAGAAAGACCTCGCCTTCCTTCTCCCCGAACGCCAGCGCCCCGAGCCGATCGCTCATCCCCCATTCGCACACCATTTTACGCGCGATTGTCGTGACACGCTCGATATCATTACTCGCCCCGGTGGTAATGGTCCCGATACACACTTCTTCAGCCACCCGGCCACCAAGCAAGGCACAGATCGTATTGAGCAGTTCTTCCCTGTTCTGGCTGTATTTTTCCTCGGTTGGCAAATACATGGTCACACCGAGAGCACGGCCACGCGGGATAATCGACACCTTGTGCACCGGATCACCCCCGGGCGTCTTCAATGCCACCAGGGCGTGGCCCGCCTCATGATAGGCCGTGACCCGTTTTTCCTTTTCTGTAATCACCAGCGAACGGCGCTCGGCGCCCATCAAGACCTTGTCCTTGGCATTCTCAAGGTCCTGCATATCCACCAGCTCCTTGTTAGCCCGGGCAGCCAGCAGAGCGGCCTCATTGATCAGGTTAGCCAGATCCGCACCGGAGAAACCGGGCGTTCCTTTAGCCACCGTCTCCATGTTGACCTCGGACGACATGGGCACCTTGCGGGCGTGGACACTCAGAATCGTTGTCCGGCCCTTGATGTCAGGACGGGGCACCACCACCTGGCGGTCAAAACGGCCCGGGCGCAGCAGTGCCGGGTCAAGGACGTCAGGGCGGTTGGTCGCCGCAATCAGAATGACGCCTTCGTTGGACTCGAAACCGTCCATTTCTACCAGCAATTGATTGAGCGTCTGTTCGCGCTCGTCGTGACCGCCACCAAGACCGGCACCGCGATGCCGGCCCACCGCATCTATTTCATCGATAAAGATAATACAGGGCGCATTCTTCTTGCCTTGGGCAAACAGGTCGCGTACGCGACTGGCACCGACGCCGACAAACATCTCGACAAAATCGGAACCGGAAATGGTAAAAAATGGCACATCGGCCTCTCCGGCGATGGCGCGGGCGAGCAGGGTCTTGCCGGTCCCCGGTGAACCGACCAGCAGCACGCCTTTGGGAATGCGGCCACCCAGCCGGGTAAACTTCTTCGGATCCTTGAGAAAAGCGACGATTTCTTCCAGTTCTTCCTTGGCCTCGTCGACACCGGCGACATCCTTGAACGTCACCATTCCCTGCGTATCAGAAAGCAAGCGGGCACGGCTCTTGCCGAAATTCATGGCCTTACCGCCTCCCCCCTGCATCTGACGCATGAAGAAGATCCACACGGCAATCAGCAGCAGGATCGGCCCCCAGGACACCAGCATCGTCATCCAGAAACTGCGATCCTCTTCCGGCTTGGCTTCGATCACAACCTGCCGCTGGCGCAACTGCTGAATCAGTTCCGGGTCAGAGGGCGCAAAAGTCTTGAAGGAGGTGTCGTCGGTGTAGGTACCCTGAATGTTTGAGCCCTGAATAACAACTTCTTTCACCCGCCCCTCATCCAGCGCCGAGACGAACGCGGTGTAGCTGATGGACTGTTTCTGCTGTTCCTGCTGTGTCATCATGTTAAACAGCAGAATCATCACCAGAAAAATAACAAGCCACAGAGCGATATTTTTATAAAACTGGTTCACTGTTCCTCCCGAAATTCATCTTTTCGTGAAACCACCTCGATGGATCAACGTTAACCCGAAAAATATTCCCAGTAACCTACCATAGTGACCGGAGTGCCTCAATTACAATTTGCTCAACTTCCCGAGAAAGCTGGCTGAAAGTCTACCCGCCACACTGCTTCTCCGTCCCGCCCATCCCGGGGAGGACACGCCAGGCGACTGCGCCGGATTCCGACAACCCACAGCAGCTGTTCGCCACTGAACAACAACGGCACCCGCGAACGCTCCTCCAGCGGGATACGCAATTCCTGAAACAGCATCTTGACTTTTTTATGACCCCTCATACCCTGGGGAGCCAGCCGATCCCCTGGCTGGAACGTCCGCACCGTCAATGGCCATTGCAAAGTGGGACCGTACAGGTCAATACCCCGAGCACAGTCACCCGTCGCCACAGACGCCGGCTCAACCAGGAGACAACATCCATCTGGCAGAAGGTAACGACCAGCACCCTCGATCTGAAGCTGATAGTCGGGGAACGGCTTTGGAGCCGTCGACCGCAGCAGCAGCTCATCATAACGCTTGGCCACCCAGATTCCGGGCAAATTCAACTCGGCCTGAACCGGCGCCTCCTCCAGAAAACGGATCAGCACCGAATAATGGCGTGCCAGCATGGGACTGGGGTGATTTGCGATCATTCCGCCAACCCGGCGCAAAACCCGGTTTCGCAGCGCTGGATGAAGGCCAAGCAGAGGCTTCAGGGGCAAGGTGATTTGCGTTGCGGACAGCACCGATCCGCCGTCACAACACCTCAACCACCGGTCGACCTCCCCGTCCCAGTAGTCCTCCTCTTCCGCAACCCGTCCTGCCAGAGTCGCAAGCCGAACATCCAGTTGCGGCCACAATTCATCGAGAAAAGGAAGCACGTCGTGACGAATCCGATTTCGCAGGAAGCAGCGATCAGTATTACTGTCGTCTTCAACCCAGGGTCGGCTCTGCTCTTTCAGGTAGGCTTCTATCTGGCTCCGGGAGACCCCGAGAAGCGGGCGGATGAGACGCTCTGATCTGGGGCGCATGGCCGCAAGTCCGGAGACAGCGCTGCCGCGCAGCAACCGCATCAGAACGGTCTCAGCCTGATCATTTCGATGATGAGCCAGAGCAATCCGCTTGCAGCCATAGCGTCGGGCCGTCTGCTGCAAAAAAGCATAACGCACATTGCGACCAGCTTCTTCCAACCCCGCCGCAGAGGTTCCAGCTCGCTGCGCAATATTGCAGTACAGGAAAACCGCCGGGAGGCCCAGATCCCGACACAGACGGGCAACAAACACAGCATCAGACAGGCTGTCCGGTCGCAGACCATGATCCAGATGAGCGACAAGAAGAGAAAAATTCAACCGAGAAGAGAAAGAATGCAACAGGTGGAGAAGGGCCACAGAATCCGCCCCGCCGGAAACGGCCACCAGAACACGACTCCCCGCAGGCACAAGCTGATAATCCTGAATGGCCTGAAGCACCTGTGCTTCCATGCCGGCACCCCCGCAAAATCAAAAAGCCCTCCCACGGGAAACGCGAGAGGGCTTGATATGGTGGCGGTGCAGAGATTCGAACTCCGGACACTGCGGATATGAGCCGCATGCTCTAACCAACTGAGCTACACCGCCAGACTGTTATCCCCGTCAAAGCAAGGTCGTTCGGGGCATTATTTTTTTGGTTGCGGGGGGAGGATTTGAACCTCCGACCTTCGGGTTATGAGCCCGACGAGCTACCAGACTGCTCCACCCCGCGTCAAGGCGAAGGGCAATCTACGCGTTTCCCCAATTGATGTCAAGACAAAAAAAAAGACAAAATAAATCATCCAGCAGCACTGACAACCGCGCGCCAAACACCCGGCATCGGCTAAGGATCGCTCTTTTTAACAAAGCCCTCAAGCCCGGCCCGCGCCTTGACAGCCCCCTGTAAGGCCACGGCCTCTTCCTTGCTGGAGACAGGCCCGACCAGCACACGCGACCACTGCCCCTTACCTTCAACCTCAACGGTTCGGACCTGGATCGGAAACTGTCCACTCAGCTTTCTTTCGAGCTTTCGAGCATCGTCCAGCTTGCGGAACGAGGCAACCTGCACCACATAGCTATCGCTTCCCTTGGCCGCAGCCGTGGCGGCTTTCCCTGCCGGGAGCAGTGTCGGCACCGGAGGAGGCGCGACACCCTCGGCTGGAGGCTGGTTCGCAGCAGGCTGGGGCTTCTCACCCCCCGCAGCCGCCACGTCGCGATTCAGTCCGCTTCCCAGCGGGGCCTGCTCCAGGGCAGGCAACAACTCATGCAACGGATCAGACTGCCCATTATCTTCGACGGCCGGAGCCACCACACGCGGTTCCTTCAGTGCTGGCACGGAAGAGACAACTGAAGAAACTGGCGCCGCCGGCGCAGAAGTCTTCACCGGCGGCGCACCCACAGGAGCGGCCACCCTGGCCGAAGGAACCACCGGAACCGCCACAGGGTACGACTGAACATCAGGTTGGACCGACTTGCCAACCAGAACACCAAGAGCAAAACTGATCAGACACAACACCGCAACCAGGGCAAAAACAACCAATACCCGGCCTTTTGCTGATTTGCGTGGCGAGCGTGCATAATCGACATGTGTCATCGCAACCTCCTGATTTTCACATCTGCTCCGGCGCCGAAACACCAAGAACCCTCAGCCCGTTCTGAATAACAATACGTATCGCATTCACAAGATACAGCCGCGCCAGAGTGGTGGCGCGATCGTCAACAATGACCCGGTACTGGTTATAATAACTGTGAAACTGCGCGGCCAGTTCCTGCACGTAAAATGTCAGGCGGTGCGGTTCGAAATGCTGCGCGGCACCGCAGATCACCTGAGGATACCGCTCAAGCATTTTTGCCAGGGCCAACTCTTCGGCCAGCTCCAGTTTGCCCAGATCCACCTGATCTGCCCCAGGCAGGGTCAATCCGGCTTCCGCGGCATTACGATTAATACTGCAAACGCGGGCGTGAGCGTACTGAACATAATAGACCGGGTTTTCCGTACTCTGTTTTTTGGCCAACTCCAGATCAAAATCAAGCTGGCTGTCACTGCGCCGCATCAGGAAAAAGAAGCGGCAGGCATCGCGGCCAACTTCATCGAGGACTTCCTTCAAAGTCACAAAGGTTCCGGAGCGGGTGCTCATGGCCACCTGTACACCGTCGCGTAGCAGATTCACCAGCTGCACCAGAATGATCTGCAGATCCTCGGGGTCGCGCTTGAGTGCTGACAGCACAGCCTTCATCCGCGGCACATAGCCATGGTGATCAGCCCCCCAGACGTCAATCACCGTATCAAAACCGCGCTGATATTTCTCACGGTGATAAGCCACATCCGAAGCAAAATAGGTCGTCGCCCCGTTGGACCGCACCAGCACGCGGTCCTTGTCATCACCGAAGGCCGTTGTGCGAAACCACTGGGCACCATCCTGTTCATAGATATGGCCGCCTTCTTTCAGCGCCTCAATCCCCTCTGCCACCAGATTGCGGTCGTAAAGGCTCTGCTCGCTGTACCAGTTGTCGAAATGTACCCCGAACTGTTGCAGATCGGCATCAATACCACGCCGGATCGCCTCGCCGCCATGACAGGCAAACCAGCGAATCGCCTCACCCTCTTCCATCCGCAGGAAGCGTTCTCCTTCCCGATCAAGAATGATCTGTGCTTCATCGCGAATATAATCGCCCTGATAGCAGTCCGCAGGAAACTCCACGTCGCGTCCACACAGCTGCTGGTAGCGTAAAAAAATCGAGCGGCCGAGAGTATCCATCTGATTGCCGGCATCATTGATATAGTACTCGCGCTGGACATCGAAGCCGGCTTCCTGCAGTACAGACGCAACGGCATCCCCCGTCGCCGCGCCGCGGCCATGCCCGATATGGAGGGGTCCAGTAGGATTGGCACTGACGAATTCCACCTGAACCTTCCTGCCGGCACCCAGGGTACCGCGACCATAATGTTCTCCCTGGCGATAGATATCAGCCAACAATCCATACCAGCAGATCGGTTTAAGGAAAAAATTGATAAAGCCGGGGCCAGCAATCTCTATCCGCTGCCAGGGGCCCTGCGACGACTGCAGCTGCTGCAGCAGAATTTCGGCAATCTGGCGCGGCGCTTTCCGCTCAGCCTTGGCCAGCATCATGGCGACATTAACAGCAAAATCGCCATGGTCTGAATGGTTGGGCACCTCAACAACGAAATCGGGACAGCCCTCACCGCTGAGCAGCCCCGATGCCCGACACTGTTCCAACCCATTTATCACCGCGTCTTTTATCAGTTGTTTCATGATCCGGTTTACCTCACCCTTGTCATCACGCACTCGACCCTGAAAGGGGCCGCTAAACATCCAGACTGTCCAACGAAAACAGGGGCCCGAAATCAAGCCCCTTGCAAACCCGTTCTATCATACACCATGCGATCACCCGCTCGTGCCGGACGACAACGCATGTCTCCCAGAACCACCGACCCTACCGCACCGGCGCAGCAAACTGATAAACGACCTCGCCCTCGCGCACCAGGCTCAGAGCACCGCGCGCAACCTGCTCCAGATAGCGATCATCATTCTGCAGTGCTTCGATCTCATTACGCAGCCGTCCACTCTCCTCTTTGAGGAGCGCCAACTCTGCGACCAGCTGCTGCTGGTAGCTGCCGACCTGACGCAAACGCAGGGCGCCCTTATCGCCAAACAAGGCAAACCCCAGACCGATCAACACCAGAAAGGCGAGACAGCAACATCGTGAATGGACGGGATTGAAACGAACGCCAGATTCTTCGGGGCTTTCAGAAGCCATCGCAACCTGCTACAGGACGGAAATTCTGTCAAGATAGAACATCATCCGACAACAAAATCGTGGAAAGTCTAAGACATTCGCCTTCCCACTTCAACCGTTTATTCGGCTTTCTCCGGTGAACTCTTTAGAAACCGCACAAAAAGATGAAAAAAAATTCAGCCTCACAGGCGGCGGCGGGATGGCAAAAAGGCTCTGGCAGCACAACCAAGCGCAGGTCGACGCAAAACCCGGCATCATCCTCGCCAGTGATTGGCGCCACCATCAAACTTATGCTAGAGTGGGGGCCATCCCAGAAAAAGAGAAAGCGCAGCTATGGTCCCCCGCAACCCAAGCCGTTCCGGCACCTGCACGACCACCCGAACGGAAAAAAAAACGCAGGCCGTCGAGCCGCCACGCTTCAGTGTGGTGATGCATAACGATGACTACACCACCATGGAATTTGTCATTGAAGTCCTGTGCACACTGTTTCATAAATCGGCAACGGAGGCCACCCACCTGATGCTCAAGATTCACCATGAAGGTCAGGCCATTTGCGGCTGCTATCCCTTTGAAATCGCCGAAACAAAAGTGGCCAGAACCCACCAGCTGGCTAAAAAAGCCGGCTATCCGCTACGCTGCAGCCTGCTTGAGGCCTGACCTGCGCATCAGAACGTCTTTCGTCACCCCAACACTGAGGCCGATACGTGACATTCAGTAAAGAAGTACAGATCATCTTCTCCCTCGCCGTACAGGAAGCACAGCGGCGCCACCATGAATACCTGCTTACAGAACACCTGCTCTACGCCATGCTGTTCAGTGATGAGGCGCAGGACATTCTACTGAACTGCGGCGGTCATCTCGATGAGCTGCGCGAACAGCTCGACAGGTACTTCGATCGCGAAATCGAAGCCCTGGCCGAGGAAGACCAAGTGGTACCGGAACAGTCCGTCGCGCTGCAGAAAATTCTTCAGAACACGGTCAGCCACTGCATTTCATCCGGCCGGGAGGAAGTACAACTCGGTGACATTCTCGTTGCGATCCTCCAGGAAACCCGCCTGTTTGCCACCCGCGTCCTCGGCGAACAGGGCATCGAGCGTCTCCATGTGCTGGAGTACATCTCCCACGGCATCCAGCGAACGCCAACGCCCTCCAACGATTCTGCCTCGCCAGACGCTGAGTCGCCATCCGCCAAACCTGCGCCAAGCGCATTGCAGAGCTTCACCATCGACCTGAAAGAACGGGCCGCCAGTGGCAGCATCGATCCACTGATCGGTCGCCAGCAGGAGTTGCAGCGCATGGTTCAGATTCTGTGCCGGCGACGCAAGAACAACCCGGTTCTGGTCGGAGAGCCGGGGACGGGAAAAACCGCCATCGCCGAAGGGCTGGCCACAAGGCTTGAGCAAGGCGATGTGCCCGAAGCCCTCGCCGAAGCGGAAATCTTTGCTCTGGACATGGGCGCGCTGCTGGCCGGCACAAAATTTCGCGGCGACTTTGAAGAGCGGCTCAAAAACGTCCTGGACGAACTTCATGGACGGGCGATGCCCATCCTGCTCATCGACGAGATTCACACCATCATCGGTGCCGGCGCCACCAGTGGCGGCAGTCTCGATGTCTCCAACCTGCTTAAACCCGCCCTCGCCGATGGCAAGATTCGTTGCATCGGAGCCACCACGTTTGAAGAGTACAAGCGCCTGTTTGAAAAAGACCGCGCACTGTCCCGCCGCTTTCAAAAGATTGATATCCACGAACCGTCGACGGCAGAAACCGTCGAAATCCTCAAAGGGCTGCGACCTCATTATGAAGCCTTTCACAAGGTCCACTACAGCGATAAGGTTCTCGAGCAAGCGGCGGAACTGGCCAAGCGCCATCTGCAACAGCGCCACCTGCCAGACAGCGCCATTGACCTGATCGACGAAATTGGGGCCCGGTTCACCACCGCACGCCACAAACGGCGACGGGTAACGGTCGATGACATCGAACAGGTTCTGGCTCAAATGGCACAGATTCCCAGACGCTCTGTTTGCCGCGACGATCGACTCAGCCTGCAACAGTTGGAACAGCGGCTGAAGCAGCAGGTCTTTGGCCAGGACAATGCCATCGAGCAGACAGTTCAGGCGGTGTTGCGGTCACGAGCCGGCCTCGGGCATCCCGAGCATCCCGTTGGCTCCTTCCTGTTCGCAGGCCCAACCGGTGTCGGTAAGACCGAAGTCGCCCGCCAGCTCGCCCGCCAGATGGGCATTGAGTTCCTGCGCTTCGATATGAGCGAATACATGGAGAAACACGCCGTAGCCCGTCTGATCGGAGCCCCGCCGGGCTATGTCGGCTTCGACCAAGGCGGCCTGCTGACCGATGCCGTTACCAAAAACCCGCACTGCGTTCTCCTGCTCGATGAAATCGAGAAGGCCCATCCCGACCTGTTCAACATCCTGCTACAGATCATGGATCACGGCACCCTGACGGACAACAATGGCAAGCGGGCTGATTTTCGCAACGCCATCCTCATCATGACCAGCAACGCCGGAGCCCGCGAAATGAGTCGCCCGGGGATCGGGTTCACCGCTCAGAGTCACGGCAGCCCGAAACAGGCTCTGGAAAAAATGTTCAGTCCGGAGTTCCGCAACCGACTCGATGCCACCCTCACCTTCTCACCTCTGAGCCCGGAGAACATGGTCGCAATCGTCAGTAAATTCATCCGGGAACTGCGCGAGCGCCTCAAGGAGAAAAACATCCGACTGGAACTGTCCGCCTCCGCCAACCAGTGGCTGGCACGACATGGCTTTGACCCCCTGTACGGAGCGCGACCTTTAGCACGGCTCATTCAAGAGAGCATCAATGACGTTCTGGCCCAGGAGATCCTGTTTGGCGCCTTGCGCCAGGGAGGACGCGTGTGCATCAGCTGCCGGGAAGACGCATTAACCTTTCTCTATCGCCCGCTGCCGGCGGCAACAGTCTCCGGCAAGGACAAGGGAGCGGTCACTTCCTGATGTCGGTGTTTGTCCTGCCGGAGCAGTTGGCCTTCCCCGCCCCGAAACTGGCCGATGACAACGGGCTGCTGGCCGTTGGTGGCGACCTGTCGCCCGAGCGCCTGCTTCTGGCCTACAGTTGCGGAATATTCCCCTGGAACCATCCCGACGACCCACTGCTGTGGTGGTCACCGGATCCACGCTGCGTTCTGTTTCCCGACCAGATACATGTTTCCCGCTCTCTGGCAAAAACCCTGCGCAGCAACCGCTTCCGCATCAGCTACAATCAGGCCTTCGAGCTTTGCATGGAAGGCTGCTCGAGCGCGGGACAGCGTGCTCAGGGCACCTGGATTTCACCCCAGATCAAGGACGCGTACGCGCAATTGCACCGCCTCGGGTTTGCTCATTCAGTGGAATGCTGGGAAAAGGATCAACTGGTAGGAGGCTTGTACGGTATCGCTCTCGGACGTTACTTCTGCGGCGAATCGATGTTTCATCTGCGCCCTGATGCCTCAAAGACGGCGCTGGTGGCCTTGGCACAGCAACTAGATCAGCGCGGCTATCAGATGATTGACTGTCAGCTACCGACGGCACATCTCCACTCGCTCGGGGCGTGTGACATCCCGCGCGAACAATTTCTGGAACGCCTCCAACAATGCGGCATCTGGCACGAGGATCAATTCCGGGCCGGGGATTTTCCCACCGGAGACGATACAGAGATTACCCGGGCTAACGCCTGCGCTTAGGGTAATGGGCATTGTGACGCTGTTGCTCGCGGATATAGGCTTCAACCTCCGCCCCGGTCATCAGCCCCTGCTCCACAAAGTACTGGGCAAAAGGCTGCTGGCAACGCTGCTGATAACGCAGCAAAACCTGCAACTGGAACGGGGTCAAATAGCCCAGCGCCACGGCACGGGAGCCAAACCGGCCATGGCGACCATGGTAACGATTAATCTGCTGCAGATGCTCGCTGGTAAGCCAACCCCATCGCTCTGCAAGAGTCCCGATAACGGGCCGCTGGCGCCGCTGCCAGACCAGCGCTTCAATCATTTCGGCATAGCTGATCAGGCCGCGATGGTAAAGATAAAGCCCCGTTTCCAGATAGCGGCGAGGCAGAGACTGCATGGAAGCATTACGATTCCAGGCGTCTGTCGCGTCGTTGGATGGATCTGACCTGAAGGGTTCCGGGCCATCGAAGCGAGCCTTGCGATCAGCAGCCAGCCACACGCGTTTGCGCGGATCTGCTGTAAAACGGTCCAGCAGTTGGTACGCCTCGCACACACTCCGGAACAACTCTCCCTGGCGAAAGCTCTCATCCTCCGGCGCATTGACAAAAAGATCGGGATGGGTTTCCTTGGCTTTCTGGCGGTAGGCGGTCTTTACCCCGCTTGGCTGCATGTAAAAAAGAAAATCCCGGCTAAGCTGCACCTCGGCCCCAAAAAGCACCCGGCACGCATCGAGAAGTTCATTTTCAGCAAAAAGTGGCATAACCCCCCTCGGCGCATCAGGACGATACGGCAACCGTTCTGGTCATTATACTGAAAGCACGTGAAAAACAAAGCGAAATTCACGACTCGCCAGCATCCTCCTCACCAGAGGGCTGAGATTGCGGCTTTTGCTGACGGATTTCCTCCAGGGCGGACTGAGATGTCAACCGCTCAACAAACTGTCGTGCCAGGCGCCCGGAAAAGCGGCCCCGGCAGGCGGCCCACTGCAGGGCCTGTTGCCTGACTTCACCCATATCGAACCCGGTTGCATACTGGTGAAGAGACCGCTCAACCAGGGCCAGGTAGCCTTCCTCACCGAGAGAAGGGATTCGGGCCTGAACACCAAAAATCTCATACTCTTCCGATAAATGTTCCCGCGACGCCATCAGATCCTCGGCACTGGTCAGACAAAGAAGAACGTTCCTTGGCCAATCCACCAAACCGCCACCAAGTCGCCGGAACAGCGTCTCTTTCAGCGAAGAAGACAGCAGGTTCACATCATCCATCACCACCAGAAAATTCAGAGGAATTCTTTCCAGTAACTCCAGCAGTTCATCCAGACGATCGACGGAGTCGAGCCCCAGATCAACCCCGCGCAATCCATCCACCACCGATTCAGCAAGCAACGCCCGAACCAGAGAGGTCTTTCCCATGCCGCGCGCGCCCCACAACAACATGTGCTGGGCGGGAAGGCCGGCAACGAACTGCTCGACATTCTGCTGCAACGACCGCGCCAGGTCCTCCAGCCCAACCAGCTCAGACGGGGCCTGATATTCATCGCTTTCCTGCGGAATCAACTGGTCGCCGTCCCAGCGAAATGAAGCAAAGCGGGCGAACAGGTCGGGTTCCGGCTCCCAGCTCTGAAGCTTATCCTCCAGAAAGGATTCGCCCAAATCAATCAGGCGTTCAATGCGTTCAAGCAGAAATTCCCAGTCGAGATCAACATCGGCCAATTCCATTATTTCCTCTTTCTCTGTAGCATCCAGCGCAGTTATGCTGGCTGCCAGACAGTAAACATGCTACAAGCGTCAAGCCATGAAAAAAAAACGTCAGGAATCTTTCTATATCATTGTTCAGCCAGGGCTTGAAGCCCTTTGCGCCAGCGAACTGGCAAAATGTCTCGGCGATAACGCCCCACCATGCCAGATTGAGCACGGCGGAATCGGCTTCAGCGGCTGCCTGAACGAACTCTACCAAGCCAGCCTGTGGCTGCGCAGCGCCAGCCGCATTCTGGTCCGTTTCGGCCAATTCACCTGCCGCGACTTCCCGACCCTGTACCGCAAAGCAAAAAACCTGCCCTGGGGGATGTATCTGCGCCACGCAGGCGTTTTACAGGTTCAGGCCAGCTGTCGCGGCTCTCGCCTCAACCATACCGGCCGCATTGCCGAAACGCTCAGCGATGCCTGTGCCCGCGCGCTTGGGCAAGAGCCGACAAGCCGGACTGGCGACAACAATGTCCCCCCCCAGACGCTGTTTGTCCGCCTGCACAACGATATCTGCACCCTGTCCATGGACTGCAGCGGAGACCATCTCCACCGCCGCGGCTATCGCACTCAGACTACCGCTGCGCCACTGCGCGAGAATCTGGCCGCCGCCTGCCTGCTTCAGTACCGCTGGAGCGGCCGGCAGGCATTTCTCGATCCGTTCTGCGGCTCGGGCACTTTTGCCATTGAAGCCGCGCTGATAGCGGGCAACCGTCCCGCCGGGGCGCAGCGAGACTTCGCCTTCATGAACTGGCCAGGCTATCGTCAGGGACTGTGGCAGGCAATCCAGCTTCAAGCCGAACAGCAGCAGCGTGCCGTTAAAGTGCCGATTTTTGCTTCCGACCGCGACCCTCGTGCGTTGGAAGCAGCCAAAATCAATGCCCGCAATGCCGGCGTTTACGACACCATCAGCTGGCAGCAGCAATCGATTGAAAACCTCAGCCTGCCGATCGAGAACGGGTTATGGCTATGCAATCCGCCCTATGGTGAGCGTCTGGAATCAGAAATTTCCACCTCGCAGCGCCTGCGCCAGCTGCAGCAATTACACCGCCAGCGTCTTCCCTCCTGGCAGGCAGCGGCGCTCCTGCCAACCTGCCCTCATACAGCTTGCCGTGCGCTATTAAAATTCAGCAATGGCGGACTCGATGTCGGTCTGTTCCCCATTTCAAAAGAAACACCCAGGGCACCAAGCTCCTAGTCCCCCGAAGCCTGGATCTGGAAATCTTTTTCAGCACTTGAGCAGAACCCATCTTCCCCGCACAAAACACAGGAGCCGTCTGATGCACCCAGACGGCTCCTGTGTTTTTTTCAGCAATCAATTTACGCGGGCGGCACTATGTGCGATCCAGACTGCTGCCAAACTGGAAGATATTACCGATCCCGCTCAGAGCAAAACCGACGAGGATTTCGTGATCATCAGTACGATCGCGGTAGCTGAGAAACAGACTCCAGCACTGGGAACGATACTCCAGATGCACTACATTCTCCAACCGCTTCGATTCCACACAGTCATAGCGGTTTTCGTAAGTCAGATAGACCGGCTTGAGCAGATCGAGCTGAACCGTGGCAGCCATGTACTCGGACACATCCTCCTGGTAGCGATACGACCAGGAAATGCGGCGTTCCTCATTGAATTCAACCCCGGTTTCCGCGCTAAATGCACTGAATCCGTTTTCATGGGGGTTGTAATAGCAATCGAGATCCACATACCACTGCCGAGTCGGACGCAGAATCAACTCGCTACGAATATCGGAGAAACGGTCACGATCCTCGCGATCTTCACGATCATTGCGACTCAACCAGATGTCATACTCCTGAGACAACCGGAAATAGAGCAGTTCGCGATAATCCGGAGCGCTGTCGGGCTGCTCAAATTTGCCAATCAGTCGATTAACCAGAGCGTAAGACAGTTTATTGGCATTTTCTACCCGATCATTACTGTCGAATCGCGGCAAATCGCTCTGTTTCGTGTTCGGCACAAACGAATGGGTCACCTCGGGTTCGACACTGTGCAGAACCTTGGTCAGGCCCGTGTCCGCCAAACGAAAGACGCGCGAAACCCGCGTCGCCAGCCGCGTTGAAAGATCCCAGTTCTCGGCATGCTCAAAGCCGTCAAACTGTTCCGTATTATCGGCATCGTCACCAGACACCCAGTAAAGGCGCTCGCGATAACCAATTTCAGGTTCAATTTCTATCACATCGCCCGGCTGAAAGTAGGCCGACAGTGCCGGCCGCATATCAACGCGGGTGCCCGTCATGCCCTCACGGCGCCAGAAATAGGTCGAGGTCGAATCAAACTTGGCATAAAAAGGCGACCCACCGATGCGGGTACGCATGTAGTCGAGCTGAATCTCAGGCAAACGTTGCAGAGTCCGGTCGTTGTCCGCATCCTCTTCGAGGTCCTTGGTATAAAGTACTTCGGCCGTCAGGTTCAGATTGCCCCAACTGCGGCTCAACGCCACCGTCGACTCTACCTCATCCTTGTCGTATTCCTCGGCTTCGGTACCAAAATCCTCGAAATAATCACGGTCGCTGACATATTCGACATCCGCGCTCAACCGAAGCTGGCCCGGCAGGGTACCCAGATGTTCCCAGCGATAGGCAAAGCGATCCGACAGATCATCACTGCTGCTGCCATCATAGGCGGTAATGTAGTAGAGATTGGCCTCCCCGACATTGTCCCTGCCGAAGATGTAGCGGTACTGCAACCCGGTCCCAAGCCCCATGTCTGAAAAATGGTCCAGATAAAGAGTGGCGTCCTGATTGTCCGCAAGAACCTGATAGTAGGCCAGAGAAATCTGCATACCACGATCCGCCGAATAGCCGAACATCGGCATCAGAAAACCCGATTCACGCTCCGTTTTTACCGGATACGCCAGATAAGGAAGGTAGAGCACGGGGATATCGCGCAGATAAAATTTCACATGGCGCGCATGCGCAAAGCCGCCGACCGTAACATCGACACGGCTGGAACCAAATTTCCAGTCCGGCACCGCACCATCACAGGTGGTAAAGAATCCCCGGCGAATAACATAGTGATCTTGCGCCAGTCGTTCAATTTCCTCGCCGGCCAGGTGAAAGTTGTACGCATTGAAGAAGCCCGTTGCCGAGCTCGCCCGTCCGGTCCCGCTATTCATATTGATCTGCATCTGCTCGCCACGCAGCCAGCCGTCAGCATCGCGCAGGTGAACATGGCCCTCAGCTTCCGCGTCGCCGCTACGCGATGCGTAACGAACCTGATCCGCATTCAGCTTCAAGGCCCCCTGCTGCAGATCAACCGCCCCGACGGCAGTATAGACTCCGCTGTCCTGATCATAATCCAACTGATCGGCCTGCAAAGAAACCGGCGTTTCACCATCCCCCAAGCCAGCAGCACGGACATCTCCGGCCGCCATCAATGCAGCGCCGACCAGCGGGGCCATGACAACAAACAACAGACTACGCAACAGAATCTTCATCGTCGATCAACACCTCACGCGCAGCCGCTACCAGGAATAGGGAGCCTGCCACGACCACCACATCAGAACCATGACACGTCGCTTCCGTCGCCCGCATCGCGTCAGAAACCGCTGCCCGCAAAGCCGCAGCAGTACTTTCATAGGACCGGGAAGAGAACCCGAGTTGTTTTGCCAGTTCGGCAACCTGCCGCGGATCCCACGCCATCTCTATCGGCGGCGCAACGGTATGGAGAGTCACACAAAAAGGCTGAAGCAGCCTCAGCAGGCTTGGCACATCTTTGTCCTGCTTGAAGCCTGCCACCCAGTGGATGCGCTCAATTCCTTCGGCCGCCAGATAATTGGCTAGAGCCGCCATACCAGCCGGGTTGTGCGCACCATCCAGCAGAAGGCGAGCAGCGCCACACCAGGTCGGGCGATTGGATGACACGGGCCACCACTCGAGACGTCCAGGCCAGCAGGTGGCACCCACGGCATCTTTGACCTGGCAGTCTGCAACACAAAAACCCTGCTGAATCAAACACTCTGTCGCCATCAGCGCAACAGCGAGATTGTCGTGCTGATGCGCACCAAGCAGTCCCGGCCGCAGTCGTGGCCAGACATGTCCCCCGGCCACACGCGCAGCAGCGCCGAAAGACGCCCTGCGTGGTGTCACGACAGCAACCTCTCCCCCCTGGATGCTTCGACATTGGAAATCCCGCTGAGCCACAAAGGCCGGGCTCTGACAGCACTGCGCCGCCTCAAGCAACCGCGCCAGAGCCTCAGGTTCCTGCGGTCCCAGAACCACTGGCACCCCGGGTTTGATGATGCCGGCTTTTTCACCGGCAATCTGGCCAAGGCAATCTCCGAGAAAAGCCGAGTGATCCCAACTCACCGGGGTAACGACGCTAACGGCGGGCGTGACGGCATTGGTGGCGTCCAGTCGCCCTCCCATGCCCACCTCGACAATGGCCAGGTCAACCTGACAACGGGCGAAATGTAACAGAGCCAGAGCGGTTGTCAGCTCAAAGAAAGTCGCTTCAAGCGGCTCAGCCAGACCACGCAATTCCTCCACCAGCGCCCTGATCTCGGGAAGAGAGATCGGCGATCCATCCACCACAATGCGCTCGGAAAAACAATGCAGATGGGGAGAAGTATAGACCCCGACCCGATATCCCGCCTGACGGAAAATCGACGCGAGAAACGCGCAGACCGACCCCTTGCCGTTGGTTCCCGCGACATGCACGACCGGATACTGTTGCTGCGGTGAACCAGCCGCCGCCAGCAGACGCTGGATCGTTTCCAGCCCCAGCTTGACCCCGAACATCTGGAGCCCATAGAGGTACTCCAGGGCGGCATCGCGACTCATGGAATTACTGGCGGGTAAAGATGCGCAAAATCTGTGACAGTTTCTGCTTCATCTCCTGGCGGCAGACAATCATATCCACCATGCCGTGTTCCAGCAGATATTCGGAACGCTGGAAGCCCTCGGGCAGTTTCTGGCGAATGGTCTGCTCGATAACGCGGGGACCCGCAAACCCGATAAGGGCGCGCGGCTCCGTCATATTGATGTCTCCGAGCATGGCAAAGCTGGCAGTTACGCCACCGGTCGTCGGATCGGTCAGAACAGAAATAAAAGGGATGCCTGCTTCCTTGAGCTTGGCCAGCGCCGCACTGGTCTTGGCCATCTGCATCAAAGACAGGATACTCTCCTGCATCCGCGCACCGCCGGAACAGGAAAAGACGATGACGGGTGAACGGGTTTCCAGTCCGCGCTCGATCGCGCGGGTGATCTTTTCACCGACCACGGAACCCATGCTGCCACCCATGAAACTGAAATCGAAGACCGAAACCACGACGGGCAGCCCATCAATAGTGCCCTCACCGCAGATGACGGCATCGCCCCCACCCGCTTTGCTCACTGAGGCGTTAATGCGATCCTGATATTTTTTTGAATCCTTGAAATCGAGAAAATCGACGGACTGCAGATCGGCATCCATTTCGACAAAGGAATCCTTGTCAAGAACCAGAGCGATGCGGGCTCGGGCGCTGATGCGAAAATGGTAGTCGCACTTGGGGCAGACATTCAGATTGCGCTCAATTTCCTTGGCGTAGATAATTTCCGAACAGTTCTTGCATTTGGTCCACAGCCCGGCGGGCATCTGAACCGTTTTTTTCTCAACAGGCGTGATCGGTGCTTTTGATTTTCTGAACCAGACCATGGCGTTCCTCACTTATCCGGTTGGGCACGCCGTACGCCCTGCTTGAGATCATGCACAAAAGCATAGACCTCGTCGAGCAGAGCCGCAGACTCGGCGTGCTGAGCAATAATTTTAACCAGAGCGCTGCCAACCACAACCGCATCGGCCATGGCGGCAATTTTTTCCGCATCCTCGGCGGTGGCAATACCGAAACCGACGGCCACCGGTACCGGGCTCTGAATCCGCAGCTGTCTGACCTGATCCGCAATGGCGGTCGTATCGACCTGCGTCGTTCCCGTGACCCCAGTCATGGACACATAATAGACGAAGCCACGCGCCTGGCGCAGCAGTTCGGCTGCCCGTTCAGCCGGGGTAGTCGGAGCCAGCAGCGTGATCAGGTCAAGCTCCTGGGCATCGAAATACTCATACAGTTCAGCGCGCTCCTCCGGCGGCACATCCACCAGCAGCAGGGCATCGACCCCGGCCTGTGCCGCGCGACGGGCAAAAGCTTCGAGCCCGAACCGAAACACCGGATTGTAATAACCCATCAGGACAATCGGCGTTTGACTGCTCCGACGGAATGCCGCGACCAGATCCAGCACCTTGGCCAGTGTCATACCGCCCGCCAGCGCCCGCTCCGAAGCCGCCTGAATCGTCGGGCCATCGGCCATGGGATCGGAAAACGGCATGCCGAGTTCAATCAGATCCGCACCGGCCCGATCCAGCGTTTCCAGAATGGCTGCGGTTTTTGCCGCATCGGGATCGCCAGCGGTAACAAAGGGAATCAGCGCCGTCTCGCGCTGCTGTTTAAGCTTCAAGAATGTCTGTTCAATACGCCCCATCAGCGGCTCACTTCCGGGCTGCCGACAAAGCGGCTCAATGCCGCCCCGATCATGCAGCGCTGACAATAAATGAATCGCGCCAGTGTAGTGCATGCCCGTGCCCCTTTCAACCGTTTTCTCACCTTCAGTAGCGTGCGCCAAAGCAAAAAGCTTTACAGCCAATGGATACAGAGTAGTATTGAACAGTTCCGGGTCAGGTCACGACAAACAGGGAGAAAAGCATGCGGCAGACGCAACTGATTTTTATATCACTGCTGATTCTTATGCTCAGCACAGGGGAAAGGGCATTCGCCAGCCAAGGACAAATTTTCGAGCATCAGGTGGACCAGCCCTTTTCCGGCAGCCAGTCGCCACAGGATGCCTATCAGACCGCAGTTTCCCAGGCGAAAAACGACGTACTTGAAATGGCCGGCACCTACCTGGAAAGCGTCAGCGTTGTCGACAACGCGCAACTCACCCACGACGAGGTGACCGCACTGGCGGCTGGTATTCTCAAAACAGAAATCATCGAGCGAAAAAATTACGCTACGCCGAAAACCTTTGGTCTGATTCTACGCGCCCGCATCGAGGTGGATAAAGACATCCTGCAGCAACGCCTCGACAAGCTGCTCAACGATCGCAGCCTGCTGAGCCAATACCGCGCCATGCAGCAGCGCGAAAAGGAACTGCTGGCACGAATTCGGGAACTGGAAGCAGTGAACCAGCGACGGGATCATGACGGTTCTGATCCGCAGTTCGGACAAAAATTTGCCCAGCTCAGTTCGGCCCTCGGCGCCTCCAGCTGGCATGAAAAAGCCCTCACGCTGTGGCAAGACGGCACATTCAGCGACCCCGAAACGGCAATGGCACATCTTGAACAGGCCATTAAACTGGACCCGGAACACCACGCTCTGCATCAGGCCCAGGCCGTGGCCCATCTGAATCTGAACCAGCCCGAACTGGCCGAGAAAAAACTGCTTCAGGCACTTAACCTCAAGCCGGAGGATGCCGACACCCTCACCAGTCTGGGGCACCTTCATGTCCAGCAACAAAACTATCAGCAGGCGATCGAACATTACAATCAGGCAATCGCGCTGCAACCGCAACAGGCTGAAGCCTGGACAGGCCGTGGGCTCGCGGCCTTAAAACTTGAACAGCATGCGTCCGCCCACAAATATCTGCTGCAGGGAGCCCGGCTCAGCAGCGAAAAAGATGTCGCCCGGCACGCGCAGAATCGCCTGGCCAGCGCCGACATCGGCCAGCTCTGCACCAGCGCCCGCCAAGCGTGCGATGAAGGGAATTGTCAGTTGCTGGAATTATTGAATCGAGAAGGAATCTGCCCACCCCCCCGAGCAGCAGACGAGAGGCCCTCAGCCACGGGTGGAACAGTCGAGTAGGGAACTGCCATTGGCACTGGTTATGGAGCGGCCTCTTCGTTGCGCAGGGCATCCACCTGCCGAAGCACCTCTAAAAACAGCTCGGCGGTGATGCGGCCGGTCTGAACATTATAGCGGCTGGTATGATAGCAACCGACCAGCCAGCGGCCGCCGGGCAACGGATAGCGCACGCCGTGCGCAAACGGATAGTCGGCCAGCCGCTCAATCAGTCCCTGCCCTTTGAGAAAATGCAGAAAACTGATAAAGGCATCACGACCGAGAGCGAGCACCACTTTCAACCGGCTAAGCTGCTGCCACTCCTGGGCCAGAAAAGGGCGACAGGCCGCAAACTCGCTGGCCGTCGGCTTGTTCTGTGGGGGCACACAGCGGACGGCATTACTGATGTAGAGGTCCTGCAGGACCATCCCATCCGCCGCGTCCACCGCCTCAGCCTGGCTGCAGAACCCCGCCCGGTGAAGCAGGGGGTACATAAAATCGCCGGCGCCGTCTCCAGTAAAGGGGCGTCCGGTGCGGTTGGCACCATGTGCACCGGGAGCCAGCCCCAGCAGCCAGACCCGCGCCGAAGGGGATCCGAAAGCAGGAACCGGTGCATTCCAGTACTCGCTGCGGCTGCGCCCCCCCTTGGGCGGCAACTCGGCCAGATAGCGCACCAGCCGCGGACAGCGCCGACACTGCTCGAGTTCAGTCAGCGCGCAGGAGTCTGCCATCAGTCCTGTGACCCGGAATCTGTCGGCTGTGCGGTTGACGATTCACTCCCACTCGCTTTCCTGCGGCGCGGCCGACGGCGACGCCGCGCTGGCTTATCACTCGACCCACCCTGTGCTTCCGGCTCGCCCTGCGGCTCCGGCTTCGGGGCAGCACCGACCTCCTCTTTTTTCACAGTCGCCGGGCGGCTGCGGCGATTCCGGCCACCGTGTTCCTTGGCCGCTGACGCCTTTTTGTCGGACGGACGGGAACCTGATTTTACCGTGGATATTTTTTTGCGGGGGCTTCTCTTCGGCCGCTGATAGTCCCAGCAGAACAGTTCCTCGTCCGGGATATCATGGGGAATTTTGTGTCCAATGTATTCTTCGATCGCCGGCAGGAAGAACACCAGATCCTCATCCGCCATCATGATCGCCAGCCCCTGCGCTCCGGCACGGGCCGTGCGGCCGATGCGGTGGACGTAATCCTCCGGATCCTGCGGCACATCGTAGTTGACGACATGGGTGATATCATCGACATGAATACCGCGCGAGGCCACATCCGTGGCCACCAGGATGTCGATGGCCCCCTGCTTGAACTCTTCCAGGATGCGCATCCGTTTGCGCTGGATCAAATCGCCGGAAATCAATTCCGCCCGGAAACCATTCGCCTGCAACAATAGGGTGACCTGCTCGGTCTCGCGCTTGGTATTGGAAAAAACTATCACCCGCCCGCCGGCCATGGGCCCCTTGAGTAACCCGAGCAGCAGAGGAAACTTCTCTTTGCCGCCCACATGGTACACCAGCTCCTCGATATTCTGCGCCGTCACCTGTTCCGGCTCGATCTGCACCTTGACGGCCTGATTCATGAAGTCGTAGGCCAGTTCCATGACCCGGTGCGACAGAGTGGCGGAAAACAGCAGGGTCTGACGCTGATCGTAGCTCGGCAGTCGTCGCAGAATAAAACGCAGATCCTTGATGAATCCCATATCGAACATGCGATCCGCTTCGTCAATCACCAACCGCTCGATCTCGCTGAAGCTGAACACCTTCTGTCGGGCATAGTCAATGAGACGGCCCGGAGTGGCAACGATGATATCCACGCCTTCGCCCAGCGACCGACGCTGTTTATCGTAATCAACCCCGCCAAAAATCGGCAACAGCTTAATAGGCAGTTCCGTACCGACCAAAGCCTCGGCATCGGCCGCGATCTGCATCACCAGTTCGCGCGTCGGTGCCAGAATCAGCACCCGTGGCGCACCCGCCGTCGGCCGGGGATGGGTGAGCAGATGGGTGTAGATAGCAATGAGAAAAGCGGCGGTTTTGCCGGTGCCGGTCTGCGCCTGCGCCGCTACGTCCTTGCCGGCGAGAGCCAGGGGAATAGCCTGTTCCTGCACCGGCGTCAGGGCTTCAAACCCCAGGGTGGCAATACCCTCCAGTATGGCCTGCGGCAGGTTTAGTTCGTCAAATCGCATTAAAAACTCCCTATAGCGTGACGCCAAAGGCGTCGGCCACCGTGTGCATGTCCTTGTCCCCGCGACCGGACAGACAGACCACGATGCTTTGGTTCTTATCCATCTGAGGCGCCAGCTTCTGCAGATAGGCAATGGCGTGGGCGCTTTCCAGCGCCGGGATGATGCCCTCCATCTGGGTCAGCAACTTGAAACCCTCCAGGGCTTCGTCATCGGTGATAGAAACGTACTCGCCACGGCCCAGTTCATGGAGCAGGGCATGTTCCGGCCCGACCCCCGGATAATCCAGACCGGCAGAAATCGAATGGGCGTGCTCGATCTGGCCGTCTTCGTTCTGCAACAGATAGGTTTTGTTCCCATGCAGCACCCCGACCTGACCAGCGCTGATACTGGCGGCGTGCTTGCCGCTGTCGACACCGAATCCCGCCGCCTCGACTCCGATCAGCCGCACCGGATCATTGATAAAGGGGTAAAACAAGCCCATGGCATTGGAGCCCCCGCCAATACAGGCAATGGCGACATCCGGCAGACGACCGGTCTGTTCGAGCATCTGGGCCTTGGCTTCGCGACCGATGATGGCTTGGAAATCGCGCACCATCATGGGATAAGGGTGGGGTCCCGCCACGGTCCCGATGACGTAAAAAGTATCGCGCACATGGGTGACCCAGTAGCGTAGGGCATCGTTCATGGCATCCTTTAGAGTGGCCGTCCCGCTGGACACACCGTGGACCCGCGCCCCGAGCAGCTTCATGCGAAACACGTTGAGAGACTGGCGCCGGATGTCCTCATTGCCCATGAAGACGTCGCATTCCAGACCGAAACGCGCCGCCACGGTCGCCGTCGCCACACCGTGCTGGCCAGCGCCGGTTTCAGCGATCACCTTTTTCTTACCCATACGCCGGGCCAACAGTATCTGACCCAAGGTGTTATTGACCTTATGCGCGCCGGTGTGATTGAGATCTTCGCGTTTCAAATAGATTTGCGCGCCGCCGAAATGTTCACTGAGGCGTTCGGCATGGTAGAGCGGATTGGGCCGACCGACATAATTGCGCAGATAACTGTCGAAGGTCTTCAGAAATTCGGGATCGGCAGCGGCCTCGGCATAGGCCTGTTCCAGTTCCAGCAAAGCCGGGATCAGGGTTTCCGCCACATAGCGACCACCGAAGGCTCCGAAATGCCCCTGTTTATCGGGATAAGAATACATGCTGCGTTACTCCATCTCCTGTTTGAGTGGCTGTTTGGCCCGTGCAACAAAAAGCTGCACTTTTTGCGCGTCCTTCACACCGGGCGAGCACTCGACACCGCTCGATACGTCCACGGCATAGGGCCGCACCGCCGCGACCGCCTCAGCCACATTGTCTGGCGTCAGGCCTCCGGCCAGAATCACCGGGACGCTACACGCCGCCTGTGCCGCCAGATCCCAGCGGCCGAGGGTACCGGTACCGCCGTAAGCATCCGCAACCCAGGCATCGAGCAGAAAGGCACAGACCGGGCTGTGCTCCCGGTAGTCATTGATCCGCTGGAGATCGCCCGGCTCACGCACACGCAGGGCTTTAACCACCTGAACCCCCTCATAGCAGCAGTCCTGTGGCGACTCATCCCCATGCAGCTGAACAACATCGAGGCGACAGGCACGCACCGTCTGCTCCACCTGTTGCGGCAAGGCATTGACAAACAACCCAACCCTGGCCACAAAAGGCGGCAGCTGGGCGATCATGCGTTGCACCTGTTCAACCTCGACACAACGCGGGCTGCGCGCGTAAAAAACAAACCCCAGGGCATCCGCACCCGCAGCAATCGCCGCCAGGGCATCGTCCAGCTTGGTGATGCCACAAATTTTCACCCGGATGGCCGCAGGTTGCTGAAACAAAGTCATTGTGCGCCGGGCTCCCGGCCCAGCAATTCTTCCAACTTGCCCACAAAATCGGTTTCGCGCATCAGACTTTCGCCGATCAGGAAAGCACCGGCGCCGGCCTGCTGCAAGCGCTCGATATCCGCGCGCTGGTGCAGCCCGCTCTCGCTGACCACAAAGCGCTCGGGCGGAATCTGTTCCAGCAGGCGCTCACTGACCGCCAGATCGGTAACAAAGGTTTTCAGACAGCGGTTATTGATGCCAAGCAAGGTGCAGGGGGTGCGCAGGGCGGTCTCCAGCTCCTTCTCATTATGCACCTCCAGCAACACATCAAGACCAAGCCCGCTGGCCAGCTCATGAAACGCACATATCTGATCAAAATCGAGAGCCGCCGCAATCAACAACACGGCATCGGCACGGTTGGCACGCGCCTCGTAAATCTGATAGGAATCGACGATGAAATCCTTGCGCAGCAGTGGCAGGGAGACCGCATCGGCAATCGCCCGCAGGAAATCGAGATGGCCAAAGAAGAAGTTCTCGTCCGTCAGCACCGACAGGCAACTCGCACCGCCTTTCTCATAGCCGCGGGCAATAGCAACCGGATCAAAATCCGCACGGATGATGCCCTTGGAAGGTGACCCCTTCTTCACCTCGGCAATGATAGCCGTTCCCTGCCCAGCCTGACGGCGCAGCTGCCGCTCAAAACCGCGTGTCTCGGGCAACCCCTGGCAGCGTTCTTTCAACGCGTCCAGCGTACACCGTGCCTGGGCCGATTTCACTTCGCCCTGCTTGTGGGTCAGTATGCGCTCAAGAATCATGCGTTGGTCATCCTTACCAGTTCGGCTAATTTTTCCTTGGCCCGACCGCTGTCGATGGCGCCACGCGCCATGGCCAGTGCTGCGTTGACCTCATCGACCACCCCAGCCGCCATCAGGGCGTAGGCGCTGTTAAGCAGCACGACGTCCCGCTTCGGCCCCGCCACTCCGCTGAGCACAGCTTCCACAATGCCCGCATTGCAAAGGGCATCACCGCCCTGCAGATCTTCCATCGTGCACAGGTCAAAACCCAGATCACGCGGATCAAGCAGACCCAGTTCCACCCGCTGACTGTCAATGGCAGCGATACGCGTCTGAGTGGTCAGGGTAATCTCATCCATGCCGTCGAGGCCGTGAACGACAAAGCCACGCTTGCACCCAAGATGACGCAATACCTGGGCCATGAGTTCAACCAGTTCCTCGCGATAGACTCCGAGTACCTGGCGGTCAGCACCGGCTGGATTGGTCAATGGACCAAGAATGTTGAAAATGGTGCGAATACCGATCTCGCGCCGTGGACCGATGGCGTACTTCATGGCCCCATGCAATGCCGGCGCATACAGAAATCCGATACCGATCTGCCGCACACACTGTTCGACCTGCTCGACCGTCACATCCAGATTGACGCCGAGCTTCTCAAGCACATCCGCGCTGCCACACGCGGAAGAAACGCTGCGATTGCCATGTTTGGCCACCTTGACGCCGCATGAGGACACGACAAGCGCCACCGTGGTCGAAATATTGAAGCTCTTGGTGCCGCTACCGCCCGTGCCACAGGTATCGAGAATCGTTTCGCGCTCGGCATTGATTTCATCGCGGTCCAGATCGAGGGCGGAGGTCACCCGTACCGGCGTAACCCGCGCGCGCATCACGCGGGCCGCACCACTAATCTCGTCAACGGTTTCACCCTTCATGCGCAGTGCCGTGATGAACGAGGCAATCTGGGCCGGAGTCGCCTCCCCGCCCATCACCTGATCCATGACATCCATCATCTCACCCTCGGAGAGGTTCTGCCCTTCGACGACCCTGGCAATCGCCTGCTTGATCATTTTGACTCCTCCCAGAAGGTATCCGCCATCCTGAGGTAATTCTGTAACAGCTCTTTACCGGCTTCGGAAATAATCGATTCGGGATGGAACTGCACGCCCCACACGGGCTGCTGCCGATGTTCAAGGGCCATGATGGTTCCGTCTGCCGTACGCGCGGTGACACGCAAGCAGTCGGGGAACGTTGCCTCTTCAGCCACCAGAGAATGATAGCGCGTGGCCTGCAGCGGATTCGGCAACCCTGCGAACAGACCCGATCCGTCATGCTCGACCGGGCTGGTCTTGCCATGCATCAGTTCCGCAGCCCGCACGATTCGCCCGCCGAAGCCATAGGCAATAGACTGATGGCCAAGACACACACCCAGCAGGGGGATCTGCCCGACAAAAGCCTGGATTGCCGCCACCGAAATCCCGGCTTCCTTTGGCGAGCAGGGTCCGGGCGAAATCACCAGCCTCTTCGGGTTCAATGCGCGAATGCCGTCGACATCCACGGCATCATTGCGCAGCACCATGACCTCTTCACCCAACTCGCGAAAATACTGCACCAGATTGTAGGTAAACGAATCGTAGTTGTCGATCATCAGCAGCATCAGTACAGACCTTTCTCCGCCATTTCGATCGCTTTCATCACACCGCGCGCCTTGTTGAGGGTCTCCTCATATTCAGCTTGGGGATCGGAATCCGCCACCACGCCGGCCCCGGCCTGCAAATGAACCTGTCCGTCCTTGACAACCAGGGTGCGAATGGCAATGGCCAGATCCATATTGCCGGTAAAGGAAAAGTAGCCCACCGCGCCACCGTAGATTTCGCGCCGCTGGGGCTCCAGCTCGTCGATAATCTCCATGGCCCGAATCTTCGGCGCCCCGGACAGCGTTCCAGCCGGAAACGTCGCACGGAAGGTATCGAAGGCATCACGGTCACCTTCAAGCTTCCCACGCACATTCGAGACAATATGCATGACATGGGAATAGCGCTCAATCACCTTCAACTCGCTGACTTCAACGGTACCAGGCCGGCAGATGCGGCCAAGATCGTTGCGTCCAAGATCGACCAGCATGATGTGTTCGGCCAGCTCCTTGGGATCCGCCAGTAATTCCTTTTCGAGTCGCAGATCTTCCTCAGGAGTATTCCCTCGTGGGCGCGTACCGGCGATGGGCCGCAGTTCAACCTGATCGTCTTCCTTGCGAACCAAAACTTCAGGCGAAGCACCGACCACCAGGGTGTGATCCATCCGCAGATAAAACATGTAGGGGGAAGGGTTGATCGTACGCAGGCTGCGATAGATATCAAACGGATCAACCGTCAATGGGCCACTGAAGCGCTGTGACAGTACCACCTGTATAATATCACCACTTCGAACATATTCTTTCGCTCGCTCGACCGCCTGTATAAAGGCCGGCCGGGTAAAATTGCCCTCGAGGACTGACGACTGGTCAGCCGGGTGGACAATTTCGCGATGCAGTGGCGCCCGCAGTTTATCAACCAGTGCCCGAATCGCCTGAGTAGCCTGTTGATATTGCGCTTCGAGGGGAAGAGAATCGTTAATACGGGTATTATGAATGATTTTTATTTTTTGCCGTTGATTGTCAAAAATCAGCAGGTTATCCGCCAGAATAAAACAACTGTCGTACGTATCAATCACACCAGGATTGGCATCAGGCAGCTTTTCGACAAAGCGGACCATATCGTAACCGAGATAACCAACGGCACCGCCGAAAAAACGGGGCAACGCCTCGTGCCCTGAAGGCACATACTGCTTGAGCAGAGTCCGTAAAGAATCCAGCGGATCGTCAGTCTGCCCCGACTCGACAACTGTATCTTCACGCAAAATCTCATACTGGCAACCACGGGAACGATAAATTGTGGCTGGGCCCGCTCCAAGAATGGAATAGCGCCCCCACTTCTCCCCACCCTCGACACTCTCAAGCAAAAACGACCATTTATGATCCTCAATCTTTTTGAATGCCGAAACGGGTGTTTCCATATCTGCCAGAATTTCGGTATAGACCGGAACCAGATTTCCACGCTGTGCATGGCACTCGAATTCTGCGATGGCAGGATAAATGTTCATCATTCGCCACTCCATGGAGCCGTTGAGCAGATAGTAAAAAAGGCAAGGGAAGCCCCCTTGCCTTTTTTAATCATCAGTGTATCAAAGCTTATTCAGCGGTCTGACCCTCGACCAGCTCAATAATCGAAACCGGAGCATTATCACCGGCGCGGTTACCGAGCTTAATAATCCGGGTGTAGCCACCCTGACGATTCTCAAACCGGGGAGCAAGGCGCTCAAAAAGCTTCGCAACCACATCTTTTTCGCGCACCACACTCAATGCCTGACGACGGGCATGAAGATCGCCACGCTTACCCAGAGTAATCATCTTCTCGGCGATTTTACGCACTTCTTTTGCGCGCGCATCGGTGGTGGTAATTTTTTCATGATTCAGCAGTGAGGTAACCAAGTTGCGCAGCAACGCAGCACGGTGGCTGGAATTACGCCCAAGAGTTCGACCTGTTTTTCTGTGACGCATATCTTTTATTCCCTTTCTACAACGCGAAGCGCGATGTTAGACCTCTTCGCGACTTTTCTGAAGTACTTTAAGGTATTCGGGGTCAGGAAAATTTTCAAGTTTCATGCCCAGAGTCAACCCCATATCCGCCAGAATATCCTTAATTTCGTTGAGTGACTTACGACCAAAATTCTGTGTCTTCAGCATTTCGGCCTCCGTCTTTTGAACCAAATCACCAATCAGTCCAATACGGGCGTTTTTCAGGCAGTTTGCACTCCGCACAGAGAGTTCAAGTTCTTCAACGCTGCGATAGAGGTTTTCGTTAATTTTGTAGACCTCTTCTTCTTCAGGCTCAATCTCAGGAATCTGCTCTTCATCAAAATTGATGAACATCTGCAGATGCTCTTTCAGAATCTTGGCCGCGTAGGCAACAGCATCATCAGGCTTTACACTGCCATCGGTCCAAACCTCAAGCGTCAATTTATCATAGTCTGTTATCTGGCCAACACGCGCGTTGGTAACAGTAAAATTGACTTTCTTGATCGGCGAAAAAATTGAGTCAATCGGGATCGTTCCGACAGGTGCCTTCTCATCACGGTTTTTTTCCGCCGCGACATAACCCTTACCCATGGAGACGACCATATCGATTTCAACATCAGCCTCCTTGGTGCAGGTTGCAATGTACATGTCTGGATTCAGGATCTCAACATTGGCATCAGTAATGATGTCGCCAGCGGTGATGACTCCGGCACCCTTCTTAACGATGCGAACATTGCGGCTTTCATGACCTTCGAGACGCAGAAGAACCGACTTGAGATTCAGAATAATATCCGTTACATCTTCCGTTACACCAGGAACCGTCGAGAACTCATGAAGCACGCCCTTAATACGTACCGAGGTGATGGCAGCTCCCTGCAGCGATGACAACAGAATCCGGCGCAGAGAATTTCCAATCGTCGTTCCAAAGCCCCGCTCGAACGGCTCGGCAGTAAACTTACCGTAACTCTCTGTCAAGCTGCGTGTATCAACCTGCAACCGCTTCGGCTTGATCAAATCTCTCCAGTTTTTATACATGCACGAACTCCCTGCTATGAGTGACAAATTGATTGCAAACGGCTCGATTACTTCGAATAGAGTTCAACAATCAGTTGTTCCTCAAAGACCGGAGATGTCAGCTCTTCACGTACCGGCAGAGTTTTCACAGTTCCCTTGAAAGCGTCTCGATCGAGTTCAAGCCAGGACGGAATACCACGGCGCATAACGCCATCCATCGCCTCGGAAATTTTTCCGATTTTACGGCTTTTTTCACGGACTTCAATCACATCGCCCGTACGAACCAGCGCTGAAGGAATATCGACCTTGCGGCCATTGACCAAGTAATGTCCATGGCGTACAAAAACACGCGCTTCCGCACGAGTCGATGCCAGACCAAGACGAAATACCATATTGTCAAGACGGCGCTCGAGCAACTGAAGCATGTTGTGACCGGTAATCCCCTTCATCGCCTTTGCTTTCGCAAAAACGCGACGGAACTGCTTCTCGCTCAATCCGTAGCAGAAGCGAACCTTCTGCTTCTCCTGCAACTGGCGTGAATAATCAGACGTCTTGCCGCGACGACTGGCGCCATGCTGACCAGGAGGAGTCGGGCGACGCTCAAGCAGACGGTCATATTTGGGGTTACCGTAGATGTTTTCACCGAGACGGCGAACGATTTTACCCTTGGGTGTAAAGTTTTTTGCCATTTTCGATCCTTTAACTATATCGTCAATCAGTCAGCTGCGTGGCGATTAAACGCGGCGACGCTTCGGCGGACGACAACCATTATGGGGAATGGGAGTCACATCTTTAATCAGAGTGACATTCAGTCCGGCAGCCTGCAGCGCACGCAACGCAGACTCGCGACCAGAACCGGGCCCCTTGACACACACTTCAATATTGCGCAAACCGTGCTCTTGTGCCTTTTTGGCCGCGGTTTCAGCAGCTACCTGAGCTGCAAAAGGCGTGCTTTTACGGGAGCCCTTGAAACCCATACCACCCGCAGTAGCCCACGAAATAACATTGCCACTGACATCGGCAATTGAAACAATCGTGTTATTGAACGTTGCCTGAATATGCGCAACACCATTAACAATATTCTTTTTAATTTTAGCTTTTCTAACGACTTTCTTACCAGGCTTAGCCATCGTTCCTCCAGATTATTTCTTCTTGCCTGCAACCGTCTTACGCGGACCTTTACGGGTACGTGCATTAGTTTTGGTCTTCTGGCCGCGTACCGGCAGACCACGACGATGACGTAAACCTCTGTAACAGCCTAGATCCATCAGTCGCTTGATGTTCATCGACACTTCACGACGCAGATCACCCTCGACCTTATATTCTGAATCCATGACCTTACGAATCTGAGCAACCTCAGCTTCAGTTAAATCATCAGAGCGAGTATTAAAATCAACTCCAGCCTCAGACAGGATATGCTGTGCTGTGGTACGACCGACACCAAAAATGTAGGTCAGCGCAACTTCAATTCGTTTGTTTTTCGGTAAATCAATACCAGCGATACGTGCCAACTTTATGTCCTCCCTGTTTTAACCCTGTCTCTGCTTGTGTTTGGGGTTCTCACAAATCACACGCAAAACACCTTTACGTTTGATGACCTTGCATTTATCACAAATAGTCTTAACCGACGCACGAACTTTCATAACCTGTCCTTTACATTGCTTTTTTGAAATTAGAGCTGAGTCAATATTTCAACGCCATCATCCGTGACAGCGACCGTATGCTCGAAATGCGCAGAAGGTCGGCCATCTCGCGTCACAGCCGTCCAACCATCCTCCAGAATCCGAACCTGCCTTGTGCCGGCATTAACCATTGGCTCGATTGCGAGCACCATTCCTGTACGAAGCACTGGTCCCCTTCCGGGGCGACCATAATTCGGGATTTGCGGTTCTTCGTGCAATGATCGACCTATGCCATGCCCGACAAATTCCCGGACAACCGAAAAACCCGCCGCCTCAGCAACCTCCTGAACTGCTGCCGACACATCAGACAAAAAAGCCCCCTGACGAACCTGGGACAGTCCCGCTAGCAACGACGCTTTGGTCGTGTCCATGAGGCGTTGTTTTTCGTCATTCACCTCACCGACAGGCAGCGTGATCGCCGAATCGCCATAAAAGCCGTCATACAAAACACCAAAGTCAATGCTGATAATATCTCCAGCATTCAGGGGTTTTTTATTCGCAAATCCATGCACAACACCTTCGTTGGGTGAGGCACAAATTGAACAGGGAAAACCACCATACCCCTTGAACGCGGGGCGCGCTTTTTTTTCTCGGCAACGCTCTTCCGCAATCCGGTCCAGATCATACGTTGTGACACCAGGTTGCACCAGCGCACTTAACTCAGCAAGAATTTCAGCCACCATGCGACACGGAACGCGCATGCGTGCAATTTCTTGCGGGGACTTAATGATGATCAACGCAGACCCTTCAACAGAGCATCAATCAAAACAGTCACCTCACCAATCGGCAGCATGCCATCCACTTTGGACAGCAGCCCAGCTTGCTGGTAGTACGTCACAAGCGGCAAGGTCTGATCCTGATAAACCTGCATGCGGTTACGTATAGTCTCTTCACGATCGTCATCGCGCTGAATCAACGCAGCACCACATTTGTCACAAATTCCGTCCTGCTTAGGCGGTTCATACTTGACGTGAAAACCAGCTCCACAGGCCGGACAGGATCGACGACCCGTCAGGCGTTCAACCAATGCCTCTATATCAACCTCAAGGGATATGACCGCATCGAGATTCTTATCCAAACTCTTCAGGGTGTCCTGCAGAGCATCAGCCTGAGGCAAAGTGCGCGGGAAGCCATCAAGAATAAATCCATTGCTGCAATCATCTTTTTGCAGCCGCTCTTTTACAATTCCAACGACAACCTCATCAGGTACCAAGCCGCCGGCATCCATAAAAGATTTAGCCTTAACGCCCATCGGCGTACCATCTTTAACTGCTGCACGCAGAATATCGCCCGTAGAAATCTGCGGTATCGCGAACTTTTGGACCAAGAGCTTGGCCTGCGTTCCCTTACCAGCACCTGGAGGACCCAGCAATATCAATTTCATCCGTTTATCTCCATTAGCCACGCCGGCCTTTGATACTTGCTCCGCGCATAAAGCCTTCATAGGAGCGCGAAATCAAATGCGACTCGATCTGGGAAGCCGTATCCATACCGACACCGACGACAATCAGCAAAGACGTACCGCCAAAATAAAACGGAACATTAAATTGCCCAATCATGAGCGTCGGCAAGACACAAACGGCCGAAACGTAGATGGCACCAGCAAAGGTCAAGCGGCTCAAAACAACATCCAGATAGTCCGACGTTGCCTTCCCCGGACGGATACCAGGAATATAACCACCTTGATTCTTTACGTTTTCCGCAACATCTACCGGATTGAAAGTCACAGCTGTGTAGAAGTAGCAGAAGAAGATGATAAAAGCAACAAAAAAGACATTGTAGAGCCAGTGCGCCGGCGTCATCATTGCCGCAATCTGCTGCACCCAGTCAACATCGACAAAGTTAGCGACAGTTGCGGGGAACATGATAATTGAGCTGGCAAAGATGGGCGGGATAACACCGCTCATATTGATTTTCAGCGGCAGGTGACTCGACTGTCCTCCCAGATTACGCATCCCCACAACGCGCTTGGCGTAGTGAATGGGAACCCGACGTTGAGCCCTCTCCATAAAAATGATGAACATCACAACGACAATCATCACCAGCAGCAGGAAAATCAGGGTAAACAACGGCAGAGCGCCGGTCTTGAGCAACCGGATAGAGTTGACAATCGCCGAAGGCATATTCGCGACGATCCCCGCAAAGATGATCAGCGAAATGCCATTGCCGATACCACGCTCGGTAATCTGCTCACCAATCCACATAATGAAAGCCGTACCTGCTGTCAGTGTAATAATCGTCAGCAGAATGAAGGCTAAACCGGGATCAGAAACAACCGGATCTCCCGCAGGACCACGCATGGACTGGAGCCCCACGGCAATACCCGCACCCTGAATAACCGACAGCAGGATCGTGCCATACCGCGTCCAACGCGTAATAACCTTGCGGCCCTGGGCCCCCTCCTTCGACAATCGCTCAACAGGCTCAAACACAACCGTCAGCAACTGCAAAATGATCGAGGCACTGATATAGGGCATAATCCCGAGAGCAAAAATCGTCATGCGCTCAAGCGCACCACCAGTAAAAGCACTGACCAGCCCCAGCAGCGTTCCCTGGGTGCCTTCAAAAAAACTCGCCAGCACCTGACCGTTTACGCCCGGCGTCGGAACATGACAACCGACACGATAAACGGCCAACATCATCAACGTAAACAGGATCCGCTTACGCAACTCGACAATACTGAAGATGTTTTGAAGACTAGCAAACAAGGTTAAAGTACCTCGGTTGTGCCGCCCGCAGCGACGATCTTATCCAGTGCAGACTGACTAAACTTGTGGGCCTTGATGGTGACCGCTTTCGTCAAATCTCCATCACCGAGGATTTTGACCCCATCACCAATACACTTGATAAAACCTGACGTCATCAACGCCTTCGGGTCGATCACTGAACCGGCCTCAAATGTATCGATGTCGCGCAGATTAACCAGAGCATAAACCTTTTTATTCAGGGAGGTAAAGCCACGCTTGGGCAGACGACGCTGCAAAGGCATCTGACCGCCTTCAAAACCAGGCTTCACACTGCCGCCCGAGCGGGCCTTCTGACCCTTATGTCCCTTACCCGCTGTTTTACCGTTACCCGAGCCAGGACCGCGGCCAATACGCTTTCTTTGTTTTACAGATCCCGGTGCGGGACTCAGATTACTCAAATCCATGATCACAATCCTTATTCACACTCTTCAACAGCAACCATGTGGCCGACCTTGTTGATCATGCCGCGGATTTCTGGAGTGTCTAGAAGAACGACAGTTTTATGCAGTTTGGTCAATCCCATTCCGCTTAGTACCTTAGTAAAGTACTCATTCCGACCAATACCGCTTTTTTTCAGTGTTACTTTAATCTGCTTGCTCATTGACTCTCTCCCGCAGGCTTAGGCTTCGATGCCACGACGTGCCAGAATTTCGTCAGCACTTTTCAACTGCTGCAAAGCGTTGATCGTTGCCTTGACAACATTGTGGGGATTATTCGAACCAATACACTTGGAGAGGATATCGCCAACGCCAGCCGCTTCAAGTACCGCACGAGCAGGTCCGCCCGCGATAACACCCGTACCTTTTGAAGCCGGCTTAAGCAGAACACATCCCGCACCAAAGCGACCCAAAACATCAAAAGGAATCGTCCGATCATCAAGAGGAACATTGATCATGCTCTTCTTGGCCTTCTCAACTCCTTTACGAATTGCCTCAGGGACTTCTTTAGCCTTGCCGTGGCCATACCCGACACGACCATTGCCGTCACCGACAACAACCAGCGCAGAAAAGCTGAAGCGACGGCCACCTTTTACGACTTTGGCGCAACGATTGATGTGGATAATGCGATCAATCAATTCCGTTTCATTTTGTTCAGTGCGTTGCAAAGGACCCTCCTTCTTTCTTAAAACACCAGGCCCGCTTCACGAGCAGCGTCAGCCAGGGCCTTTACTCGGCCATGATAAATAAAACCATTACGGTCAAAGACAACTTCTTTAATGTCTTTAGCCAGAGCTTTTTGAGCGATCATTGCGCCAACCGCTTTAGCTGCCTCAATGTTTCCTGTATAGTTCAAACCATCAGCGACATCTTTGCACTGCGTTGAAGCGGAAACGAGGGATACACCGTTTTCATCTTCAATGATCTGGGCATAGATGTGCTTTGCACTGCGAAAAACACAAAGACGAGGGCGAACCACGGTCCCGGTAACCTTGCGGCGTACACGGGCCTGACGTCTTTTCCTTGATTCCGCTTTTGATACGTTGCCAGCCACTTTGTATCTCCTGTAAAAAATTATTTCTTACCTGTTTTGCCCGCTTTACGCAGAATACGCTCTTGGGCGTACTTGATACCCTTACCCTTGTACGGTTCAGGACCACGGAACGAGCGAATCTTGGCTGCCGTTGCGCCAACCAGTTCCTTATCAATGCCGAGAACCGTCATTTTGGTCTGCTTTTCAACTTCGACCGTAATTCCTTCGGGCAAAGGATATTCAATCGGGTGTGAATATCCCAGGGCGAGGTTCAGGGTCGAGCCTTTGACATCCGCACGATAACCGACGCCATTGATTTCAAGAGACTTCTGAAACCCCTTGGTCACACCTTCGACCATGTTAGCGATGAGGGTACGGTACAGACCCTGCATTGAGGTATCGCGACGCACACTCTCAACCGGCGAAACAACAATCTTGTCCGCTTCCATCTCAACCAGAACCGTTGAGGGGATCTCTCTCGAGAGCTTGCCCTTCGGGCCCTGTACTTCAATCTTTTCCGCAGTCAGATCAATTTTAACACCTGACGGGATTTCGATCGGTTTTTTTCCAATTCTTGACATTGCCTACACTCCTTACTTCATGCTACCAGACGGTGCAGACCAGTTCACCACCAACTCCGGCCTCGCGAGCAGCAGTGTCAGACAAAACACCTTGTGAGGTTGAGACAATAGCGCATCCAAGGCCATTCTTTACCCTCGGAATTTCGTCACTGCCAACATAAAGACGACGGCCAGGTTTGGAAGCCCGGGTAATTTCGTGAATTACCGGAGCATTCTTTGCATCATACTTCAGGTAGATGCGCAGCGTCCCCTGGACACCCTCGTTCACTTCTTTGAAATTTTTGATATAGCCCTGCTCTTTGAGCACGTTGGCAATCGCCGCCTTGACTTTACTTGCCGGCATATCCAGCTTTTGATGGCGCGCCAGACCCGCATTACGAATACGTGTCAGCATATCTGAAATAGGATCAGTCATTCCCATGAATCCAGCTCCTTAATCCGTTACCAGCTTGATTTCAAAACGCCGGGAAGTTTACCCTCAAGCGCCAATTTGCGCAAGCAAACACGACACATGTCAAATTTGCGGTAATATCCGCGCGGGCGACCACACAACGGACAACGGGTATACTTTCTAACCTGAAATTTCTGGGGCCGCTTAGCCTTAACAATCATCGATGTCTTTGCCACAATATCCTCCGATTTCGCCTGATTATTTCCTGAAAGGCAGTCCCAACCCGGCCAGCAGCGCACGACCTTCTTCGTCGTTGCGTGCCGTGGTAACGATGGAGATATTCAGGCCACCGACCTTGGCAATTTTCTCAAGGTCAATTTCCGGGAAAATAATCTGCTCACGCACCCCGAGTGTGTAGTTGCCACGGCCATCGAAGGCCTTGGGCGAAATGCCCTTGAAGTCACGAACACGCGGCAGTGCAATATTAATCAGGCGATCGAGAAACTCGTATGCCCGGTCATGACGCAGAGTCACCATGCAACCGATAGGCATGCCTTCGCGCAGCTTGAAACCGGCGATAGACTTCTTTGCTTTCGTGATTACAGGCTTCTGGCCGGCAATGTTGGTCAGCTCTTCAACTGCCGACTCCAGAACTTTGATATTCTGGATTGCCTCGCCAACACCCATGTTTACGACAACCTTTTCTACCTTGGGAACCTGCATGACATTGTCGAGTTGCAGATCTTTGAGCAGTTGAGGTGCCAGCTCATTTGTATATTTATCTTTTAACCTGGCCATTGAACTCTCCGTTACTTGTCGACAATCTCATTGCACTTTTTGCAAAAACGAGCCTTGGTGCCATCAGCAAGAACCCGTACGCCGGTGCGGGCAGGCTGATTACAGGCACTGCAGACGAGCAGGACATTAGAAGCAGCCATTGCCGCCTCTTTCTCAACAATCCCGCCCTCCTGATTCATCTGAGAAGGACGCGTATGCCGCTTGACAATATTTAAATTTTCGACGGTCAGGCGATTTTTATCTGTAAAGACGCGAGCAACCTTGCCTTGCTTGCCTTTATCTTTACCGACCATAACCTGAACCAAGTCGCCTTTTTTGACATGAAGCTTATTAACTGCCATACCACTCATCTCCAGCCTGCTATCACAGCACCTCAGGTGCCAGCGATACAATCTTCATAAATTTGCGGGCCCTGAGTTCACGTGCGACAGGACCAAAGATACGCGTACCAACAGGTTCGCCGTTGTTATTGACAACAACAGCCGAATTTTTGTCGAAACGAATACTTGACCCGTCGGGACGTGCCATTTCTTTGGCAGTCCGAACGATCACGGCCTTAACAACATCACCTTTTTTTACTTTCGAGGTGGGCAACGCCTCTTTAACGGAGCAGATGATGATATCGCCCAAACCTGCATATTTCCGTTTCGAGCCTCCCAGTACTTTGATGCAGCAAAGCTTACGGGCACCGGAGTTGTCTGCCACATCGAGTGTGGTCTGCATCTGAATCATTATCTATCTCCCACGCTACAGCGATTTTTCCAGAATCTGGCTGACGCGCCAGCGCTTGTCACGAGACAACGGACGAGATTCGGTAATCAGAACCTTATCTCCAGCCGTGCACTGATTGGCTTCATCGTGAGCCTTATATTTTTTCCTGCGCTTCAAATATTTCTTATAGACAGGATGCTTTACCAGGTCATCTACTTGAACAACGACCGTTTTATCCATCTTGTCGCTGGTAACAATACCGACAAGTTTCTTTTTATTACGACGCTCTGTGGTCATACGATCACCTCAATTATTACTTAGCCAATTTTTGCTGCAGTACGGTTTTAACCCGAGCAATATCCTTCCGCAATTGAGGGATCTTTGCCGTATTCTCCAGGTGGCCGGTGTGAAGCTGAAACTTCAGGTTAAACAGTTCCTGACTCAGCTCCAGAGATTTCTTTTCCAACTCTGCTACACTGCAGCCGTCAAGTTCGTTAGCCTTCATCACTGTTTTCCTCTCTCATCACAAACTTTGTCTGCACCGGCAGCTTGTGCGCAGCGAGACGGAATGCTTCACGCGCGATTTCCTCCGTCACACCCTGCATTTCATACAAAACCATACCGGGACGAATGACAGCTACCCAGCTATCAGGCGACCCCTTCCCTTTACCCATACGTGTCTCAGCCGGCTTACGGGTCAGAGGCTTGTCTGGAAAAGCACGAATCCAGATTTTACCACCACGCTTGATATAGCGTGTCATGGCACGACGAGCAGATTCGATCTGGCGGGAAGAAAGCCAACCGCGTGTTGTCGCCTGCAGGGCAAAATCGCCGAAGTTGATTTCTGTGCCGCCTTTGGCCGCACCCTTCATGCGACCCTTAAACGTTTTTCTATGTTTAACCTTCTTGGGCATTAACATAATGACACTCTCCTATCTGACAAGCCTACTGTTCCCGCGAGAGAACTTCGCCCTTGAAGATGAGAACTTTAACGCCGATGATGCCGTATGTGGTTTTGGCCTCAGCAAAGCCATAATCAATATCGGCACGCAGCGTGTGCAGAGGAACACGACCCTCACGGTACCACTCAGTCCGGCTCATCTCTGCCCCGCCAAGACGACCGCTACAGGTAATCTTAATCCCCTGAGCTCCGAACCGCAGAGCCTGACCAACACTGCGTTTCATGGCACGACGGAAAGCAACACGGCGCTCCAGCTGCAACGCAACACCTTCCGCAACCAGCTGTGCGTCCATCTCAGGCTTGCGAATTTCCTGAATATTGAGAAACACTTCCTTGTCGGTGAGTTTGGCCAGCTCTTTTTTGAGGGCTTCAACTTCAGAACCACGCTTACCAATAATAATACCGGGACGTGCCGCAAAGATATTGAGCTTCATCTTGCCAGCGGCGCGCTCGATCTCAATCTTGGCAATACCCGCATGATAAAGACGTTTCTTTAAATAATTACGCAGTTTCAGATCTTCATGAACAAATCGTGAATAATCCTCATCGGCGTACCATTTCGACTCCCAGGTCTTAATAACTCCCAGGCGAAAACCTACAGGATGAACTTTCTGGCCCAAACTATCACCTCCTTGATTGGCTATTTTTCGTCCAGGACGACCTGAACGTGACTCGTTGGTTTTCTGATACGGCTAGCGCGCCCCTGCGCACGGGGAATAAACCGGCGCAAAGCGGGGCCCTGATCGACCATAATGGTTTTCACATACAGGCGATCAACGTCCGCGACACCTTTCTGCTCGGCGTTAGCGATCGCAGATTTGACCAAAGCCGCAACGATCGCCGCGGGCTTCTGCGGCGAGAAACGCAGGATATTCAGCGCTTCCTGTACTTTTTTGCCCCGAACCATATCGACAACTAGGCGCGCCTTTTGTGCCGACATGCGGGCATATTTCAATTTAGCTTTTGCTTCCATCCGGGAACTCCGTTGCGTTTATTTTCTCTTCGACTTCTTATCCGCACCATGACCGTAGTAGGTACGGGTGGGAGCGAATTCTCCAAGCTTATGCCCAACCATGTTCTCGGTCACATAAACCGGCAGAAATTTTTTGCCGTTATGCACAGCAAAGGTATAGCCGACAAACTCGGGAATGATCGTACTGCGACGCGACCAAGTCTTGATGACCTTATTCGTGGGGGCCGCGCCCGCCTCGAGATCAATCTTACGCAGCAGGCTATCATCAACAAAAGGGCCTTTTTTAATTGAACGTGCCACGGCTTACTCCTCTACTTATTCCTGCGACGAACGATGAAGCGATCCGTACGTTTATTCGTCCGGGTCTTATAACCCTTGGTCGGAATACCCCAGGGGGTCACCGGGTGACGACCACCTGAGCTCTTACCTTCACCACCACCATGGGGGTGATCGACTGGGTTCATCGCAACACCACGGGACTGAGGACGCTTGCCCAGCCAGCGGTTACGACCCGCCTTACCAATCTTGACATTTTCATGGTCAACATTGCCGACTTGTCCGATGGTTGCGCAACAATCCTGCAGCACAAGGCGTACCTCACCGGAAGGCAGACGCAGCTGAGCGTAGCGACCCTCTTTTGCTGCAATCATGGCGTAGGCACCGGCGCTGCGAGCCAACTGACCACCCTTGCCAACCTTCAGTTCAACGTTGTGAACCCAGGTACCAAGGGGAATGGAACGAATTGCCAATGCGTTACCCGGCTTGATATCCGCCGACTCGCTGGCTACAACCTGTGCACCAACTTCCAGGCCGGCAGGTGCCAGAATGTAACGCTTCTCGCCGTCGGCATAATTCAACAGCGCGATCCGTGACGACCGATTCGGGTCATACTCGATCGAAACAACACGAGCCGGAATTTCTTTTTTATCGCGCTTAAAATCAATTACGCGGTACTTACGCTTATGGCCACCACCAGTGTGACGTTTAGTGATGCGCCCATAGCTATTACGACCACCACTCTTTTTCAAAGGTTCCAAAAGTGACTTTTCAGGTGTCGCTGTTGTAACCTCCTCAAAAGCCGAGGCTGTCATGTGCCGACGCCCTGGCGAGGTTGGCTTAAACTTTTTGATCGCCATTATTCTTACTCCGTATCCCTAAGACTGACATCAAACGCCAAAGAAGTCGATATTGCTGCCTTCAGCGAGAGTTACATACGCTTTTTTACGATTCGGACGCTTGCCGAACTGACGCCCCATGCGTTTTACCTTACCGGCAACGATCATGGTATTGACATCTTCAACTTTGACATCAAAAGCCTTCTCAACGGCCTGCTTGATCTCAATTTTGTTTGCGTCCTTCGCCACCTCAAAAACCACTACACGACCAGCTTCTTTCTGTAGTGTGCTTTTTTCAGTCACCAAAGGCTTCTTAATCACCTGATGCAACGGTTTCATTACGCTAACGCTCCTTCCAGTTGCTCTACGGCGCCTTCCGTCAAGACGATATTGGTGTATTTCATAACGTCATAGACATTGACACCTTCGGCACGAAGCACCTTGACATTGCGCAAATTGCGAGCAGACAGCTCAACTACCGGATCCGCACCATCAATCACAACAAGAGCATTTTCAAGACCGAAGCGATCGATGAACTGTGCAAATTCTTTGGTGCTGATTTTGTCCAGTTTAACATCGTTCAAAACCGTCATGGCCTCGCCATGAAAGCGTGCGGACAGAGCCGAACACAGAGCCGCTTTCTTCACTTTACGATTGAGCTTGAACTCGTAGCTGCGCGGACTCGGCCCGAATGCAGCGCCGCCACCAACATAGTGCGGAGCCCGGATGCAGCCCTGGCGAGCATTACCGGTACCTTTTTGCTTATAGGGTTTTTTCCCGCCACCTGAAACCTGGCTGCGGGTCTTGGTCGCTGCTGTACCCTGCCGACGAGCAGCCAGCTGGTAACGGACCATATCGTGAATCAGATAACTTTTTACCTGAGTCGAAAAAATCTGGTCGGCGAGTTCGCGCTCGGAAACCTGATTTTTCTGCATATCATAGACAGTTATTTTTGCCATTTTAGCTTCTCCCGTATCAACGCTGGCCCGGCCTAAGCCTTGACTGCCTTACGAACTGTTACCAGGCCATCTTTGGGACCGGGGATCGCCCCCTTGATCAGAATCAGGTTTTGCTCAGTACGGACCTCGACAATTTCAAGGTTCTGGACTGTCACTTGAGCATTCCCCATCTGACCTGCCATCTTCTTACCCTTAAACACCCGGGAAGGCCACGCACTGCAACCGATCGAACCCGGTGCACGATGAAACTTCGAACCATGCGAAGTGCGACCACCAGAAAAGTTCCAGCGTTTAATTACGCCCTGAAACCCCTTACCCTTGCTGACGCCTGTCACATCGACGATATCACCTGCCGCGAAGACATCCGAGCAGAGGATCTCTGCCCCGACTTCGCAATCAGAAATATCGCCCTTCATCTCGCGCAGGAACTTGAAAGCTCCTTTGCCAGCCTTGGTCAGGTGACCCATTTCAGGCTTGTTAATGCGTTGGGCTTTTTGCACACCGAACCCGAGTTGCACCGCATTGTAACCGTCAGTCTCAACGATTTTTTTCTGGATAACCGCACAGGGTCCTGCCTGGACCACGGTCACCGGGATGCGCGTGCCGTTCTCGGTAAATATCTGGGTCATTCCCAGTTTTTTTCCAAGAATTCCGTTTACCATCGTTCTATCCTTATCTTCTATCAGGGCTGAATCTTACAGCTTGATCTCAACAAAAACGCCAGCTGACAGATCCAGTTTCATCAATGCATCAACCGTCTGCTGTGTCGGGTCGAGGATATCAAGTAAACGCTTGTGTGTACGGATCTCGAACTGCTCCCGACTTTTCTTGTCAACATGGGGGCCACGCAACACACAGTATTTATTGATCACCGTCGGCAGAGGAATAGGGCCGGCCAAGTGAGAGCCGGTACGCTTGACCGTGTCGACAATTTCGCTGACTGCCATATCAAGCAGCTTATGATCATACGCCTTCAGGCGAATCCGAATTTTCTGGCTAGACATCTGAACCCTCTACTACTGAATAATTTCGCTTACAACGCCGGCACCAACGGTACGGCCACCTTCGCGGATTGCGAAGCGCAGCTCTTTATCCATGGCGATCGGGGTGATCATCTCTACAGTCATGGCGATA
>JAFGXV010000039.1 GCA_016936455.1 Desulfuromonadaceae bacterium
CATTTCGTCGCGCCCTTCGCGGGCGCGTGGATTGAAACACACTGGCCGTCGCCGTTGTTGTGCCTTGCGTTGGTCGCGCCCTTCGCGGGCGCGTGGATTGAAACAGAACATGATCGTTCCAGAAGCGGGACTCGATCTCGTCGCGCCCTTCGCGGGCGCGTGGATTGAAACTGGCTACCTTAACAAAAGGCGTCATCTTCCGGTTGTCGCGCCCTTCGCGGGCGCGTGGATTGAAACACTTCCGCCTACAAACGTCACAGAAGCAGGCCAGGGTCGCGCCCTTCGCGGGCGCGTGGATTGAAACAACATGGTTTCTGGCAATGTAACCAATACCTGACGTCGCGCCCTTCGCGGGCGCGTGGATTGAAACCATTGATAGTAACGGAGGATGACATCGCGGAGAGTCGCGCCCTTCGCGGGCGCGTGGATTGAAACACATACAATGTATCTGCAACGCTTGGAAACTTAGGTCGCGCCCTTCGCGGGCGCGTGGATTGAAACCATTACATCTGCACCGAAGCGGTGCATCAGAAATGGTCGCGCCCTTCGCGGGCGCGTGGATTGAAACACCGATGCAGATGCAGAAACGGGATTTGCAAGTTGTCGCGCCCTTCGCGGGCGCGTGGATTGAAACAGGAACTGATCACGGCAGAGGTCGAACGATACGGGTCGCGCCCTTCGCGGGCGCGTGGATTGAAACTGCATAATGTGTAGAACACTAAACACCTTACCTGGTCGCGCCCTTCGCGGGCGCGTGGATTGAAACTTTATGTAAATCTCATCACCGTTAATCCTGTTGAGTCGCGCCCTTCGCGGGCGCGTGGATTGAAACACCAGAATATCGCGGCTCAAATCTTCGGTGCGCGGTCGCGCCCTTCGCGGGCGCGTGGATTGAAACCGAAGGGCGGCTTCGTCGGCAACAGCCTTGGCGACAGTCGCGCCCTTCGCGGGCGCGTGGATTGAAACATGTTAGGTGCGAGTCTTCCGGCAACGTTATTACGTCGCGCCCTTCGCGGGCGCGTGGATTGAAACAACAGCGAACAAACAGGCATGGGAAGCGGAACAAGGTCGCGCCCTTCGCGGGCGCGTGGATTGAAACGATCACACGCAACAGGGGAATAATTTTTTCCGTCGTCGCGCCCTTCGCGGGCGCGTGGATTGAAACGTCGGCGATGTTGATATAACCGAAATACGACGCCGTCGCGCCCTTCGCGGGCGCGTGGATTGAAACCACTCTGCCACGGTCTGGCTGACCTTCTGGCGCACCACGTCGCGCCCTTCGCGGGCGCGTGGATTGAAACGAACAGCAGCGGTGCCACCTGTTGACACTGAGCGGTCGCGCCCTTCGCGGGCGCGTGGATTGAAACATCAATGGTTGACGGGTCAATCGCCCCGGCCTCCCGTCGCGCCCTTCGCGGGCGCGTGGATTGAAACACATGGTAGATGACGAGGCGTGGGACCCTGACAAGTCGCGCCCTTCGCGGGCGCGTGGATTGAAACGATAGCCATTACCAGTTATTTACCTCGGCCATGTGTCGCGCCCTTCGCGGGCGCGTGGATTGAAACCAAGTAGCCGCTGAATGACGATGGCTCTGCGCATGTCGCGCCCTTCGCGGGCGCGTGGATTGAAACAATAGTTGCGCCGCCGACTGCAAAGCGCTCGCCGGTCGCGCCCTTCGCGGACGCGTTTATGCGGTTTTTTCTGTATTGAAATAAGCCTATAATAAAACTCTTCTAAGGAAGTAGAGCGATATTTCCTTTTTGAAATGGTGCAGGGACGCTCATTTTAAGATTGGAACATGGCGACTTGATCTCGGGGCAAGAACAGAGAGATTCCTCCCGCAATCAGAACAAACAGTGTTGACACCCACAAGCAGCCAACGAGGCCCGCGAATTGGAAAACAATGCCTGACAGGAGGGTGCCAAGTAATCTCCCGGCGGCATTGGCCATGTAGTAGAATCCGACGTTGAGTGCTGCGTGGTCCGCCTCGGAATAGGCCAGGATCAGGTAGGAGTGAACCGAGGAGTTGACCGCAAAGATCAGGCCGAAAAGTGACAGCCCAGCGACGACGGTTAGCCAGGGAGATAGGCCGATCTCTACGCAGATCGCGATGAGTGCGGTCAGGGCTGCCAAGCCAAACGCTCCGAGACTGGCGGTTCCGCCGCGTGGTGTGGCACCGTGCAGGGCTGTTTTCAGCAATCCTGGGGCCAGCGCCTGTACCCCGCCGTAGCCGATCACCCACAGGGCGAGATAAGCGCTGACCTCGGTATGGTTCCAGTCGAGGCGGGCGGAGAGGAAGACCGGCAGGCCGACCACGAACCAGATATCTCTTGAGCCGAAAAGAAAGAGCCGTGCTGCGGATAACAGGTTGATGTCGCGGCTTTTCGAGAAAATGGCGGAGAATTTGATCTTGTTCTTTGCTCTGCCGATTTCTCGCGGCAAAGAGAAAAAAATCGCCAACAAGACCAGTGCCAGTCCGGCTGCCATTAACCACAGCGCAGCGCGAAAACCGACCACTGAGAGCAGTAAGCCGCCGAGGAAGAATCCGGCTCCTTTCAGGGCGTTCTTTGACCCGGTCAGCACGGCGACCCATTTGAACAGGGCGCTATCGGCCTCGGGAGGCACCAGCACTTTGATTGCGCTTTTGCTGCTCATCTTGGTGAGGTCTTTGGCAATGCCCGAGAGGGCCTGCAGCCCCATTACATAGCAGACGGAAAACAGCGGGGGCCAGCCGGGGGCAAGCAGACCCAGGGAAAACAGGGCGAAGATCTGCAGGGCCAATCCGCTGAACAGGGTCACTTTGAGTCCCATGTGGGAACCGATCCAGCCGCCAATCAGGTTGGTGATGACACCGAAGAATTCGTAAAGCAGGAACAGAAAGGCGATCTGTGTCGCGCTGTAGCCGAGTTCGTGAAAATGCAACAGCACCAGCATGCGCAGGGCGCCGTCGGTGAGGGTGAAGCCCCAGTAGGCACCGGTGACCAAGGCATAGTTGCGCAGATCGGTCACGGCAGACTCAGCGACACTTTTTTGCACAGTTCCATCATTCGGTTGGCGTAGCCGAATTCGTTGTCGTACCAGATGAAGAGTTTCAGCTGCGTGCCATCGACCACCATGGTTGAGGGGGCGTCGATAATGGCCGAGCGCGGATCACTCTTGTAGTCGATGGAAACCAGCGGTCGTTCCTCAATGCCGAGAATCCCTTTGAGGTAGCTGTCGGCCGCTTCATGGAACAGCCCATTCACCTCTTCGACGGTCACGTTGCGTTTCATCTCGAATACGGCGTCGGTCAGTGAACCCGTCAGAAGCGGAACACGGAGAGCGTGGCCGTTGAGCTTCCCTTTCAGTTCAGGGTAGATCAGCGTGATGGCGGAGGCGCTGCCGGTGGTGGTGGGGATCAGGGACATCCCCGCCGCTCGGGCTCGACGCAGGTCCTTATGGGGGGCGTCGATGACCACCTGAGTATTGGTCGCATCGTGGACGGTTGTGATCACGCCGTGGGTGATGCCGATTTTTTCATGCAGCACCTTGACCACGGGAGCCAGACAGTTGGTGGTACAGCTGGCCGCGGTCAGCAGATGATGTGTCGCCGGGTCGTAGAGGTGATCGTTGACCCCCATGACGATATTGAGTGCGTCCTGTTTAACCGGTGCCGCGACGATCACTTTTTTGACTCCGCGCTCATAATAAGGCTGGAGCAGCTCCGGGGTGCGGAACTTGCCGGTTGATTCGATGACGATATCAACGCCCAGCTCATTCCAGGGAACCTCGCCCGGCGTTTTATAGGTGCTGAAACCGACTTTCTGGCCGTCGATTGTCACGGCGTGGTCGTCAAAATGGATCTTCCGGTCCCAGCGACCATGAACCGAGTCGAACTCCAGCAGGTGGGCAGCGCACTTTGCACCGCCATTGATTTCGTTGATGTGGACGATTTCAAATTCCCGCCAGTCCCAGGCGGCGCGCAGGGCGAGTCTGCCCATTCGGCCAAAGCCGTTAATTGCGACACGAATCGACATGATGAATCCTTTGTTTCAATGAGAGTGCTCTGGAATGTTTCACCCCGTGCTGTTTCCGGGTGAAAATGGGTGAATGTTATTTGACAGTCAGACCAAACGTATCAGCATGTTCTTCCGCCTGAAGGGTGAGGACCGATTCGATACAGCCGAAAAAGTTAAGGATACAAGGAACTTTCAACTGATAAAAGACCTGATTGCCGCGTTTGTCATCCGCCAGCAAGCCAGCCTGCTTGAGAACGGATAAATGTTTCGATACCGTCGAAATGTCTGCACCGATCATCGCTGTCAAATCACACACGCAACGCTCCCCCTTGGCCAATTCCTCAAGGATAAAAAGACGGCTGGGGTGGGCCATGGCTTTGAGAACCTTGGCGCGTGCCTCAAAATGTTTTTTTTTCATGTAATACATTATCGCTGCGCTCCTTGGGTTTTTGGCAATATGGCCAAGTGTTTGATTTTTGTCAAGCCCGTCCTGTCAAGGTTTGAAGGGGCGATGGTCGGCTCCGCTTTTTTATCAATAAAATTAGATGGGTAGAATATTGATGGTCGGGTCGATGGCTGGTCATCTTGTCTCCAGAGTCGATCCACTGATCTGTTTTTTTATTTGAAAGACAACCGTTTTATACAGAGCGTATATTTTTTTCATACTTTCTGGTTTATTTTTTTATTTCAAGTGGTTGAATCGAATTTACGGCTTGTTCTGTCTGCCGGAACAAAAGAAAGCTGCATGGCTTTTGTATACAATCAAAGGTGCTGATAAAGGGGATGACTCAGTAAAGAGTGGTTGCCTCTTTTTTTTATGAAAGGATTTCAGATTGTTATGGGGATTCGTTTTTTGTTTGATATCTTTTGGCATGCCTGTCGCAATGTGGGGGAAGTCGAGCAGGGCACCTGCCAGCGGGAAAAAAGATTGTGACAGAAGAGTTTGATGAAAAGATTTGGCCGATTAATCGGTGAAAAATAAAATTCAGAAGGCGAAGAAAGGAAAACGAATCATGAAAATAACACTGAAAACAGTTCTGATGGCTTTGGCTTCCCTGATGGTGGCGTCGCCGGTAATGGCGGCCTCACAGCGTACGGACAACAGTGGAATTCTGGTGTGGGCGTTTCTGGGTTTTTGCGCTCTGATTGTTGTGGCTCAGCTGGTGCCGGCCGTGATGATGATGCTTGGTATTGTCAAAGGGGTTGCCAGCTCAAAAGAACAGGCTTCTGACAAGGCCTGATTGACTTGATTGATGGAGTGGGATGCGCCGTCCTGTTTCGGGGGGCCTCCGCATGTTATTTTATTACTTTTTTATGGACAGGAATGGGAAAATGAAAAAACTGCTTTCTCTGGTTATTGCTTCTCTGATGTTGGCTTCTCCGGCTCTGGCTGAAACAACCGCCGGTCGTACGGATCACAGCGGGATTCTGGTGTGGGCGTTTCTGGGTTTCTGTGCCCTGATTGTCGTGGCTCAGTTGCTGCCGGCTCTGCTGGTAATTCTGGGTGTTGTCAAAAGCACGGAACCTGCCAAAAAGGCTGCGGCACAGAAGCACTGATACCTTCTTCGAGGATTCATTCCATGCTTTTGTTGCAGAAAATACGATCATGGTCCCGGTAATCATTGCTGGAGCGACGCAGGAGTTGGTGCGCAGCCTGCAGCAGGTTGCGCAGCAGGCAGGAGGCCATCCCGAAGCCGTCGCGAATGTGGCCGAAGCGGTGACGGCTCTGCGTACTGCCGGTATGCCGGGTGTCCTGTTGCTGAGCCAGACCTTTGATGGCAGTAATGCCCTGGAACTGATTCCGATTTTTCGCCAGTGCCAGAAGGGGGTCAAGATCATCCTGCTGGCGGATACGGATTCAGTCGGTTTTTTGCGCCAGGCACGTTCTAGCGGCATTTTTTACCATACTCTTGAACCTCGCACGGACGAAGATTGTGACGAGTTGAGACTGGCGATTGAGTCGGCGCGCGAAGCCTGTGAAAAGCAGTCGGAGGGGTTGTGGAGTAAGGTGGCAATGGCTTTCCACTGACTCAGGATCATTTAAATTTATTTTGCGATAACTTTCGCATTCAGTTGGATGTTCTTGTTGTGTGAGCGACCCTTTTCTCAAGGGTCGCTTTTTTTATGCCCGACGCGCCGGGGTATTCTTTTGTCTTTCCCGTGGTTGGCTGTCGGCGGGAAGCGGTTATGCTGTGTAGAAGGGATTGGTCTCTTGAGCACGTAAGAAGGGATGGAGGATGACGAAAATAACCTGTTTGGTCGCAGTTCTGTTTGTCTGTTTGCTGTCAGGTTGCGTGCCGTCTGCCACCGTGCCCCTGCAGACATTGAACTATCCGCTGTATCCCCAGCAGCGCCAGAAAACACTGCTGGTGCTGTTGCGCGGGATCGGCGGTCAGGCCAGCGACTTTAAAGAGCTTGGCTTGGTCGATATGATTCAGGGGAGCGCAATGCCTTGCGATGTTCTGGTTCCCGATGCGCACTACGGCTATTACCGCGACCGCAGCGTGGTTGAGCGGCTGAAGCAGGATGTGATCGATCCCGCTCGTGCGCAGGGCTATCAGCATATCTGGCTGGCCGGTTTTTCCATGGGTGGGATCGGATGCCTGTTTTATCTGCGCGAACATCCGCAGGACATCGAGACCGTACTGCTGATCAGCCCGTTTCTCGGCTGGGACAGCCAGCTGGAGCCTATTCTCGCGGCCGGGGATCTGCGTTGCTGGCAGCCGTCGGCGGATGAGCAGAATGATTTTCCCGAGCTGCTGTGGCTGTGGATCAAACAGTACCAGCAGCAACCGAGCGTTTATCCGCCCATCCATCTGATCTATGCGGCGAACGACTGGATTACGGGTGATGGGCCCGCATTGCTGGCCACGGTGTTGCCGGCATCGCGGGTGATTCGTGATCAGGGCGGCCATGACAATGAAACGCTGGTCCGCTTGTTTGGACGTCTGTTTTTGCCGCTGAGTTCAACGGCGCAGGCCGATGAGGATTCGTTGAGGAGGAACCCGTGATGAATTGGTGGCGCTGCTGGATCGAAACCGGGCTCCTGGTGCGTAGCAGGTTGTTGCGGCCGCTGTTCCTGGTGGTGCTGGCTCTGATGATCTCTGGCCCCGCCCATTCCGACGCCCCTGCTCCGGCCGATCTGTCCGGTTTTGGTCCATGGATGGTGCAGAACACCCTGCCGTTGATCACCACGGATGATTTTGCACCCTTGTTGGCGCGCTGCGGCGCCGCTCAACTGGTCCTGCTGGGGGACGGCAGCCATGGCAGCGACGAATTTTACCGTTTGCGGCGCCTGATCAGCCTGGAGTTGATGCGTTGTCAGCGCATCGATTTTGTCGCGATTGAAGCCGACTGGCTGAGCTGTCGCAAGATGGACGCCTACGTGCGTGAGGCTTGCGACGAGTATGAGAGTGCTGAGTCGCTGTTGCGGGCATTGCCTGGCTGGCTGGCCTGGGTGTGGCAGAATCAGGACATGGCGCTGTTTCTCGAACAGCTGCGTGCCCTTAATCTGACGCGGCCGCCTGCGCGGAAGGTGGCCATTTACGGGATGGATCTGCTCGATGGACGGGACAGTCTGCACGGCTTGATCGGCTGTCCCCCGTATGACCGGGCTGCCCGCGCGCTGGAGACCTGTCTCGACTGGCGCGGCGATCCGCAGGATTATCTGCGCCATCTGGCGGCCGGAGCGCCGGACTGTGAAACGGCCGCGCAGAACCTGCTGCAGCAAGTCCCGGCCAGTGGTCTCTTTCCGTACTGGCTGGAAGATCGGTCTTTTGATCGGCTGCAGCAGGCGCTGATGGCGGTCGGGACCGAGGCCTATTACCGCTGTCAGCTCTTGTATGGCGAGCGGGGCTGGAATGTGCGCGTGCGCCATTTTTCCCGCACCCTGCAACGGTTGCTGAAACGCCACGGCTCGGCGTCCCGGGGGATTGTCTGGGCGCACAACACCCATGTCGGTGATGCGACGGCCACACCGATGCCCCGCTGGGGGCTGGAGAGCCTGGGCCAGCTGCTGCGGCGCAACTGCGGTGCGCAAGGGGTGTTTCTGCTCGGCCAGTTCAGTTTTCAGGGTTCAGTTCGTGCCAGTCGCCAGTGGCAGGGTGAGGTAGAAAACCTGATTGTTCCTCCGGCGCGCGACGGCAGTCTTGAAGCCGTACTTCATCACAGTGGTGTTAAGGCGGGGATGTGGCTGTTTACGGCTGCCGAGCGCCGTGGCGGTCCGAATGTTTCCCTGGACCAGCGGGCCATCGGCGTGGTGTATGAGCCGCTGCGCGATCAGAGTGAGAACTATCTCCGTGTCTACCCCATGGAGCGCTATGATGGTCTGATCTTTGTGGACCAGACCACTGCTGTACGCCCTCTGACCCCTGCGCCCGCAGAAGGGGGGGGGCGATGACGCGATGGTATCATCTGCTGGTCTGCTTTTTCCTGCTGGGCTGGGGCGCAACGGTAGCCGCGGAATCGTTGCCGTTGTTTCAGGATCCCTATGCCCTGTTCGAAGCTCATTATCAGGCGACGGGTGGTCTGGAGCGCTGGCGGGCCCTGCACAGCAGCTATCAGGAAGGGACGGTGCGAGAGGACGGCCTGAACGGGACCTTTCGCCAGTGGTGGTGTGAGCCGCTTCAGACCCGGCTTGAGGCGGATTTCGGGATTATCCGTCAGAGCGAGGGCGACAACGGCCGTGTCGCCTGGTATCTGGATACCAATGGCCAGCGCGATTTTCAGCGCGATGTTCAGACGCTGCAGCGCCGCGAACTGGCGCGCAGGCTGGCACAGTTTGAACACCTCAGCCGCAACTCGGTGATTTTTTCCCTATCCATGGAGGCTCCGGCAACCCTGGAGGATCATCGCTGTCAGGTCGTGCGGCTGGAGAACCGTCTCAACAGCGATGTCAGCTGGTACTATTTCGACGGCCGGACCCTCAACCTGCTGGCGGCACGTACCCGTCTGCCCGACTTGACCCTTGTCAGCCGCTACGACGATTTCCGCACCGTGGACGGGCTGGTGGTGGCCTTTCATCAACGCGACGAGATGTCGCCGCGCAACAAGGTGCGCGAGGTGTGGCTGAAGCGTCTCGATTTGAACCCGACGATTGCGTCGCAGCGTTTCGTCCCCCCGTCGCCGCGGCCGACACCGGTTTATTTCGCTGGCGGCCAAAGCGAGGTGACGTTGCCGTTTCGTCTGGTGGACGGAGCCATTTATCTGCCGGTGACTCTCAATAATGACACCCGCTGGTGGCTGCTGGACAGCGGCGCCTCGGGAACGGTGATCGATGCCGATTATGCCCGTTCCTGTGGCCTGGAGGTAAAGGGGGAGATCAGTGGCTTTGGGTATGGCGATCCTTTTGCCGTGCATTTCACCACCTTGCCCACCGTTCGGGTTGGCAAGGCTCCGAACACGGTGACGCTGGCCCCGCACACCGTGATGGCCTGCTCCGGCCTTGTCCAGGGCACTTATGAGCCGACCTGTCACGGTATCCTCGGTTACGATTTCCTCAGTCGGGTGGTCGTGCGTATTGATTATGCTCACCGTCAACTGACCCTGTTCCCCCTCAATACGCCGCCTGCGCTGCCCTGGCGCGATGCGCCTTTGAAATACCGGATGCTGACACTGCCTGTGCTGGTGGACGGTTGTCTGTCCGGGAGTTGGTGCGTTGATACCGGGGCGGAGTACAGCGCGTTTTTTGCTCCCAGCGCTCAACGCTATCGGCTGCGGGAGCGCAAGGGGGTGGAGCAGCTCAGTCTCGGGATCGGCGGCTGGCGTATCGATCGACTGGTGCGTTTCGATGGGCTGCAACTGGCCGGGATGCACATTGAGCGGCCGGTTCTCAGCGTGCCGTCGGCAGGTGATGGCGGCATGCGTTCTGTCGGCGAGCTGGACGGCACCCTCGGGGCGTCCACTCTCCGTCACTTCGTGCTGTGGCTTGACTGCTCGCGCCAGAAGCTGGCGTTGATGCCGGGGGACGATTTTAATGCGCCGCAGGCGCTGGACAAAAGCGGTCTGCTGGTGGGGCTGTCCCATGACGGCGTGCCGATGGTGTCTTTTGTGGCCAGCGGGACCCCGGCTCAGCGTGCCGGGTTTGTCGCCGGTGATCTCATTGAGGCGATTGATGGTCGGCCCGTTGATCAGTTTGATGGCGCACGGGCGATCCGTGCCCTGCTGCGCAAGGAAGTCGGCCGCTGTTACCGTTTCCAGCTACGTCGGGATGGCGAAGTGCGGGAACTGCAGCTATGTCTGGAGGAACTGCTGTGAAAAAAGTCTCATCTTGCGCTTGAAAAACCTTGCAACGGCGTTAGGTTGGAGGAAGAGGGTGTTCGTGGTCGGGAGATAGGCAAACTTGCACACAAGGAGGAGACAATGACACTGGTACGTTGGGATCCATGGCGGGAGATGGAGGAACTGGTCGAACGGTACAACCGGGAACTGGGGGCTGGAAAGGAAGAGAGCAGCCAGGACGTGATGCGCAAGGGGGACTGGTCGCCACGGGTCGATATCGCCGAAACGGATGATCAGTTTATTATCAAGGCCGAGATCCCCGAGGTGAAGAAGGAAGACGTCAAGGTGACGGTGGAAAACGGTGTCCTGCTGCTGCATGGTGAGCGCAAGCAGGAAAAGGAAGAGAAGGGAAAGACCTATCACCGTATCGAACGGCACTACGGGGTGTTTAATCGCAGTTTCACTTTGCCCGAGACGGTTTCGCAGAAAGGCATCGAGGCCAGTTTCAAGGACGGGGTCTTGACCATTACCTTGAAAAAGCAGGAGAAAGCCAAGCCCAAAACCATTGAGGTCACCATCAACGACTGAGGGAGCTGATTTGGCCTGTTTGCGCTGTGCGGGGCGGTTTCCGGGAGGGAGCCGCCCCGTTTGCATTGAGGCGTGCTTTCCGTGTTATGATGCGATCATTCCAGCGCCGTCCGTGCGAAAAGGGAAGAACATGGATCCTCAAACCCTTCATTTTTATACCCGTCAGGCTTCGGACTATGCCAGACGGGCCGACCGCGATGAGGTGACAGACCTGCAGGCGGTGCTGCGGCAGTGGCTGCCGTCGCGCTGCCGCGTGCTGGAACTTGGTGGCGGCAGCGGCCGCGATGCGGCCTGGCTGCAGACGCAGGGCTACCAGGTGACGTACAGCGATGGCTGTGAGGCCATGGTCAAGCAGGCTGTGGCGCAACATGGCGGTCTGCAGGGGCGGGCGCTGACAGCCGAGGTTCCCCTGCCTTCGAGTCACCCCCTGCTGGGGCGGCGTTTTGATGCGGTGGTGGCTATTGCCCTGATCCTGCATCTGGACGATGGGGCGCTGGCGCAGACACTGGCCCAGCTAGTGGCGCTGCTTGTGCCTGCTGGACGGTTGATCCTGACTTCCTGTGTTGGGGCGGGTCGCTGTGCCGGCGTGCAGACCGCTGCCCGGCGCGATGAGGACGGACGCCTGATGTGTCTGCGGCAGCCGGATGACGTATCCCATCTTGCCTGTCGTTACGGCTTGCAGCAATGTTCTGTGAGCTGGCAACACGACGGCCGTGGTCGTGATCGGCTCTGGTATACGCTGGTGTTTGAGCGGTGAATTCCGGCCAATTTTTCCGTGCAAGCGTGTATACTGGCGAGAATCATTTTACGAAAAGAGCTTTTTCATGGCTGTTGAACTGTTTTTGCCTCCACAGAATTCAAAAGGGCCGGCGCTGCCGCTATTTCTTGAACCGGTGCCCGCCGGCTTTCCCAGCCCGGCGCAGGACTATGTCGAAAAGACGCTGGATTTGAACGAGTTGTGCATCCAGCATCCGGCGGCAACCTTTTTTGTCCGTGCCCAGGGCGAGTCGATGACGGAGGCCGGAATCTATCCCGACGACGTGCTGGTGGTGGACCGCTCCCTGACGGCCCGTCATGGCGATATCGTGATTGCCGTATGGCATGGGGAACTGACGGTGAAGAAGCTCGAAACCCGACCGCAACCCCGGCTGGTGGCCATGAACAAAACGTTTCCGGTCATCGAGGTGCCCGAAGGGGTGGAACTGGAGATCTTCGGCGTGGTCACCACGGTGGTACACCGGGTTCGCCAGCCATGAGCCGGATTGCCCTGGTCGACTGCAACAATTTCTACGCCAGCTGTGAGCGACTGTTCCGGCCCGATCTGCGCGGTCGGCCGCTGGTGGTGCTGTCGAACAACGACGGCTGCGTGGTGGCGCGCAGCCCCGAGGCCAAGGCGCTGGGTGTCGGCATGGCCGTGCCCGCCTGGCAGGTGCGAGAACTGCTGCGGCGACATGACATGGCTGTGTTTTCTTCCAACTATTCGCTGTACGCCGATATTTCCGAGCGGGTGATGATCACCCTGGAATCCCTGGCGCCGAGAGTGGAGATCTATTCCATCGATGAGGCGTTTCTGCCCCTGCCCGAGTTCCTGCCTGGTGGCGAGTCCCATGAGCAGCTGGCGCGGCGCATCTGCGAGCGGGTGAAGCAGTGGACCGGCATTCAGGTCAGTGTCGGCATGGCCGGTACCCGGACCCTGGCCAAACTGGCGACGGTGGCGGCCAAGCGCTATGTGGCGACGCAGGGCGTGGTGGTGCTCGAAGATCCCTCCCGCACGCAGCGGCTGCTGCAGCTGATGCCCGTGGAGGAGGTCTGGGGGGTCGGTCGTCGTCTGGCTCCCCAGTTGCAGCGTCTGGGCATCAAGACCGCCTGGGAGTTGTCCCGGCGCTCGCCCCGTGCCATGGGACGGCGTTTTTCCGTCAATCTGGAGCGAACCATCCGCGAACTCAATGGCGAGGCCTGCCTGGATATGGAGACGGCACCGTCACCACGTCAGCAGGTGCTATGCTCGCGCTCCTTTTCCCACCGCGTGACCGATTACGCGGCCCTGCGTGAAGCTGTGTGTCACTACGCGGTGCGCGCGGCGGAAAAACTGCGTGAGCAGCAGCAACTGGCGCGGCGGGTGACGGTGTTTATCCGCACCGGCGCCTATCAGTCCGATGAGCGTCACTATGCCAACAGCGCCACCGCGCCGATCGAGCGGCCCAGCTCCGACAGCCGCGCCCTGTCGCACCAGGCGGCCCGGTTGTTTGACAGCCTGTGGCGCGACGGTTTTCGTTATGCCAAGGCGGGGGTGGTGCTGACGGACCTGAGTTCTGTCCATTGCTGTCAGCACGGGCTGTTCGACGCCCTGTCCAGTCAGCCGCACCAGCCCGGGCTGATGCGGGCGCTGGATGATCTCAACCGCGGCGGGCGGCATCAGGTCTGGTTCGGCAGCGAGGGCATCGTGCGCGACTGGCGGATGCGCCGCGAACATCTGTCTCCAGCCTACACCACGCGCTGGGACGAGATCCCCCGGGTGGGCTAGGGTGGACACCTTCAGTCATGCCCTGTGGGGCTGGGGGCTGTTCGGGCGTCGTCATGCCGGACTGGCGCTGTTTTTCGGTGCCTTGCCGGATCTGGTTTCCTTTGCCCCGCTGCTGGCGGGACGACTGCTCATGGGAACCTGGGTGCCGGGGCGCCCGTCGCTGGCAACCATTCCCGGCTGGTGTTTTTTTATGTATGATCTGGCGCATAGCGCCGTCATTGCCGGACTGGCGGTTTTTTTACTGTGGCGCTGGCGCAGAGATATCGGCTTTGTGGCCTGTGGCTGGCTGTTTCATATCCTGCTGGATTTTCCTTTTCACAGCGCGGCCTACTTTCCAACCAAGCTGTTCTGGCCGCTGAGCGGCTGGGTGTTTGATGGTATTTCCTGGGGGCAGCCGATTGTCTGGTACCCCAACCTGGCTGGTCTGTTGCTGCTGCTTGGCTGGCGCTGGTGGCAGCGTTGTCAGCGTTGTCAGCGTGTGCGCTGAACGGCGGCAGGAAGCCGTCGGAAAAAGGAGTTGTGCTCATAAAAATCTGATGTTTTTTGCGTTGTATAAGGATCGCTACGGCAAGGGCCGGCAGATCAATTCTTTTTTTGCGCAGATGGAGGCCAAATGGCCAGAGGAAAGTTGAAGTTTATTTATTCTGGTCTGATGCTGGCGTGGATGGTTCTGCTGCTGGGGGGCTGCAGCTTGTCCGGTTTCGGTACCCGCCTGGGTGAAACGGTGCTCAATCAGGACGATCCGGAACTGGTGCGCAGTGGCGCTCCCGCTTATCTGCTGCTGATCGATACCCTGATTGCTGATAATCCCGATGATGAAGACTGGCTGTGCCTGGGCGCGAATCTCTATAGTGTTTACGCGGCGGCATTTGTCGATGATCCGCAGCGGGCACGGCGCCTGTCTGGGCGGGCTTTCGATTATGGATGCCGGGCCCTGTGTGCCGTGGAGGATGATTTCTGTGGCCTGACCGAGCGGCCATACAAGGAATTCGTTACCCGCCTGCAGGATCTTGATGAGGATGAGCTGCCGCAGCTGTTTGCCCTGACCGTCAGCTGGCTGGGCTGGGCGCAGGCCCACAGCCAGGACATGACGGCTTTGACGGCCCTGCCGAGGCTGGAGCTGGCCCTGAAGCGTATTGTCGAGCTGGACGAGGGCTACGCCGGTGGCAGTGCCTGGCATTATCTGGGCATTCTTTACAGTCTGCGTCCGCCGTCGCTGGGTGGGCAGCCAGAACAGGCCCGTGTCTGTTTCGAGCAGGCCCTGCACCTGAGCCGGGAGCGTAACCTTGGGGTCAAGGTTGATTATGCCCGCTATTATGCGCGTCTGCTCTATGATCGTGAACTGCATGACCGCTTGTTGTATGATGTGTTGCAGGCGGATCCCCATGCGCCGGGGCTGACGTTGATGAATATTCTGTCTCAGCAGCAAGCGCGCTGTTTGCTTGATAGCGCAGCGGATTATTTTTGACGGAGAGTGTAATCAATCATGAAGCGTCATTTTGTTATTGGTTTTGTTCTGTTGTTCGGTGCCCTGGCAATGGGCCTGTTGTCTGCAACGGCGGGTCAGGCACAGATTTTCAAGATTGCCACCGTTGCCCCGGAAGGTTCCGACTGGATGGTCAAAATGCGCGCCGGCGCCCAGTCCATCAGCGACAAAACCCAGGGGCGGGTCCAGCTGAAATTCTACGGTGGTGGCGTGATGGGCAACGAGATGAGTGTGTTGCGCAAGATCCGCGTCGGCCAGCTGCAGGGGGGGGCGTTCACCGGCGGTGGCCTGGCCAAGATCTCGTCCGACATGCTGATTTACAGCCTGCCGCTGCTGGCACGTTCCGAGGAGGAAATGGCACAGCTGCGTCGCCATCTTGATCCGCTGCTGACGGACAGCCTGAATCAGGCAGGTTTTGTCTGCTTCGGATTCGCCTCGGGCGGATTTGCCAATCTGTTCAGCGAACGGCCGATCAGCAAGGTGGATGATCTCAAGGGATTGAAACTGTGGGTGCCGGAAGGGGACCAGGTCAGTTATGCGGTGATGGAGGGGTTGGGTCTGTCTCCGGTAACCTTGCCCTTGTCCGATGTCATGACCGGTCTGCAGACCGGCTTGGTCGAGGTGGTCGCCACGTCGCCGCTGGGGGCCTTGGCCTTTCAGTGGTATACACGCGTGAACTGTATGACGGATATGCCCCTTGCTTATGTCTATGCGGGGCTGGTTCTGGATAAATGTTCTTTCAGTCGCCTGTCGGCCGAGGACCAGCAGGTGGTGACGCAGGTGCTGGGCGCGATTTACCGTGAGTTCGATCAGCAGTCCCGGCCGCAGAACGAAGAGTCCCTGGCTGCCCTGCAGCAGCAGGGTGTTGACCGGGTGGAGCCGGTGGAGGGGGAATTCCAGCGCTGGAGCGAGGTGGCTGACCGGGTGGCGCGACAGCTCTCGGCTCAGGGTCTGTTTCCTGAACCGCTCTACCAGCGGGCGGTGGAACTGCTGAACGACTATCGCCAGCGCACGACAGCTGGCTCAGGAAACTCCACGTGCCGCTGAAAACAACCGCCCGTTTTCTGATCGGCGTGGCGCGTGTTTGTCGGCGGTGTGAAGATACGCTGCTGGCGCTGTTGCTGGCGGTCATGGTTTTGTTGGCCGTGGTGCAGATCGTTCAGCGCAACCTGTTCGGCAGCAGTTTTATCTGGAGTGATGAGCTGCTGCGCATTCTGGTGCTGTGGCTGACCCTGATTGGCGCCATGGTGGCCAGCCGCAGTGATCAGCATATCCAGATGGATATCCTGATCCGGTGGGTGCCGCCTTTGTGGCGTGGGGGGTTGCGTCGGCTGGTCCATGCCCTGACCGCCCTGGTCTGTGGTGTGCTGGCCTGGCATGCTGTCACCTTTGTGGCCATGGAGGCCGAGTTTCAGAGTCAGGCTCTGGGGGGCTACCCCGCCTGGTGGTTCGAAAGTATCCTGCCCGTCGGTTTTGGCCTAATGAGCTGGCGTTATCTGCTGCTGATGCTGCATCCGCCCCTGGCCCAGTTGGAGTCTCCCAATGGCGACGTAAATGGAGGCAACGCGTGATTCTGCCAATTGTCCTCCTCTCGACCCTGGCATTGCTGGGAATGCCCCTGTTTGCAGTTATCGCCGCCGGCGCGTTGTGGGCGTTTCATTCCTCCGGCATTGATCTCTCCGTCGTCGCGATTGAGTTCTATCGCATTGCCGAAATGCCGGTGCTGCTGGCGATTCCGCTGTTTACCTTTGCCGGCTATCTGCTCAGCGAGAGCAAGGCGCCGGATCGACTGGTCGCCCTGACTCAGGCCCTGATCGGCTGGTTGCCGGGTGGGCTGGCCGTTGTGTCCCTGGCCGCCTGCGCCTTTTTCACCGCTTTTACCGGGGCCTCCGGTGTTACCATCATTGCCCTCGGTGCTCTGCTGTATCCGGCTCTGCGTCAGGCCGGTTATCGGGAAAATTTCAGTCTTGGTCTGGTGACGACCTCGGGCAGCCTCGGATTGCTGTTCGCACCCTCTTTGCCGCTGATCCTGTATGGCATTGTCGCTCAGCAGCTTAATGTCGGCGAACCTGTTTCCATCGATCAGCTATTTCTGGCCGGTATCCTGCCTGGATTGCTGATGGTGCTGCTGCTGGCGGGCTGGAGTGGCTGGACCAACCGCTCCCTGCGGTCCTCCTGGCAGGATTTCTCGTGGCAGGCGGTGGCGGAGGCGCTACGGCGCTCCCTGTGGGAGTTGCCGTTGCCGGTAGTGGTTCTTGGAGGGATCTACAGCGGCTATTTCGCTGTTTCCGAGGCGGCAGCGGTGACGGCCTGCTATGTCTTCGTGGTCGAGGTGCTGATCCTGCGCGAGATTCCGCTGCGCTCGTTGCCGCGGGTCATGCACCGTTCGATGATTCTGGTCGGCGGCATTCTGATCATTCTCGGCGTGTCCCTAGCCTCGACCAATGCCATGATCGACAGCGGTGTTCCCGAGCGGCTGTTCCGTTTCATGCAGCAGCATGTGGATAACCGACTGACGTTTCTGCTGCTGCTGAATCTGTTTCTGCTGGTTCTTGGCGCCTTGCTCGACATCTTCTCTGCTCTGGTGCTGGTGGTGCCGCTCATTTTGCCCGTTGCCGTCGGTTACGGCATTCATCCCGTCCACCTTGGGATCATTTTCCTTGCCAATATGCAAATCGGCTACCTGACACCCCCGGTCGGCATGAACCTGTTCATCGCCAGTTACCGCTTTGAGCGCCCCGTCGGTCAGCTTTACCGGGCCACCTGGCCGTTCCTGCTGTTGCTGCTGCTGTGTGTGGTGCTGATCACTTATATTCCCCGGCTGTCTCTCTGTTTTCTGTAGGAACATTATCGCACTGCGGATGAAAAGGGTTCCAGTCTCAGGGCAGCTTCGGCAGCAGGTACAACAGCAGGGTGAGGCTGCCGGCGCTGCACAGGGTGGTCGTGACGATGGTGCTGGCCACCAGATCGGGGCGCGTGTTAAAGCGCAGGGCGTAAAGCAGGGGCAGGACGGCGGCCGGCGTACTGGTCTGCAGCAGCAGCACGTCGCGTTCCAGACCGCGGATGTGCAGCAGCTGGCAGAGTCCCCAGCCGACTGCTGGCCCGGCGATCAGTCTCAGGCCGATACCGGCCAGCATGAATCCGCCCAACCATTGCCAGCGTGTCCGGCTGATCTGCATGCCCAGTAAAACCAGCATCAGTGGCACGGCGGCCTGACCCATCAGTTCAAGGGGACGCAGCACCATGGGCGGCAGCTGGATGGAAAAAGCCTGCAACAGCATGGCCAGGGCCGCAGCGTGGAAAATGGGAATCTTCAGGCTGTTGACGATGGCGGTGCGCCAGTTCGCGCCTTCTCCCTGAGCAATGATAATGGCCAGCGATCCCAGCGGCAGTGAAAAAATAACGAAGACGACAATGGCGATGGGGACCCCCGCCTCGCCAAAGGCGAACCAGGTCAGCGGCAGGCCGAAGTTGCCGATGTTCATCATGGAGGAGGACAGCGACAGCGCTCGCCGACTGTCACCATCGCAGCCGAGCAGGCGGCCAACGCTCGCGGACAGAACCAGCATGATCACCAGATAGGCCAGCATGTAAAACAGAACATCGCCCAGCAACTGGCTCTGCAGCGGATGCCGCAGTAGGGCGCTGAGGGTCAGTGCCGGAGCGAACAGGTACAGGGAACTGGTCGTCAGAGGCTCAAGCTCAATGCGCCCGTAGCGTTCGAGCAGAAAACCGCAGAAAACAATGACGAATACCGGAACAATGATATTGATAAAAAGCATGATGGTTTTTGACGGTTTCTTCTGTTTTCACAGCAGGATAGAGGCGATTTTGGCAATGTTGCCCGGTGCGACTTTGCGATTGACATTGGCGCGGCATTGCTGATTTAATTCCCGGTTGTATCTTTTTGCCGATATCTGTTCAGTGCAGGGCTTCGGCTTTTCCCAACGAGGAGATTTTATCATGAATCCACTGGCTCAAGAATTGAATGAAATGCTCGCCAAGAGCAATCCCTATGTCCTTGAAATGCTTTCTGAGTTAGGCAAAAATCTGTTCTTCCCCAAGGGTATCCTGACCCAGTCGGCGGAAGCAAAGGAAAAAGCGCACCGTTTTAACGCGACCATCGGCATTGCGACCGAGAACGGCGGCCCCATGTATCTGCAGTGCATTCAGGATAAACTGAGTGCTTTTGATCCCAAGGATATCTACACCTATGCACCGCCGGCAGGCAAGCCGGAATTGCGCAAGGCCTGGCGCGACAAGATGCTGCGTGAAAACCCGAGCCAGCAGGGCAAGCATTTTAGTCTGCCCGTTGTGACCAGTGCGCTGACCCATGGTCTGTCGATTGTGGCCGACCTGTTTGTGGACGCCGGTGATCAGATGGTGCTGCCCGATATGATGTGGGGCAACTACAATCTGACCTTCAGCACCCGCTGCGGTGCCGTGATAAAGAAGTACCCGACTTTTACCGTCGATGGCGGTTTCAATGTCCCGGCCTTCAAGGCTGAACTGCAGAACGTGGCCGCTGAAAAAGGTAAGGCCATCGTGCTGCTGAACTTCCCCAATAATCCCAGCGGTTATACGCCGACGGTGGCCGAGGGCGATGCTATTGTGGCCACCATCAAGGAAGTGGCTGAAGATGGCTGTAACCTGGTCGTCATCACCGACGATGCCTATTTCGGCCTGTTCTATGAAGATTCCATGCAGGAGTCGCTGTTCGGTAAACTGGCTAACCTGCATCCGCGTATTCTGGCGGTGAAACTGGATGGCGCGACCAAGGAAGAGTATGTCTGGGGCTTCCGTACAGGTTTCATCACCTTTGCCGATGGCACCAGCAGCGATGCCGTATTGACCGCGCTGGAGAAGAAAACCCTGGGCTGCATCCGTGCTACAATTTCCAACTGCCCGCATCCCGGCCAGACCTTTGTTCTCGAAGCGCTGAATTCACCGGACTTCGTTGCCCAGAAGCAGCAGAAATATGAGGTCATGAAGGGCCGTGCGCTGAAGGTCAAGGCTGTGCTCGACAGCGGCAAGTATGACAGCGCCTGGAGCTACTACCCGTTCAATTCCGGCTACTTCATGTGTCTGAAACTCAAGAATGTGGATGCCGAAAAGCTGCGCGTTCACCTGCTCGATAAGTACGGTGTTGGCGGCATTTCCATCGGTAAAACCGACCTGCGTATTGCCTTCTCCTGCATTGCCGAGCAGGACATCCAGGAACTGTTTGATCTCATCTATCAGGCGGTTCAGGATCTGGCCTGATCTTTACCGGGTCGTCTGTTATCAAAGCCCGCCGCAAGGCGGGCTTTTTTATGAAGCCGTAAACAATGAAATTTTTCTGGACCGTAATAGGCGTGGTGATGGTGCTGGAAGGGGTGCCCTGGTTTCTCTCTCCCTCCGGCGTCAAGCGCATGATTGTGCAGTTTCTTCCCGTCCGTGAGCGCAGCTTGCGCCTGATGGGCTTTGTGCTGATGTTGACCGGACTGGTCACGGTCTATTGCGCCGGTCATTTCTGACATGAAGCTGACGGATTTTGATTATACGCTGCCGTCGGAGCTGATTGCCCAGTATCCGACACCACAGCGGGATGCTTCACGTCTGCTGGTCGTACGGCGCGACACAGGTTCGCTTCAGGATGAGCCCTTCAGCCAGATCTCGCACTATTTCCGGGCGGGCGACGTTCTGGTGGTCAATGATACGCGCGTGATTCCGGCCCGGCTGCTCGGCCGTAAACAGACCGGCGGGCAGGTCGAGGTGTTTCTGGTGCGCCGTCTGGCGGATCAGCCCGGTCAGTGCTGGCTGTGTCTGACGCGCAGTTCCAAGGCGCCACGGCCGGGGATGCGGCTGGAACTCGATCAGGGTTTAACGGCGACGGTGGTTGAAACCGGAGAACAGGGTTACCGTACCATCCGTTTCGATTATGACGGAGACTTCCTGGCTCTGCTTGAGCAGATCGGACAGGTGCCGTTGCCGCCTTATATCCAGCGCGCACCGGCCGAGGCTGACCGTGAGCGCTACCAGACGACTTTTTCCGCGGCGCCCGGGGCCGTGGCCGCACCAACGGCGGGTCTCCATTTTACACCGCAGATTCTGGATGAACTGCGCCAAAAAGGGGTGATCATCTGTCCGCTCACCCTGCATGTCGGGCTGGGAACCTTTCTGCCGGTGCGGGTCGAGAACGTGCGTGAACACCGCATGCATGCCGAGGCTTTTGCTATCCCACAGGCCACGGCGGATGCCGTCAATGATGCATGCCGGGAGGGTCGCCGTGTGGTCGCTCTGGGAACCACCGTGACGCGGACGCTGGAGCATGCCGCAACAGCCCGGGGGTGTGTTGTCGCTGGGGAGGGGCTGACGGATATCTTTATCTATCCCGGCTATCAGTTCAAAGTAGTGGATGCGCTGGTGACCAATTTTCATTTGCCCCAGTCGACGCTGCTGATGCTGGTCAGTGCCTTGGCGGGCCGTGAGCTGATGCTGCAAGCCTATGCCCATGCCGTGGAACAACGCTATCGCTTCTTCAGTTATGGCGACTGCATGCTGATCTGCTAAAAAGATTATTATCAAGTTGTTACAAAGACTTCTTCATGTTTTTTATCGCTTCTGAAACCAGGATCTTTTCATGACCTTTGATCTCCCTTGTACCGATGCTGATAGCCAGGCGCGCCGTGGGCGTCTGGCCACCCGTCGCGGTGTCATCGAAACTCCGGCCTTCATGCCCGTCGGTACCCAGGGCACGGTCAAGGCCATGCTACCGGAGGCCTTGAAAGAGATCGGCGCCCAGATTCTGCTTGGCAACACCTATCACCTGTTTCTGCGTCCCGGCCACGAACGGATCGCGCGACTGGGTGGTCTGCACCGTTTCATGAACTGGGAGCGGCCGATTCTGACGGACAGCGGCGGTTTTCAGGTGTTCAGCCTCGGCAAGCTGCGCAAAATCGACGAGGACGGGGTGCGTTTCCAGTCGCATCTCGATGGCAGTGCCCAGGTGTTGACACCGGAGTCGTCCATTGCCATTCAGCAGGCGCTGGATTCGGATATCATCATGGTGTTCGATGAATGTATCCCCTATCCGGCGAGCCGTGACTATGTCATCAGCTCGACCGAACGCTCCATGCGCTGGGCGGCGCGCTGCAAGGCGGCCCACCAGGCCGATGGCAGCGCCCTGTTTGGCATTGTGCAGGGCGGTATGCATGAAGATCTGCGGCGCAAAAGCGCGGACGACCTGCAGACCATTGGTTTTGACGGTTATGCCATCGGTGGTCTGTCCGTGGGCGAGGAGGCACAGCTGATGTACGAGGTGATGGACTATACGTTGCCGCATCTGCCGACCGATCATCCGCGCTATGTGATGGGCGTCGGGACGCCGGAAAACCTGGTGGAAGGTGTGCGCCGTGGCGTGGATATGTTCGACTGCGTGATGCCGACACGCAATGCCCGCAACGGTGTGCTGTTTACCAGCTTCGGCAAGATCAGTATCAAGCAGGCCCGTTATCAGGACGATGAGGGGCCGATTGATCCCGACTGTGACTGTTATGTCTGTCGTCATTACAGCCGCGCCTACCTGCGCCATCTGTTTCAAAGCAACGAGATCCTGTCGTCCATGCTGAATACGCATCACAATCTTTTTTATTATCTGCAGCTGATGCGCACCATGCGCCAGGCCCTGGAGCAGGGGACTTTTGGTGATTTCTATCGGGATTTTTATCGGCGACGTGAAAACGGTGACACGCTTGAAAGTTGAAGCGTAACGCGTTATAACAGCATGTTCATGTTTGGCCTAATGTCAGATAAACTGTTCATTCGTGCATGAAATAAGCCTAAATTAAGGAGGAATTCTCATGGTTTCAACAGCTTACGCAATGGCGGGTAACGTCGCTCCGGAAGGGGGACGCCAGGGGTACGAAGGGATCATCATGCTGGTGATCATGTTCGCGATCTTTTATCTGCTGCTGATCCGTCCCCAGCAGAAGCGCGCCAAGGAACATCGCAATCTGCTCGACGCTCTGAAAGCCGGTGATCTGGTTGTCACGGCGGGTGGCATCCATGGCCGCATCGTGACGGTTCTGGAGGATGTGGTGACTCTGGAGATCGACAAGGGCGTAAAAATCAAGATGAATCGTGCATCGATTACCGCTATGGGGAAAGAAGCCTGATCGTCTATCCCTCGCGCCGACCGTGAAGGTCGGCGCTTTTTCCTGTAGTTCTCGAATTTATGTCAACGGAGTGAATAACGGATATGTCGAACAGCATCAAAATACGGGGTGTGCTGGTTCTTTTCTGCCTGCTGTTGGCGCTGGCCTCTCTGGCACCGACACTCATGAGGGACGCACTGCCGGGCTGGTGGCTCAAGGCTTTTGACCCGATTCATCTGGGACTTGACCTGCAAGGCGGCATGCATCTGGTTCTGGGCGTCGATGTCGACAAGGCGGTCGAGAGCCGCCTCGACAGCACCATCGATCAGGTGGACACCCTGTTGCGTGATGAAGATGTGGTCTTCAAGCGCATTGAACGTCTCAGTGCAGAAGCGCTGGCCATCACGGTTTATGACCAGCAGGCGGCTGCGGAAGTGGACGCCCTGATGCAGGAGAATTTCTCTTCCCTCGAAGCCATGACCGTTGGTGGCGAGGGGGGCTATATCCGTAAAAACTACCGTTTCAGCGACCGTGAAATTGTCCAGATCAAGGACTATGCCGTGCGTCAGGCTCTGGAAACCATGCGCAATCGCGTTGACCAGTTTGGCGTCAGCGAGCCGCTGCTGCAGCGTCAGTCCGACAACCGCATCCTGATTCAGTTGCCCGGTGTCAAGGATCCGCAGCGTGCCGTGGACCTGCTGGGCAAGACCGCACGCCTGGAATTCAAGCTGGTGGCGGAAAATGCCGATCCGAGCCTGGCGGCGAAGGGGCAGCTGCCGGCCGGGACCAGCCTGCTGTATGAGCGTCGTGTCGATTCGCGTACCGGTCAAGTGACCGAGATTCCGCTGGTGGTGTACGAGCGCTCGGTGCTGACGGGAGACCTGTTGTCCGATGCGCAGGTGCGTATCGATACCCGCTTTAACGAGCCCTATGTTGCCATCGATTTCAATGCTGTGGGCGCCCAACGCTTTGATCAGGTTACGGCGGCCAATGTCGGCAAGCGCATGGCGATTGTGCTGGACGATACGATCTACTCGGCACCGTCCATCCGTGAGCGCATCTCCGGCGGCAGCGCTCAGATCAGCGGTTCCTTCACCGAGCAGGAAGCGACGGATTTGGCCATCGTGCTGCGGGCCGGATCGCTGCCGGCGCCGGTTCGGATTCTTGAAGACCGGACGGTCGGTCCCTCTTTGGGCCATGATTCCATTGCTCAGGGGATCAAATCGGTACTGATCGGTGGGGTGTTGGTGATTCTGCTGATGCTGGTCTACTATCGCGGCGCCGGTCTGGTCGCCAACGTGGCGCTGGCTCTGAATGTCGTGTTCATCCTGGCGATGCTGTCCCTGTTCAAGGCTACCCTGACCCTGCCTGGTCTGGCGGGTATCGTTTTGACCGTGGGTATGGCGGTGGACGCCAACGTGTTGATCTTTGAGCGTGTGCGCGAAGAACTGCGTCATGGCAAGACCGCGCGTAACGCCATCGATGCTGGTTTTGCCAAAGCCTTTGTTACCATCGTCGACGCCAATATCACCACCCTGATTGCCGCGCTGGTGCTGTTCCAGTTTGGCACCGGTCCGGTCAAGGGTTTTGCTGTGACTCTGTCGATCGGTATTCTGGCCTCCATGTTTACTGCGATTTTTGTCGCGCGCTGGATTTTTGATCTGTTCCTCGAAGGCCGCAAGGTCGAGAAGCTGAGCATATAAGGAGAACGTCAATGGAGCTGATTAAACCCGATATCAATGTGGATTTTGTCGGTCGGCGCCGTCTGGCGTTTATCGCTTCGATTGCCCTGATCCTGGTGGGGCTTGTTTCGCTGATCGCTCATGGTGGCCCTGAATACGGCGTTGATTTTGCCGGTGGCACCCTGGTACAGCTGCGCTTCGATGAGAATACCGATGCTGCCCAGCTGAAACAGCTGCTGGTTCCGGAGCCGTTGCCTTCGGCTGTCATTCAGCAGTTTGGCGACGAGGCCAATGAGTTTCTCATCCGCGCGCAGGTCACGGACAGCGGTCTGCAGGGATTGCGCAGCGCTATCCTGAGCCGCCTTGAGGCGAGTTATGGCGCTGGCAAGGTGGATCTGCGACGCATTGAGATGGTTGGTCCCCAGGTTGGTAAGGAACTGCGTGAAAAGGGATTGCTGGCCATTTTGTATGCCATGATCGGCATTCTGGCCTATATCACCTGGCGCTTTGAGTTCCGGTTTGCCGTCGGTGCCATCGTTGCCCTGATGCACGATGTATTGCTGACACTGGGGGCATTCTCCCTGTTCGGCAAAGAGATCGACCTGCCGATCATTGCCGCCTTTCTGGCCATCATTGGTTATTCTCTCAATGACACCATTATTGTCTACGACCGCATCCGTGAGAACATGGCACGCCATCATAAGGACGACTTCTCGCGGGTGGTCAACCGCAGTATCAATGAGACCCTGTCACGCACCCTGCTGACGTCGGGGACCACGCTGCTGGTGGTTCTGGCGCTGTTTGTCTTTGGTGGCGGGGTGATTCACAATTTCGCCTTTGCTCTGCTGGTCGGTGTGGTCGTGGGGACCTATTCCTCCATTTTTGTCGCCAGTCCGATCCTGATCGCCTGGCAGAACCGGGCGGGGACGAGCAAGAAGACCGTTGCGCATGAGGCGTGAACCTTCAAGCTTCCCCTGTTTAAAGATGAATAGTGTGCTTCAACCAAAAAGGCCGGGTGACCGGCCTTTTTGTTATTGTTAGCACAGTGACGGAGTGTGACGTGCGTCAAAGCGTTATGAAACCCCATTTGCAGCGTGTCTGGAATCCTCGCACGGAGACTTTCCCGTCGTGGGTGGATCAGTCCGGCGGATTGTTTTCCGCCCTGATCGCCCGTTTGCTATTCCTGCGCGGGATGGAGACACGACAGCAGGCTGAGTCCTTTGTCGGGGCGCGGCTGAAGGATTTGCCGGATCCTTTCCTGCTGCGTGGGATGGAGAGTGCGGTCGAGCGACTGGTACGCGCGATCCGCAGCGGCGAGCAGATTGCCGTGCATGGCGATTATGATGTCGACGGCATCAGTGCCACGGCCCTGTTGTGCCAGGCCCTCCGGGGCTTTGGCGCTCAGGTGCAGTATCACATCCCGCTGCGGATGAGGGACGGCTACGGCTTGTCGGCCGAGGCGCTGCGTCAGGCCGCTGCCGCTGGCACGGCCGTCGTGGTTTCGGTCGATTGCGGTATTTCGGCCCACGAGGAAGCGGCGCTGGCGCGCACGCTGCAACTGGATCTGATCATTACCGATCATCATCAGCCCCCACAACAGCTGCCGGACGCGCTGGCCTGTGTCAACCCTTGGCTCAGTCCGGATTTTCCCTTTCAACCGCTGGCCGGTGTTGGCGTGGCCTTCATGCTGGTCATTGGCCTCAACAGCCGCCTGCGACGGGAAGGGCTGTTGCCTCAACCGGTGCCGGATATCCGTTGTCTGCTCGATCTGGTGGCCTTGGGGACGGTGGCAGATCTGGTTTCTCTCACCGGCGTCAACCGGCTGCTGGTACGGGTGGGTCTGGAATTGATGCAGCAGGGCGGTCGGCCCGGTCTTGAATGTCTGCGGCAGGTCGCACAGATGGAGGAAGTGAGCAGCAGTGGCGTGGGCTTCAAGCTGGCTCCACGTCTGAATGCCGCTGGCCGGTTGCAGGATGGTGCAAGTGGCGTGGAACTGCTGTTGACGGCGGATCCAGGGCAGGCACGACGCATTGCCAAGGAACTGGATGACTGGAATCAGCAGCGGCGCCAGATTGAACGGGAGACCTTTGAGCAGGCGCTGGAACGCATTAGTGCCGAACTGGATGGACAGCAACGGACTATCGTGCTGGCCGACGAACGCTGGCATGCCGGCGTTATCGGCATTGTCGCCAGCCGCCTGGTTGAGCAGTTTCATCGACCCGTGGTCCTCGTGGCGCTGGATTCTGAAACAGGTCAGGGCAAAGGCTCGGCGCGTTCGATTCGCGGCTTCCATCTTTATGACGCCCTGTGCGGGTGCGGCGGGCATCTGCTGGCTTATGGCGGACATGCCTGCGCCGCAGGTCTGACCCTGGCGATCGACCAGGTGACCGCCTTTGCTCAGGCTTTTGAGTCCCTGGCCGGGGAGCGGCTGACGCCGGAGCAGCTGCAGCCTCAGCGTCGTTACGATCTGGAGGTGGGGTTAGAACAGTTGGATGAGAATCTTTATCGTCAGCTGCAGCAGCTGGCTCCTTTCGGCATGGACAATCCCGAGCCCCTGTTTCTCATCCGCCGGGTCCGTCCGCAGCAGCTGAAGCAGGTTGGCCAGCAGCATGCACGTTTTATGGCGGCGCAAAACAACGGTTGCCTGCCCTGTATCGCGTTTGGCGTGGGAGAGCGCTTCAGTCAGCTGACAGGGGAAGTCGACCTGCTGGCGCACCTGACGCTTAATCGCTGGCAGGGCCGCGAAACCCTGCAGCTGCAGATTCGGGATTTCCGCTGTGCTGAGTAAAGAGTAAAATTTGCCCAGACCGCCTGTTCGATTCAGTCCGCCAGCAGGGCTTGTCCCTCACTACGCAGCTCGTCCATCAGCCTCGGGTCTGCAACGACCTTGTTCAGCATTTCTTTGCCCTGTTTCTCCCAGCCAAGAGCCAGGTAGGTCTGGGCCACCCGTAACGACCAGCGCGGATTGTCCGGCTCCAGATGGCAGGCATGATTGAAGGTGTCGAGAATCTTTTTCAGGTCGCGTTTGCGCCGCAGCAGAAATTCGGCAAGGTAGAGATTTATCCCGTTGCCGCCGCAGCCGGCAGCGGCGGGAATGGCGCTGTAGGCTTTTTCGGCTTCCTCGTACTCGTTGTTGGCCTCGAGCAGCATCGCCGTCAGCAGCACAAGGTGAGCATCCTTTTCCCCCAAGGCCAGAGCCTGTTTGCCATGGCGCAGGGCCTGCTGGGCGTCGTTCATACTGTGGTGAACCAACAGCAACTGCCCATGGCAGAAGGCCGGATCGCATTCTTTGCCCAAGAGTTCATGGAGAAGATGAACGGCCAGATCCTGTTTTTTCATGCCGACCAGCAGGGTTACCAGGGCTTCAGCGGCAAGGGTCAGAGACGGATTCTTTTTGATGGCTGAATAAAGGGCGTCGCAGGCTTTTGCCGGCTCCCCCAAACGGGCCATGGCGGATCCCGCCTCAAAGTCAAACAGATCGTCCTGCTCGCCAGCGGGCAGTTTGCCGAACTGTTTCAGGGCCTCCACATCCTTTTCCTCATGGGTCAGCATGAAGGCCTGCAGGAATTCAGGACTTTTCTGCTGATAGCGTTCTCGCAGCGCGGCGGGATAACCGGCCAGAATCAGCTCCAGCCGGGTTTCAAAGTCGGCGTCATCTGCCTCTGTTGCCGGAGGGGAAGACGGCGCGGTTCCCGCACTGCAACTGCTGCATCCGCTACAGGTTGCTGCTGGGGTTGCTGCCGGGAGAGGTGCTGGGGTTAAATTCGCCAGAGCTTGTCTGACCTGTTCCTTTATCTCATCTGTTGACGCTTGTTGGGCGGCCAGCTGCAGCAGTTCCTGGGCCTCCTGATGCTGGTTGTTGTTTTGCAGGCACTGGGCTTCATCGAGATTCTTCCTGGCCAGAGCATCCCCCGCTGACGCGATCAAGGCTTCGATTTCGGTGTGCTCTGCGTCGGCCGGTCCAGTTTCGAGCAATGCTCGGCCGATCGACAGTGCTTCGGCATGACGTTGATGGGCGACGGCTTTGCGCAGTGCCGGGAGGTCATTGGATGGGGAGAAGAAACGACGAAACAGGCCCATAACGCGATTTCCTTTGTCGATATGTTGGCGCGAACGGTTGGTTTGCGGTTCAGGTTTTGTCAGGCCAGCCGTGGCAGGCTGAATCCGCCACTGCGGGTACGATCCCTCGCCCGCAGTGGCGGAGCATTTGGCTGGAGGCTAGCGCGGCTGGAGGCCGACTTCAGCGGCCAGCTTTTTCCATGCCGGCAGGCTGCGTTCGATGATGTCGAGATCAATGCAGTAGGCAATGCGGAAGTAGCCGGGGGCGCCAAAGCCGCGTCCTGGTACCAGCAGGATGTTGTATTTCTGGGCCAAACCGACGAATTCCACGTCATCGGCCAGCGGTGATTTCGGGAACAGATAGAACCCGCCCTGGGGCTTGACCATGTCGAAGCCCATGGCGGTCAACTCGTTGTAAAGCCGATTGCGCTTGTGCTCATAAGCGGCGATGTCGACGCTTTCGTGCTGCAGATGGGTGACCAGACGCTGGACCAGGGCGGGGGCGTTGACAAAGCCGAGGACACGGTTGCTGAAAATAGTGCCTTCCATGAAGCTTTTGACCTCGTCCATGGCGGGATTGGCGGCCAGGTAGCCGATACGCTCGCCCGGCAGTGCCAGGTCCTTGGAGTGGGAGGTGACGATGACGGCATTGCGGATGCTGTTGAAGATGCACGGCACCGTCAGTCCGTCGTAGGCCAGACGGGCATAGGGCTCATCGGAGATGACGTAAATGGTCTGCCCCAGTTCGGCTTGTTTACGCTGCAGCAGTTGCTGCAGCTCGACGAGGATCGATTCGGGATAGATGACACCGGTGGGATTGTTGGGCGAGTTGAGAATGATCGCCTTGGTCCGCGCTGTAATGGCCTGCTCGATCGCATCGATGTCGGGCAGGAAGGTGTCGCTGCAGGTGGGTACCACGGTGGCGACTCCGCCATGGTTGTCGATGTAAAACTTGTATTCAACGAAGTAGGGAGCCAGAATCAGGACTTCTTCTCCGGGGTTGAGGATGGTTTTCAGCACTACGTTCAGGGCACCGCCGGCACCGCAGGTCATGACGATATTGGCCGCCGTCACCGGGGTTGTGCTCTGTGCACTCAGGGCTTCGGCCACGGCGGTGCGGGTCTCATCGTAACCAGCATTGCTCATGTAGCGGTGCATGCCGGGCAGGGGGGCCTCCGCCAGCTGTCGCAGGGCGGCATGGAAAGCGGCCGGCGGTTCAACGGAAGGGTTGCCGATGGTGAAATCGAACACCTTATCGTTGCCATACTGCTGGCGTAGCAGTGCACCCTGTTCAAACATCTTGCGAATCCAGGAAGATTGTTCCAGGCAGTTCTGTATTTTTTCGGCAATGGCCATGCTGTCAGCTCCGTTTCTGCCCGAAGGCGATAAGATAAACGTGGTGGGCTGCGGGAGCGCATAAAAGGCGCCCCCGGCGAACCGAAAAAGAGTCTAGCGACGGCCATGCTGGGGGTCAAGGACAAAGCGCGCTGGCGCGGTCCAACCTTCGATTGATTCAGCATCAGGCCGTCGTGAAATTGACCTGTTGCGCCAACTGTGCTAGCGTCCGCAGACAAACCGCTTCCCGGTTTTCGTCATCTCATTCTAGCCACAGTCTGCTGCAGCGCTTGCTGTCCGCACACTGTCGAGAACAAGGCCCCCGCCATGCCCCAGCAGGGAAATTCTGTTTTTTTATATCTCTTTTTCAGTCTGGTCCTGACCTTGACCGGCTGTGCACCTTCCCTGCCGGTCACGCCACTGCCGGGTACCGTGATCGACGGCGCGGACCTGGATCGGTCACGTCCCTGGGCGGATTATCTCAAGGCGCGCCTGAGTGCCGATGAGGGCGATCTGGAACAGGCCCTCGACTTTTTGCAGCGCAGTGCGACGGGGGATCCGGGCGAGGCCTATCTGTATACCGCGCAGGCCAGCGTTCTACTGGAGCTGGAGCGCCATGAGGATGCCCGCGCTGCCTTACGCCAGGCGCGCCAGCTGGCACCGGACGATCTGGCGGCACAACTGCTGCAGGCGGATCTGCTCTACAGCGAGGACAGGATCGACGAGGCTATTGACGCCTTTAAAAACGTTGCCGAGCGCTACCCGGAGCAGGACGAGATTCTCTTTCACATTTGCCGACTTCAGGTTGAGCTCAAGCGCTATGACCAGGCGGTGGAGACTTTGGAGCGGGTGTTGGAACGCAGCCCTGAATCCTCCCGCGCGCTGCTGGAACTGGCCCGCGTTGAGCAGCTGCGGGAACACTGGAGTTCGGCCATCAAGGACTATCAGACCCTGATCGCTCTCGAACCGGATGCCGTGCGGCCCTATCTGGAGTTGGGCCATCTGCTGGAGACGCGTCATCGCCTGGATGAGGCTCTGGCCCTTTATCAGCGCGCCAGCGTTGCCGTGGAGGACGATGCCGGACACTTTGTACGGTTGCAGGCCATGGTTTTGATCCAGCTTGAGCGCCTTCAGGATGCGCGTCAGCTCGTCGAAGCCGCACTGGTGGACAACGACGAGGTTCAGACCCGGCTGCTTTACGGTTTTATTTTGCTTGAACTGCGACATTTTGCCGCAGCCGAAGCGATTTTTCGCGAGATTGTCGCCCTGCCCAAAGAGTTGAACAATCAGATCTGGCTGTGGTTGGGTCGCAGCCTCGAAGGACAGCAGCAATGGCAACAGGCGCTGGCCGCTTATCAGCAGGCGGAGGACGATCCGGTCTTTCGCCTTGAGGTCCTGCTGCATCTTGTCGGGCTTTATCAGCAACTGGGGCGCTATGACGAGGCCATTGCCAGTGTTGAATCGCTCCTCGCCAGCGGAAAACTGGACAAAATCCTGTTTCGTCAGCTCTATGCCCTGTGCCTGATGAACGAACAGCCGGAAAAAGCTCTCAAGGCGCTGGAGAGAGGGCTGGAGCAGTATCCCGATGAAGCGGATTTCTACTATGATCAGGGAGTGTTCTACACCCTGCACCATCAGTTTCCGCAAGCTGTTTCAGCCCTGCTGCGGGCCATCGACAAAAATCCGGACCATGCGGCGGCGCTGAATCATCTGGCCTATCTTTACGCCGAGTCGGGGGAAATGCTTCATGCCGCGCTGGATATGGCGGAGGCCGCTGTGCAGCTGGACGGGCAGGGCGCCTATGTCGATACCCTGGGCTGGGTCTATTACAAGCTGGGCAAACTGGTTCAGGCGCGACACTATCTGGAGCAGGCACATCAGCTGCTGCCTGATGATAGCGAAATCCGCGAGCATCTTGGCGACGTGTATGCTGCCCTGGGTCTTTCGGACATGGCGCGCTCAGCCTATCAGGCCGTCTTGGTGGCGCGACCGCAGGCGACAGCCGTACTCGACAAGCTGAGGGAGCTGCCATGATGAGGCGTCGTTTCATCCTTTGGCGCCTTTTCTTGGTGCTGGGCCTTGTGGCGATACTGGGGGGCTGTGTCGGCATGGCACCGCCGGCCCCTACCGCGCTGGAACTCTCCGATACGCAAATGCGCCAGATCGTGCAGCAACGCATGGCGTTGCAGAGTTGGCAGGGTCTGGCTTCCGTTCACTGCACGTGGCTGGATGGCCGGTCTACCTCTTCCGCGACGCAGGCGCTGCATGTGCAGCGACCCAACCGGCTGCGGGTGGAAGTGTTTGGCGTTTTCGGACAGCAGTTGATGCTGATGGCGGCGTCGGGCAGTCACATGGCGGCCTATGTGCCGTCGCAGCAGACATTTTACAGCGGCCTGCCCAGTCGCGAGCGGGTGGAGCATTTTACCGGTGTCCCGCTGACGGTTCCCGAGCTGGTGGCTCTGCTGCTTGGCCAGTTGCCCGAGATGGTGTGGCGTTTGGCGACGGTGCGGGCCCAAGGGCAGAGCCTGATCTACGATGTGGGAGCGGGGGAGTTTTACCAGGTGCAGTTCGAGAATGGCATGATCCGCACAATTACCTGTCTGCGTCTTGGACAGACGGTTTATGAAGCTTGCTATGAACAGCCGGATGCTGACAATTCGTTCCCGCGCCAGCTGACCCTGCAGGTGCCGGATCGTGGACTCACAGTCCAGGTCAAGCTGGAGGGTCTTGATTTGAATCCGCAGCTGGATGAGGCGCTGTTTGAGTTGACGTCGCCGCCGGGCAGTCAGCTGTTACCGCTGGAGGCGTTGTAGCATGAAGAGCTTGTTTGGGTTGCGTCTGGGGGGATGGCTGGTGTTTGTTTTGCTGGTGCTGCTGTCGGTGGGCTGCCGTCAGCACGAGGCGGATCCCTCTGTGTCAGAGCGGTTGTCGGCCCGGCCGGAAGCGGGCGATACCATCATCATGGGCACCATCGGCGATGCCAGCAATCTGTTGCCCATGCTGGCATCCGATGCCTCTTCGTCCGAAGTGGCGGGGCTGGTTTACAATGGCCTGGTCCGCTACGACAAAAATCTGCAGATCGAGGGTGAACTGGCCGAGTCGTGGGAACTCTCGGACGACGGCTGCGAGATCATTTTTCACCTGCGTCATGGCGTCAGCTGGCACGATGGCGTTCCCTTTACCTCGGCCGACGTGCTGTTCACCTACCAGCTGATGATCGATCCGAAGACCCCGACAGCCTATGCCGAGCGCTACAAACAGGTCAGCGCCGCCAGCGCACCGGATCCCTATACCTTTTGTGTCCATTACGACAAGCCCTTGGCCTCGGCCTTGATCAGCTGGTCGCTGGGAATTTGTCCCAAACACCTGCTGGAAGGCCAGGATGTCACCGCCAGTCCACTGAACCGCTCACCCGTAGGCACCGGTCCGTTTCGGTTCGTCACCTGGCAGCCCGGCGAAAAGATCGTGCTGGAGCGCAATCCCGACTATTTCGAGGGTGCTCCCTGGATCCAGCGCGTGGTGTACCGCATTATCCCCGATCTGACGACCATGTTTCTCGAACTGCAGTCCGGTGGCTTGGACCAGATGGGGCTGACCCCCCTGCAGTATGCCCGTCAGACCGATGGCCCGGCGTTCCGGCGCCGCTTCAGCAAGTATCGCTATCCCGCCTTTGCCTACACTTATCTCGGCTACAATTTGCACAAGCCCATGTTTCAGGATAAGCGGGTTCGCCAGGCCATCTCCCATGCCATCAACCAGCAGGAGCTGATCGACGGTGTGCTGCTTGGCCTCGGGCAGCCGGCCACCGGTCCCTACAAGCCGGGCAGCTGGCCCTACAATGGCCAGGTGAAACGCTATGACTACAATCCGCAGCGGGCGCGTGAACTGCTGGCGCAAGCCGGCTGGCAGGATGCCGATGGCGACGGCTGGCTTGAGCGGGAGGGCAAGCCCTTTTCCTTTACCATCGTGACCAATCAAGGCAATGATCAGCGCATCAAAGCTGGTGAAATTATTCAGCGCCGGTTGCAGGAAGTGGGGATCAAAGTTCAGTTACGGGTCATTGAGTGGGCGTCCTTTCTGAAGGAATTCATCCATCCGGGAAATTTCGAGGCCACGCTGCTGGGCTGGACCGTGCCGATGGACCCCGACGGTTATAACGTCTGGCATTCGAGTAAAACCGGCAAGGGCCAGCTCAACTTCATTAGCTTCAAGAACGAGCGGGTCGATGAACTGCTGGAGCTTGGTCGGCGGACACTGGGCCGGGCGCAGCGCAAGAAGATCTATGCCGAGTTCCAGCAGATTCTGGCCGAGGAAGTGCCCTATACTTTCCTCTTTGTGCCCGATTCGTTGCCGGTGGTGGCCCGGCGTTTCCACGGTATCGAGGAAGCACCGGCCGGCATCATGCATAATTTTATTCACTGGTATGTGCCCAAAGACCAGCAGAAATTTTTGCGTTAGGGGAGAGGTCGATGCTGTTCTATCTGCTGAAACGTGTACTGCTGATGCTGCCATTGCTGCTGGGAATCACCCTGATCTCCTTTACGGTGATTCATTTGGCACCGGGGGAGCCAACGGATCTGCAGACGGAGATGAATCCGGAAGCCGGTGTGGAGTTCAAGGAGAGATTGCGCAACCAGTACGGGCTGGATCAGCCGCTGCTGGTGCAGTACGGCACCTGGGTCAAGCGACTGGCCACCCTGGATTTCGGCCATTCTTTTTCCCAGGACCGGCGACCGGTCTGGGACAAGATCGTCGAGCGCTTACCGGTCACGGTCCTGATCAATCTGTTGTCAATCGGCCTGATTTTGCTGGTGTCGATTCCTATCGGCATCCTTTCGGCCCTGCGACGCCACTCCTGGTTCGATCGCATGACCACGCTGCTGGTGTTCATCGGCTTTGCCACGCCGTCGTTCTGGCTGTCGCTGCTGCTGATGGACTATCTCGGCGTCTATCTGGGCTGGTTTCCCGTCTCCGGCATCAAGTCCCTGGGCTACGAGTACCTGGGTCCGGTCAACCAGATCTGGGATGTCATACATCACCTGATCCTGCCGGTGCTGGTATCGGCCTTTGGTGGACTGGCCGGGTTTTCGCGTTATATGCGTTCCAATATGCTGGAAGTGATTGGGCAGGATTACATTCTCACCGCCCGCGCCAAAGGCCTGCCGGAACGGCTGGTCATTGGCAAGCACGCCCTGCGCAATGCTCTGCTGCCGCTGATTACTATTCTCGGTTTGTCCGTGCCCGGCCTGATCGGTGGCAGTGTCATCTTCGAGAGCATTTTCGCCATCCCCGGCATGGGCAAGCTGTTTTACGACGGCGTCATGATGCGTGACTACCCATTGATTATGGGGATTCTGGTCATCGGCGCGGTTTTGACGCTGATTGGCAACCTGCTGGCTGATGTCGGTTATGCCCTGGCGGATCCGCGCATCCGCAACCGCTAATCCCCAGTGCATTTTTTTGTGTCTGCCTGGGTATTGGTTCTTATGGGAAAAACTAAAAAATTATAATTATTTGCAACGCGATGATATCAGACTGTTTTCAGCTTCGTGTCTGGAAACGGATGGAAGTCTGCTTGACTTAACGTTTTTTTCTGTTCTAATTTGAAAACTCAAGACCTCATCTTTCAGGAGGATAAACCGATGATTGACGCGATGAGTACAGCACTTTCAGGAATGCGGGCGCAGACGATGCGGCTGGAGTCCTCTGCCAATAATGTGGCCAACAGCCAGACGGAAGGTTACGTTCCCTCCTCAGTGAACATGGCTGAGGGTGTTGACGGCGGCGTGCGGACACAACTTCAGAAGCCCGTCGCTGCAACCGGTGTGGCTCAGGATGCCGAAAATAAGACTTCCATGGTTGATCAAGCGAAGGAAATGATCTCTATGATGGAAAGCAAATCCATGTATCAGGCCAATATGAAAACCGTGCAGACCTCGGAACGCATGGTCGGCAACCTGCTTGATACGGTAGGCTAAGCGCGATTTCTGCTGTGCCTATCAGATCCTGGCCCGCTGCTTTGAGTGCAGCGGGCCTTTTTGTTGGCGGTTTTTTTGGTTTAGCCCGGCGGAAATTTCTGCTACAACACCCGCCATGGAAAACCTTATTTTTTCTCTGATGATTGGCATCCTCATCGTCGATTACCTGCTCGGGCGTCTGCTTGATGGCTTGAATGCCAGCCGGATGGGCGATCCCGTGCCCCAGACGCTGACCGGTCTTTACGATTCTGAGAAATACCAGACCCAGCAACGCTACCAAAAAGCCAATATTCGTTTTGACCTGGTCTTTTCGACCTGCAGCCTGCTGATCCTGCTGGGATTCCTGGCCCTGTCCGGATTCGCTCGGGTGCATGGTTTTGCGGCGGCGGTTACGGCTAACCCCCTGTGGCAGCCGCTGATCTTTTTCGGCGTGCTGCTGCTGGCGCAAGATCTGCTGACAACGCCTTTTGAGCTGTACCGCACCTTTGTCATTGAGCAGCAGTTCGGTTTCAACAAAACCAGCCCGCGGCTGTTCTGGGCCGACAAACTCAAGGGCTGGCTGCTGATGGCCGTTGTCGGTGGGACCGTGCTGGTGCTGATGACCTGGTTCTACCTGCGCACCACAGACCGTTTCTGGCTCTATGGCTGGCTGCTGGTCAGCGGGGTGGCGTTGTTTTTCACGCTGTTTTATTCGAACCTGATTGTCCCCCTGTTCAACCGCCAGACAGAACTGGAGGAGGGAGAACTGAAGAGCGCCATCGAGGGTTTTGCCCGCCGGGCGTCTTTCCCGGTCAAGGATCTCTACGTTCTTGACGGGTCGAAGCGTTCGACCAAAGCGAATGCCTACTTTGCCGGACTGGGACGCAAAAAACGCATCGTGTTGTTCGATACGCTGATAAAGGACCTGTCAACGGACGAGGTGGTGGCGGTGCTGGCCCATGAGATCGGCCACTTCAAAAAGAAGCATACCCTGCAGGCGATGCTGATTTCGATAGCGCAGACGGGTGTGGTGTTCTATCTACTGTCGTTGTTTCTTGGGCAGGAAGTGTTTTTGCGCGCCCTGGGTGTCGAGGGAGCGGTCTTCCATGTCGGACTGGTGGCGTTCATGTTGCTCTATGGACCGGTGTCACTGGTGACCGGCCTGCTGGTCAATGGCTGGTCGCGTAAAAATGAGTACCAGGCCGATGCCTTTGCCGCGGACCATGGCAGCGCCGGGGCGCTGGTTTCCGCCCTGAAGAAGCTCTCCCTCAACCATCTGAGCAATCTGACACCCCACCCGGCTTATGTCTTCTTCCACTATTCCCATCCCAGCCTTTATCAGCGCGTTCAGGCCTTGGAGGCCAGGACATCCGTCTCGTGACGCCGCAGGCTATCGTTTAAGCTGATCTTTTGTCTTTTGTCTATTATGATTTTCGATGCGACAAATGGGGTGGCTTTATCTTAGACTGTGACCATGAATTCTGCCGCCTTCCATATGGCATCTCTGCCGCCATTTCATGTCGAGCATCTGCTTCAGCAGGGCTCCGGTCGTTTCAATGAAGACCGGGTGCTGGTGACACCGAATCTCTTCGGCGTTTTCGATGGCGCTTCAAGTCTGGTTTCCCGCTATTATGATGACAAAAGCGGTGCCTGGTGGGCGGCGGAACTGGCCTGTCAGGAATTTGCCGGCGGGCAGGATGAGGATCTGCTTGGGTTGGCCAAGCTGGCTAACGAACGCATTGGTGAGGCCATGGAGCGCCACGCCGTCGATCCCGCGGACAAACTGCAATGCTGGAGCACCAGCGCAGCGGTGTTTCGCCTGCGCGCCGGCTTGCTTGAATGGGTTCAGACCGGCGACTGCCTGATTCTGGCCATCGATGACCATGGCCGCCATGAACTTCTCACCCCGTACCACAACCACGACGCTGAAACCTTTGCCCACTGGTGGCTGCAGCCTGATGAAAGTCTGGAGCAGGCCCTGGAACGTTTGCGACCGGTGATTGAACGGGTGCGCCTGGGCATGAATCGCCATTATGGCGTGCTCAGTGGCGCCCCCGAGGCCGAGGCTTTTTTGCACCACGGCCGCACCCCGTTGCAAGGGCTTCGTCATGTGCTGGCGTTCAGCGACGGCTTTTTTCCCCCAGAGAGTCGTGGGGGCGAGCTCGATTTTTCCCGTCTGGTCGCACTCTATCTCGATCACGGGCTGGAGGCCGTCGCTCAGTGGGTCCGTTTGCTGGAAGGCCGTGACCCCCAGTGCCGCCTCTATCCGCGGTTCAAATGTCATGACGACATGTCGGCCGTTGCCGTGACCTTCTGCTGATTTTCCTGTTTCAGTTCCGACCCTGTTTTTGCGCGCGTTGTTCTTGCCAGGCGTGCTCATAGCCCTGTTCCATGCGGGCGACCGTCGCTTCCCAGCTATACTGATGGAGGATGCGGGCGACGCTGTCGGGCATGTGCATGCTGTCGGTATCTGCCGGGCGGCGGATGGATTGAAACTGTCGTTGAATCCCCTGTTTCAGGGAGCGAATAAAAATCCCTTCCCCTTCTGGCGTTGGCACGTCGATGCCCTGCATGGGCGGAAGCGGAACGTGCTCGATCCAGTCGTGGCGAATATCGGCAAACAGCTGCTGGGCTCCTGGCAGCTCGGTTGTCAGCAGGCGGCAGCCGCAGGCCAGGGCTTCGAGCAGGATCAGCGGCAGCCCTTCATAGAAAGATGGCAACAGGCACAGGTGGCTGCTGCGCAGCAGATTGGCCAGCTGTTTCTGGCTGATCAGACCGTGTAAACGGATCTGGTTCGGGCGCTGCGCGGCCAGCTGCAGAATTTCTTCTTTCTCTTTCCCCTGTCCATCCCCTGCCAGATGGAGCTGCCACTGCGGGTCGTCGTTTTCGAGCAACGCTTTGAGTAGCCAGGGTAACCCCTTTGCCCGACTGAGCTTGCCAGCATAGACCAGCTGGATCGTTTGTTGCGGCCGGGTGGTTGGGTAGGGATAAAACAGATGCTCGTTATAGCCGGAGCCGACCAGATCAATGCGGGTCGACTCAATGCCGTACAGGGTCTCAATCTCCGGGATTTGTTGCGGATGCAGGGCATAGACGCGGTTGATGTGGCGGCTGCCGCGGAGAGCTCGCTGTTGCAGCTGCGGGCAGGAACGGAACTGACGCAGGTCCGTGCCGTGGCAGCTGACGACCAGGGGCAACTCGGGGAACAGCTGGCCGGCCAGTGACGTGAGCAGCCACAGGTGGTGGGAGTGGATCAGCTCGGGTTGCCATTTTTCCACGGCCTTGCACAGATGGTCGGTAAAGCAGGCTTCATACTGATCGACCTGCTGCGGTGTCAGATCGCAGAAGCGGCTGCTTGGGTAAGGCATGACATCGCTCATGCCGACCACGGAATGGGGCAGGCTGGGCCAGTTTTTCTGGGCGTCGCTGTCACCAAACCGGACGAAATGGCAGCCCTCGCACGCCAGCTGGTCGCTATGGCGTCCCGCCCCGAAGTCCATCGGCACCCCGGCCAGCAGCAGGTTCTGGTGGCCACGGCGCGCGGCATGGCGCATGGCGGCCTGCAGGTAGATACCACTGCCGGTGGCTGAGGGGATTTGGCTAAGTAGGTGGAGGATGCGCATACGGCGGCGATGACTCCTAGGTGCTGGGATCGGGTGCGGATTAAACGGGCTTCAGCATAGCAGGTCTTGCTGTCTTTGCGTAGTTCGCTTGAGAATGCCCCGATTTTATCTGCTCAATAAGAGGATTTCAGGAGATATTTTTAAGGTTAATTCAGTTTGACGCTGATCCGGCAGTTTTGATACAGTCGAAAATCCTGTCGTGGACGTTTGACGCGACGAGATTTTTAAGAGTGAACCCTGTGCTGGCTGGCACCCAAAATAAGGAATGACGACGTGGCAAAGAACAAGATTGTTATCAACGAGTTGCGTTGCAAGGGCTGTGCCCTGTGCACCGTGGCCTGTCCCCAGGGGCTGATCAAGATGAGTACTGAGCTCAACCGGCAGGGGTTTCTGCCCGCCGTGATCAGTCTCGAAGATCTGGAGCGCTGCACTGGCTGCACCCTGTGTGCGCAGGTCTGTCCTGACGTCGCCATCGAGGTCTATCGCGGCGTTTAACCGGGGCGGCTGCGTACGCTCTTCGCAATGGAGGAACAGGTGACTAAACGATTGTTTGTTAAAGGCAATGAAGCGGTGGCCATGGGCGCCCTGGAAGCCGGCTGCCGCTACTACTTCGGCTATCCCATCACCCCGCAGAGCGATATTCCCGAGTACATCTCGCGCGAATTGCCTAAGCTGGGCGGGGAATTTATTCAGGCCGAAAGCGAAATCGCTTCCATCAATATGCTGCTCGGCGCCAGCGCCTGCGGGGCACGGGCCATGACCTCGTCATCGAGCCCGGGTATTTCCCTCAAGCAGGAGGGCGTCTCCTACATGGCGGGCAGCGAATGCCCGGGCCTGATCGTCAATATCTGTCGCAGCGGCCCCGGCCTCGGCGGTATCGACGCGTCCCAGGCCGATTATTTCCAGGCCACCAAAGGCGGCGGACACGGTGGTTACCATATCATTGTTCTGGCCCCAGCCTCGGTGCAGGAGATGTACGATCTGACCATGCTGGCTTTTGACCTTTCGGACCGCTACCGGGTGCCGGCGATGATCCTGGCGGATGCCGTCATCGGCCAGATGAAGGAGGCGCTGCAACCGCATCCCTATACGGCGCCGGCGGATCTGGAACCAAAGAACTGGGCCCTGATCGGTGAAGGCCGGGCCGGTGAGCAGAAGATCGTCAAGTCGCTCTATCTGGGGGACGGTGAACTGGAGGCGCACAACAACAAGCTGCACGCCAAGTATGCGGTGATGCAGGAAAAAGAGGTGCGCTATGAAACGGTGGCCCTGGCCGATGCTCAACTGATCGTTACCGCCTATGGCAGCACCGCCCGTATTGCCAAGACCGCGGTGCGGCTGGCGCGTGAAGAGGGGATGAAGGTCGGTCTGCTGCGGCCCATCAGCCTGTTCCCCTTTCCGAAAGCCGCCTACCGGCAGGCGACCCAACAGGGGCAACGGATCCTGTGTTTTGAACTGAACAACGGTCAGATGGTGGATGACGTGCGACTGGCGGTTCCTGGTATCGAGGTCGACTTTTACGGCCGTCCTCCCGGTGCCGGCTCCCTGCCGACGCCCGAGGAATTCCTGGCCCAGATCCGTTCCCGCTACGAGGCTTGATTATGACCACAGAGATGAAAAAGGTATTTTCCCGTCCGGAATCCCTCAAGGATGTTCAGACCCACTTCTGCCCCGGCTGCCAGCACGGCACCACCCATCGCCTGGTGGCTGAGGCCATGGATCACTTCGGCATCAAGGATCAGACCATCGGTGTGGCATCTGTCGGTTGCAGCGTGTTTCTCTATGGCTATTTCGATATCGATGTCATTGAGGCGCCGCATGGTCGGGCACCGGCCGTGGCGACCGGCGCTAAACGCGTTCACCCGAACCGGCCTGTTTTTACCTATCAGGGCGACGGTGATCTGGCCGCCATCGGCACCAGTGAGATCATCCATGCCGCCAACCGTGGCGAACACCTGACCGTGATTTTTGTCAACAACACCACCTACGGCATGACCGGCGGTCAGATGGCGCCGACCACCATGCCGGGGCAGACCACCTCGACGACGCCTTATGGCCGGGACGTGACCAAGGCTGGCTATCCGATCAAGATGGCGGAACTGCTGTCTGGGCTGGAAGGGGTGGCCTATTCGGCGCGTGTGGCCGTCGACACCCCTAAACACGTGTTGCAGGCTGCCAAGGTGATCCGCAGGGCCTTCCAGACGCAGCTCGACGGCAAGGGGTTTGCTTTTGTCGAGGTACTGGCGGCCTGTCCTACTAACTGGGGCATGAGCCCGCTGCAGGCCAATGAGCGGGTAGGCAATGAGATGATCCCTTACTTTCCGCTGGGCGAGTACAAGGGATAACCGGCAACTTGAAGCCGTTGGGACCGGAACGAGAGTGTAACGTGCAGGCTGCACCTGCATGGAGGAATAGAGACGATGAATCATGATGTGTTTATGGCGGGCTTCGGTGGCCAGGGTGTCTTGCTGATCGGCAACCTGCTGGCCTATGCGACCATTCTGGAAGGGAACAATGCTTCCTATTTTCCGGCTTACGGGGTCGAAAAGCGTGGCGGTGCCGCCACCTGCACCGTGGTGATGGCCGATGGCGACGTGGGTTCACCGGTTGTCGGTGCCCCCGAGGCTGCGCTGCTGCTTAACCCCCTGTCCATGGAAAAATACTACAGCCGGGTCCGGCCGGGCGGTTTTGCCCTGATCAACAGCTCTCTGGTTGAGGATGACGGCAGTTCGCGTGACGACCTGAAGAAGGTTTGCATCCCGGCCAATGAGATGGCACTGCAGGTGGGTGACGCGCGTCTGGTTAACATGATTGTGCTCGGGGCGTACCTCGAACACAGCAAGGTGGTCGCTATGGACAGCGTCAAGGAAGCCCTCAAGTATGTCCTGCCTGAACGCAATCATCGCTTCCTGCCGTTGAATTATGAAGCTCTGGAACGTGGTGCTACTTTCTGCCGTCAGGCACTGGCCTGAGGCTGGAGACGGCTCTCTGGTTCAGTCCCCTGTTTTCAACCCGAGGGCTTCTGTCGTCCTGCTGGACGGATGATATCTTGTTATGATAAAAAGGCCGGATTTTCCGGCTTTTTTATTTTTTATGGAGCAGTAGATGCTGCCTGACCTGGTGTCGGGCGGAGAAGGATAGAAGATCCCATGCAGCCTGTTGTTGAGTTCGTCCGGCTGGAGCGTGCGGAGAAAGCCAAGGTCCTGTGTCAGCTGGCGCAGCAGTTTTTCGGTCAGAAACACCGGGTGCTGATTCGGGTGGAGGACGCCGAGCAGGCCATGGCCCTCGACCGCTATATGTGGACCTGGGACAGGGGCTCGTTTCTGCCCCACGTCTGGGACAACGGCGCGGTGGAGTGCTATGATGAGCCGATTACCATCTGTACTGAGGCCCGTAACAGCAATGGCGCCACGGTATTGATTGCCGGTGCGCCCTGTGCCCTGGATTTCAGCCGCCGCTTCCGTCATGTGGTTGATTTTGCCGAAACCTGGGATGACAAGCGACGGGCGGCGGCTCGCGAACGTTTCAAGCTGTGGCGGGAATTGGGCTGCCAGCCAACCATGCGGGAAGCTCACCCGTTGGAGACTGGCGATGAATGACCAGCGCAACGAAACGCTGATTCGCTGTCCGGGCCATCTCAAGCTGGAGCAGGAAGCGGTATTGTCTGTGGACGGTTGCCAGGCGCTAGCCTTGTGGCAGGCCCGTTGCGGCGAAATCCTGACGGTGCAGGATGACCAGCAGAATTTTTTCCGTGCCCGCCTGAGCTTCTGGCAACAGGATGAGGCGCGCATCGTGCCCTTCGAGGCCATCGAAAATCCAGAGTCGCCCGTCGAAATCTGTGTCTATCAGGCCCTGCCCGAGAAGGAGCGCTTTGAATGGATCGTCCAGAAGCTGACGGAGATCGGCGTGGTGCGCATTGTCCCTTTCACCTGCGCCCGTTCCACCACGCTGGAACAGCGCGACGCGGGACAACGTAAATCCCATCGCTGGCCCGATGTCATTCTGCGGGCGGCACGCCAGTGTCGCCGGGCACTGTTGCCGCAGCTGGATGAGGTGCGCAGCTGGCAGGAGGTGCTGGAGGAGCTGGCGGACTGGGATGTCAAACTGCTCCTGGCGGAAAAGGGTATGCGCTGGTCTTTCGGCGAAGGGCTCGGCCACAGCCGGCCACAGCGGGTCGCGCTGCTGGTCGGTCCTGAAGGCGGTTTTGAGGAGCAGGAAGTCCTCGCTGCGCAGCAGCGTGGGGCGGTGCCGGTTCAGGTTGGACCGCGCATCCTGCGCACGGAGACGGCCGCAGTGGTCGGTGCGACTCTGGTTCAGGGGCGGGTGGGAGACTATGTCTGAGTTGATGACGAAGAGCAGCGGGCAAAGGGGCTTGACGGCTGGCATTGCCGTGGTGCTGGTGGAACCCCAGGGGCCGCTGAATATCGGTTCCGTGTGCCGGGCCATGGGCAATTTCGGCTTTTGTGATCTGCGCCTGGTTAATCCGCAAACCGATCATCTGTGTGATGAAGCGCGGAGGATGGCGGTGAAGGCTTCGGCGCTGCTCGAAGCCGCGACGGTCTATGGCAGCCTGGCCGAGGCCCTGTCGGACTGCCGCTACGCTCTGGGAACCACGCGCCGTTTTGGCCGCTATCGGGAAGATTTTGTTCATCCTGATGAGGCGGGCGAGTTGCTGGTCGAGCTGGCGGGCGAGGTGAAAACGGCCCTGGTCTTCGGTCGCGAGGACCGGGGGCTGCTGACCGAGGAACTCGACCTGTGTCAGCGTCTGCTGACCATCCCCACCTGCGATGCCTTGCCGTCAATGAATCTGGCTCAGGCCGTTTCCCTGTGCCTGTATGAAACCTCGCGCGCCGTTGCCCGTCAGTGTGGCAAAAAGGCCGCGGGACCCAAACCGGCGCGTAATGAGCAGGTCGAGTCCATGTTTCAGCACATGCGCTCGACCCTGAGCCGGATCGATTATCTGGACCGGCAAAATCCGGACCATATTCTGCGCAGCTATCGCCGGATGCTGGGAAAAAACGGTCTGAGTGAGCGGGATGTTCGCATCCTTCATGGTTTGTGGAGTCGTATCGACTGGCTGGCCGACGAATGTGGTCTGGCTGACAACGCCCCAACTCAGGAAAACTAGGTGGAACACATGACGCAACTGAATCCGCAGCAACTGGAAAACGGGGTCCGGCTGGCATTCGAGGACACAACCAATCGGTATTATGGTGATTACCATCGCGTTAAAATCGAGGTGCGCATCCGTCTGGCGGAAAATGGCTATGAACGCGCCTATGATTTTAAGGCACTGGAAAAAATGGCCGTTCCCGGGGCCGAAGTGGACGCAGTGCGTCAGCAGTTGCTGGAAAACTTTCGTCAGCAGTTGTTGCCGTATCTTGCGCGACCCGATTTTGCGCAACGTTTTCTCGCTACGCAGCGTCGTCAGGGGCTGCGGTTGCTGCGCAATTGATCAGAAAGCTTGATGCAAATGGTTGAATCCGTCGAGATCACAACCTTGGTTCATGGGGGTAGCGGGCTGGGCCATGGTGAAGATGGCAAGGCCGTCTTCGTGGCGGGCGCCATTCCCGGCGATCATGTTCGCTGCCGGACGGTGCAGGAGAAGAAACGTTACCGCAAGGCCGATCTGGTTGAACTCCTGACATCCTCACCGCAGCGGATTGTTCCTGCCTGTTCCCATTTTGGTGATTGTGGGGGCTGTGACTGGCAGATGCTGAGCTATTCGGACCAGTGTGACTGGAAACAGCGCCTTTTCGAGCAGTCCTGCGCCCATCAACTGGGTGAGGAGGTCATCGAGCGCATGGTTGCGCTGCGGGTTGCCGACGAGCCCTTTGGCTATCGCAGCCGGGTCCAGATGAAGTGCCATGCCGCGCATGGGGCCTTCGCTTTGGGCTTTTACCGGCGTGGTACCCATTATGTGGTCCAGGTCGATCATTGCCCGATTCTGGCGCCGTCGCTCAATGCCCTGCTTGGTCCTCTGCGGCAGCTGTTTGCCGGCTCGGATTACGCCGATCAGGTGCCGCAGATCGATCTGGCGACGGGGGATGATAGGGCGGTGCGGCTGGTGATTCACTACCGTGGAGACGTCACGGACAGGTTCTGCGGCTGGCTTGGTCGGCGCGTATCAGGGCTCAAGGCGGCAGTGCTGGTGCAGTCCGGCCGCAAGCAGCAGCTACGTTGCGTGCAGGGTGGTGAGCTGTTGACCATCCAGGTGGATGATCCTCCCTTGGCTTTGCATTATGGACCCGGTGGTTTCGCTCAGATCAATCTGGCGCAGAATCGTGAACTGGTTCGCCGTGTTCTCGACTGGGCGGCAGTCACAGAGCAGGAGAAGGTCCTTGATCTCTACTGCGGGATGGGGAATTTCTCCCTGCCGCTGGCGCGGCGCGCGGCACGGGTGATCGGGGTGGAGGATTATGCGCCCTCCATCGCGCAGGCGCGTGACAATGCCCGTCAGGCCGGGTTGACGGCCGAGTTCCATGTCCAGCCCGCGGCTGATTTTCTTGCCGGTTGGCGAGAGCCCCTGGATCTGGTTGTGCTTGATCCGCCGCGCACCGGCGCCTGGGAGGCTGTTGGCCCGCTGCTGGAGGCGTTGCCGCAGCGGATTGTCTATGTCTCCTGTGATCAGCAGACGCTGCTGCGTGATCTAAAGCCGTTGTTGGGACGGGCTTACCAGCTGGAACGTATCGGCGCGGTCGATCTGTTCCCCCAGACACACCATACCGAAGCGGTCGCCCTGCTGCGGCGGCGAAGCGTGGTGTAACCGAAGAGATAAAGAGGCTTTCTGTGTTTTTCTCTTGTGCTGAATGCGGCTGTGTGCTAGAAAATAACGGTTTTATCTTTTCATGCTGAATGGGAAGTGAGCTTGTCGCTCACTTTTTTTATTTTTGGCCGGAACATTTTGGATCTGGATGGGTTACGATGGATCATTCATCGATCATAGAAAAGGTGACACGTCTGACGCAGCCGATACTGGATGAGCTGGGTCTGGAACTGGTCGACCTGGAGTACCGTCAGCATGGGCGCGAGTGGTTTTTGCGGCTTTTTGTTGATAAAGAGGGTGGTGTTACTCTCGATGACTGTGCGGAGTTCAGCCGGGAAGTCAGTATGATTCTCGATGTGGAAGAAGTGATTCCAGTCGCCTACCGACTTGAAGTGTCCTCTCCGGGGCTGGATCGGCCATTAAAGAAGCCTTCAGATTTTGAGCGCTTCAAAGGGGAGTTGGTCAAAATCAAGGCGAAGGAGTTGCTTGATCCTGATGGCCGCGGGCATCGGCGGAAGACCTTTGTCGGTCAGTTGCTCGGCCTGGAAGATGGTCTGGTACGGATTGAGCAGACGGATCGCAAAGGTGGCGTGATTTCACTGCCCCTGGATGAGCTTGAGCAGGTTCATCTGGAACCGGAATTTTAAACGCTTTTAAGCGAAAAAATAAAAGTTTTCTGTGGGTCTGTGATCCACGGCTATTCCAGGGTCGAGGCGGCGCCGCGTTGCCGGACCGACAAATAGAGGAGAACAGGAATGGTTGTCAATCTCAACCACGTCATCGATCAGGTTGTCAAGGATAAGGGTGTTGATCGTGCCGTGCTGGTCGAGGCGCTGGAGTCGGCGGTCCTCTCTGCTGCTAACAAGAAATTCCGTAATACCCGTGATCTTGAAGCCCACTACAACACCGAACGCGGCGAGGTTGAGCTGTTCGAGTTCGTGACCGTTGTTGATGAAGTACAGGATTCCTACAAGGAAATCGATCTCGACGAGGCACGTGAGATCGATCCGGATGTGGAATGCGGTGACTCGCTGGGCATGAAGATGGAGTCGGGCAGTTTCAGCCGTATCGCCGCCCAGACGGCCAAGCAGGTTATCATCCAGAAGGTGCGTGAGGCCGAGCGGGAAGGCATTTACAACGAGTTCAAGGACCGTGTTGGTGAGCTGGTCAACGGTATCGTCCGTCGCTATGAGCGCGGTGACCTGATTGTCGATCTCGGTCGCGCCGAGGCGCTGTTGCCCCATCGGGAGCAGGTGCCGCGCGAGAACTACCGCCAGTCCGACCGTGTGCGGGCCTATATTTCCGATGTGCGCATGTCGCCGAAAGGGCCGCAGATTATTCTGTCGCGCACCCATCCCAATCTGGTCATTGAGCTGTTTCGGACTGAAGTGCCCGAAATCGCCGAAGGTATTGTCGATATCGTTTCCTGCTCGCGTGAGCCGGGCAGCCGGGCCAAGATTGCAGTGGTCTCCCACGATCCCGATGTTGATCCCGTCGGGGCGTGCGTCGGTATGCGTGGCTCACGGGTACAGAATGTGGTCTCCGAGTTGCGTGGCGAGAAGATTGACATCATTCCCTGGACGCCGGATATGGCCCGCTTTGCCTGCGCTGCACTGGCACCGGCCGATGTGGCGCGGGTTTATGTTGACAACGAAGAACAGGCCATGGAAATCATTGTTCCGGATGACCAGCTGTCATTGGCCATCGGCAAAAAAGGCCAGAATGTGCGCCTGGCGGCACGACTGATCGGCTGGAAGATTGACATCAAGAGTGAAACCCGTGCGGCGGAGATCGAAAAAGAAGGCCTGACGGACGAAGCTCCCGGTGAGGAAAGTTCGGAGGAGGCAGATTGTTTGCCGGAACCGTCCGCCGATATGGTGATTGACGAGGAACAGCAGTCTTAGTGAGTGTTTCCGGAGAGAACGAAACACCAGCGGATCATTCCCGCCCTGAGCGGACCTGTGTCGGTTGCCGGCAGCCGGCCGATCCACAGACTCTGGTGCGCTACGTGTGCGCTCCGGATGGTTCCCTGCTGGTCGATTATCGCCATAAGCTGCCGGGACGTGGTGCTTATACCTGCCTCAAGAGAAGCTGTGTTGAACAGGCCGTGAAGCGGGGAGCCTTTAGTCGCGCATTCAAGCGACCCTGTCCTGTTCATGATGCCAAGAATCTGGTTCATCAGATTGAACAGGCGCTGCTGCAACGGATTCTTGGTCTGATTGGCATGGCCCGCAAGTCGGGCAAGGCGGTTAGCGGCCACCAGAGCATCGAGGCGTCGCTCAGGCATCCCGAAGAACTGGCCTGGCTGCTGGTTGCTGATGACATGGCACCTTCAATGTCGCAGCGTCTGAGCAAGCAGGCCCAGCGTCAGGGTGTCCGGGTTTTGGCGGCCTTGAGTAAAGAATATCTGTCCAGCGCGCTCGGAAAAGGAGAGCGCAGTGCGTTGGCGTTGAAAAAAAGCGCACTTGCGCAGACGCTGGAATATGAGTTACGACGTTATAAAGATGTAATAGGGGAAGGCTGATGGGTAAAATACGGATTTATGAACTGGCACAACGCATGGGCCTTGAAAACAAGGATCTGTTGGAGCGCCTTCATGACAAAGGTGTGGAAGCGAAGAGTCATATGAGTGTCGTGGATGAAGAGGTCCTGAAAGCATTGGCCCCGGCAGGTGAGCAGTCTGAGCCGGAAGAGAAGGTGACGTTTGATGAAGAGCGTATCAGCACTGGCCTGATTCGTCGTCGCCGCAAAGCAGCTCCGGTTGAAGTAGCGACTGAAAAAGAATTGCCGGTGGCAGAGGAAAAGCAACAATCCACTCCGGTTGTCGCCGAGCCCGTTGCTCAGCCTGAGCCTGTTGTCTCTCCTGTTGTCGAGGTTGTTGAAAAGCAGGTTCTACCGGTAGAACCTGTTGTTTCGGTTGACACGAAGAATGAGCCTGTCGCTGTTGAGCCGACTCCTGCCGTGAAGATGCCTTCAGAAGAAGAGGTCGCAGCGAAAGCGAAGGTTGAACCGACGCAGAAACCTGCCCGGGTGAAAGAGGTTATTATCACGGCCGAACCGCAGAAGCGCCCGACCCGGCACACGGCAACAATCGTCACACCTGCGGAACAGAAGCAGGCAGCTGGTCAGCCGTCGAAGGGGGGTGCCAAGATCCTCGGCCGCGTTCAGTTGCCACAGTCCGCCCTGCGTCCCGAACCCGGAGCTAAAGGTGCTCCACGGCCGGCGCATAAGCCGTCCGGTGGCCCTGGGGGGTCGTTTAAACCTGGTGGTGCCCCCGGTGGCTCCTATAAGCCCGGCGGTGCTCCCGGTGGACCTTTCAAGCCCGGCGGTGCACCGGGCGGTGCCCGGCCGAAACCTCAGGCTGGTGAGCGAAGTGGCGGGCCTGGCGGTCCGAGCTTGCCGAAGCTGCCTGTGGCGGGAGATGAGCCTGTTGATGAGAAGGGGCGCGACCAGAGGGTTCGCAACAAAAAGAAAAAGGGTCGTGGTAGTGACTACAGCGCGACGGATAGCCAGCTGAGAGGACGTCGCCGTGACCGGATGGAGGTGTTTGAGCCGGAGCATGGTGGCAAGCTGCGCAAAGGAAAAAAAGCGCAGAAGGTGACGCGTCAGACTGAAATTACCGTACCCAAGGCGATTAAGCGCAAGATCCGTATTACGGATGTGATCAGTGTCGGCGAATTGGCCAAGCGGATGGGGGTCAAGGCCAACGATCTGATTCGCGAACTGATGCGTCAGGGTTCGATGGTGACAATCAACCATTCTCTTGATTTTGAAACCGCCGCGATTCTTGCCGCCGACTTCAACTACGAAGTTGAAAATGTGGCGTTCGACGAGGTCAGTGTTCTTGGAGAGGATGTTCTGCCGGTGGCTGAACAGGAAGAAAGCGGCAATCTGACTGTTCGCCCGCCTGTCGTGACCATTATGGGCCACGTTGACCACGGTAAAACCAGTTTGCTTGATGCCATTCGCAGTGCCAAAATTGCGGAAGGTGAGGCCGGCGGGATTACCCAGCACATTGGTGCCTATGACGTTAAAATCAACGACAAAACCATTTCTTTCCTCGATACTCCGGGTCACGAGGCTTTTACCGCCATGCGTTCCCGTGGTGCTCAGGTCACGGATATCGTTGTCCTGGTGGTCGCAGCCGACGATGGCGTGATGCCTCAGACCAAAGAGGCGATCAATCATGCCAAAGCGGCCGGTGTTCCCATTATTGTGGCCGTCAACAAGATTGACAAGCCGGGTGCCAATCCTGAGCGTGTTAAGCAGGAGTTGACCGAGTTTCAGATGGTGCCGGAAGAGTGGGGGGGCGATACGATTTTCGTTGAGGTTTCGGCGAAAAAACATATCAACCTTGACCAACTGCTCGAAATGATCCTGCTTCAGGCGGAGGTTCTCGAGCTGCGCGCTGATCCATCCCGGCGCGGTCGCGGTACGATTGTCGAGGCCCGGCTGGACAAGGGTCGTGGCGCCGTAGCGACCGTCCTGGTTCAGGATGGTACCCTGAATGTGGGAGATGCCATCGTTGCCGGTCTGCATTATGGTCGCGTGCGGACGATGATCAATGATCGTGGTGAGCAGGTCAAATCGGCTGGCCCTTCCATCCCTGTAGAAGTAACCGGATTGCAGGGCGTGCCCGAAGCTGGTGATAACCTCCATGCCCTGGAGACTGAAAAGCTGGCCAAGGAAGTGGCGATGCATCGTCAACAGAAGGTCCGTGAAGCCGAGATGGCCAAGAGCAGCAAGCTGTCGCTGGACCAGCTGTATGCCCGGATCAAGGAAGGCAATGTCGAGGAGCTCAAAGTTATCGTCAAGGCTGACGTACAGGGCTCCGTGGAAGCCGTTAAAGATGCCCTGGTCAAGCTTTCGACGGGTACCTGTCGTCTGACTATTGTTCATACTGCCGTAGGTGGGATCACCGAAAGCGACGTATCGCTGGCGACGGCATCCGATGCGATTATTATCGGGTTCAGTGTCCGCCCCGAACCGAAAGCTGCAATGCTGGCCGAGAAGGAAGGCGTTGATATCCGTCTTTACAGCATTATCTACGACGCTGTGGCAGACATCAAGGACGCGATGGAAGGCCTTCTTGCCCCGACGCTGCGCGAAAAACATCTGGGCCGCGTTGAGGTTCGGGAGACGTTCAATGTCTCCAAAGTTGGCACCATTGCCGGTTGTATGGTGACGGAGGGCAAGGTTCACCGCCACGCCCAAGTGCGCCTGGTCCGTGATAACATTGTGGTCTGGGAGGGTGCCCTCAGCTCTCTCAAGCGCTTCAAGGATGACGCCAAAGAAGTCGCTACCGGTTATGAATGTGGTATCGGCCTTGAAAAGTACAATGACATCAAAGTGGGTGACGTGATTGAAGCCTACGAGATGGAAGAAACTAAAACCGAGCTGTAGAAGGAGTTCCCCATGTCGAGTCAGCGTGCCCAGCGGGTAGGCGAACAGATTCAGAAAGAGCTGGCTGACCTGTTTTTGCGAGGGTTACGCGATCCGCGTGTCGGTTTTGTTACCATCAACTCTGTCGATGTCACGACCGATCTGAGTCTGGCACGGGTCTATTACACGGTGATGGCGACAGACGAAGACGCTGAAGAGAAACGCAGGGAGACGCAGCTGGGGCTCGAAAGCGCGGTTTCTTTTTTGCGCCGGGAGTTGGGAAAGCGGTTAAAACTGCGCCATATTCCCGATTTGGCTTTCCGTTATGACACCTCGATTGAATATGGTTGTCATATTGAGCAGTTACTGAAAGAGATTCATCAGAATGACGGCACTGAATAAAACCGTTGACGCACTAAAAACGGGGAAGACGTTTCTGATCGCTGCCCACGAAGGGCCTGATGGCGATGCACTGGCTTCGACACTGGCTCTGGCCAATGCTCTGCGGGAGATGGGCAAAGATGCTGTCGCGTATAATGTCGATGGTGTCCCTGAGAAGCTGCGTTTTCTTCCCGGTTCGGAGCGAGTCGTCAGCTGTTTGGCCTCAGACCAGCGTTTTGATGTCGGCGTGATTCTTGATGCCGGCGAGATTCGCCGTGCCCGCGTGGATGCGCGGGAGCGCTGTGACCTGTTGGTCAATATCGATCATCACCCCTGTTCGGAAGATTTCGGTGATCTTTATCTGGTTGATGATGAGGCCAGTGCGACCGGTGCGATGATTTACCGGGTGTTGAAGGCGGCGGGCCATCCCATCAGTCAACCGGTGGCCGAGTGTATCTATACCGCGATTCTTTCGGATACCGGATCCTTTCGCTACAGCAGTGCCAATCCGGAAGCTTTTGCCATTGCCGGGGAGATGGTTGCCTGTGGGGTTGATCCGTGGGAGATCGCCGGTGGTCTGTATGAAAGTCAGGAAGCTGAGAGGTTGCAGCTGCTGGCCTTGACGCTGGCGACTCTTAAAGTCTCTGAGTGTGGTCGGATTGCGGCTGTGACCACGACAACACAGATGTTTGACCAGATTGGGGTCGGGGCTGAGTACGCAGACAGTTTTGTCAACTATCCCCGCTCGATTCATGGCGTGGAGGTTGCGCTGTTCTTTCGTCAGCTCGCGCCCGAGCGTTTCAAGCTTGGCATGCGCTCCAAGGGGCGGGTTGATGTTGGGGCTTTGGCTCGTGAACTCGGTGGTGGTGGCCACCATAACGCTGCTGGTGTTGAGCTGGTTGGCTCGTTGTTGGATGTGCAGCAATTTGTCTTTTCCCGTCTTCAATCCCTGCTGTCCTGATGGTCCCGTGAGTCCTTTTCAACTGTGAACGGTTTTCTGCTGATTGATAAACCGCAGGGGATTACGTCCCACGCCGTGGTCCAGAAGGTTCGTCGCGCGTGTAAAATTCGTCGGGTCGGTCATGCCGGTACGCTGGATCCCCTCGCGACAGGGTTGTTGCTGGTCGCTGTCGGTCAGGCGACACGTCTGGTTGAGTATCTGATGGCTGAGGACAAGCGCTACCGGACAACGTTGCGCTTTGGCCTGGTCACCGATTCCCAGGACATTACGGGCGAAGTGGTTGCAGAACACTCCGTGCCGGATTTTAGCCTTGGTCAGCTGGAAACCGTGTGCCAGCGTTTTGTTGGTGAGATTGATCAGGTTCCGCCGATGTTTTCCGCGTTGAAGAAAAACGGCGTGCCGCTCTATCGGCTGGCGCGTCGTGGTGAAGAAGTCGAACGTCAGAAGCGCCGCATTACGATTCACGCCATTGATCTCCTCTCTATTGATGGCGCAGAGGTTACGCTGGATGTGCATTGTTCGAAGGGAACCTATATTCGGACCCTGTGTCACGATATCGGTCAGGCGCTGGGCTGTGGCGGTTGCATGACGGCGCTGCGCCGTCTTTCCAGTGGTCTTTTTGACAGCTCACAGCTCATCTCGCTTGATCAGTTGGAAGCGGGGTCGTTCAACCTCCTCTCACCCCTGGATGGTTTTGTCGGTTACCCCAGGCTTGACGTGGATGAAGCTGGAATATCCCGTTTGCGTGAGGGGATTCCGCCCCGGTTGGAGCAGGTTTCTGGTGCGTTGCCGCAGCAGGGTGAACCTCTGCTCCTGACGGCTGCAGGCCACCTGTTGGCCATCGCGGTAGCGGATACACTGCATCAACGGGAACAGCGTGGGGATTTTAAGTTGCTGAAAGTTTTTCCGGAAGGGATCTGATCTGCTTTATGGTGAAGCGGAAACTCCCTGAACTGGCGCAGGAATGGTCTTTACAGCTGATTTCAGATGTGATAAGTACTTGCGCTATCTACACTCGATCGCCCGGACTGCCGGGATTTTAAGTTTGAAAGGAGATGCCACAAGTGCTGGCCACAGAAAAAAAACAGGAAATTATCAAGGAATTTCAGTCAAAAGAAGGTGATACCGGTTCCCCTGAAGTTCAGGTTGCATTGCTGACCGAACGGATTACCTACCTGACTGAGCATTTCCGTACCCATAAGAAGGATCACCATTCCCGTCGTGGTCTGCTCAAGCTGGTCGGTCAGCGTCGCCGTCTGCTTGACTACCTGAAAAGCAAGGATGTCGAGCGCTACCGCGGTCTGATTGAGCGTTTGGGAATTCGTCGTTAGTCCCTGGCGGCAACCTTTCACTGGGAAAGGTTGCCGCTTGTTTTAAGGCAGGCTTGGGAGGATGTCCGGAGAGGGAGACCGACAGATGTCGGGTTCTGTCTCAGGCCAACCTCCTGTAGCCTTTTTTTTTGTGTTGGGAACTGAGCCTCAACCGGGGCTCTATCCGCAGGAGATTGAATATGAGTTACCAGAAGATTGAAGTTGATTTTAATGGCCAACCGCTGACGATTGAGACCGGTAAAATGGCTCGACAGGCGGATGGTGCAACCGTTGTGACATACGGCGAAACCAAAATCCTGTGCACTGTTGTGTCGGCCAAAACCATGCGCGAAGGACAGGATTTCTTTCCCCTGACCGTAAACTATCAGGAAAAGTTTTACGCCAGTGGCAAAATTCCGGGATCCTTTTTCCGCCGCGAGCGGGGTTCTTCGGAGCGTGAGACGCTGATCTGCCGGCTGATTGACCGCCCCATGCGCCCTTTGTTCCCCAAAGGCTACCTCTACGAAACCCAGATTATCCCGACGGTTATTTCCGCCGACTGCGTCAATGACCCTGACACTCTGTCCGTTCTTGCGGCGTCTGCGGCTGTGACCGTGTCCGATATTCCGTTTGCCGGTCCGATTGCCGCAGTTCGGGTCGGACGGGTCGAGGGTGCATTTGTTGCCAACCCGACACTTGAGCAGATGAAGCAGAGCGACGTGGATATTGTCGTTGCCGGTTCACGTGATGCGATCATGATGGTCGAAGGTGAAGCCGATCTGATCAGTGAAGATGAAATGCTCGAAGCCGTCTTTTTTGGTCACGAGTCTATCCAGCCGCTCATCACCATGCAGGAGCAGTTGCAGCAGCAGGTCGGGGTTGTGAAACGTGAGTTTTCCTTGCCGGCTATTGATGCTGAACTGGAGGAGAAGGTTGTTGCTGCCGGCGAAGCGGGAGTGCGCGCTGCTGTGAGCATCCGCACCAAACAGGAGCGCTATGCGGCAATGAAAGAGAACCGGGCTCAGGTTCAGCAGCAGCTGGCTGAGAGCTTTCCGGAGCGTGGTGGTGAAATCGACACCATTATGAGCAAGATCGAAAAGCGCGTTGTCCGCCGCATGATCATTGAGGACGGTGTGCGGATCGATGGCCGCGATATGAAGACCGTCCGTCCCATCAGCTGTGAAGTCGGATTGCTGCCGCGCGCGCATGGCAGCGCCCTGTTTACCCGTGGTGAAACGCAGGCACTGGTCACCGCCACACTGGGAACCGCCAGTGATGAGCAGCGCATGGACAATATTCAGGGCATGGAATTCAAAAAGTTCATGCTGCATTACAACTTCCCACCGTTCTCTGTGGGTGAGACCAGCATGCGACTGTTCCCGGGACGGCGTGAGATCGGTCATGGCATGCTTGCCGAGCGTTCTGCCACCAAGATTATGCCGACGTTTGACGCGTTCCCTTACACCATTCGGATCGTTTCCGATATTCTCGAGTCCAACGGGTCTTCATCCATGGCATCGGTTTGTGGTGCCTCCATGGCACTGATGGATGCCGGTGTGCCGGTCAAGCAGCCGGTAGCCGGTATCGCCATGGGCCTGATCAAGGAAGGTGACGACGTGGCCGTGTTGTCGGATATTCTGGGCGACGAGGATCATCTGGGTGATATGGATTTCAAAGTCACGGGTACCTGTGATGGTGTCGCTGCATTGCAGATGGATATCAAAATCGGTGGCGTGACACGCGACATCATGCACAAAGCGCTGGCGCAGGCTCGCGAAGGTCGCCTGCATATCCTGGAAAAAATGGCTGAGGCCATTTCGGTTTCCCGAGAGGATCTTTCTCCCTACGCGCCGCGCATTACCACCGTATATGTCAAGCCTGATCAGGTGCGTACGGTCATTGGTTCCGGTGGCAAGACGGTACGCGGCATCATTGAAGCGACGGGTTGCGGGATCGATATCGAAGATGATGGCCGCATTAACGTCTCTTCGGCCGACGGTGCGGCAGCAAAACTTGCTGTGCGTATGATCCGTGAATTGACCCAGGAAGCCGAAGTTGGCAAGCTGTACAATGGCACCGTTAAGAAGGTTATGGATTTTGGCGCCTTTGTCGAAATTTTTGCCGGGACGGATGGCCTGGTTCATATCAGTGAACTGGCTGAGGAGCGCGTGCGCAATGTAACGGATGTCCTCAACGAAGGGGATAAGGTGCTGGTTAAGTGCATCGGCGTCGATCGTCAGGGCAAAATCAAGCTGTCTCGTAAGGAGGCCCTTGGTCAGACCCTGTCCGAGGAGTAATGCTTTCAGCGGATAAAAAAATCTGAGCCCTCCGGCTTTTAACGTTGAACCTCTGGAGTCCCTGCCATCTTTTGTTAGAATTTGGCAGGGACTTTTTTTGTTGCCGTGTCGGTGACGTTTTGGTTTTTCTTTATTCGGGAGGGTGGATGGTACAAAAGACGGTTCTCGACAACGGGGTCAGGGTTCTGACGGAAGATATTCCTCACAGCCAAACCGTCAGCATCGGCTTTTTTATCGGTCGGGGATCGCGGCATGAGCGGCCGGAAGAAAGTGGGATGACCCATTTTATCGAGCATCTGCTTTTCCGGGGTCGGGGCCTGAAGACCTCTTTGGCGACGGCGAAGGAAGTTGACCGGATTGGTGGTCCGTTAAACGGTTTTACTGGCCGGGACTATTCGTGCTTCTATCTCCAGACACTGCCGGAGAATGTCCCGCAGGGGATTGCACTGCTCAGTCGGCTGTTATTTGAGACCGAGTTTGATGCGCAGGCCGTTGAGAAGGAGCGGGCTGTCATCCTTCAGGAATTGCATGCTCTGCGGCACAATGCCGATGAGTATATTCATGATTTTTACATGCAGACCTGCTGGCGTGATCATGGTCTCGGTCGTCCGGTTTTGGGGACGGAGGAGGGGCTGCGGAGTATTCAGACGGCGGATGTGACGCGTTTTCTTGACGAGCATTATCGCAGTTGCTGCCATATTGTGTCAGTGGCCGGCTGTATCGACCATGGGCACATTGTTACGTTGCTTCAGAGCGCCCTGGAATGTCTGAGCCCCTATAGCCCGGTTCTGGTAAGAGATGAGCCGCGCAACCAGGGCGGGGTAGCGATGAAACCGACGGATGATACCCTGCTTCATCTGTGTCTCGGTATTCCAGCCCTGTCGCAGGCACACCCCAATCGTTTTGCCAACCTGTTGTTAAATGCCATTTTTGGCGGAGGAATGAGCTCACGATTGTTTCAGCATATCCGTGAACAGTGTGGCTGGGCTTACCATACCTACAGCTATCTCAATTGCTACGCCGATGCCGGAACCATGGTGGCCAGTGTAACGACAACACCGGAGCATGGTGTTCAGGTTGTTGAGGCGATCTGTCAGGAGTTGACCGCGTTGAAGTCAGGCGATGTTGACGAAGATGAGCTGGCAGCAGCCTGCAGTCAGCTTCAGGGCCGCTTGCGTATGGCCCAGGATAGCGCCCATGCACGGATGGAGCGACTGGCGGTAAGTGAGTTTTACCATGGCCACTTTGTGACGGTGGATGAGGTATTGCGTGCGTTAAGCCGAGTTACGGTGCGCCAGCTCCAGCAGTTGGCTTCTTATCTGGTCCAACCGGATGCGACCGTCCTCTGTGCTGTGGGAAATATTGACGATCGTTTGCAAAAATTGCACAATGCTTCTCTGTTGTCGTAACCCGCTCTGCAATACGGATTTTTGCATCCTGATGCGGCCATTCATGCGAGCATCTGGTTTATGAAAGAGAGATCGGTCGATGAAACAGGTCGATGTGGCGATCAAGTGTCTTCATCCACTTGCCCAGTTGCCACGCTACATGACAGCCCAGGCTGCTGGTATGGATGTCTGTGCTGCGCTGGATGATGTACTGGTTTTAGGGCCGGGCGAACGGGCGCTGGTCCCGACCGGACTGGCTATTTCCCTGCCCGAAGGTTTCGAAGCTCAGATTCGGCCCCGTTCCGGCTGGGCTATTCGCGACGGGGTGACCCTGGTGAATAGTCCTGGAACCATCGATGCCGATTATCGCGGCGAGATTCAGATCATCCTGATCAACCATGGACAGCAGAGTGTGGCCGTCGAGCCGGGCGCACGCATCGCACAAATGATTATTGCCCCGGTTCTTCAGGCATGCTGGCGCCAGGTTGACACACTGGACAGCACGGATCGCGATGACGGCGGCTTTGGTCACACCGGTCATCAGTGATGAAGTTGAGGCGCCTAAACAAGGACAATTGACATATGGCAGAGCAGCAAACCTTGCAGGAGTTCCCCTGCGATTATCTCTTCAAGGCGTTTGGTTCCAATGACCCGGCAGAGTGTTTTGCCGAACGTGTCGTTGCGGCGGTCAATGATGTCGTCACGGTTCCACGCGATGCTTTTAAACAGCGCACCAGCTGCAAAGGCGGCTATCTGTGTGTGTCGGTGGTCGCCTATCTGCACAACGATCAGCAACGCCAGCGTGTGTATGCCAGCCTGCGCCAAATCGAAGGACTGAGGTATCTGTTGTGATTTTGTCTATTCATCCACAAAATCCGCAGCCCCGGTTGATCCGTCAGGTGGTCGACTGCCTGAACAGCGGTGGGGTCATTGCTTACCCGACGGATACGATTTACGGTTTGGGCTGTGACATCTTCAACAAGAAAAGTTTGCAACGGATTTATCAGATCAAGCAACGCGATCCGCGCAAGCCGTTTTCCTTTATCTGTAGTGACCTGTCTGAGGTGAGCCGTTATGCCCAGGTCAGTAATCAGGCCTTCAAGATTATGAAACGGCATCTGCCCGGACCGTACACCTTCGTGCTGGATGCCACCCGTGAAGTTCCCGAACTTCTGATGACCAAGCAGCGTACCGTGGGAGTCCGAATCCCGGATAATCCGATCGCTCTGGAGATTGTCCGACAGTTGGGACATCCCCTGGTGACAACCAGCGCCAATGTGACTGGCGATGAGACCTATCAGGATCCTCGCCAGATTCAGGAGGATTGGGGAAAGCAGCTGGATCTGGTTGTCGATGGCGGTCTGCTGTATGGTGATCCTTCTACGGTCATCAGCCTGCGGCAGGATCAGGTTGAGGTGTTGCGTGAGGGCTGCGGTTCTACGGACTGGATCGTGCGCTGATCGGCGACTTTGCGACCACGAGGCTTTTGGTGTAAGGCTGCCCCGGAAAATTTTTAGTCAACAAGGATCAATATGAAAACCATAACCGTTGTCTTTTATGATCGTCAGTTTGCTGGTGATTGGCGTTATGCGTTTGATGAGGAGGCCCTGCCGGCCTTTTTTTCCGGGCTGAATCAGGAGTTGCAGGGGTGTGGCGTCGCGTTTGACTATCAGTTCGAGCGCTGTATTACCATGCGGATTAACGGCTATGGCGACCTGCTCAACAGCATTCGTATCCGTTCTCTGGAAGACGGTTTCAGCAGCCTTTGTCTCAGTCAGGTGGTCGGTGCCAGTCAGGATGCCAATCTGCTGGCTGATATCAAGCGAGGTGTCCGGCGTGTCGCCTTCTCGCCCGAGAGCATTGTGCCGCAAGACAGTGCCCAGGTCTGCCACAATTGTGGCTGCGGCTGTTGATCCTATTGCGCCCGGCAGCTTCTGCCGGGCGTTTTATGTTTTGTGAGAATAATCTTTTCATTCCTAACTTTTTTTGTCATTAATGGGGTTCTTTGTCGGGTGGCAAGGGCCCATGAACTTATCGTGACAGGAGTATTATGAACTATCCGGTATGGTATCTTCCTGAAATAGGTGGCGGTTTGCTCATGGTCCTGATTGCCGTCACCCATGTGTTCGTCTCCCATTTTGCTGTGGGAGGAGGGCTCTATCTGGTGGCGACCGAACATCGCGCCCGGCGTGCCAATGACTTCGAGATGCTCGAGTTTCTCAAGAAGCACACCAAGTTCTTCATGCTCGTGTCCATGGTTTACGGTGGTGTGACCGGTGTTGGCATCTGGTTTACCATCGGCTTGATCCAGCCGGACGCCACGTCGGACCTGATTCATGCTTTCGTATTCGGCTGGGCAGCGGAATGGGTGTGGTTCCTGGTCGAGATTGTGGCCCTGCTGGTCTATTACTACCGTTTTGACAGTTTGGACGAACGCACCCATCTGGCGGTGGGATGGATCTATTTTGTCGCGGCGTGGATGAGTCTGTTTCTGATCAACGGCATCATCGATTTCATGCTGACACCGGGCGAGTGGCTGCAGAATCATAATTTCTGGTCCGCCTTTTTCAATCCGACCTTCTGGCCTTCGCTGCTGTTCCGTTTTGCTTTCGGGACCCTGCTGGCGGGCGTCTACGCGTTTTTTACCACGGCCAAAGTCTCTTCGATCTCCTTTCGCCTGCGTATGACGCGCTATTCTTCTCAGTGGTGCCTGATTTCGTTGCTGGTCGTTCTGGTCGCCGGCGCCTGGTATGTCGCTGCGCTGCCCTCCGGCTCCCAGGCGCTGTTTGCCCTCTCGCCAACGATCCGGCACTCCGTTTTGGTTGGGGCGGCCGGACTCCTGGTTTTCAGTGTGCTGGTGACCCTGTTTACCTTCCTGAAGCCGTCATGGCACAACATGGGTATTGCGATCCTGGTAGCGGTCTGCAGTTTTCTGGTGCTGAGTGCTTTCGAGTGGATTCGCGAGGCGGATCGCCGGCCCTACGTGATCAACAACTATCGCTACTCCAACGGGATTGCGGTCACCGATGTCACCCAATTGAATCAGGGGTTTCTGGCGGCATGCCGCTGGAGTCCCATTGCGGAGGTGACGCCGGATAATGTGATGCAGGCCGGACAACTTCTATTCAAATTTCAGTGTTACGCCTGTCATACCCTGGACGGGGTGAATAATGACATCCGACCGCGTACGGCTTCGGCTTCGTTCAACGGCATGGTCAGTTATCTGGTTACGATGCACGAAAAACGTCCCTTTATGCCCCCTTTTGTCGGTACTGAACTGGAACGCAAGGCACTGGCGGCCTACCTGGTGGGTGAGCTGCATGGCAAGGAAGCGCCGGTTTTTGCTCCGCCGAGGGTGCAATCCCCCGGAGAAGTGTTGTTCGAAAAGCATAGCTGTTCCATGTGCCATGCTGCGCAGCTGGTGTTCGACTGGGCCCAGGGACAATCCGTTGAGAGCCTCGAGCAGGGGCTTTCAACCCTCAGTCAGATTGATGGTTCCATGAAAGATTTTGCCGGCAGCGCCCAGGAGCGTCGGCAGCTGGCCGATTATCTGCTTGCACCGCAGGACCCTGTCATGCCCACGCTGGATGGTCGTCAGCTTCTGGATGATCAGTGTGTCATGTGCCATGATGCCCAGCTGACGGTTGATTGGGCCGCGGCGCTCAGTCCCGAGCAGATTCGTCAGGGTCTGCTGACATTGAGCCAGATCAACAGCAGCATGGAGGACTTTAGCGGCAGTGAGGCGCAACTTGATGCCTTGGTTGCCTACCTGGAGCGGGCAGGAAAGGAAGGTGTTCAATGAATTCTCTGATTCCGACACCGGATATTCTGCCGGTTGCACGGGGGATTTTTGAGTTTTTACTGTTGCTCACCTTCCCGTTGCATCTGCTGGTGATGAACAGCTTAATCGGCAGCTTGCTGATCGCTGGCTGGGCGCAATGGCGAGGGGGGGACGCCGGGCAGCGGCTGGCGTATCGTCTGGCACAGATTATCCCGTTGCTGATCGCGTTCACCATCAACCTCGGCGTGCCGCCACTGCTGTTTGTCCAGGTCCTCTACGGCCACATGATCTATTCCAGTTCCGTCCTGATGGGGATTTTCTGGATTGGTGTGATTCCGATTCTGCTGATTCTGTACTATGGGGCCTATTTTTATGATTTCCGTTTCTGGTCACTGGGGCGCCGGGGTCTGCCCGTTCTCTTCTCGGTTCTAATGCTTGGGCTGGCCGTAGCCTTTATTTTCAGCAACAACATGACCCTGATGCTGACACCGGAGGTCTGGCCGCACTATTTCAATTCGGATAATGGGAATTTCCTCCATTTAGGCGAGGTGTCCCTGTTACCGCGCTATCTGCATATGATGGTTGGCGCCAGTGCCGTTGGCGGATTGGCTGTGGCATTTTTGAGTGGATTGTGGCGTAACGAGGACCCGGAGATGGTCGATTGTGCCAGTTCCTACGGACTGCGCCTGTTTATTGCGGCAACGCTGGTGCAGATTGTGGTGGGCAGCTGGTTTTTGCTCTCCTTGCGTGCCGATGTGCTGTCGCTCTTCTTTGGTCAGCATCCGATGGCGACAGCGTTTTTTGTCGCGGCTCTGCTGCTGGTTGTTGTGGCGCTGCACAGTGCCTTGAACCGTCGGGTGGGGGCAACCTTTGCCTCGGTTGTTGTTTTGCTTTATCTGATGAGTTTTCTGCGGGCCTATGTGCGCGATGGCTACCTGATCCGAACCTTTGTCGAACTGTCTACGGCATCCGTTCCTGATTATTCACCGCTGTGGCTGTTCGTTGGCACCCTGCTTGTTGGACTGGTCCTGGTGGCGTGGATGGTCCGTGTTGCCTTTTGTTGTAAGGAGTAGGGGATGAAACAGACCGGTACTGGGGCGATTTCTCTGACGGGGCACTGTTTCTGGGTCGGTGCCTACGATCCGCAATTGCGCATCTTTGATGAACTGTATCCGACTGAAAGCGGGACGACCTATAATGCCTATCTGATTCGTGGTGAGCAGAAAACGGTCTTGGTCGACAGTGCTGAAGAGCGCTGCTTCGATGAGTTTTTCTCCAGACTGAGCGCCTGCTGTTCCGTGGACGAGATTAATGTGATCGTGACCAACCATACGGAGCACGATCATTCCGGTTCCATCGGTCGCCTGCTGGAAATGAATCCCGGCATCGAAGTCTGGGGATCGCCTACGGCGATGCGTTTTTTGCGCGAGCAGCTCAATCGTGATTTCAATGCCCATGCGGTCAAAGACGGAGAACGTCTCGACCTGGGCGGCCGTACGCTGCGGTTTATTCTGGCTCCCTTCCTGCACTGGCCGGACACCCTCTTTACCTGGGTTGAGGAAGAAGGGCTGCTGATTTCCGGGGATGCCTTTGGTGCCCATTTCTGCCCGCCGGCGGGTCGGATTTTCGATGACGAGGTTGGTGCGTTTTACAGCGACTTCAAGCTCTATTTCGATACCATCGTTCGTCCCTTCAAGAGCTTTGTTCAGAAAGCCCTGAAAAAGGTGGAGGGGCTGCCTGTCCGCATGATCTGCCCGTCCCATGGTCCGGTCCGCAGGACGGCTGTCGCCGAATCGCTTGCGGCCTACAAGGGTTGGTCGCAGCAGCAATGCCTGGAAAAAAGAGAAATTGTTTTGCTGGAACATTCACCCCATGGCACGACACGGGCGATGGGGGATCGTGTGGTGCGGCAGCTGGAGGCGGCAGGTTATGCGGTGCAACGCTTTGCCGCAGTGACGTTGGAAGAGGAAGCTTTTCAGTCCGCTCTTGAGTGTGCTGATGGACTGATTGTCGGCGCCGCAACCATCAACCGTGATGCCGGTCCGCCGGTGTGGCGGGCACTGACCCATTTGTCCACGGTGACACCAAAAAACCGGCTGGCGATTGTCTATGGGGCCTATGGCTGGAGTGGTGAGGCGGTGGCACTGATTGAGCAGCGTCTTCTCGGCCAGCGTTATGTGTTGGCAGCGCCCGGTGTTCGCTGGCAGTTTACGCCGACAGCACAGGATGTGGCGGATTGCCAGGCCCAGGTGGCTGCATTGCTAGGTGCTCTGGCTCAAGACGCAACCAGTCCGGCCTGATCATTTCCCGGGGTTGGATTTTTAGATAAATTCAACGGGTGGATGTGCTGCTGAACAGATGCTCCAGCCAGTAGAACAGTCCGGACAGTTCGCCGATCAGATTAAAGAACAGCAGGACGCCGACCGTCATCAGCAGGACTCCGGCACAAATTTCCATCAGGCGGATGTATTTGCGAAAGCGGTTGAAAAAGCCAAGAAAGGAATGGAACAGCAGGCCGGAGATCAGAAACGGAATGCCCAGTCCGGCCGAGTAGACGCTTAGCAGCAGAATGCATTTGCGGGTACTTTCGGCCGTGCCCGCTGCCATGGCCAGAATGGCGCCGAGAATTGGGCCGACGCAGGGTGTCCAGCCGGCGGCAAAGGCCAGTCCCACCAGATAGCTGCCCAGATAGCCACTGGGCTTGTTGCGCACGGTGACGCGTTTGTCCCCCAGCAGAACCCCGAAATGAAACAACCCCGTCATGTGAATACCGAAAAAAAACACCAGCAGTCCCCCCCCCCGCTGAATCCAGACCAGTCCCTGATCGAGCAGATCCTGAACGGATGCCGAGGCCAGTCCTGCCAGGGCACCCAGCAGAATGAAAACCGTCGAAAAGCCGAAGATAAAAGCCAACGAGTGGCTGGCCACCAGCCAGCGGATTTTGCCCCCAGGGTGGTCCTGCTTCAGTTCCGCAAATGAAATGCCGGTGATATAGGTGATAAAAGATGGAATCAGTGGCAAAACGCAGGGCGAAAAAAACGACAGCAGGCCGGCACTGAAGGCGATCCAGAGGGTAACATCGGCAGAGGGATTCAGCATGGGTGTCCTTTATGGGCGAGATGTCGCGTTAAAGCGTGTCCGGAATGACCGCTGTTGGTGACTGGTGGAACGGGTTGATGCGCACCTGCAGGGAATAGAGATAGGGGTAGTCCTGTTGCAGGTGCTCCAGATAATCAAGCCATTGTGGTAGCATCAGTCGATAGACTCGCAGCCCGTCGTGAGTCAGATGGTGAAGATCCGCCTGCGGTAGCTGGTCGAGTTCCTTACGGCAGGCCAGCTCCTGTTCGAAATGAAACACGGCCAGCAGGAGCTCTGAAAAAGCGCTATGTTCGAGTACCGCCGGATTTTCGAGTAGACGAATCAGCAGAGGCTTAACTTCAGGCAGCAGGTTGCTGCAATGTTTCATCAGCTCAAGTGGATCTGAGAGTGAAAAGCTCAGAGCGGTTGTCTGACGGCTGAGTTCGCGGAAATCGCGGGCACTCCAGTCGACACTGAAAATGAATTTCTGTCGTTCCTTTTCATCCAGCCTTAGCTGGCGAACCAGCATTTCCAGCAACGGTTGCCCGATTTCTCCCAGAAAAACGCCTACCAGCATATGCAGCTTCTTGCGTTTCACTTCATCATCCCGGCGGTTAAGCATCAGCTCGGTTGCTCGTCCAACAAGGCTTAAGAAGGTAATTGCGCCGAGGACGATGAAGATCATGGCAAACAGGCGTCCAGCATCGGTTTTTGGCAGAATGTCACCGTAGCCGACACTCGATATGGTGACGATACTGAAGTACAGGGCTTCGCCAAAGTTGAGATGCTCCGTCAGCATGAAACAAAGCGTGCTCAGAGCAATCACTGCGCAGAAAGCCAGCAGGTAAAAGCGGAGTTGGCGCAGTGAGTTTTTCATGAAAGTTAATCCTCTGAAAAGGGTGCTATCGAATCCGGTCCGTGGAGTCAGAAGAGAAGTGGGATGTTCATAACACGAATATTCATCGCGCAAAAGCGTAAGAAGCACAGTTCGCACTGCTTGCTACAGAGTAATGCCTCTTTTTGCACGAGAACTGTTCAGGTTGTTCGACCGTCTGCGTAAAAAATGAGCAGATCTTGCTGGGGAACGCGATGCCATATGCTGTCGATAGGCTAAAATGCCCTTTTGTGGTATTGGCACATCTTGTGCTAAAGCCTATTCCTGTCTGAATCAAAACAACACAATGTAAGAAACAAGTTTGCGTTCCGGAGCAACGGCTGCTGCCGGGAACGCGTGATAGATCATAAAAGAAGACAAGCTATGACCCTGTTGTGACAAAGGCGTTGCAATTCAGGTTGGCTAGGGCAAAGGCGCCCTGACTCTCGCGCAGGGAGCAGGGTGCCTTTTCATTTTTCAACTGTATTGTGAAAGCCGGAAGGAGAACCGGGAAATGAAAAAGATTGAATGCATTATCAAGCCATTCAAGCTCGATGACGTCAAAGCCGTCATCACCGATTTCGGGATTGCGGGAATGACCATCAGTGAAGTACGCGGTTTCGGTCGCCAGAAAGGACACAGTGAGCTTTACCGTGGAGCGGAGTATCAGGTTGATTTTATCCCTAAGATTAAAGTTGAACTGGTTGTAACCGACGATCAGGTTGCCCCGCTGGTTGACGGAATTCGTACCGCAGCGGCAACTGGCCGGATTGGCGATGGAAAGATTTTTGTTCTTCCCGTCGAGCAGTCGGTACGGATTCGTACCGGTGAAACCGACAACGATGCACTTTAAGACCTCACAGACTGATACGGATAAAGGAGAATAAGACGATGAACCTGTTTCGTAAGATCACCCTGGCTGCTCTGTTGCTGCTGATCCCATCACTGGCTCTGGCTGATGATACGGTTTCGGAGATGACCTATATCCTCAATACCTTTTCCTTCCTGGTCAGCGGCGTGCTGGTCATGTGGATGGCAGCCGGTTTCGCCATGCTGGAAGCAGGCCTGGTCCGTTCCAAAAACGTTGCCACCATCTGTCTGAAAAACATCGCCCTGTTCGGTGTCGCCGGCATCCTGTTCTATCTGGTGGGTTACAACCTGATGTACGATGGCGTTGATGGCGGTTTCATGGGCAGCTTCACCATGTGGGGTGCGGATGATGCTGCAGCTCTGGCCGGGGACTATTCGGCCGGTTATTCGGCCGGTTCCGACTGGTTCTTCCAGATGGTTTTCTGTGGTGCTGCCTGCTCCGTGGTGTCCGGTTGCGTGGCCGAACGGATTAAACTCTGGTCCTTCCTGCTGTTCTGCGTGGTGCTGTGTGGCATCATCTACCCGATCCAGGGTTCCTGGGGCTGGGGCGGCGGCTGGCTGTCCGCCATGGGTTTCTCTGACTATGCCGGTTCGACCCTGGTGCATTCCTGTGGTGGCTGGTCCGCTTTGACCGGTGCCATTATCCTTGGCGCTCGTAAAGGCAAGTACGGCAAAGATGGTCGTGTCAACGCGTTCCCCGGTTCGAATATTCCTCTGGCAACGCTGGGGACCTTCATCCTGTGGATGGGGTGGTTCGGTTTCAACGGTGGTAGCGCCTTGGCTCTCGGTGCTGCAGGTTCCGCTATTGAGCAGTCCAATGTTTACATCAACACCAACATCGCTGCCTGCGGCGGCATGATCGCGGCCATGATCATGGTTCAACTGATTTACAAGAAAACGGACGTCACCATGGCCCTGAACGGTGCCCTGGCTGGTCTGGTCAGCATTACGGCTGGTCCGGCTGCTCCTTCTCCCGGTGCGGCTCTGCTGGTCGGTGCTGTCGGTGGTGTGCTGGTTGTCCTGGCGATTCCGTTCTTTGACAAACTCAAGATTGATGACGTCGTTGGTGCCCTGTCCGTCCACCTGGTCTGCGGCATCTGGGGAACTCTGGCTGTTCCTTTCACCAATCCCGATACCAGCTTCGCAACCCAGTTGATCGGTGTTGTCTCCATCGGTGCTTTCGTTGTCATCGCCAGCTCCATCGTCTGGCTGGCTCTGAAGTTCACCATCGGTGTCCGCTGCAGTGAAGAAGATGAGTTCCGCGGCCTGGATGTTGCTGAAATCGGTATGGAGGCCTATCCCGATTTCCAGAACCGCTCGATTTAATCTGCCATTAATCAATCGTCCTCCCCGCGAGGGGAGGACAAACAAAATTATCCTGGTGGGTGACCACCTCTTACAAAGAAGAAGGAGAAAATGAGATGAAGAAGTTGAATGCAATTCTGGTTGGACTCTGCCTGCTGCTGGTCAGTTTCGTATCCGTCGCCTCGGCTATCGAGGTTTCCGGTGATGCCTATGCCGGTATCTATGATAAGTACCTGTGGCGCGGTTATGACCTCAGCGGCAGTATGCCCGTTGCTCAGGGTGGCCTCGATATCTCTGCTGGCAGCTTCACATTCAGCTACTGGACCAATGTCCAACTGGCTAATGATTCCGCTGAAGGATATAATTCCGGTGAAGAGACCGAAACCGACATCATTATCGACTACAGCCGTGATATTAACGACCTGCTCTCCATCAGCGTTGGTAACATCTTCTACGGTTTGGATGGAATTGAAGATACCAACGAACTGTACCTGACTCTGAGCCTGAATACCATCCTGAGCCCTTCACTGTCTGTCTACTGGGATTGGGATGAGGCTGATGAAGACGGTCTGTACTACACTTTTTCCGTCGGCCATGACATCAGCATTACCGATGCGCTGAGCCTCAGCCTGGGTGCTTTGGTCAGTTACAACCAGTCTTGCGATTATTCGGTAGGCGATTACGACGATTTCCATAACTATGAACTGAGTGTCGGTGTTGACTACGCGATTACCGAGCAGATCAGCGTCGGTGCTTCCTTCCTGTTCTCCGAAGGCCTCAGCAATGATGGTCGCGACTCGATTGATTCGGAAATGGTTTCCGGTGTCAGCGTTGCTCTGAATTTCTAACCCCGCATTCCTCCGATCGTATAAAAAGGCCGCCTGTCCACATCGACAGGCGGCCTTTTTTGCACGATGCAACTGATGACAAGGATTGACTATTCGCCCCATCCGATCCGCTGTTGACGGGCAGGAGCAGCGGGCTTGGTGCGTTGAGAGCGCTGACTGCTGGTGCTGAGTTTGAAGTGGCTGAGCATCTGATGGAGTTGTTCGGCCTGGCTGCTTAATTCTTCCGCTGCGGCAGCACTCTCCTCGGCGGTTGCCGTGTTTTGCTGGGTGACCGTATCGATCTGGCCGACACCGAGATTGATTTGAGCGATGCCTTGAGCCTGCTCATTGCTGGCGGAAGCAATTTCACTGATCAGATCGGAGGCTTTGGTGATCTGGACCACGATCTGTTCCAGTGCCGTGGCCGTTTCACTGGCAATGCGGGTGCCATTCGCTGTTTTTGATACCGAGCCTTCGATCAGGTTCGCGGTTTCCGCTGCCGCTTTGGCGCTGCGGGCCGCGAGATTGCGGACTTCCTCGGCCACGACCGCAAATCCTTTGCCATGTTGTCCGGCGCGGGCGGCCTCGACGGCAGCATTCAAGGCCAGCAGGTTGGTTTGGAACGCGATTTCATCAATGACTTTGATGATCTTGCTGATGTTTTGCCCGGCCAGATTGATTTCGTCCATGGCGGATGTCATGTGCTGCATCTGGTCGCTACCGTTCTGGGCTGCTTTTTGTGCCTGGAGCGCCCATTGATTGGCCTGAGAAGCATTCTGCGCGTTGGTTGAGGTCTGAGCTGCGCTTTCATTGAGGGAGGCAGCGATTTCTTCCAGGCTGCTGGCCTGCTCCGTGGCTCCCTGCGACAGCGCCTGACTGGAGTCGGAAATCTGGCCACTGGCCATGGCGATCTGCTCACTGGCGGTCCGGATTCTGGTCATCAGGTCATTGAGGGCGGCGTTCGCCTTGGCCAGAGGAGTGGCAATGACGCCGTGGGCTTCAAAGGTGAAGTCACCGCTGGCCAGCTTCTCAAAGGCGGTGAGAACTTCCTGCTGCAGGTTGTCGGCAAAGGCGTCGACCACTTGCGCCATCTCACCGATCTCGTCTCGACGCGTCAGGTTCAGCCGTTTCTCCAGACGTCCTGCCTGCAGGTCCTTGACCATCTGTGCCGTCAGACTGAGTGGCCGGCTCACGCCCGTGGCCAGCAGATAGCTGCCGACGATGGAAACGAGTAACATCAGGGCGGCAATGCCCATGATCCAGATCAGCTGGGTGGTGACGGCCTCGTTGACCAGATTGTAGGAGTGGGCAAAGTCGTCCGTATAGTATCCTGCGACGATGATCCAGTCCCAGGGAGCGAAGTAGCTGACAGCGGCGACTTTGGTCCGCGCCTCTGTTTCGCCCTGATTGCGCCACTTGTATTCTTTATAAGCGACGGCAATGTCATCGTTTTCATCCTGCGGTAGCGCCAGTGCCGTGTCAACTATCTGGCGAATGACGGGCTGGCCCTCGGCATCCATGACATCGAGAATGCTTTCCTTGTCCCGCTCGCCGTTTTTGGAGATGATGTAGGTTCCTTCGTCTTTGCCTTTTCCCCCCAGAACATACACATAGCCGGTGGTGCCGACGGTGATGTCCATGATGCCTTTGCGCAGACTCTCGATATTTTCCTGTTTGACGCCGACGTAAAGAATACCGATGACACGACTGTGTGAGCTGTCCCAGATCGGCTCATAGGCGGTGACGTACCAGGCGTTGACAACAAAGGCGCGGCCGCGAAAGGTTTGTCCTTTCAAAACGGTTGCGACCACCGGATTGGGTTTGCCGTCGGGATTGGTGCACGGGATGAAGGTACCCACTGCGCGTTTACCATCGAGCTTTTCAACATTGGTAGCCACGCGCAGCATGTCGCCTTCTTCGTTCATGCGCTGAAAAATGGTGACCGTGCCGCCGACCATCTGCTTGACCTTGTCCACTACCGGGGTGGTGACACCCATCTCCCGATTCTGCCCAAGCCAGGTCGAGCCCACCATCATTTTGGGCAAATCGATGGTGGCCGCGTTCTTTGTGAACTGGTTCATCGCCGACCACTGGGCGGACTCTGAACTCAGGGTGACGTCCCCGGCGGACTGGAGGACATCCCTGGCGACATTGAGGCTGGCATCCACCATCAGCTGAACCGATTCCTGGGAGGCACGACACATGAGATAGACATCGCGGCTGATGCTGGCGGCCTCCTTGCGCACAAGGCTGTCGATTTCGCTGTTGACTTTGCTACTCAGGATCGATTTCTGGTACAGGGCGACGCCCAATACGGCCAGAACGGTCATGAGAACCAGCATGACAGAGCTGAAAATGATTTTTGTTTTAATCTTCATTGGCGGTGCCTCCAGGAGGGGGGTAGGACGTCCTCGGTATTTCTGGCCGGGTGAAAAAATCAGCGGTACTTATATCAGATAACGATCGCTGTGTGGCGACTGAATGATCGTTGTTATGGTTAAAACTCTGCAATATTAAGTTAATAAATCATTGCTTAATTCTCGCCTGTTTATGCCACAGCCCCCAGGCCATGAGGGTGCCGAGATGAGCAGCAGTCATATCTTTCTGGGCATCCCAGATGTCGCCCTGGGTGCCGAGAAAAGCCAATCCGAGTTCGGGATGGGTAATCATCGCTGCCAGCCATTCGACGATTTCATACAGTCCCGATGCACTGAACAGAATCAGCACCGTCAGGAGATTGCGTAATTTCCCAGAGCTTGTGCTGTGATGAAGCAGATCGCGCAGCGGCACAAACAGCAGAAAACCAAACAAAAAATGGACCAGCCGGTCGAAGTGGTTGCGTTCGAGACCGATCAGCTGACTAAGCTGAGAGAAGAAAGGGGTTTCGGCATAGGTATAATGGGCGCCAACGGCATGGAGGCTGAAGAAGAGACAGAGCAGCGCCGCGCCAAGAGTTGAAAAGCCGTAGCGGCGTTCCAGCCCGATCGCCAGTGGCAGGCCGATGAAGACCAGCAGGTTTTCCAGCAGCCAGTCCTCCCGGTAGCGCGGCGCAATCGCCAGGGCGATCCAGAGGGTCAGATACAGGCTGAGAAGCAGCGGCTTGAGGGGAATGGTCCGGCGCATGGCGTTGCCGATCATGCAGGATCGGGTTCGGTGGGCCGTGCCCAGTTCCGGCTCAGTTCAACCGCCCGTTGCCAACGAGCGTAAAGCCGGTTGGCTTCCTCGGCCGCCATGCGCGGATGGTAGCGCTTTTTCAGCTGCCAATGATCGACCAACTCGTCGCGATTTTTCCATAAACCGCTTCCCAGACCGGCTAGATAGCCCGCCCCAAGGGCTGTCGTTTCTTCCAGTGTCGGAATCTCGATGGTTGCTCCGAGTAGATCTGCCTGAAACTGCATCAGGAAATCGTTGACCACCGCACCGCCATCGGCTCGTACCGTCGTAATGGGAATGCCGGATTCACGGCCCATAAGCTGCGCCACATCACGGGTTTGGTACGCAATGCTTTCCAGCGCGGCCCGGACCAGATGGTTGCGTGTCGTGCCTCGGGTCAGTCCGATGAGCAGGCCGCGCGCGTAGGGATCCCAGTAGGGGACGCCCAGTCCGGTCAGGGCCGGCACAAAATAGACATCGTCGTTTGATACCAGACTCTGCGCCATGGTTGCAGTTTCTGCGGCGCTGGTAATCAGGCCCAGTCCGTCGCGCAGCCATTGAATGGCGGCCCCGGTGACGAATACGGACCCTTCCAGGGCGTATTCCACCGGTTCATCACCGATGCGCCAGGCAATGGTGGTCAGCAGTCCCTGCTGGCTGGTGACAGCTTCGCGCCCGGTGTTCATGAGCAGAAAGGAGCCGGTTCCGTAAGTGTTTTTAAGTTGCCCGGGCTGAAAGCAGGTCTGCCCGAACAGCGCGGCGTGCTGGTCGCCGGCTACGCCGCTGATGGGAATTTCATGGCCGAAAAAACAGGCGGGATCGGTATAAGTCATGATGCCGCTGGAAGGTTTGACTTCCGGCAGCAGAGCTGCCGGGATGGCAAGCCGCGCCAGAATATCATCATCCCAGCATAGCTGGTGGATATTGTAGAGTAGGGTGCGCGAGACGTTGGAATAGTCCGTGGCGTGGCAGCGGCCGCCCGACAGCTTCCAAATCAGCCAGCAGTCCATGGTGCCGAAGGCCAGGCACTCGTTTTCGGCCTGTGCTCTGAGTTCCGGCTGCTGGGCGAGAATCCAGTGAATTTTGGTGGCTGAGAAGTAAGGATCGATGCGCAGACCGGTTTTCTGGTGCCACAGTGGTTCCAGACCTTCCTGTTTCAGCTGCTGGCACAGGCTGGCGGTGCGGCGGTCCTGCCACACTAGAGCCTTGTTGACGGGTTTGCCGCTCTTGCGGTCCCAGATGAGGGTGGTTTCGCGCTGGTTGGTGATCCCGAGACAGGCGATATCGCCGGCCTGGCAGCCTACTTGCTGTAGGGCCTGCTGCATGACGGACAGAGCGGTCTGCCAGATTTCCTCACCATCATGTTCGATCCAGCCCGGTTGCGGGTAGTATTGGCGGAATTCACTGTAACCACGCCCGCGCAGATGCCCATCCGGTGCCAGAATCAGCACCGTGATGCCCGTTGTGCCCAGATCGATGGCGAGGATATATTGACTCATAGAGCGATCTCCCTGTCTGTGTCAAAGCATAAGGGAATCTGTTCTGAATTCAAGCGGCGCGGGTCAAAAGCCTGCTGCGGACCCCCTGCCACCCGTGCTATGATCCGGCGCTGGTTCCTAACAACGATGAAAACGCTCAAGGATGAAAACACATGAACACTGAAAATCTGGACTACGAAGAGGAACAGGAAAGCGAGGATTTTGCTGCTCTGCTCGAAGAGAGTATGGGCAAGACGTCACGGCTCGATATCGGCCAGAAAGCCAAGGCGACGATTTTGCAGATCGGCAAAGAGTGGGTGTTTCTTGATGTCGGCCAAAAATGCGAGGGCGTGCTGGATGTGCGCGAATTGCAGAATGCCGACGGCGAGGTGACGGCGCAGGTGGGCGATGTGATCGAAGCCTATTTCATGTCACGGGCCGGGGGCGAGTTGCGATTTACCACCCGGGTTGGGAGCGGTGCTTCCGGTCACGCCCAGCTGGAAGAAGCCTGGCGTGGCGGCATTCCCGTCGACGGTCGGGTGGAAAAGGAGATCAAGGGCGGTTACGAGATTGCGTTGCCGGGCAATGTCCGCGCGTTCTGTCCGTATTCGCAGATTGGACTGCGGCGCCAGGACAACCCGGAGGAACTGGTTGGCCAGTCTGTCTCGGTCAAGATTACCCAGTTTAGCGAACAGGGACGCAATATCGTGGTATCGCGCCGTCAACTGCTGGAGGAACAGCGTCAGACTCAGGCGCAGCAGCTGCGCAAAACGCTTAAAGAAGGCGACCGGGTCAAGGCAGAGGTGACCTCATTACGCCCCTTCGGGGCTTTTGTCGATATCGGGGGTATCGAAGGTTTGCTGCCGATATCGGAAGTCTCTTACGGTCGGGTGGAAAATCTCGAAGAGGTCCTGCAGGTTGGCCAGCAGCTGGAGCTGGTGGTGAAAAAGATCGACTGGCAGGATAACAAGTTTAGCTTCAGCCTGCGCGACACCTTCGCGGATCCATGGGGCAACGTCGAAAAAACCTTTCCCGTTGGCAGTCAGCATCAGGGCACCGTTTCCCGATTGGCCCAGTTTGGTGCTTTTGTCACGCTGGAAGAGGGGATCGACGGACTGATTCATATTTCGAAGCTCGGTGAAGGGCGCCGTATCGGCCATCCGCGCGAGGTGCTCAAGGAAGGGCAGGCGCTGGACGTGGTGGTCGAGAAAATTGATCTGGCCCAAAAACGGATATCTCTGGTTCCTGCCGGTATGGAGATCGCGACGGAGCAGACCTCTTGGAACGAAGCCGTTTCCACAGCTTCCGGACTCGGTAGTTTTGGCGAGCTGCTCAAAGCCAGTCAAGACCGGAAAGATCGCAAGAAGAAGCGTTAACGGCGTTTCTTCCGTTTGCGGGGCGTATGGCTGGCGTGGCTGTCGCTGGGAAGGGCCTGCTGTTGCTTCAGATGTTGAACGTAGGCGCACTCCTCTGGCAGCCAGTCAACGCTGGCTACCAGCTCTGGCGTCAGTTTCTGGCAGTTCTCACCGACCTCGAAACGTTTGCTGTAGACGCGACAGGAGCGGCTGTGCAAGTCGAGAAAGCGGCAGGGGATGGGCGTGGTGAGGACGCGGCCGTTGGGCAGGCGGATTTTTTCGAAGCAGCACAGCCCGCAGCGTTTGCACAAAGCTTCCCATTGTTCGGTTGTGAGTGAGGGCATTGGTTTTTTGCTCAAGAGGTTCGGAGTCGTGACATCGCAGCGTAGCATAGCAAACCTGGGGTCTGATCGCCAGCCTGCTCCGTCTGCCTCGGACCTTTGCGTTTGCTCAGGATGGGCAGACGGTTGCCGGATGCGTCCTTTTTCTGCTATGGTACGCGCCCATACCGCTATTTTTAGATGTCATTGATTTTTTAGCTGAAGGATGGATTTGCGATGGATATATTGCCTCCCTGCCCGAAATGCGCTTCGGAATACACGTATGAAGATGGACCCCTGCTGATTTGCCCGAGCTGTGGTCATGAATGGTCGCCCGATGAGGTGGTTGAATCAGAGGTCGGTCTGGTTGTGATCGACGCCCATGGCAATCAGCTGGCTGATGGAGACAGCGTCACCGTGATCAAAGACCTCAAAATCAAGGGCTCGTCCTCGGTGGTCAAGGTTGGGACCAAGGTGAAGAATATCCGCCTGGTCGAGGGGGATCACAACATCGATTGCCGTATCGATGGGATTGGGGCCATGACGCTCAAATCGGAATTTGTCAAAAAATCGTAAATTCCGACCCGCAGATATTTATTTGTTGCATTTGAACAGACGCTTTGTTATAAACCTTTTCGCTTCATGCCGAAGTGGTGGAATTGGTAGACACGCTAGGTTCAGGGTCTAGTGGCCGTAGGGCCGTGGGAGTTCGAGTCTCCCCTTCGGCACCA
>JAFGXV010000040.1 GCA_016936455.1 Desulfuromonadaceae bacterium
CCCCTGATCGACCGGGTGCTGGCTGATCCCGATCCCTGGCTGATCCGGCTGGTACCAATCACCGTGATCGGCTTGGCGCTGCTCAAAGGCGGGTCGCGCTATGTCCAGGAGTACTTTATCAAAACAGCCGGGCAGATGGTGGTGCAGGATCTGCGTAACAACCTCTACCAGCACTGCCTGCAGCTTTCCATGGGTTTTTTCTCGAAAACGCCGTCACCGGCACTGGTGTCACGCGTCATCAACGATGTCGGCATGCTGCAGAAGTCATCGGCGGATGAAGTGGTGGCCTTTGTCCGGGAAAGCCTGACGCTGGTGGGCATGGTGGGCCTGTTGTTCTACAACGACTGGCGCTTGGCTTTGGTGGCGTTTGTCGTGCTGCCGCTGACGGTCGTGCCGGCGAGCTATATCGGGCGACGCATTAAAAAATACATCCAGAAGAGTTTGGCCAATATCGGTAATCTGACGGGCATTCTGCAGGAATCGTTCAGCGGTATCAAGGTTGTCAAGGCGTTTGGCACCGAAGGGGCCGAGCAGGAGAAATTCGAAACCGAAAACCGGCTGTATTACCGCCGACTGGCTAAAATCATTCGTTATGATTCCGCCACGGCACCGATTGTTGAGCTGTTGTCTTCCTTCGGCGCTGCCGGAGTGGTGTGGTACGGCATCCATCGTGTCATCTCCGGTGCCATGACGCAGGGAGAACTGTTCTCATTTGTTGCAGCTATGGGCATGATGTACGGGCCGATGAAGCGTTTGACCAAGACCAACAATGTGTTACAGAAGGCTATCGGCAGCGCCGAACGTGTCTTTTCGCTACTGGACCATCCGGTGGACCTGCAGGATGCGCCGGATGCGCGTGAGCTGCCGCCCGTGAGCGGGCTGGTCCGCTTTGAGCATGTGGATTTTGCCTATGAAGACGATCTGGTGCTCAAGGATTTCGATCTCGAAGTGCCGCCGGGACGCATGGTGGCTCTGGTTGGTCCCAGTGGTGCCGGCAAGTCGACGGTAATCGGCCTGCTGGCGCGGTTCTATGACCCGACGCGCGGTCGTATCTGTGTCGACGGCTGGGACATCGCCGCTGTGACGCAGCAGAGCCTGAAGCGCCAGATCGCTCTGGTCGATCAGGAAACTTTCCTGTTTCATGATACCCTGGCCAACAATATCCGTTATGCCTGCCCCGATGCGACACCGGAGCAGGTCCGAGAAGCGGCGCGTCAAGCCTATGCCGACGAGTTTATCAGCCAGTTGCCCGAGGGCTATGAGACGGTGATCGGTGATCGCGGTGTGCGTTTGTCCGGCGGGCAACGCCAACGCATCTGTATTGCCCGCGCCATCCTGCGCAATGCGCCGATTTTGCTGCTGGATGAGGCGACCAGTGCCCTGGACACGGAAAGCGAAGCCGTGGTGCAGCAGGCGCTGGCCAATCTGATGAAGGGGCGTACCACCTTTGTCATTGCCCATCGCCTGTCAACGGTGATGCATGCGGACGAGATTCTGGTGCTTACTGAAGGTCGGCTGATCGAACGCGGCAGCCATGAAGAACTGCTGGCGCACAAAGGTCATTATCATAAACTCTATGCCATGCAGTTCAGGGACGAGGTCTGATGGCTGTGGGCACGGCGCCACTGAACAGGGCGGTGAAGCGTACGGGGGAGTGGCTGCTGGTCAACCTGGCCCCGCTGCTGGCTGCTGGCATCATCCGTGCGTTATCGTTGCTGCTGCGCAAGGAAACCATTGGCGCCGACGCTGTGCGTCAGCGCTGGCAGGCTGACGAGCCGATGATCCTCGCGTTCTGGCACGACCAGTTGCTGCTGATGTCCCAGGGGTACGAGGGGCCGGGATCTCAGATTTTGATCAGCGCCTCGCGTGATGGCGAACTGATTGCCCGTACCATGCGTTATCTTGGCCAGAAGGCGGTGCGCGGTTCATCGAGCCGCGGCGGCCGTGCGGCATTCAAACAGTTGCTGCGTCTGGCTGGAGAGCCTTATGACCTGGTGATCACACCGGATGGTCCGCGTGGCCCGCGGCACGAGATGAAAGAAGGCGTGGTGCAGTTGGCACGGTTGTCCGGGCGTCCGGTGGTGCCCATGGCCCTGGTCTGCAGCCGTGGCTACCGTTTTGCATCCTGGGATCGTTTTTTGCTTCCTTATCCTTTTGCCCGTCTGGTCTATGCCTATGGGGACCCTCTTTACTGCGGTCGCCACGATGATGTGGAACAATTTCGTGCCCGGCTGCAGGAGGCGATGAACATGAATCAACGCTGCGCTGAACAGCGTTTGGAGCGCTATGGTCTATCTGCTGTATGATCTCATCCTGTGCCTGACGGGGTTGGTCCTGATTCCCTGCTACGCCGTTCGCGGGCTGGTGCGCGGAAAGGCGCGCCAGGGCATTCGCGAACGTTTCGGCCTGTTTGCGCCTGGCCGTCTCGATGCCCTGCGCGGCCGCTCCGTGATCTGGCTGCATGCGGTGTCCGTCGGCGAAACTCGCGCCGCTATTCCGTTGGTCAAGACCCTGCGTCAGGCCTATCCCGACGCGGCGCTGGTCCTGTCGAGCGTGACGGAAACAGGTCGTGAGATTGCTCTCGGGATCAAGGAAGTCGATGTGACGCTGTTTTTTCCCGTCGATCTGTCCTGGGTGGTGCGGCGCGTGCTGAGCCTGGTGCGGCCGGAATTGGTACTAATTGTCGAAACTGAGCTGTGGCCTCAGTTTATCCGGCACTGTCATCGTCGCCATATCCCGGTGGTGCTGGTCAATGGCCGCATCTCCGACCGCTCCTTTCCGCGTTACCGCAAGGTGCGACGGCTTCTGAAGCCCCTGATGCATCAGGTCTGCGGTTTCTGCATGCAGTCCGAATTGGATGCCCGGCGCATTGCCGAGCTAGGGGCTCCGCCACAGCGGATCCAGGTCACCGGCAATCTCAAGTTTGATCTGGACGCCACTCAGCTTCCTGTCGAGACGCCGCAGCAGTTGCGGACGGAATTTGGTCTCGATGATGCAGTGCCGATCTGGGTTGCCGGCAGCACCCATGAAGGAGAAGAAGAGCGGATTGTCGCAGTCTATCAGACCCTGATAGCACAGGGGCGCAAGCTGCTGCTGATCCTGGTACCGCGCCATCCCCATCGTGTCCGTCAGGTCACCGCTCATCTCGATGCGCAAGGGCTGAGTTGGCGTTTGCGCTCCGCTCCGGTTGAGCAGACCCTGCAGTCGGGGCAGGTGTTGGTTGTGGACACCATCGGCGAGATGCTCAAGTTTTATCGCTTGGCCGAGGTGGTCTTTGTCGGGGGCAGTCTGGTTCCTGTCGGTGGCCACAATGTGCTCGAAGCCTCCCTGCTGCAAAAACCGGTGTTGTTCGGTCCGTTTATGCATAACTTTCGCGAAATTGCCGCCTGGGTGGAAAAGGCGCAGGGTTTCGGCCGCATTGAAGACGATGAAGCGTTGTTGCGTCTGATGTGCCAGTTATTCGATCAGCCGACCTTGCGTCAGCAAGCCGGACAGGACGGGTGGAAATTACTTCAGCGCCATGCCGGAGCGAGCCGGCGGACCCTTGATGCCTTGCGGCCTTGGCTGTCGCTTCCCCCTGCGGGTGGGGCATGAAGGACCGGCTGAGCCCGTTGTATCGCCGTCTGGCGCGGGATGGCGCCAGACGGATCGGCGAGAGACTGCTGCTGGGCCTGTTATGGCCGTTGGGCTGGCTTTACGGATGGGTGGGGTGGACCCGGGCGCGCTGCTATGCGACTGGTTTCTTGCCCTCCCAGCGTTTTCCCCGACCGGTCATCTCTGTCGGCAATCTGGCCGTCGGTGGCACCGGCAAGACGCCGGTGGTTGATTATCTGTGCACGCTGTTGATTGCCCAGGGGTTACGCGTGGCCGTGGTCAGCCGTGGCTATGGGGCCCAGTATCTCAACCGCGACACCGTGCGCATCGTCAGCGCCGGAAAGGGTCCGCTGCTGTCGGCCCGCGAGGCCGGTGATGAGCCTTTTCTGCTGGCGCAGCGCCAGCCTCAGACCGTCGTGGTGATCGCCCCGCGCCGGGCGGAGGGAATCCGGCGCGTGCTTGAGCGTTTTTCGGTCGATGTCATTGTGCTGGATGATGGTTTTCAGCATTTGGCGGTGCAGCGGGATCTCGATCTGGTGTTGCTGGATGCGCGCTGCCCCTTTGGCAACGGATCGGTCCTGCCGGCCGGTCTGCTGCGTGAACGGCGTTCAGCTCTGCAGCGGGCGGATCTGCTGTTGCTGACGCGCTGGAGTGAGGGGCTACCCGTGCCGGAATGTGGTCGCCCCGTGGTCCGGGTTGCTCAGGTGCTCGATGACGCCATTGTGGATCTGGTGGGTCAAACTGCGACCCTGTCGCAGTGTCGCAGTGGCCGCGCGGTCGCCTTTGCCGGGATTGCCCAGCCGGAGGACTTTTTTCACGCCCTGCGTGAGCAGGGGATCGAGCTGATTTCGACCCTTTGTTTTGCCGATCACAGCGATTACGATGAGCAGCGATTGCAGCAGATCCGGGACTGCTGTGCCGGGGCTGATTTTCTGTTGACGACCCAGAAGGATGCCGTCAAGCTGCGGGCCGATCAGCTGCCGATCCCCTGTTACCAGGTGGGCCTGACACTTCATGTCCATGATCAAGCGCTGTTGCGCCAGACCCTGTTCGAGCGCGTCAACCCTGGCTGTGCCGGGCCGACGTCTTAGGAGAACGATCAATGATTTCACAACAATTGCAAAACTGGCTGGTTTGTCCCGCCTGCCGGGGAAAAGTGGAACTGGCGCAGACCGTCAGTGGTGATCAGCTGGTGTGCCAAGCCTGTCAACTGGCCTATCCGGTGCGCGAGGATATTCCCGTGATGCTCAAAGATGAGGCGGTTGCTGTGAAGCAGGATGGACCGTGAAACCCACTTTTGGCCAACTGCCGCTAAAAAAGATTCTGGTTCGGCAGACCAACTGGATCGGCGATGCGGTGATGACCACCCCGGCCATGACGGTTCTGCGGGCGCAGTATCCGGCGGCGCAGATTGTGGTGCTGGCCAACCCTTTGGTGGCGGAGCTGTTCAAGGTCCATCCGGCGGCGGATCGGGTTATCGTCTATGACAAAAAGGGTTGTCATCGGGGGCTGAAGGGGCTGTGGCGACTGACTCAACAATTGCGTCAGGAGCGCTTTGACGCGGCCGTGCTGTTGCAGAACGCCATCGAGGCGGCCCTGATTGCCTGGCTGGCCGGTATCCCCCGCCGTGCCGGCTATACGACCGATGGCCGTCGCCTGCTGCTTAATTATCCCGTTACCCTGCAGGCCGCGGACAAGCGCCGTCATCACACGGATTACTATCTTCATCTGTTGCAGCAGCTCGGCCTGACCTTTTCGCAATCCGTCTCTCTGTCTCTGCAGTGCAGTGCGTCCGAGCGGCAGTGGGCGCGCCAGCAACTGGGCGGGGTTTCGCCGATTGCCGTGAATCCCGGTGCGGCCTACGGCAGTGCCAAACGCTGGCTTCCCGAGCGTTTTGCCGCGGTGGCCGATGCCCTGGCTGAACAGTGTCACTGTGGCATTGTGTTGACGGGCGGTCCTGGCGAGCACGAAATCGGCGCGGAGATTGAGGCCGCCATGACGGCCAAGCCGATCAACCTGATCGGTAAGACCAGCGTGCGCCAGATGATGGCGGTGCTGGCGGAAAGTCGGTTGCTGGTGACCAACGATTCCGGTCCCATGCATGTGGCAGCGGCCTTCGACGTGCCGATTGTGGCGGTGTTCGGCTCCACCGATCACACCACCACCTCACCGGCGTCGGACCGTGTCCGCATTGTGCGTAAACCGTTTGACTGTGCCCCCTGCCTCAAGCGCCAGTGTCCCACCGATCACCGCTGCATGCTGGCGATTGAAGCGGATGAGGTGATCGCTGCGGCGCTGGAGGTGCTGGAACAACAGCAGGACGTGGCCGGAGGGCGATCGTGAAGATTTTGATCGTCAAGGTCAGCGCGCTGGGTGACGTGGTGCATGCGCTGCCGGTGCTGGCCCATATCCATGCCGTCGATCCTTTTGCCGAGGTCGACTGGCTGGTGGAAGAGGGATTCAGCTCACTTTTAGCGGACCACCCCCTGATCCGCCGCGTCCTCCCGTTGCGCACCCGGCACTGGCGTTCCCAGACGCTGTTGAAGACCGTGCGCGAGGTCAGAGAGTTTGTTCGCGAGCTGCGTAGCCGGGAGTATGATCTGGTGTTCGATCTGCAGGGTAACTGTAAGAGTGGTGTCTGCACACTGTTGGCGTGCAAGCGGGACAGTTACGGCTTTGACCGTCACCAGGTGCGCGAATGGCCGAATCTGCTGGCGACGCGTCATCATGTGGCACTGGGCTTGCAGGATCACCACATCAGCCAGCGGTTGCTGGCCGTGGTGCGCGCCGCACTGCCGTCGGCGGTTCAGGTCGCTCCGGCCGGGCCGCTGCCGGTCGTTGCTACGGCGCGTCAGCGGGTGGCGGAGCAGCTTGCGGATTTTGCCTTCAGCGGGCCACTGGTGGTCGGGGTCTACGGCACCACCTGGCAGACCAAACTGTGGGATCTTGCACTGTGGCAGGAACTGGTTCAACGCCTCCATGCCGAGCGGGGTCTGCGGGTTGTGCTGACTTGGGGCAATGAAGAAGAAAAACGGGCGGTTGAGGCGATTGCCGCAGCCGCGGGGGCGCAGGCGGCACTGGTCTGGCCGCGCGGCTCGTTGCAGGAGCTTGTTGCCCTGATGGACCGTGCTGACCTAGTCGTAGGTTGTGATACCGGCCCCATCCACATCGCGGCCGCCGTCGGCACGGCAACGGTGTCCCTCTATCGGGTGACGGACGCCCGGCGCAACGGTCCGGAGGGCGAGCTGCACGACCGGTTGCAGGTCCCGCTGGAGTGCTCGCCCTGCCTGCGCAAACAATGCGACGAGGACGCCTCCTGCCGCCGCGCCATCCCGGTTGCGACGGTTTATGAGGCCATTGTCCGGCGGTTGTCCAACCCCATCTAAAGGAACATCATGCAGAGAAAAATACAGCACCATTTTGACTGTCATGTGCAAACGATCCGCTGGGCGGCCGACGCCCTCAGTGGGGAGATTCAACGCTGCGTCGAACTCCTGTGTCAGACCCTGCGGCGGGGCAATAAAGTGCTGATCATGGGCAACGGCGGCAGCGCGGCGGATTCCCAGCATTTCGCCGCCGAGCTGGTGGGCCGCTTCCTGAAAAACCGGGCGGCTCTGCCAGCCATCGCCTTAACCACGGACACCTCGATTCTGACGGCCGTGGGCAATGATTTCGGCTTTGATCAGGTGTTTTCCCGCCAGGTCGAGGCGTTGGCGGTCGAAGGCGATGTGGTGATCGGTATTTCCACCAGCGGCCACTCGGAAAATGTGCGCCGGGCCCTGCAGCTGGCGCGTGAAAAAAACTGTTCAACCGTGGCCCTGCTCGGGCGTGACGGGGGCGTGATCGCTTCCGAGGTCGATCAGGCGCTCACCGTGGCGGTGCAGGAGACCCCGTTTATCCAGGAAACCCACCTGACCATCATTCATCTGCTGTGTGATCTGGTGGAGCAGGAGCTGTTCGGTCAGGCGTAATGGAGCACCTTTCCGCCCAGCAATTTCAGCACCTGCTGGCCTCTTCACGGCTGGTTGAAGAGGATGGCTACGGCCCGAAGGTACTGCGGACACCGTCCGGGCAGATCGTCAAGATCTTCCGGCGCAAGCGGTTGCTCTCTAGTGCGCTGTTTCTGTCCTATGCGCGCCGTTTTGCGCGGAATGCCCGCCGTTTGTACCGGCTGGGCGTTCCGACCATCACCGTCCGCCGTCTGGCGAGCTGCCGTGAACCGAAGCGGCAGCTGGTCTGGTACGATCCTCTGCCCGGAACCACCTTGCGCGACTGGTGCCGGGAGCACCCTCCCGAAAGCCTGATGCCGGAATTGGGCGCCTTTGTGGCACAGCTGCATGAACGGGGGGTATTGTTCCGTTCCTTGCACTGGGGGAATATCATCGTCAGCGCGCAGGGAACTTTGGGCTTGATCGATATCGCGGATATCCGCTTTTACCGCCGGCCGCTGACCCTGTCGCAGCGGCAGCGCAATTTTCAACATCTACTCCGTTATGCCGAGGACTGCCGACTGTTTCACCGGTTTGCCGAAGGGTTCTGGGCCGGCTATCTGGCGCACAGCCGTCTCGCCCCGCAGGACGGTCGGACGTTGCAGGCCGCGGTCACGTCATGTCAAGGGCAACACTGATGAAGCTGGCTTTTACCCTGTTCAAGTATTTTCCCTACGGCGGTCTGCAACGCGACTGCATGCGGATCGCCGAAGAGTGTGTCCGGCGCGGGCATGAGGTGGATATTTTTACCCTGCAGGCCCAGGGGCAGGCCCCTGAAGGGACGACGCTGAAAGTGCTGCCCCAGCATGCCGCCCATAATTACAAACGCTACGAGCAGTTTGCCGAGCAGGTGAAGGCGCTGGTTGATGCCGAACAGTACCGGGGCGTGGTGGGTTTCAACAAGATGCCCTATCTGGATCTCTATTATGCCGCTGATCCCTGTTATGCCGCCAAGGCGCTTTCACGCAGCTGGTTCTATCGTCACCTGGGGCGTACCCGTAGCTTTCTGGCTGCTGAGCGCGCGGTTTTCGGCCCCGAGTCGTCGACCCATGCCCTGTTGATCTCGCCGCAGGAGCAGCAGCAGTTTGAGCGGCTTTACGGCACCGACCCGAAACGCCTGCACATGCTGCCCCCCGGCATTCAGCGCGATCGCCTGGCGCCGGACAACTATGAGCAGCTGCGGGCGGACAAGCGGCGCGAACTGGGATTGACGACGGAGCAGAAGATGCTGCTGATGGTCGGGTCCGGCTTCAAGACCAAGGGGTTGGATCGCAGCCTGCGGGCCATTGCCGCCCTCCCGCAATCCCTGCGGCAGCAGGTGCGCCTGTTCGTCGTGGGCCAGGACAATATCCGGCCGTTTCAGCGCATGGCGCGATCGCTGGGGGTGGCGGATCAGTTCCAGTTTCTCGGTGGACGGGATGACGTGGCGCAGCTGCTGTTTGCCGCAGACCTGCTGCTCCATCCGGCCTACCGGGAAAACACCGGGACCGTGCTGCTTGAGGCCGTTGCGGCCACCCTGCCGCTGCTGGTGACCGAAACGTGCGGTTACAGTTTTCACATCAAGGCCGCGCAGTGCGGGGTGGTGTTGAGTGAGCCGTTCTCCCAGTCGCAGATGAATGGCCGATTGCTGGAGATGTTGACGCAGCCGCAACGCGAACGGTGGCGAACCAATGCCCGAAACTATATCGAGGCCAATGATCTCTTCAGCATGCCGCAAAAGGCGGCGGACTGGATCGAGCAGGTGTTGTCGTGCTGATATTGCCGGAACAGTGGAAAGAGCTTTGGCGGGGGAGCGATCCCTTTGAGCAGGTTTTTGCTCTGCAGGGGGAGGAGTTCCGCAATATGGACGGGCGGCGCACCCTGCGCTTCGAGCTGCTCGGCCGCAGTTATTTCGTCAAAATGTACCGCGGGCTGGGTTGGGGACGAATTCTCCGGAGCCTGTTGAGTTTTCGCCGTCCCCCCGTCCTTTCAGCCTACAACGAGTGGCTGGCCATCCAGGTGCTGAGCAAGCTGGGTGTTGAGACCATGACCATCGTCGGCTATGGCGAAGAGGGGCGCAGTCCGGCCTCCCGGCGTTCCTTTCTGATCACCGAGGATCTGCGTTCCACCGAGAGCCTGGAGGATTTCTGCCGTAACTGGCCGCAGAATCCGCCGCCTGTCCGCCTGAAACGTGCGCTGATTCGTCGTCTGGCCGAGGTCAGCCGCCTGCTGCACGACCATGGCATCAATCACCGGGATTATTATCTGTGCCATTTTCTGCTGGATGTGGCGGCGGGCAGGGAGCAGGTGGATGCCGATCATTTTCACCTCCATCTGATCGACTTGCATCGGGTGCAGTTCCGCAAGCGTGTTCCGCGGCGCTGGCGCATCAAGGATTTGGCTTCGCTGTATTTTTCCGCCCTGGAGATCGGCCTGACCCGACGGGATTGCTACCGGTTCATGAAGGAATACCAGCAGCAGCCACTGCGAGAGATTGTTGGCGACAGGCTGTGGTCGACGATCGTGGAAAAGGCCAAAAAGCTTCAGCAGCGGTTCTATCGCAAATATGCGTGACGGATCGTCGCGTTACAGCAGCAGCGTCAGGAGAGGAACGTATGAAGATTCTTGTGACCGGAGGGGCTGGTTTTATCGGCTCGGCGCTGGTTCGCTACCTGATTCAACAGACCACCGATGAGGTTGTCAATGTCGACAAGCTGACTTATGCCGGAAATCTCGAGTCGCTGGCCACGGTCAGCGCCAGCGAGCGTTATGCGTTCGAGCAGGTCGATATTTGTGATCGGGATGAAATGGAGCGGATCTTCGCTCAATACCAACCGGATGCGGTGATGCATCTGGCGGCCGAGAGTCATGTTGACCGTTCCATCGACGGTCCCGCGGCCTTTATCCAGACCAATATCGTCGGCACCTATACCTTGCTGGAAACGGCACGCAGCTACTGGAACCAGCTGGCGGGCGAGGCGAAGGAGCGTTTCCGCTTTCATCATATCTCCACCGACGAAGTTTACGGCGATCTAGAAGGGATGGACGATCTCTTTATCGAAGAGACCCCCTATGCTCCCAGTTCCCCTTATTCCGCCAGCAAAGCCAGTTCTGACCATCTGGTGCGCTCCTGGTACCGCACGTACGGCCTGCCCGTTGTTCTCACCAACTGCTCCAACAACTACGGTCCCTATCATTTTCCGGAAAAGTTGATCCCGCTGATGATTCTTAACGCTCTCGAAGGGAAACCGTTGCCGGTTTACGGTTCAGGCTGCCAGATCCGCGACTGGCTCTATGTGGATGACCATGTCCGCGCCCTCTACCGGGTGCTGACGACAGGTCGCAGCGGAGAAACCTATAATATCGGGGGGCATAACGAAAAAAAGAATATCGAAGTCGTGGCGGCGATTTGTGCCCTGCTTGAAGAGCTGGTGCCGCAGAAGCCGTGCGGCGTTCAGCGCTATGCCGATTTGATCCACCATGTTCAGGATCGACCCGGACATGATTTCCGTTATGCCATCAATGCCGCAAAAATCGAGCGTGAGCTTGGCTGGACACCGCATGAAAGTTTCGAGAGTGGCCTGCGTAAAACGGTCCAGTGGTATCTGGATAACCAGCTGTGGTGTCAGCATGTTCAGGATGGCACCTATCAGCGTCAGCGTCTGGGCAATGCTCCTGTGGTCAGGGTCGGGTGAGGATGAAGAAAAGAAAAATAGCCCTGATTGGTGCCCGGGGCATGCTGGCGAGCATGGTCCGTGAGCTGGCCCCTGCGGATGTCGAGCTGTGTCTGCTCGATCTGCCGCAGTTTGATTTGACTGATGCACAACGGGTGTCTGCCACTCTGGACTCTCTGCGACCTGAGGTGATCATCAACTGTGCCGCCTTTACCCGGGTGGATGCCTGTGAGGAGCAGTCCTCATTGGCTTTTGCGGTGAATGGAACCGGTCCCGGCTATCTGGCCGAAGCGGCCGGACGGCTACAGGCTTTGCTGGTGCATATTTCAACGGATTTCGTTTTTTCCGGCACCAACTCCTCTCCCTATGTCGAAACGGACGTCACGGAGCCCCTGAGCGTTTATGGTCAATCCAAGCTGGCGGGAGAGCTGGCCATTCTTCGCAGCGGACTGGAGCGCTATTTCATTGTCCGGACCAGCTGGCTGTACGGGCCAAATGGCGGCAATTTTGTTGAAACCATGATTCGTCTTGCCGGTGAACGTGAGGAGCTTGGGGTTGTTGCTGATCAGATCGGAACTCCGACCTATTCGGGCGACCTGGCGACAGCTATCTGGCGGTTGATCGATCGTGCCGGGAATCCGCAGGAGAAGAGTCTTTACGGGATCTATCACTACAGCAACGCCGGCGCGTGCAGCTGGTACGACTTTGCCTGTGAAGTGATCAGCCGCCTGCGCGTGGCCGGGGTGTCGTTGAAGGTGCAGCAGATTCGCCCTCTGACGACCAGTGAGTACCCGACGCCGGCGCAACGGCCAGCGTATTCTGTGTTGAGCAAAGATAAGTTTGTCCGGCGGACGCACTCCGTTGTCCCGCCTTGGAAGGAGAGCTTGGCTCTCTATCTCGATCAGCGCTCTGTTTAGCTGCCATGTCTGCTGGTTAGCCGTTATTCGCCGGGCTTTCTGCGCTTTAGCCGGAGAGGGAAATCGTCCTCAACTCAGGGGAGTGCTTCAGGGGAGAACCGTTGTCCCGGACTGGCGCTCCCTTTGTTTTTGGCGCACAGGGCGTTGTCCCGTTCTGTTTGGGCGCCAGTTGGGCGGCTGTAGTCAATCAGTGCCAAAAAGGTTGGTATCCAAAAGTAGATCCATAGAGGGCGCAGCGAATCGATTAAGCCATTGCTGGTCGTAATCAGCGCTCCCCAACCGATGAGTGACAGGATGAACCAGTTCGATCTGGTCCTGATCCCCTGCTTGATATAGTTGACTGAAAAAACAATAAAAGGGATCAGTCCGAGAAGGCCGTTTTTTATCAGGATGGAAAGATAGGCACTGTGTTCATGGTAAAACTTGCCGAGATAGAGATGCTCTTTTCTCTCGGCTGTACCGATCAACCATTCAATGCCATCGATGTTTGATAATGCGTTTTGCCAGATGTCTAATCTGTAGCTGGATCCGCGGTTGAGAAATGCTTCGTGTAAACCGGTTGTTAGCGCGCCTGCTGATAAAAATGCAACTGCTATCAAGCCGATCTTTTTTTCTTTGTTCAGGATGATCCATGTACTCAGAGCGATAAATACGCCAACCAGGGCTGATCGTGATTGGAAGACAAGGCAAATAAACAATGCGCCACCCGTCATGATGTAAAACAAAAATTCTTTATGCCCCTTATACTTTGGAATCGCCCAAAAGAGCCAAAAACCCACCCAGCCAACAAGAATCATCAAAGAGGCATGAACAGGATTTGCCGCCGCTGCATACAGAGTTATTCTTTTGAAAGACCCGCTTGCGAGGTATTTTTCTGTCCAATGATAGGCGGCAATAGAAAAAAAGAAGACGACAATAACCGGATAGGAAAATAAGGCTTTATCGAATAGGGTTTGTTCCTCGTGGCATGTGTGAAGTCCTACGAGAAGTGCGCATAAATATAGTGCATGTTTAATGTTGTCGACAGGATGATTGCCGGAAATTATTGTTGATATAACAGATAATAAAAAAAATAATAATAATTCCTTGTTTTCTTTTAATATTGAAAAGCTTTTATATTTTACAAATAAAAATATTGTTGGAGCTAAAAATGTTATGTAGTAGATATTGTTTCTTGTCTTAGCTTCTTCTATTATAAAAAAAGAAATCGAAATTACGAGCAATGAAATTGGCAGGAGCGCCAAGATTGGTTTTTTATCCATTGCGGTTTCTTCTGTCTTTCATTTAATTTTATTATTTTTCAAAATTTATAACGACGGAAATGAATTTATAAGTGCCTCTTTTCGCATTTCAATATGCGGCCTCCTGTAGTTTTCTATTATTTCTTTTATTATTTTACTGTTATTTAAAATTTGTTCTGGTAGGGCAGGCTTCTGATCAAAGATGTCAAATATTGTGTAATAATCATGGAACTTGTATTGAGAAATTCGTCCTTCAGAGAAAAGAAGCCATTTGTTCGGAACCTTGAATGCATCCGCGACAATCAGCCCATGCATGCTCGATGATAAAATAAAATCACACGAGGCAATTTCTTCTAAAACCTGTTTGACCGGTGAAAAGACATTGATCAGGTGAATGTTGAGAGGTGAAGCGAGCAGTTTTGCAACAGCCGGTTCATTCATATCCGCATAATGAGGAATCAGGCCAATCGAATATTTTTTGGAGTACGAAGCCTGTTCAAGAAGCAATGGTGCCAGCAGCCCCGGATCGCCAAGTGCGGGTACAGAGGAAGGCGAGGTGATTTGAGCCAGGGTCAGTGCCCCGCGAACCGCATGATAGTGGTGCCGACCGGAGAAGGAAATATCCGGCACGCCGGAACCCGTTCCCCAGATATGAAGTTTCCGTGGAACAATGCCCCAGTGTTTGGCTTTCCGTTCGCGTTCCAGAACGCTGCCGATGGCGACCAGGTCTGCCTTGTGAATCGGTGCGTATTCAACTTTTCGTCCCGCAAGCCGCTCGACCAATAAAGGAGACAAATAGTCGCCGAAGTTCTGTTTTTCGGGATTGTCCCGACCTTTTTCGCGGCACCAGTAAAGTTTGATAGGTTTCATTTTTTGATCTCTGTCAGGGTTGTCGCGTGCCGTTATGTCAGGGAAAGTTTGTCGCGCCAGGTGGATTTCATGTTTCGTGGACGCAAGGGGAGCTGCAAAATCGCAGCGAGTCTTTCGCCCATGGCGTCATAAGAAAATGATTTTCTCGCCAATTGCGCACCCGCGGTGGAAATTTTTTCCATCAGCTCCGAACTGCTAAACAATTGGTTGATTTTCTCTTCCAGCTCATCAACGGTCTGATATAAAACAACATTTTCCATGTCGACAAAGCCCAAAGCCTGATTCTCCAGCTTGCCCTGGCTGTAAGTGACCAGAACGCAGCCGGCGGCCATGGCTTCAAAATTTTTAGCCATGTATTCTCCCAAACCGATATCGGCAGAGAGAAAAAGCTGAATCCGGTTGAGGGCTTTTGCGTACTCCTCTGCGGACTGGGTTCGCAGGATCTGTAATCCATGGTGTTCTTGACAGTATTGGACCATCTTTTTCCGTTCCGAATAAACCGGATGGTCGACCCGCCCAATGAAAGCGAGGGGAATGTCACGTTTTTCGCGACCCGCCTGGATGATTCTCGGATTGTATCCCTTGGGCAGGAAGTGGGCGTCAAAATGCTCATTCGTGAGCTTAGTGGCGACTTCTGCCCCGGAGACAATCAGTTTTGGTCCTCCCAGCCGTCGGTAGTACCGTGAAAATTTCCCCTTGTATTTGCTTGTTGTTAAATAGTTCTGACAGGCATCATATTCAAAGATGACGAGGTTGGGTATTTTTTTCATGGTTCGCCATTGACGCATTTCCTTTTTCGATCGGAGCGTTGTCATGACACGATCATAAGCGCTAAAGTCAAAGCGGGAAAAAGTCGTCGCCAATCTTCTCTGTTCGTCCGATGTTAAACGAACCAGCTCGACATCCATATGTCGACCAAGAGCCTCAGCCAGAACCTCAAAGGCATGGACCTCGTAACTTTGGATTAACCAAAGAATTCGCATTGTTGTTCCAGTCTTGAAATGAGAAGAGTCTCTTTCGCTTCTGCTTGGCTAGAGAATTTCTGCCATCTCGCCTTTGAGAATGTCGCGCCAAAAAACTTTTTTAACCGCATCATCGGAGAACTTTTCCGTCAGTTCCTGTTCAATTTTTTGAGCGTCTTCCCCTGGCGTTCGGTTCATCGTCACCAGTTCCCTGGCCAGGGCATCGCTGTCGCCCAGGGGGAAAAGGCGCCCGCACTGTTGCACCACTTCCCGTCCTCCACCGCAATCGGAACAGATGAGAGGCAGCCCGGCGGCCATGGCTTCGAGCAGGACCATGCCGAACGGTTCATGGTCGGAAGTGAGAGCGAACAGGTCAAAGGCCCTGAAATAGCGGCGGCCCTGCGGAACCTGGCCGAGGAAGCGTACTTTGTCGGTGATTCCCAGTTCGTTGGCCAGTTTTTTGAGCGCCGGCTCCAGTTTGCCGCTGCCCATGATGGCCAGCAGGCTGTCTGCGGGAAGGTGCGGCAGAGCTTTGGCAAAGCCGCGAATCAGTGTGGCCTGATCCTTGTCCGGGTGGAGGCGGCCAACGTTGCCGACAATCCAGGTCTGCTGCGGCAGGCCGAGCTGTTGACGGGCTTCTGCACGCGGGCACTGTTCCGCACGGACCGCAGCGACATCAATGCGATTATAGAGGGTTTCTATTCGCTGGGCCGGCCAGGAGTTCAGGTGACGGCGTATTTCATCACGGACCGCGTTGGAAACGGCCAGTAGCGTCAGTCTCTGTTTAAAGCGGTTGATAAACCATTGCCGGGTGCGCCGCTGGTAGACACCAAAGGCGTGGTGGACGCCAATGACGGGAAGCTTGGATGACAGCAGGGCGATGTAGATCGGCTTGAACCGATGGGCGATGACAAACTGAACATGGCCGTTGCGGGCCACCAGCTCGCGGAATTGCCGGATGGCCCCCAGTTTCAGACCCCGGATCTGTCGACTGCTGTAGTCGAGGAAGACCACGTCATCGGAGGCTGAGGCCAGACGGACATCCTCATCCGGTGCGCCGGTCAAGTAGACCGTGCATACCTTGTAGGGTGAATCCTTGAACAGCACTGCATATTGACGCGCACAGTCAAGAAAAGGGCCCGTGTAGCCGTGGCAGAGTTGGAAGATCCAGGGCGAGGACGTCTGATCCATTGGATTATCTGCCCTTCTTGCGGACCAGAATATCCTCCATCACCAGATAGGGCAGATCCGAGCCGTAGAACATATTCAGGGCGTCGGTCGGTGAGCAGACCATGGGTTCGCCGCGGCGGTTGAGGGAGGTGTTGAGCACCACGCCGTTACCGGTGAGTTTTTCCAACTCCTCAATCAGGGCATAATAGCGCGGGTTGGTCTCTTTGTTGACCACCTGGGCGCGCGAGGTGCCGTCTTCGTGGATCACCTCGGGGATCCGCTCGTTCCAGGCCGGATTGACCTTGAAGGTGAAAGTCATGTACGGCGCCGGGTGGCTGGTCTGCAGCAGGTCCTCGGCGACGGTGTCGAGGACGCTGGGGCAGAACGGACGCCAGCGTTCGCGGTATTTGATCTGTTCGTTGATGCGGTCGGCGACGCCGGGAACGCTGGGGCAGCCGAGGATGCTGCGGCAGCCGAGGGCACGAGGGCCGAACTCCATGCGGCCTTGAAACCAGGCCACGGGCTGGCCTTCGGCGAGGATATTGGCCACGGCCTGCGGAATATTGTCGATTTTTTCCCACGTGGGTTTTTGCTCATGGGCTTCACAGGCGGCAATGCACTCCTCATTGCTGTATTGCGGGCCGAGGTAGACGTGGTGCAGCGGTTCAACCTCAATGCCGGCCAGGTGGGCGGCGTAGGAGGCCGCACCCAGGGCCGTGCCGGCGTCGGAAGCCGCCGGCTGGACGAACAGCTGTTTCACGTAAGGCAGATCCATGATGTACTGGTTGAGCTTGACATTGAGGGCGCTGCCGCCGGAAAAACACAGCTGGCCGGTTTCCTGCAGAATGTCCTTGAGGTAATAATCGATCATCTCCAGTGACAGCTTTTCAAACAGGCGCTGGATGCAGGCGGCGTAGTCGATATAGGGTTCGTCGGCGTTGTCGCCTTGACGTTTCGGGCCCAGCCAGTCCACCAGCTTTTTGCTGAAGTAGTAGCCTTTATTCCCCTCCTTGTAGCGGCGCCAGCCCACGGTGTTGACTAATTCGGTGTTGACGGTCAGCTCGCCGTTCTCGAATTTGGCCAGCCGTGAGAAGTCATACTTGTCCGGATTGCCGTACGGCGCCATGCCCATGACCTTGAATTCACCATCGAGCATCTCGAAACCGAGGTATTCGGTCATGGCCCCATAGAGGCCGCCCAGAGAATCGGGATCGTAAAATTCCTTGATCTTGTGAATCTTGCCATTCTCGCCGTAGCCGAAGAAGGTGGTGGCGTATTCCCCCTTGCCGTCGATACCCAGGATGGCGGTTTTACCTTTGAAACCACTGAGATGGTAGGCGCTGCTGGCATGGGCCAGATGGTGCTCAACCGGTACAAAAGCGATGGTATTCCAGTTGACGCCCAACTGCCTGAGCATGGCGCGCACGTTGGCCACATTGCGCTGATAACGACGGTTGCCGTTGAACAGGGCGGTCAGGGCCCGGTCCGGAGCGTACCAGTAGCGCTTGGCAAAATGCCAGCGATCCCGACGGTCAAGGCCGATCTCGGCAAAGGGGAAGGCGACAATATCGATATCGCGCGGTTTGAGTCCGGCGTAGTCGAGACAAAATTTGGTCGACTCCAGCGGCATGCGGTTCTTGGCATGCTTGTCACGGATAAAGCGCTCTTCTTCGGCGGCAGCAACAAGTTTATCATCAATGTACAGCGCGGCTGACGGGTCGTGGGTCAGTGCGCCGGACAGGCCGAGAATCACTTTTGGCATATATCTATACTCCCGTTTTGAATGTCTGAATTTTTAATCTGTTGTTCGACGGACCGTCAGGGCAGGTGCTGGTCGAAGTAACTGCCCAGTTCGGAATCTTTCGGCCAATTACGCAAGAAGCGTTTCCGGTCTTTCCGGTAGTGGTGCAGGTAGCGCCACTGGTAACGGCACTCGCCCATGGCGTCAAGATCAATGACCTCCACCTGATTGCCGGTGACCAGGAAATTGCTCGCCTTGCAGTCGCCGTGGTAGATCTTCAGCCGGTAAAAGAGCTGAAACAGCTCGGCCAGGCACTGTGCCGACGGTGAGATCTCCGTCAGGTTTTCGGCGCTGTGACCTTGGGCTGCCCGTGTGACATAATACCCGGTTCGTCGCCAGAGGCCAAAACGTTTTTCCACCACGGCAATCGCCTCCGGGGTGTCAATGGCGGAAGCTTTCAGACGGTGGGCGTTGCGCCATGAAATCCAGGCCCGTGTTGGTCGCAACCCGCGACTGATGGCGTGAACGAGATTTTTCAGATTATAGCGTTTGATCACCCAGTCGCCGACGCGCACCACCGTGGCACTGTTGCCGTCTTTTAATAGCGTGCCCTGCCGCATGTAGCCATCGGGATCAGCGAGAAAAGCCTGAAGCTGTGGCCCGTCACCGTCGCGCCGGTAGACGCTGTGCTGCAGGAAACTGTCGTCGGAGACGAACTCCGTACAGCTGCGGGTTGATTTCTGAATATAGGCGTGCCGTCGGCGCCGGCGGGCTCGGTTGATGGCTTTGGCTAAAACCGTGGCCAGCCAGTCCGGGGGAAGGGGGTTCTTCTGCAGATAGTCGGGCAGGCAGCTCAAGGCCAGCTTTTCATCGCGCAGTGGCAACTGGGCGATGAAAAGGGCCAGATTGCGCACGCAGTTTCGTGGGGAGAGGGGCTTGTCGCTCGCTCCCGGCTGGCGCATGCCGTCGCCGTCGATGGCGTACAGCCGGTCACCGCTGAACAGGAAATTGTCCAGATGGAGGTCGCTCTGAAAACAGCCATGCTGATGGCATTGGCCTGTCAGGCCAAACAGGGCACTCAGCACCTCTTTTTTTTCTGCCTCATGCGCGCTGCGCTGCCAACGCCGTGCGGCAGACTCGGCCGGATCGAGACATTCAAAGACCAGTGCCAGCAGGCCATTTTCCAGTGGGCTCGCCAGCTGGAGTCGTGGCGTGGCCACCCCGGCCGCGGCGAGCCATTGCGCACCCTGCTTCTCCCTGAGCCAGTAACGTCGTGCCTTTTGGCCCCAAAACAGCTTGACCACTACCGATTGTTCCTGCCAGCGGCCGGCACAGACCAACCGTCTGCCCGGAAGGAAACGCAACGCGCTTTCGCAGACAAGTGCGGGGGACCCGTCTTGGGGCTCGAAGGTCCATGGCAGGTGCTCGGGTGTCAGGCCTTGGTCGCTATCAGTCACAGTTCGCTTGCCTATTCAGCCTGTTTGTTTCGGATGCGTCGCACAACGCGCTGCCAGAGCGCTTTCCCATCGGTCCCCAAGCGTTCTTTCCCGGAGTAGGCACGCAAAAAGAGTACGGCGTCCCGCGGCCGGAGCCTGGGCCAGCGCCGCACCAGGGCGGTCAGGTCGCGTTCACGGCGATCGCGCCGCCAGGGCACCAGACGGGTTTTTTCCAGGTCGATCAAACAGGCTTGGGGAGGGGTCGTCCTCGTGTTGAGAAAGATATGCTTGGGAAACAGGCAGCGGTGCTCGAGCCCGGCGTTATGCAGGTGTGCAACCAGTTGGGCGACAGCCTGAATGGTACGCGACCGTTCTTGTCGCGTGGGCATCGTGTCTTGCCATTGCGCAAGCAGGCTCTCCAGGGATTGGTAGTCCTCGAGAAAGGACGTGACCAGGATAGCCTGCTGCTCCCGACCGCTTTTGCGCGTGGCGCAGTAGACCGCTGTCATGGCCGGCACCTGCTTTTGCTGGTAGAGCCGGATGTTGGCCAGTTCCTTGACGAAGGTCAGGATGCCGCGCACGGGGTGTTGCCATGTCCGGCTGAAGTAGTTGCTCTGCCGTTTGATGACAATGCGTGTCGGTGGCTGCGGGTCGGCATGGAGGGTGTGGATGCTGACACGGCTCCAACCGGCTTGCCCGCGACCCGTGTTCCCTTCATCCACTGCGGTGAGATCGAGATCCCACAGCGCGTCAAAATTGTCCAGGCCACTATCGGCCAGCCGCTGCTGCCAGGCTGGATCGATGTAGAGGAGGGTGGTCTGTGCTGTTTCAGTCATGGTGTCCACCTCAGGATTGCGGGGTAAAGAATTGAACGATTTGGGTAATCTGTTTCTTGTCGACAGCTGTCAGGTGTGTCGTTTCGCGGTAGGCCAGGTAAAAACGCAGTCGATCAGTGCGGCGTAGGACCTTGCGCCCGATCTTATCCAGGCAGGCCAAATCCTTGATGGCGCCACGACGGCGCAACCAACCGAAGGGATGCTTGCCCAGCGGGCAGTCGAAAAAAAGGACTTTAGGTTCTGTGTCTTGTTGCCGGATCAGGATGTTTCGCCATTTCAGGTCCCAGTGGACAAAGCCATCCTTGTGCAGCCGTGCCGTGTAATCGGCGACCTGCCGCAGTACGGACAGCCGCCATGCGCGCTGCTGAAGGACGTGCGGCGTTTCCCGCGCCAAGGTGGCGAGGTCCTGAGCCGGGCTCACCTCTTCCGTGATCAGGATGGCATGGCTCAGGCGGCCATGCTGATAGCCCTGTCCGTAAGCGACCAGTCGTGGGGTCGGGATGCCCAGGCGCTGGAAAAAAAGCAGGTTCTGCCACTCGCCCTCGGCGCGGCCGCGCCCGAAGTAGTGACGGATGCCCTTGCCGTTGCGGTGGTAAACCTTGATGAAATAGCTTCGCTTACCGGCCTGCGTGTGCAATACGTAACTTAACGGATCCTGTGAAATCCGTTTGCCCTGGCATTGCAGACTGGTTTCCAGACTGCCGAAAAAGCACTCTTCGCTGTCGTCACCAAGAAATGTCCAGAAATTTTTTTGGGAAGTGAGGGATTTAAGCATCGATTGGTCAATGGAATGACGAAATTGTGTGTCGGGCGCGCGCAAAAGAGCGACTCGCGTCGTGATTTTGATAGGAGGCTGATATAGAGGTGATATAGGGCCTCCGCCTGCCACGCCTGCGAATAAATATGTAATGATATTTTAAAATACGTTCGAAGTCTATTGTTACTTTGTTGTCAGAAGCTAATGCTTGCCGTTTTGGAACGAGTTCTTTAGAATGCTCGCTTATTTTAACGGCGTTGGCCCGGCAGACGAAGCAACAAGAATCGTTTTCGCATAAGGAAAAGAGACCGATGACAATACAACAGATTGAGTCATTTCTGCAGCAGATTCCCGCCGTGCGGGCCCTAGTTGTCGGCGATCTGATGCTGGATGAATATCTGTGGGGACGCACCAGCCGCATCTCTCCTGAGGCACCTGTCCCGGTTGTGGATGTGACACGGGAAGATCAGCGTCTGGGCGGAGCGGGAAATGTCGTCAATAATCTGCGCGTGCTGGGGGCTCATGTAATGGTCTGCTCCGTACTCGGCGATGACGAGGACGGCCGCTTCATTTTTGAGCGACTGGAAAAGGCCCAGGTGGATGTGGCCGGCGTGGTGTTTGACGCTCGCCGTACCACCAGCCGTAAAACCCGGATTCTGGCCAGCCACCAGCAGATGCTGCGGATCGACCGTGAAAGCCGACAGCCGCTGTCGCCGGAGGTGGAGCGTCATCTGTTGCGCGAAGTCGAAGCCCATATGGGCCGTGTCGATGTGATTTTTTTGTCCGATTACGGCAAGGGGGTTCTCACCGACCCGGTGTTGCATGCGATCATTTCCGCGGGCAAGGGGCAGGGCATCCCGGTGGTTGTCGATCCCAAAGGTGAGGACTACCGGAAATATCGCGGGGCGACGTTGTTGACGCCGAATCGCAGTGAAGCTTCTCAGGCTTCCGGACTGATGATTGACGATGAGTCCAGTCTCTGCCGGGCCGGCGCACAGCTGTTGCGCGATGTGGAGCTGGAGGCGCTGGTGCTGACGCGCAGTGAAGAGGGGATGAGCTTGTTCCAGCGCAACCGGCCCCCCGTCCATTTACCCACCAAGGCTCGTGAAGTCTATGATGTTTCGGGGGCGGGCGACACGGTACTGGCCCTGATCGGGATCGGACTGGCGGCCGGTTTGAAGCTGGAGCAGGCCGCGACTGTCGCCAATCTCGCTGCCGGGGTTGTGGTGGGCAAGCTGGGCACCTCAACCGTCAGTCGGCGCGAGATTCTGGAGGCGGCCGGACTTTCCGCGGTGGATCGCGAGAGTAATATTCAGGATGCGGCGGCGTTGCAGATTGTTTTGCGTCGGTTGCAGCAGCTGGGCAAGAAAATCGTCTTTACCAATGGCTGTTTTGATCTGCTTCACGCTGGTCACGTCAGTTATCTGCAAAAAGCACGCGATCTCGGTGATGTTCTGGTGCTTGGGCTCAACAGCGATGACTCGGTGCGGCGGCTGAAGGGTGAAACCCGTCCGCTTGTGAGCCAGCAGGATCGCGCCACAGTACTGGCGGCGTTGGGTTGCGTTGATTATGTGGTGATTTTTGATGAGGACACGCCGCTGCAGCTGATTGAGACCCTGCGTCCCGATATCCTGGTCAAGGGGGCAGACTACCGTCCTGAAACAGTAGTTGGGCGTGAGCAGGTGGAAAGCTGGGGCGGGCGGGTTGAGCTGATTGAATTTGTTGAGGGGCGCTCGACCACCGGGTTGATCCAAAAAATGCTTCAATCTTAAGCTATAGATAATACTGGAGTCGAGGGAGATGGTGAGTGGCAGGGATGATAGTTCTCAAGGGCGAGAAGGTAGCGTTTGGGCAATTGTTGTCACATACAATCCAGATTTAGAGGTGCTTGCACGGCAGGTTGACACGCTTGTTTCTCAGGTTTGCCGTATTGTCATCGTAGATAATGGCTCCACTTGTAATCTGGCAGGCTGGCTGCCGGGTTGCTGGTACGGGTCGGTTGAACTTGTGTTGCTCGAAAAAAACCTGGGCATCGCCACCGCCCACAACAGAGGAATCGAAAGGGCGCAACAGGCGGGGGCAGATTATGTTTTGTTGATGGATCAGGACAGCCTCCCTCAGCCTAATATGGTGGCTGAGCTTCTGCGGGCATCGAGGGCTGGTTCCAATGTTGCCGCAGTTGGCCCTCGCTATCTTGATGAAAGGCAGAATAATCCTCCCCCTTTTATCCGCATCGAGGGGATGCGGATAAAACGCTTAAACTGCCAGCCACAGAGGTCTGTGGTGGCCGTGGATTATCTTATTTCCTCCGGGTGTCTGATTTCTCTCGCCGTTTTGAGAAAGGTTGGAGGGATGAGGGACGACCTGTTTATTGATTATGTGGATATTGAATGGGGGTTGCGGGCCAAGCATTTTGGCTTGCAAAGTTATGGGTGCTGTACGGCACATATGCTGCACACCATTGGTGACGAACCCGTCCGATTTTGGGGCCGTAGGATTCCTATGCATCATCCTCTACGGCATTATTATCATTTCCGTAATGCAATTTTGTTATACAAGCTTCCATGGATATCTCTTAACTGGAAGATGGTGGACGGCTTGCGGCTATGTTTGAAGTATGTTTTTTATTCTCTCTTTTCGCGTGATGGATTAAGTCAATGGCGCATGATGACGTTAGGGGTCTGGCATGGTCTGGCTGGACGCAGTGGTTGTTACGACAACGGATGATCTGCTGACGAGCCATGTAAACAATTCACCTTACAGTCCACCTGCCTCACTTCACGCTCTCCCTAAAAAAGCCCGCGATGAGTGGGCTTTTTTTTAGAGACATCGCCCTGCTGAAACCATCAGCCCCTGCTCCAGCATCCCGAACAGCACCTGTGGCAACAAGTCAAGCTGATGCAAAACCCGGTACCGGTTCCAATAACGTGCCACTGCATCAGACAAGATTCCCAGTGCGACAATTTCAATACCGTCCTGTTCGCAGCCCCATTCGCAGCACCTGGTAGCAGCCTGCGTCGCCGGGATATTGTTCGGCCGGCCATCCGTGAGCAGCACAATCAGTTTGCGCACTTCGTTTCTGGCCAGCAGACTGGTTCGGGCATACCACAGAGCCTGATCCGTTGGCGTCCCGCCCTGTGGTGTAAGATCAATGCCAGTCAATTTAAAGTTAGACTTACGGCCGTATCATCGGTAAAATCAATCTTTTTTTCTGACTGGCATCTTATCTGTGATATCCCTGCTTTAACGGAGGACAGATTGAACATCCTGGTGACCGGCGGTGCTGGATTTATCGGCTCGGCTGTTATACGCTACCTGATTAAGGAGACGGATCACGCGGTCGTCAATGTCGACAAGCTCACCTATGCCGGCAATCTCGAATCGCTGGCGTCTGTCGCAGACAGTACGCGTTATCGCTTCGAGCAGGTCGATATCTGTGATGCGCCGCAGATATCGCGGATTTTTTCCGACTATCAGCCCGATGCCGTGATGCATCTGGCGGCGGAGAGTCATGTCGACCGCTCCATCGACGGGCCGTCGACCTTTATCCAGACCAACGTGGTTGGCACCTCTGTGCTGCTGGAAGCGGCCCGTTACTACTGGCAGGCCCTCGAGCCGGCACGCAAAGAGGCTTTCCGTTTCCATCATGTTTCAACCGATGAGGTCTACGGCGATCTGAAGGGGCCGGAAGATCTGTTCACCGAGCAGACGCCCTACGCGCCGAGTTCCCCCTATTCAGCTAGCAAGGCTGGTTCCGACCACTTGGTGCGGGCCTGGCGGCGCACGTATGGTCTGCCGACACTGATAACCAACTGTTCCAATAATTACGGGCCTTACCATTTTCCTGAAAAGCTGATTCCGCTGATGATTCTCAATGCTCTGGAGGGAAAGCCGCTGCCGGTGTACGGCCGGGGCAATCAGGTGCGCGACTGGCTTTATGTCGAAGATCACGCCCGCGCCCTGTATCAGGTGGTTACGCAGGGCACGGTGGGAGAAACCTACAATATTGGTGGTCACAACGAAAAGCAGAATATCGAAGTGGTTCAGGCTCTTTGCGCGCTGCTCGAAGAACTGGTACCGGTAAAACCCGCGGGTGTTCACCGTTATGATGACCTGATCACCTATGTACAGGACCGCCCCGGTCACGATGTGCGCTACGCCATCGATGCTGGCAAGATTGCGCGGGAACTGGGCTGGCGGCCGCAGGAGAGCTTTGACTCCGGCTTGCGAAAAACCGTGCAATGGTATCTGGATAACCGCGAATGGTGCCAGCATGTGCAGGATGGCTCGTATCAGCGCCAGCGGCTGGGAGTTGCTTCAGGCGCAGGAGAGTTCAATGGTTAAGAGAAAAATCGCTCTCATTGGCGCTAACGGCATGCTGGCAAGCATGTTCCAGCACTGTTTGCCGCACGGAACCGACCTGCATCGGTTTGATCTGCCCGATTTCGACGTAACCGATGGTGAGCGTGTTCGCCAGGTCCTGTTGCCCCTGCAGCCGGACATCATCCTCAACTGCTCCGCCTTCACCCGGGTGGACGAGTGTGAGACGCAGCAGCAAGCGGCTTTCGCTGTCAACGGGGAGGGGCCGAAAAATCTGGCGGTGGCCGCGCAGGAAGTCGGCGCGACATTGGTCCATATCTCAACCGACTTTGTGTTTTCCGGCGCCAAGCAAACACCCTACACCGAACTGGATGCACCGGCACCGTTGAGTGTCTATGGCCAATCGAAATGGAAAGGTGAACAGGCCATCCTTGAAAGTGGACTGAAGGATTACTATATTGTTCGCACCAGCTGGCTCTATGGCCCCTGCGGTGGAAATTTTGTCGAAACCATGCGCCGACTGGCCTGTGAGCGCGAGACCATCGGTGTGGTCGCCGATCAACTGGGAACCCCGACCTACACAGGTGATCTGGTCGAAGCGGTCTGGGCGCTGCTTGGTCTGATCCCGGGAAGTTCAGTGCCACCGGCACCGGCGGGGATTTACCATTTCAGCAATGAAGGCCAGTGTAGCTGGTATGAGTTTGCCTGTGAAATCATGGCTTGTCTGAAACGGCGGGGAGGGACTGTAAAAGTGCGTGAGGTGCGGCCCCTGCGCACCGAGGAATACCCTGTGGCGGCGAATCGGCCGGCTTATTCGGTATTGTCGAAGGAGAAATACCGCCGTGTAACGGGGCGCTGTATTCCGTCTTGGCTGCAGAGTCTGGAGCGCTACCTGCTGGGATAAAATAGATTGAATATTCTTTAAGATCTTGCTAGCGTCACGCTCTTGTTTATCCAGGGCACTGTCTGGGATTTGCCCTACCAGTTTGGGGGGCCGCATTCGGTGCTCTTTTGAAAAAAACTGTCAAGAAAGCATAGTGAAAGATGCCCCCAGTTACCAAAGGAATTGTTCTGGCCGGTGGCGCCGGCACGCGCCTCTATCCCCTGACCTTAGTCGCCAGCAAGCAGCTGCAACCGGTGTATGACAAGCCGATGATCTACTATCCGCTCTCGACCCTGATGCGGGCCGGGGTGCGCGACATCCTCATTATCTCGACCCCGCAGGATACCCCCCGTTTTCGTGAGCTGCTTGGCGACGGTTCCCGCTACGGGGTTCAATTGCAGTATGCTGTTCAGCCTGAACCGAAAGGGATCGCCCAGGCCTTTCTGATCGGTGAAGACTTTATCGGTGACCAGTCCGTCAGCCTCATCCTGGGCGACAACATTTTTTACGGCAAGATGGAACTGGGCCGGATTTTTTCCTCGTTTGAAAGCGGGGCGACGGTGTTCGGTTATCCCGTCAAGGACCCGGAGCGCTACGGCGTGGTCGAGTTTGACAGCTCGGGGCGGGCCGTCGGTATCGAGGAAAAACCCAGCCAGCCCAAGTCCCATTACGCGGTGCCCGGGCTCTATCTCTATGACAGCAACGTCGTTGAAGTGACGCGGAATCTGACTCCGTCGCCGCGCGGCGAACTGGAGATCACCGATGTCAACATGGCCTATCTGCAACGGGGCGCCCTGCAGGTGGAGCGGCTGGAGCGGGGCATTGCCTGGCTCGATACCGGTACCCACATGAGCCTGCTCGAAGCCAGCCATTTTATCGGCACCCTCGAAGCTCGCCAAGGCCTCAAGATCGCCTGTCTGGAAGAGATCGCCCTGCGCAAGGGCTATATTGACGCACGGAAAATGGGGGAGGTTATAGACGACACGCCAAAGTCCAGTTACCGCGACTATCTGGAACGGGTGCTGGCTGAAAAAGAACAGGAAGAGCAGTCGTCATGCAGGTGATTCAGACCGAAATCGCCGATTTGCTGATTTTTGAGCCGGCCGTCTTCGGCGATGAGCGCGGCTTTTTCATGGAAAGTTTTAACCAGCGCTGTTTCGATGACGCGGTCGGGCGCCATGTGCCTTTTGTTCAGGATAATCACTCTCGTTCTGTAAAAGGGGTTCTGCGTGGCCTCCACTACCAGCTGCCGCCGACTGCCCAAGGTAAGCTGGTGCGCTGTGTGGTCGGCGAGGTTTACGATGTGGCGGTCGATCTGCGCGCCGATTCCCCCACCTGTGGTCGCTGGGTCGGTCTGTACCTGTCGGCGGATAACAAACGCCAGTTCTGGCTGCCAGAGGGGTTTGCCCACGGCTTTGTGGTGCTCAGCGATGTCGCCGAGTTTCTCTACAAGACGACTTGCTATTATGCGCCACAGCAGGAGCGCTGCATCCGCTGGGACGATCCGCAGCTGGGGATAGACTGGCCGCTCAGCGGTTCGCCGCAGTTGTCGGCCAAAGACCGTGACGCCCCTTTTTTTCGTGACGCGCAGCGTTTTTAAGGAGTTTTGACGCGATGAAGAATTTTCTCAAACAGTGGCGGACCTATCTGGTTTATGGCGCCCTGTTCAGTATGTTTATCAACGTCCTTCAGTTGACTTTTCCGATCTACATGCTGCAGATCTACGATCGGGTGCTCTCCAGTTACAGCCTGCCGACCCTCTATGCCATCACCGTCGCCGCCGTGCTGTCGCTGATTGTCATGTCGTCACTGGAATTTGTCCGCTCGCGGCTGCTGGTGCGCTGCGGCGTGGCCATCGACCAGGCTCTGAGCCGTGATGTTCTTGACAGCGTCATGAAGCAGGCCGCTCTGACCGGCACACCGCCTAATCAGGCGACCCTGCGAGATGTGAATGTCCTGCGCAATTTCTTTGCTGGCAATGCCATTTTTACCCTGTTCGATATCCCTTGGACGCCACTGTTTCTGGCGGTTATTTACATTCTTCATCCCATGCTCGGGCTGGTGGCGACCGGCGGCGCCGTGCTGCTGATCATTTTTGCCGTTGCCAACGAGAAGATCACCCGCAAACCCCTTGAAGCCGCGAATGTCGTTAACGGGCATTCGATGCGTTTCATTGAAACGGCTCGACGCAATGCCCAGTCGGTGCGCAGCATGGGGATGCTTGGTGGGGTGACCGAGCGCTGGCAGGGGCTCAACGATGCCGTGACCAAGCTGCAGACCCAGGCCAGCCGGCAGGCGGGGCTGGTTCAGTCCCTGTCCGGCTGGCTGCGTCAGTCGATGCAGGTGTTTATCTACGGCGTCGGTGCCTGGTTGACCCTGAAGGGGGAGGCCACCGCCGGCTGTATGATCGCCTCGTCGATCATCATGGGTAAGGCATTAGGCCCGGTACAGACCGGTATAGCCACCTGGAAGAGTATGATCGAGGCCCGCAGTGCCTGGAAACGGCTGGACACCCTGTTCAGCCAGCAGGCTCCGGCGGAAAAGATGGATCTGCCCGCACCGCAGGGTGCACTGAGCGCCGAGCATGTCAGTTTCGCCATCCAGAATCACTTCATTCTGCGCGATGTCCATTTCAGCCTCAATCCGGGAGAGTCTCTTGGTCTGATTGGCCCGTCCGGCGCCGGCAAGTCCACCCTGTGTCGATTATTGCTGGGGCTGTGGCCAGCGGCTTCCGGTAAGGTGCGTATGGATGGCCACGATCTCTTCGAATGGGAGCAGGAGAAGCTGGGCGCTCATATTGGCTATCTGTCTCAGGACGTCGAACTGTTCCCGGCGACCGTGGCCGAAAACATCGCCCGCCTCGGTACTGTCGATTCGCCGCAGGTGATCGCCGCCGCCCAGCAGGCCGGGGTGCATGAGCTGATTCTGAGCTTTCCCCAGGGCTACGATACCCGCATCGGCGAAGGAGGGCTGGTGCTTTCCGGTGGCCAGCGCCAGCGCATTGGTTTGGCTCGCGCTTTGTACGGTCAGCCGAAACTTGTGATTCTCGACGAGCCCAACTCGAATCTCGACGAGGAGGGGGAAGCGGCATTGATCCGGTCGTGGCAATTCCTGAAGAAAAACGGATCGACGCTGGTGGTCGTGTCTCATAAGCCTTCGTTGCTGGCTGGTGTCGACAAGGTGTTGTTGCTGCGGAATGGCCAGGTGGCTCTTTTCGGACCGCGTGATGCCGTTTTTGCCCGTCTGATGGAAGCGCAGAAGGGGCAGCAGGCTGCATCATGATGGACGAGGCGAATATTTTAAAGGTAAGGGCGGATGAGCATGCTACCAATTTCTGAAGACAATAAACATAGCGGAGAAAATTCTTCATCAGAGGATAAAAAGAACTCGAAACCGCCACAATCCATGCTCCGGCGCTGGCTGGGAAAGTTGCGTTTGGACCGGATCAGTGACGAGGAATATGCGCAGCTCGAGGATGAATCTGCTGTGCCAAAGCCGCTGCAGATCTCCTACGCAGACAGTCGAAAGATTATTGCGTCGGGCCTGATGATTCTGGCTCTTTTTTTCGGTGTTGGTGGTGTCTGGGTCAGCGTTGCGGAAATCAGTGGTGCGGTGATCGCTTCCGGTGAGGTGCGGGTTGATACTGAACGCAAAACCGTGCAGCACCTGGAGGGCGGAATCATTAAGGAGATCCTGGTGCGTAATGGCGACGCGGTGGTTCAGGGCCAGCCGCTGGTGGTGTTGGACAGTTCGCGAATTGTTGCTGCGACCGACCAGCTGAGTCTTCAGATTGTTGGTTTCCAGTTGGAAGACACGCGGCTTGAGGCGGAGAAGAATCTGGCCCGGCAGGTTGACTGGCCCGTGGACAACGAGATGGTGCCTCGGGAAAAATTTAATGAATTACTCGAATCGGCGCGCAAGGTGTTTGCTGCCGGCCGAGCCGCTCTCGACAGCCAGACCGGTCTTCTCGCTAAACAGATCGACCAGATTGAGCAGCAGGATTTGAGCCTTTCGGCCCGTCAGCGCTCTGAACAGCAGGTGATCGCTGCTCTGCAGGAGGAACTGGATGCCAAGCAGGTGTTGTACGAACAGCAGTACATCGACAAAACCCGGATTCTGGAGCTGCGGCGCGCCATTGCCGAGCGCAACGGACAGCTCGCTCAGCTGCAGGGAGCCCAGGCGGAACTGCGGGAGAAGATGGCTGAATTTCAGCTGCGCATCAGTGCGCTGGAAAATGAGTACCGCCAGCAGGCGGTCAACCGCCAGTCGGAGGTACAGAAGCGCCTGTTTGATCTGCAGCAGCAACTGCTGCCGATGCAGGATGCCCGCCAGCGTCTCACGGTGGCCGCTCCCGTTTCCGGTGAAGTGGTCGCCCTGCAGGTTCATTCACGCGGCGGAGTCATCAGCCCCGGTCAACCCCTGATGGACATTGTGCCCAAGGACAGCCCTTTGATTGTCGAGTGCAACATCATGGTCAAGGATATTACCCATGTGTATAAAGGGCAGGTGGCCGATGTCCAGTTGCTGGCGTTCAATCAGCGCACAACGCCGAAAATCGAAGGGGAGGTGGTCTACATCTCGGCCGACCGGATTTTGAAACGGACCCCCTACGGTGAACAGCCGACCTATGTTGTTCATGTGGAGCTGAACAAGCAGCAGCTCAGCGAAAATAACCTCTATCTGACCGCTGGCATGCCCGCCGCTGTGTTTATCCGCACCGAGCCGCGTACCCTGCTGGATTATGCCCTTGAGCCCCTGAAAGAGAATTTTGACCGTGCATTACGAGAAAATTAAACAACAAATTTCTGGTGCAAGGGCGCTTAACCCGTTTCTGCTGCTTCTGGCCCTTTTTCTGTTTTGGCCTTTGACAGCACTTGGCATGGAGTTGACCCTTGAACAGTGTCTTGAGCGTGCTTCGACCCATAACGCCGACATCAGAAGTTATGGACTGGCTTCGGCTGAGGCGGAGCAGGGCGTTAACGAGGCTCTGGGAGCTTTTCTGCCGACCCTTACGCTGGGCTATAATTATAACGAGCTTTCCAACGGCAATTCCGGGGAACGGGACACCGATTATCTCGATCAGGACAGTCATAGTTACAGTGTCCGTCTAACCCAGCCGTTATTCACCGGGTTTTCCGGCATTGCCGGATTGAAGCGGGCCCATCAGCTTCAGGGATACCGTCAGGCTGAAGAGCAGTATATCCGTCAGCAGGTGGTTCGCAACGTCAAGACAAGTTTTTACTCCTCCATTCAGGCGTCACAGCGGGTGAGTCAGTGGAGGGCTTCCGTCCAACGCCTGGAGCGGCAGAAGAAAATTGCCGCGGCTTGGGTTGAACAGCGCCTTGCACCCCGTTTGCGTCTGCTTGAAACGGAGGTGGAGTTGTCGAATGCGCGTCATCAGCTTATCCGTTCGGAATCAGAGCAGAAAATAGCCTCTGCCCAGCTTCGCCAGCTGCTGGCCTTTGAATCGGATCAGGCCTTTAAACTGTCTGGTGATCTGCCAGATGATGTTGTTTCACCCTGTTCTTCTCTGGAACAGTGTCTAAGCGTTGCTCTTGAGCAACGCCCTGATCTGAAGCTGGCGCAGTTCAATATTGAGCTGGCCCGCCAGGATGCCCGTGCTATTATGGCGCGCAATCTGCCGCAGGTTCAGCTTGAAGGGGGTTGGACAGATTATTCGCGCAGCTATGACGACAGTCGATATGCCGATGATGATCGGGATTATTACAGCGTAACGTTGAATGTGACGTTGCGCCCCTTTCAGGGTGGGCGCAATCTTTCGGCTTGGCGCAAACAGCAAATTGCCGTCAATCGCTATGAGCAGCAATTGGCGGCGGCCCGCTATCAGGTTGCCAGCGATGTTGAAACGCGCTTTCAGCAGTTACAGGAGGCTCGGGCGCGTATCACGAATGCTCAGGATACCCTCAATGAAGCACGCTCTGCCTACGAGGTGGCCAATCGTTCGACAGAGCTCGGAGTTTCCTCCCTGGACGATCTGCTCAATGCCGAACTGCGTCTGACCCGGGCGGAGATCAACCTGATTGATTCACAGGCAGCGGCGGCCCAGTCGCGTGTCCAGCTCGATTTTGCCGTTGGAGAAAAGTGGTAGCCAGTGATGGTCCTGCCTGTCAGGATGCTGGTCCCTGAGTGGGGAAATGGTATGGGAGCCGACTTCGTTTTTAGCCCGGTAACGGTTTGTTTCGAGCTCCCTGGAGCAAGAACTGCGTCGTGAAGGTGCCAGTAAAAAAAGCCGTCTGTCTTGTTCTCGTTACACTGAGTCTTCTGTGTGCCCTGCGCGTCAATGCCGCCCAGAAACCGGTGGCTGTTTTTCTGTCTAAAGAGATTGCTCCCTACGTTCTTATGCTCGAGGGGCTGGAAAAAAAACTTCAGCAACACCCGGTCGAACGTTTTTTTCTTGATCAAAACAACCAGCCATACAGTCTGACGGCGGCCAGTGTCGGTTTTAGACCTGACGCCTACGCTGCTGCGGTTGCCGTTGGTCCCCTTGCCCTTCGTTATTTAGCTCCTTACAGTCAGCAGATTCCGGTCCTGTACGGAATGATTCTTGATCCCGAGCGGATTCTCGATCCCGGTGTTTACAAAGCCTGCGGGGTCGGTCTTGGTCTGTCCGTTGAACGTCAAATGCAGACTCTTCAGCAAGGCCTGCCAGGCCTTTCACGCCTCGGCGTCTTTTATGATCCGGCGAACAATCAGTCCTGGTTTGACAGCGCCACTCAGGTGGCCGCGTCTCTGGGTATTGAGCTCGTGCCTTTTGAGGTGCAAAGGGTCGGTGGAAAGCTTGATGTCAGTGGTGATTGGAAACGGGTGGATGCTCTACTGTTTATCCCGGACAAAACCATTATTTCCAAAACTGTTATACAGTACGTTATCAAGCAGGCACTTTTGCAGCATAAACCCGTGATTGGCTATAACCAGTTTTTCCTCGATTCCGGGGCAGCCTTCAGTTTCATTTTTGATTACGTGGGAATTGGAGCCCAGGCTGCTGCCCTGACGGAAGAGCTTCTGGCCACGGGGGCCTGCTCGAAGATCGAGCCTGTCTTTGAGCTGAGAGAGAATGCCGATGTCTGGAAGATTCTTAACTTGCCTTCTGCCGGAGGTGGGTTGTGAATTTCAGGCTCTTGAAAAAAAGGCTCGCTACCCGCGTCGGGTTGAATTCCATTCATGGACGGCTGACAGCGATAGCTTTCTTTTTTATTATTGGAACTGCTGTCATTATCGGGGGCGTTGGGTTCAGATATACTGCCGGGTTTGAAAAAGAGCGTTTTCATGAGCATTTCAGGCTGCTCGCACGTTATATGGCCAGCAATGCCGAGCTTGGTATGCTGCTGGGTAATCGTTCCCTGCTCGCAGAGCTTTCAGATAATATGCTCGATATTGAGGACATTGAGTCGATAGAGATCATCAACCAGCAAGGGGAGATTATCGTCACCAGAGGGCATAAGGAAGCAGAAAAGCGTGGTTCCGTCGTCGCCAAGGTCTACTCACGGCCCATGAATGCTGCAGAAAACCCCTTTGTCGACGTGGCCGCAGAGCGAGAAGAGCTCGGTCAGGTTCGTCTGGGTTATTCATTGAGGGGTTTGGCCCGGCTGAAAAATAAACTAGCGCTGAGTTTTTTAGTCATATCCTCTGTTCTGGCACTCATGTCAGCCATTCTGTATCTTCGATTCTCACGCAGTATTCGGGCTCCGTTGAAGGATATCCTGCGGGTTGCGCGAAAAGTCTCCGCCGGCGACCTCAATGTCAGGGCCGAAGGGGGCACCCTTCTGGAGATCAGTACCTTGGCAAGCGCCTTCAATGAGATGCTGGTGGCATTACAACTTCATCGACGCAAGATTCAGGAAGCAAATGATCTTGTTGCCAAACAGAAAACCATGGCCGAGGTTGGCAGGTTTTCCATGATTGTCGCCCACGAGATCAAAAATCCCCTGGCGATTATCAAAGGCAGCCTGGGGCCTCTTCGCAAAACGACGTCAACCATGGAAGTCAAAGAGAGAATGTTTTCTTTTATTGATGACGAGATTGATCGTATCAATAGACTGATCGAAGATTTTCTCCAGTTTTCCCGCCCCAGAAAGGTTGTTTTGCAACGGCAGACTGTTGCGGCATTTCTCCCTCTTCTGATCAACCGGATTGAGCTTCTCAGTCAGCAGGTGAAGGTGATGGTCCCCTGTCGGGAGGAGTGTCTGAGCCGAGAGTTGGCTGTCGATGCCGTCCTGATTGGTCAGGCTCTGCTGAATATTGTGCGCAACGGTCTCGACGCAGCAGGACCGGCAGGTGAAGTTCGAGTCACGATCGATTGTTCTGACGAAGAGCTATTGTTTTCCATTGTGGATAACGGACCGGGAATTGAAGAGCAAGACCTGAGCCAGATTTTTGATCCTTTTTTCAGCAAAAAAGCAAAAGGAACAGGGTTGGGGCTGGCCATTGCAAATGAAACAGTTGTTGCCCATTCTGGGCACTTGGCGGCGCATAATATGCGCGGGGGTGGGGCTTGTTTTGTCCTGTCTCTGCCGTTCGTAAAAAAAGGTGTAGTGGATGGCGCAGATACTGATTGTTGATGACGAGGAAAAAATCCGCATTTTGCTCGAAATGATGCTTTCCGAAGCTGGCCATCAGGTTTTTCAGGCAGAAAACGGTTTGGCTGCCCTGGAGCAGTTGGAGAAGATTCCCATTGACCTGGTGGTTTCCGATGTCTGTATGGACGGAATGGATGGTTTTGCGTTGCTTGAGCAGATACGTCAGCGCGAGCTAGGCTGTCCGGTTGTCTTTGTGACGGCGTTTGCCAATCTGGAGTCTGCAGTGGATGCTCTGCGTCTGGGGGCCGCCGATTATCTGGTCAAGCCCTTTCAGGAGGAAGATGTGATTCTTGCTGTGGAGCGGGCGCTGGGCCGCCGTCGGTTGCTGGCTGAAAATCAGCGTCTGCGTCAGCAGGTTCATGAGAAAGGGGAGGGGGAAGCCGGTGTCTTTGTCTCCCCACGGATGCTTCAGGTGAGGCATCTGGCCGACAAGGTCGCCGCCAGCGACGCAACGGTTCTGCTGACGGGGGAATCGGGTACGGGCAAAGAGGTCGTTGCCAACTATATTCACAAGGCGAGTAAGAGGTGCAAAGGGCGATTCGTCGCCATGAACTGTGCCGCGATTCCCTCTGATTTGCTCGAAACCGAGTTGTTCGGCCATGAAAAAGGGGCCTTTACCGGAGCCGATCGGGAGCGCCCGGGCAAGTTCGAATATGCTGCAGGCGGCACTCTGTTTCTTGACGAAATCGGTGAGCTTCCGTTGGAGGCACAGGCTAAGCTGTTGCGCACGATCCAGGAAAAAAGAGTACAGCGCCTGGGTGGGAACCGTGAACTGGAAACCAACTGTCGCCTGATCTGTGCCACCAATCGCGACCTGGGAACAGGAGTCCAGAAAGGGACTTTTCGTGAGGATCTCTATTATCGCCTGGCAGTTTTTCCCATCGATCTTCCCCCGTTGCGGGAGAGGGTTGAGGATATTTTGCCACTGGTTCGTTACAGCATGGAAAAATTTGGGGCCAGAGTTCCGGACAAAGAGCTGGTTACTCCGGCAGCGAAAGCCCTGCTGGAAAGTTACCGCTGGCCCGGGAATGTTCGTGAACTGTTCAATGCGGTCGAGCGAGCCTTGATTATGCGTACCGGCAATGGACCATTTACGTCCGATGATTTTCCCTATCTGGAACGACCCGGCGAAAAACTTCAGGTGGTTCAATCTGATCCCTTTGTGCTGCCGCCGGACGGGATCGATTTCGAGGAACTCCAATTGAATATCGTTCGTCAATCTCTTGAAAGGACCATGGGCAACCAGAGTGCCGCAGCTCGCCTGCTGGGATTGAGCCGGGCGAAATTCAGAACCCTTCTTGGTCAGCTTGGCGGGGAAGAACCGTCGAGCCGGATTGTCATTCAGTTCCACCGGGGAAGGCAAGGATGAAGGATCGGCCATCTTTGTTGAAACGGGTCTGTCGCAGGGGCGGCGAGGGGGGCGGCAGTGTGAAGCTTTTTAGCTTGCTCGATGTCGACAAGCGGCTGTTGAGACAGCAGGGGCAGGGGCTTATGATGTCGCTTTGCCTGCTTCTGTTGCTGTGGACAGTTTTCCCGGTCGAGGTTCAGGCGACCGATAGCGTTTCTGAAACTCTGCTGATGTTTGTTGGCGAGGAGGACGAGGTCGTTACCGCGGCCTCTCGTGCTCCCGAGGCTCCAACCATTGCGTCAGCGGTTGTCGATGTCATTGAGCGTGACCAGATTGAAAGAGCCGGCTATCGGACTCTGGCAGAATTGTTGGCCGATCAGCCCGGGTTTTTCATGGCCTCCGGCGGACGTGGGACGATTCCCTATCTGCGGGGACTGCGTAATGCTATCCTGTTTCTTTATGACGGTGTTCCAATTACGACAGATGTCAGCAAGAGTTTTGCTCCACTGGATGGGGAAATTTCTCTGTCTGCTGTTGAGCGAGTCGAGATCGTGCGTGGGGCGGGCTCTGTTCTGTGGGGGGCCGATGCTTTTGCCGGGGTTGTCAATATCGTCCCGCGGCGCAGTCGCTTGGGAGAAGAGAACCGGGCAAAGTTTGTCATCGGTGGCCAGGATATCGTAAAAGAGGAGGTCTCCTGGGAGAAAGTCTCCCCCGGGTGGGATTTTTTTCTCAACTTGAGCAATGCTCGTGACCGGTTACATGAGCAACATTTGGCTGCCAGTGAGGGGCAGCAGCAAGGTTCGCAGCGGGCCTCCCGCTATGGTGAGATTGTTGCCAATTTTAACTTGGCGAACTGGTTGCAGGTCAGTGGCCGCTGGTCCGATTATCGCCGGCGTTATCAGATGCGAAACGCTTCGGATACCATTCTTTGGAGCGGCAGCAAGGAAGCCCCCTTTAATTACCTCAAGGTCTCCACCAACACCACTCGTGGCAGCAGTCATTACAAGCTGACCGGTTTTCTTCAGCAGTCCGATTACCAGATCGAAGACGCAGGTATTGAGCGGCAGCAGAGCAATCGCCTGGCTCAACTGGAGTTGCTCTGGGACCGGCGGGTGCTGTCGCGCGGGCTGTTCTCGCTGGGGACCTCTTGGCGAGAAAATCGCGTCACCGGTGCTCTGGTGCGGGATGTCTATCTGCCGGGTTTTCTGGCTCCGGAAGAAAATTTCTTTTCCCCTTCCATCGCCAGCGAAAATTTTTCCAATCGGCTCTGGTCCGTTTACAGCCAGTTTCGCTACCGGGTTGGACTGGGGGAATGGTGGGCCGGGCTGCGGTTGGATGACCATAGCCAGTATCGGGAAGCCCTGACCTGGAGTCTCGGTTTTTATTGTCCACTCGCACAGATGTATAGTCTGAAGGTTGTCTATGGCAGTGCCTTCCGCAGCCCCTATTCAAGCCAGTTGTACGATAATCGGAATTTTGAACCTGAACGTATTGAAACCCTCAGTCTTCAGTTGTCCTGGCAGGGAGAAACGGGCCATAGCGCTCAGATGACGTTTTATTACAGCCACCTGGCCGACCACATTGAAGAGAGCCCTTTTGGCCTGTCTCTGCCCGCTGAACGGGAGGTCTATGGAATGGAAGGCAGTGCTCAAATCGCACTGCCTTATGGGCTGAAGCTGCTTGGAGGTCTCAGCCTGGTGCACGATGATGGTGGCCACGATGATTATCGCGTGCTGGTGGCCACCTACCTGAGACCCGACGGCACCCGCCGTGATATCTATGACCAGTGGAGTGATCCGGTCAATCAGGGCCCTGGCTGGCTGGCGCATGTCGGACTGGAATGGTTGCCTTGGGTTGGCCAATCCCTTTCCATTCATGCGCGGTGGGGAGGGGGCTACAGTTTTAGCTACGACAAGGGAGCTGTTGAGGAAAATTACCGCTATCCGTTGCTTATCGATCTCTGTTACCGTCGGCCGGGCATTCTGCACGGGCGGGATGCCTTGACCCTGCGCGTGACAAACCTCACAGACCGCGATTACCACCAGCCTGATCTCTATGGTTCTGTAGAAGGGGAGCCGCTGAAGCTGACCTTAAGCTGGGAATTCCGCTTTTAACCTCTTGCTTCCTGCCGAAAGCCGCAATAAATGAAGTTGCTTTGTCGCTGGAAGAAAGTTAACATGCCAAGTTTTTGAAAAGATTGTTTTTTGTTGCTCCGAGTGCTGATCTGGGGAGCGGCACTTGCTGCCGTCGCGGACCTTATGCCACGTTATTCATATAGTCTATATGCCATGCTTGACAGCTTGTGGCACCATCGCCAGTTGATTGTCAGTCTCGTGCGCCGCGAAGTTGTCGGGCGCTATCGGGGTTCGGTTCTTGGCTTGCTCTGGTCTTTTTTTAACCCTGTTTTTATGCTTGCTGTTTACACCTTTGTCTTCAGTGTGGTGTTCAAGGCCCGCTGGTCAGTGGCTAATGAGTCCCGGGCAGAGTTTGCCCTGGTTTTGTTCGCCGGGTTGATTTTTTTCAATTTTTTTGCTGAATGCCTCAATCGTGCCCCCGGCCTTATTCTGGCTAATGCCAATTATGTAAAAAAAGTTGTTTTTCCGCTGGAAGTGCTTTGCTGGGTGAGTTGCGGTTCAGCGCTCTTCCATGCCCTGGTCAGCCTTGTTGTGTGGCTGCTTTTTTACCTTGTGGTGGTGGGCGTTCCACCTCTTTCTGTTCTACTGTTTCCTCTGGTGTTGCTCCCTTTAGTGTTGCTGACTATGGGGCTGTCCTGGCTGCTGGCCTCTCTCGGGGTTTTTCTGCGTGATGTTTCACAGATTATTGGTATTGTGATGACCATCCTGTTGTTTCTCACGCCGATTTTCTATCCGCTCACAGCGATTCCGGAACAATATCGGGGCTATGTCTATGCCAATCCCATGACATTTATCATCGAACAGGCGCGCGATTTGCTTTGTTTTCATCAGCCCCTGCACTGGCCGGGGCTTGGCCTGCTCACCCTGATCGCTTTGGTGGTGGCCTGGGGAGGCTTTGCCTGGTTCCAGAAGACACGCAAGGGGTTTGCCGATGTCCTCTGAACCCATTGTCCGGCTTACCCATCTGGGCAAGTATTACCATATCTACGACAAGCCGCGTGACCGACTGCTGCAGATGCTGGTGCGGGGGCGCCGGCAGCTGTTCCGCGAGTTTCGCGCCCTTGATGATGTTAATTTGGACGTCTTTCCCGGTGAAGTCATTGGCATCATCGGTAAGAACGGAGCAGGAAAGTCCACCTTGTTGCAGCTGATCTGCGGCACCCTGACACCGACAACCGGAGAAGTCGAAGTCAAGGGGCGCGTCGCGGCCCTGCTTGAACTCGGGGCTGGCTTCAATCCTGAATTCAGTGGCCGGGAAAATGTTTATCTCAGTGCCATCGTGTCGGGGATGACACGCGACGAGATCGATCAGCGCTACGCGGATATTGTCGCTTTTTCAGGTATCGGTGACTTTATTGATCAGCCGGTCAAGACGTATTCGAGTGGGATGTATGTTCGACTGGCTTTTTCTGTCGCCATCAATGTTGATCCCGATATTCTGGTGATTGATGAAGCTCTATCTGTCGGCGACGGGGAGTTCTCACGCAAGTCCTTCGACCGGATTATGGCCCTTAAAGATGCCGGGAAGACCATCCTTTTCTGTTCCCATTCCATGTATCATATCGAGGCTATCTGTAACCGGGCGCTCTGGCTTGATGCCGGAAGGGTTATGATGATCGATACCCCGCCGAAAGTGACGACAGCCTTCAATAATGCCGTATTGCTCGCACAGGACTTGCCTCCTGATGATAAAGATGATAGGGCGACGGTTGGAACCAATCTGGCAGGGCAGGCGCGTATCGATCAGATTGTTGCGTCATCGGATGGTGTTGTCGCCAACCGCCTTCATCTGCGATCTCGTGAGTCCGATTTGTCTGTTCAGGTGTTTTTTACTTCAGATCCGGCCATTCCCGTTCCCACCGTCGCTTTTGGTCTGGAAACTATCTCTGGCATCTCGGTTTCCAGTGCTGGAAGTCGCTATGACGGTGCGGTTGTTCTGCGACAACCGGACGGAACCGGCATGGTCGAGCTGAGTTTCCCTGCCATTCCGCTCATGCGCGGCAGTTACCGCATGAGTATCTATCTTGCCTGTGAGCGCATGATTCATATTTACGATCATGCTTTGTATTGTGTTGAACTGGAGGTCAGCCACATGGGGATCGAGCAGGGCGTGGTCTTTTTACCTCATCAGTGGAAATCTCCCCCCCGCCAAGGATGACGCATGATGTCCCGGTATCGGTATTCAGAAGAGGGGGATCCGGCACTCTTCGGCCCTTTGCCCGAGGGGGAGGTTGATCTTATACGGCCCTTGTTTCATGAAGTATTCGGCCACGAGGTCTCTGCAGATCTTTTACACTGGAAATATGGAGGAGGGCGGGGCGTTTCGTGGGTGGGCCGGGACCAGGCGGGAGAGCTGCTGATTCACTGCGGGCTCTTCCATCGCAGAGCCCTTGTCGGCGGGAGAGCGCAGCGGGTTGCGCAGCTGGTTGACCTGATGGCCTCTCCCCGGATGCATGGTGGGCTGTCACGCAAACAATCACCGTTTTACCTGCTGATTGCCCCCCTTCTTGACACCATAGCAACAGCCGATAACCCCGGCGCCTGGGCTTTTGGCTTTCCCAGTGATCGGGCCATGCGGCTTGGGGAGCATCTTGGAGTCTTCACGACAATCGACCGAGTCTATGAGTTGAGTTTTTGCCCGCCTTCCGGTACTGATGTTCGCTATCGGCTTGTCCGGCTGTCCCATCTGTCAGGCCGAGATGGCCAGAAAGTTCAGCATGTCTGGCAGCAGATGGCTGCTGATCTGGGGGGCGGCGTTGTTGGTGTGCGGGATGTGGAATATCTCCACCAGCGCTACCTGAAACACCCGGAAAAAAAGTATCAGCTCTATCTGGTTTTGAGCCCTCGGTTGCGTCGTCCCCTGGGCGCTTTTGTTGTCCACCCTGAAGGAAACGATGCTGAACTGATGGATATCATTTCACCCCTGCGCCATGTGCCGAAGATTGTTCAGGCCGCCCGGCAATGGCTAAAGGCCACCAACGGGCATCAACTTAAGTTGTGGCTGGCCTCATCCCATATCGATCTTCTTGCTGATCAGGCCGTATCGATAACACCTCTGGAGTTTCGTATTATGGCGAATCCGTTTACTCCGGCTGAGGAGCTGCAGCGTTTTGACCAGCGCTGGTGGCTGACCAGTGGCGACACGGATTACCGGTAGATGGCAATGGATCACAGCTTGAGGCTTTTCGGACGACGTTACGCACGGTTCCTGCTCCTGGCAGAGATGGCAACGCGCTATATGCCACGCTTTTCAAGGTGGCCACTGATCTCTCTGGCCAGTCGTCTCACCAGCCCATACAACAGTTTTTGCACAGAGATTATTACGGCTCTCGGCTCAGCTCTCGAACTTGGTCCCCGCGCGGACCGGCATGCCTGGGTGCGCTGGCGCTCAAGCCATGCCCGTTTTGTGCTGACGATCTTTCAGTATCGAAGGATGGATCATGACTGGATCCGCCGTTTTGTTCATGTTGAACAGCCCCTGTTGCTGGAGCAGATTGTGCACCGGGGTGGGCTGATTCTGACCTACCATACCCATCATCAGAATACCCTGGCAGCGCTGCTGGGTGTAGCCGGAGCAACGATTTCACCCATTGCCGCCTCGGCGGCCGACTCGCCACTTTATTCTGTTATCGGACGTTATATCGACCTGATCAACGACGATTCACAGAGACAATTCCGGGGGGGGCGCTATCTCTATACGGACAATCTGCGTCAGGTTTTACGAGAGGCCAGGACACGTTTGCAGCGCGGTGAATTACTGCTGAGTCTGTGTGATTTTCATCAGCCGTCGTCGGAACGGGCTCATCGGTTTTTGGGGTGCGCGATCACTCCACCAACCGGCGTCATCCGTCTGGCGCTGGAGTGTGCTGTGCCCATCTATCTGGGGTTGCTCTTTCCGAGGGAAGATGGTCGCTTTATGTTGCACTTGGCCCAGGTTCAGGGGGCTGACCTGTATGCGGTGGCGCAGGAATATCTGGATTTTCTGGCACAGGTGGTCCAGGTCGCTCCCGAAGCCTGGCAGGGGTGGGAATGGTATAATCGTTTGGCACCATGGCAGCCGGAAGACGGTGAGGCAGAAGGATGAAACGACTCAGAAAATTATGGCCCTTTGCCCGGGAAAAGGCCCCGACACCGGGCGTGCAGGATCTGACAGCCCTGTGGCAGCGCACCCACGGCCACTTAAAGCCCTTGGAAGAACATCTCCCCATGCCTCCGGATTCGTTGAGCACCTGTTCTTTTTGCAAACAGCCGGGTGCCATTGCCCTTTCTGTGCAGGTCGGGACGGATGGCCGTGAGACACTGACAGATGCGGTTGTTCACTACTGTCCCGCTTGCCAGCGCTATTTCTTTGATCCGGCAGTGCAGGCAAATCGAGAGGTTGCATCCCAGCCGATTTCAAAGATCAATGCACGCTGCTGGTTTGCCATGCCGACCTTCCTGAATATTGAGCCGACCACCTGTTGTAATTTTCGCTGCTGGTACTGCATTGGCCGTACTATGCCCCAAGTCAATATGAAGCTCGACGATTACAGAAGGATTTTCGACCACTTCCCGGCGCTGCAGACCATTGCTCTGGTGGGAGAAGGCGAACCGTTGCTGCATCCCGATTTTTTCCTCATGGCCGACATCGCCCGCGATCGCGGGGTACGCGTCATGTTGACGTCCAACGGGTCTCGTTTCAGCGATGACGTGATTCGTAACCTCTGTGAAAGTGCCGTCACCTATCTCTCGGTGTCGATCGATTCCGTCGATCCAGCCACTTTTGCTGATTCCCGCCCTCCCGGCAATCTGGACGAAATCTGGCGCGGCGTTGAGCGGTTGCGCAGTTACCGCGACCGCCACGGTTACCGTTATCCCGTTATTGGCCTCAAAGGGACGCTGTTTGCCCACACCGTGGATCAGTTGCCGGCCATTATTGAAGAGGGCTGGCGTCGCGGGATGGAGGTCTACGAAGGATTCCAGCCCCTCAACCCCATGGTGACCTACCTGCCCTGTTATCCGGAGGATAAAAAAGCGCTCCTCGCTTCCGTTGGCGATGTCGCTGCAAAGATTGCCGGCTACAGCAGGGCGGCCGAAGGCAAGCTGGAATCCATCAGTCAGTTCTGCGCGCGGGAACGGATCGAATTCGACAAGAGTGGTCGACCCAACGGACTGCGCCCCGGCTGTGATGAACAGTGGATCTATGCTCTGGCCAGCGGCGATATAACTCCCTGCTGTATGATCAAGGAACCGGTCAGCCCCCGCTGGAATCTCTTCCAGCATCCGTTGCCGGAGATTCTGGCTGACCCGCTTTATGAGAGTACCCGTTTCAACCTCTTTAACGGCATTTTCCCGCCCGGCTGTGCGGGTTGCTACAAAGTCGGATGCCGATGAAGAACGGAACACTTCAGCAGTGGAAATGAATTTCTATGCCCTTTGTCTGACCGTAAAAAGTGGCGGGAGGCCCGGTTCTTAAGACATGAAACACGCCGGTCATAACGGATTCCTGATTTCGCTTGTCCTTTGCCTGCTGGTCCAGCTGTTCTTTCTTTATCACGCACACTTTACCTTTGCCGTCCAGGGCCAGTTACGCTGGATCCCCCTGCTGCTCTCCCTCGCTCCAGGCCTGGGGCTGCTGTTTGTTTTTGCGTTGTTTATGCGACCGTGGCTTTCCCTGCTAAGTGTCACGTTTCTGTTCGCGTTGCTGAATATCGCGAATGACAAAAAGAGTGCTCTGGTTGGTGAGCCTCTTTGCTGGAATGATATTCAGGCCCGCAACAATGCGGAAATCATCGTCAAATATCTGGATTGGCCTACCGCTGTTTTATTGCTGGTCGCGCTAGGCGCCCTGGCGTTCTGTGCATTCAGGCTCAAGCCGAAGAATATCTCAGCCAGTCAACGCTTCCTTTTGCTGTCAGGGGCAGCCCTGTTGCTCCTGCTTTCCAGTGTTTCATCCCTTGGCACAAGTGGTGGCATGCTGTCGGAATACATCAATTACCAACTCAAAACCGTCGATGCCGGCTACACCTACTGGGACTGGCCACAGAATCTCAAACTCAACGGTTTGCCCCGTCATGTGATCCAAACCTCGCGCCGATTGATGCCGGAGCCGGCCGGCCAGGCGGAAAAAGAGCAGTTTGAGGCCCTCCTGAATCGCCCCACAGCACAGGTGGTGCGGCCACGCAATATTCTGTTCATTCTATGTGAAGCCTGCTGGCACGACGAGCAGAACTTTTATGCGTTATTTGAACCGCTCAGGGCGCGTCAGTTCAAGGAGATGAGGGCCATCTCGCCGGTCTACGGCGGGCGAACGGTCAACGCTTCTTTCGAGTTTTTGACCGGGTTGCCCTGTGCCCCGGCACTCAGCGGCGTCATCTACCAGGAATATGCGTCCCTGATCGCCGACAAAGCGCTGGCATTGCCCCGCTTGCTCAAGCGAGAAGGGTATAAAACCATTGCGGTGCATAATTACTATAAAAAATTCTGGAATCGCCAGACCGTCCTGCCGAAACTCGGTTTCGATGCCTTTGTCGGGCTGGAAGATATGGCCTGGTCTGGAACGGAGGCCATTCCCTCTGACCAGCTGGTTTTTGATGCCGCTTACCAACAGTTGGTCCGGAACGCGGGTCAACCTGTTTACATGTTCATAACAACCGTCGCCACCCACGGTCCCTATCGCGATGAAGCTGATCAGGGGGAAAAAGACTACAGTCGCCGTTTGAGCAAAACACTTGAACAGTTCTGCGAATTCAGCGATAAAGTACGGTGCGCGTTCCCCGATACCCTGATCGTCTTCGCCGGTGACCACAAGCCCGGTCTGACCCGTTTTCTGCTGGCCCGTGGTGTTTTCAAGCCGGAGGATTTCGATCGGCTGGGGACGCGTGACGATCGCTTCCTGTTCAGTGAGCGACAGTCACTTGATGCACGGGGAGACGTTCCGGTCTACATCTGGCATCCCGACACCCAACGGCTGGCGTCCTTTATCCGTCAGGCAGACGGCAAGCCGTTTTATCTGCTCAGTCAGCTCCTCGATGATGCCTATACCGCAACAGCGTTGCCCGCGTATCATTTTTCCCGCGACCTGCCTGACAACGGCGCGATACGCGCCCTGCGACAGCATCGCCAACAGTATCCGGGATGGCTTTATTCCCTGTCCCTTTTCGAATGAATCACGCCCTTCGATGGCAACCAATGGAACCAGGAAGATATTTTTAAGATGTCCAGAATAGCAGATGAACACGAGCTGTTAACACCAGTACAGACCCGTCTTCCCTCGGTTCGACGGGTTCTGGCCTTTGCCCCCCATCCAGATGACGAGATCTTCGGCTGTGGCGGGTTGCTGCGCCTGCTTCATGAGCAGGGAGCCGACGTGCAGGTTGTTATTGTCACGGACGGCGCCCGGGGAGGAGACGGCCCCGCCGCGGAACTCACGAGCCTTCGCGCGGCCGAGTCCCGTGCCGCGGCGCAACAACTCGGGTTGCCCGAACCGATCTTCTGGGGCTATCCCGATCGTGGCCTGGCTTACAATGAACAGTTGATTGCCCGGCTGGGCGAAACCATAACGGACTGGCACGCTGATTTGGTTGTGCTGCCTTCCCCCACCGAGCTTCATCCCGATCATCAGGTGCTGGCCCTGGCCGGCAGTGAAGCCTTGAGGCGGCTGGAGGGGGAACGACAAGTCGCCTATTTCGAAATCAATGCTCCTCTGGCCGACCCGACACTGGTCGTCGATATCAGCTCCGTTTTTGAAGAGAAAAAACATGCTATGGCCTGTTTTCCGTCTCAGTTACGCGAACAACCCTATATCGAGAGGATTGCCGGCCTGAACAGCTTCCGATCCTACTTTCTCGGTCCCCAGGCGGTTGCTGCTGAGGCCTACCTGCTCGTTGAGACACGTGAACTGGCGCCGGGCCTCGCTCGATTGTTTGAGGGGCCCTTCCCCTGCCGCAGACAGTCGGGTTTCGCGGTCGACAGCACCGATTTGCCCCTGGTCAGTGTTATCGTCCGTAGCATGGACCGGCCCACGCTGTCCCGAGCCCTTGGTTCCTTGGCCTTACAGACATGGCCGAATGTCGAGATTGTCATCGTCAACGCCGCAGGCGCACAGCACAGTCCGCTGCCGCACCAGTGCGGCCCGTTTACGTTGCGCCTGGTTAACCAGGGAGGGGAAGCCCTCGGGCGCTCGCGCGCCGCCAACCTCGGGCTCGCCGCCTGCCGTGGCCAGTTTATCGGGTTTTTGGACGACGACGACACCGTTGATCCCGATCATTTGCACAGCTTGGTAGATGCTTTGCTCAGTGCCGATCTGGAGCAGGTTGCCTATACGGGCGTTCGTGCCGTAGACGAGAATGCGCAGCAGCCCACTCTGTTTGAATTCCGGCAACCAGGAGTCGATTTCAGCCGACTTCTTTTGGGCAACATCATTCCGATCCATGCGCCACTTTTCCCTGCCAGCCTGGTGAGTCAGGAGGTCTCTTTTGATGAAACGCTGGATCTCTACGAGGATTGGGACTTCTGGTTGCAGCTTTCACGCAAGGTCTCTTTTGTCTTTGTTGACCGGGTGAGCGCTACCTATTACGCCGGTGGGGCCTCGGCGGTTGGGCTTGGGGCCGAATCCGATAGCGTTATCAGACAGTTGGCGAGCCAAAAAGTATTGAGCAAATGGTTGCCATGGCTGACCCCGCAGGAATTAGCTGCCATTGGGGAACTTTATCACCATGACATCAGCCAGGCCGTGACTGCTCTCGCCGAAAAAGACAGGCAGATCAGCGAAAAAGACAGGCAGATCAGCGAAAAAGACAGGCAGATCAGCGAAAAAGACAGGCAGATCAGCGAAAAAGACAGGCAGATTGACGATGTGCAACAACGACTGATCGCCAAAGAGGAGCACCTCTCTCAGGTGTACGCTTCCCGGAGCTGGAAAATGACGGGGCCGCTGCGATGCTGTGCTGGCTGGCTGACTCGTCCGCCACTGTCGACACCGCTGCGAAAGGCCATCAGCGCGTGGCGCTATATCATCCATAAGGCTCCAGTCCGTAGGTGGAAGTGCCTGGTCGCCAGGCAACATCACCAGTCTCAGCAATCCGCCTACACTCACTGGATTTCCTCGCATGAAATCGTGAACGATCCTCAACGCAACACCCTGCGCGAACAGCTGCAGCATTTTGACAAGACGCCTCTGATCTCAGTGATCATGCCCACCTATAATGCCAAGGTCGAATGGCTGACCGAGGCCATCGCCTCAGTCCGAAGCCAACTCTACCCTGCCTGGGAACTCTGCATTGCCGACGATGCTTCTACGGACCCTGCGATCCGACCCCTGTTGGAACGCGCTGCTGCGGAGGATATGCGGATCAAAGTCGTTTTCAGGCAACAGAATGGTCATATTGCCGCAGCCTCCAATAGCGCTCTGGAGCTGGCCAGCGGTGACTATATTGCCTTGCTTGATCATGATGATCTGTTGGCCGAACTGGCCCTGTTCCGCGTGGTGGAAGCACTTCAGCACCAGCCCGATGCGGGAATGCTCTATTCCGACGAGGATATGCTGGACGAACAGGGTACGCGCTGCTGCCCTTTCTTCAAGCCCGACTGGTCACCGCATTTGGCGATTTCGCAGGCTTATCTGGGACACCTGGTGGTGCTGCGCCGGGATGTCATGCAAAAGACTGGTGGTTTTCAGAGCGGCTTGGATGGGGCTCAGGATTATGATCTCTGGTTGCGCGCTTCCCGGTTTGCCGGTGTCATCGTCCACATCCCTCACGTGCTGTATCACTGGCGCAGGCACGCTGACAGCACGGCCGCCACGGCCACGGCAAAGCCCTATGCCCATGAAGCTGGTCGTAAAGCTGTTGCGCAGTATCTGCAGCTGCGTTACCCCTCCTGCCGTGCCGAGGTGGTTGACGGTGAGTATCTTTTTACCTATCAGGCCCGTTTCCAATTACCCCACCCGTTCAGCGTTTCCATCATCATTCCCACTCGTGATGGACTGGAGTTTCTGCAGCCCTGCATCGAGAGCATCATCGAACGTTCCAGCTGGCAGCACTTTGAAATCATCGTGCTCGATAACGGCAGCCGTTATCCTGAGACCTTAAGCTATTTACATGCAATTGCCACCGATGATGAGCGTATCAGAGTCGTTCGAGCCGATATTCCGTTTAACTGGTCACAGCTGAACAATATTGGCGCTGCCCAATCCCGGGGTGATCTGCTGGTTTTCCTCAACAACGATACGCTTGTTATTCGCCACGACTGGCTCGAACGGTTGGCCGGCTACGCTCTGTTGCCCGACGTCGGAGTCGTGGGAGGGCTTTTGCTGTTTGAAGATGGCACCATCCAGCATAGCGGGGTGGTTGTTGGCATGGGCGGCTGGGCGGATCATCCCTTTCGCGGCTGTCCGGCGGTGCATGGGGCCAGCCCCTTTGTCTCGCCCATGCTGACGCGTAATGTCCTGTCGGTTACAGGTGCCTGCATGGCGGTATCGCGCGAGCGCTTTGGGCAGTTGGGTGGTTTTGATGAAAGTTTTACCATTTGCGGTTCCGATGTTGAACTCGGACTGCGCGCCCACCAAAAAGGATTTTTTAACGTCATGTGTGCCGAGGCCCAACTCTATCATCTGGAATCGAAAACACGCAGTTCCTTTGTCCCCGAGGCCGATTTTCTACAGTCCGCGGCGAAATACGAACCTTACCGGACGCGCCAGCCTGACCCCTTCTATAATCCCAACCTCTCACTGGTAGATACTACGCCAAAGGTAAGGGTGTAGCATGCGGCGACTCATCAAACAGGTTCTGCGTCATCCGCGGCTTACAGCTTACTTGAAAAGTATTTACAACGAGGGCAAGGCGGAGGGTCTCGGTGGGAGTGGCCCCGAAACCCACCTTGCAGAAGCATCCCCCATAACCTGCCGATTGTCCTCGTTTTCACAGCTTCGTTTGAACCTGCTGGTGCCGGCCCTGGATATCCAGCACCTCTTTGGCGGTATTGCCACAGCCCTTTCACTGTTTGAGGCATTGGTTGCCGAGGTGGGCCTGGATCATGTGAGAATAATTCTCACAGATCAACAGCGTTTTGAGCACGCGAACAATCCGGCCTTTGCCGATTGGGATGTCCGCACTCTTGACCAGGAAGACCGGCCGGGCCGCTGCATTGTTGCGGCCGGTGATCGCCACGCCAGGAGTCTGGCGGTAGGGCCCGGTGACCGTTTTGTGGCCACCGCATGGTGGACGGCCCTCTCGGCCCGCGCGATTCAGGACTGGCAAGCTGCCACCTGTCAGCTTCCCCAGCCTGCAAAGTATCTGTACCTGATCCAGGATTACGAGCCGGGTTTTTATCCCTGGTCTTCCCGCTACGCCCTGGCTGAGTCCACCTATCATGATGCCGAGCGATTCATGGCGCTCTTCAATACCAGCCTGCTCCAGCGTTATTTTATCCAGATGGGTTACCGGTTTCCACAGGCTCACGCCTTCGAGCCAGTGCTGCACCCCAGCCTCAGGCAGCAGCGAAAACGGTTACAGGGTCAAGCGAAGGAGCGCCGGCTGTTGGTCTATGGGCGTCCCGGTGTGGCCCGCAACGCGTTTGAGCTGACAGTCATGGCTTTGCGCGCATGGGTGGCCCGGGGGGGCGGAGCCGGCTGGCGTTTCGTCTCGGCGGGAGAAGCGCATCCTGCCATTCAATTAGGGCCCGATTGTCAGCTGACCGCGTTGGGAAAGCTGTCTCTCGAACAGTACGCCAGCGAATTGAGCCGGGCTGCGGTCGGGCTCTCGTTGATGATCTCGCCACACCCCAGTTACCCTCCATTAGAGATGGCGGCCTTTGGTCTGCAGGTGGTCAGCAATAGCTATGGTCCGAAAGACCTCAGCGAACTGCATCCCGCCATTCTGACCGTTCAACCGTTGACTCCTGCTGCCATTGCCGAAAAACTCGACCTGGCCGCACAGCGCGCCTTTCTGGAACATCAACCGGATGTGATTCACGGTCGTGCCTGGCAGCGCTATGTGGATGAGGATGGAGGCTTCGATGCCGTAGCCGCTCATCTTCTGCGCCAATGGCTGTAACGAGCAGAGAGATCTTTAGGGTGCAGACTATTGCCGAGCTAAGATTGGCTGGTTGAATTTGACCAGGCCTGTCGTGATCCAGCCAAAAGTTCGACGCCCCTTGCATCGGAAAACTGTTGACGTATTTGGCCTTGCTCAGTGTAACTGCAATAAAAACAGATAATTGAGCGCTTTCTGGTCTTATTTATTGTGGGCTGCGCCTGTTGGCCTGCGTTTTGCTTATACATGGAAAGTCTGCGGCTTCTATCGAACGGCTGTTCGTGGCGCGGTAAAGCCTCTCACTGGCACTTGAATGGATGTTGTATGCGACTTAAGATCTCTTCTGTTCTGTTGTTTCTGCTGCTGAGCGCGTCGGCCCCGGTGTTGGTTGTCGGGGTGGCTGTGGCGGCTGAGACGGTCGGGACGGAACAGCTAAGCCTGCAGCAGTATCTCTACTGGCAGCAGATCAACCAGGCGCGCATGCATCCGTATTCAGTGCTCCAGCGCCTTGGCATTTCGCGCACGCAGGCCCACGAGGCGCTCGGCGGCGATGCCTGGGTGCTCTATTTTGGCCTGCCACCCCTGGCCTGGAGTGATTCCCTGTGCCGGGTTGCCAACGCGCATGGCAGCGATATGATCGATCGGCTGTATTACAGTTACATCACGCCTGAAGGCGACTCGCCGGCGGATCGTGTTGAACAGTCAGGGTACGAGGCTCACACCGTCTGTGAGGCTCTTGGCCTGTTTGCACTGGGCAGTTATCTGCCCTATGAGCGTGCTGTGACCACCATGATGGACAATTTGCTGCGCGATGAACTGACGGGTGCGGCTGGTGCAAATCGAATTGTTTTTTCTCCCGCGGTGACGGAGGTCGGTATTGCCCTGTTCGCGGAAACGCTTGAACGGGTGTCCGGTCGCCCCGATATTTACCTGTTGGTGATGGATGCAGCTCGTCCGTCGCTTCAGCGATCGACCGTCGTCGGGCAGCTTGATGAAGGTTGTTCCGTTGTTCTGTATAATCTGGAATCTGGTGTTGCGCACGACGTAGCGATCTATCCGGGGGGCTGGTTCCAGTTCTCGCCCCCGTCCGAGGGGGTCGAGCTGGTGCAGTTCGATGCGGCCGGGCGCGAAATTTTCCAGGCCGATTACTTTCAGGGCGACAGCCCGGTGCCGGTTTATCTTGATTTGCGGCAAAATGTCACCGTGGATGAAAATAGGGTGCTTTAATGTTTGCAATTTGTTGATGAATATGTATACTCCGCACGATGGTCATGTAAACTGACCAGCTGTATTTGGTACTTTAATTGTTTAAATAGGAAGATTGTTCGCTTTTTAGTTGGGCCCGTGCATCAGGGTGATGCACACAAACTCTCTTAAGAGAAAGGAAACAAACACATGGTAATTCTGCTTCCCAATCAGTCATTAGTTCTGAACGCCTATGCTGTTCTGGTCGACCAGACTCCGGGCAACATCGCCTTCGAGGATCATCAGGCCTTTATCGTGGCCAATGGTGCTGAGGCGTACAAGGCGGCTTTGGACTCCTACTTCTCCAGCTACACCACAGCACAGCTGGCCACCAGCCTGCTGGACAATCTGGGTCTGGGCTCTGTGTTTACGCAGGAGCAGGCTGAAGCGTATCTGACTGCGAATGCCAGCAATCGCGTTGGCGCCATGATCGATCTGGCTGCGGCACTGTACAGCTATAACGGAAGTGATGCAGGGATTCTCGCGGCCAAGTCGGACTACGTCGCGGCCATTGAGGGCTCCTATAGCTACTCGGTTGATGAGGACAATGCAGCGGGTGCGACGCTGGAAGGCAGTGTGATTACGGATGGTCAGACTTTCACGCTCACTGTTGGTGCGGATAACTTCACCGGCACCTCCGGTAACGACACCTTCACTGCTGCTCAGACCACCGGCAATACTTGGACCGTTGGTGATGCTATCGACGGCGGTGCTGGCACCGACACCTTCAACGTGACCCAGACCGGCGCGATCACCGCCCCGACTGGCGCAACCGTCAAGAACATCGAGACTGCCAACCTGCTGAGCGGCACCACTGGCAACTCCATTGACACCACCTCCTGGACTGGTCTGACCGCGCTGAACGTGACCGGTGTGACCGCCCAGACTGTTACCGCCGCCGCGACCACCGATGTGACCGTGACCGGTTCTACCGCTACCGGCGCGACTGCCGTTAACGGCGGCAAGAACGTGACCGTCACCGAGACTGGCGCTGCTGCCGGCACTGTGAACGTCGGCGCGACCACCGCTGCTGCTGGCACCGTCACTGTTAACTCCACTATTCTCGCTACCGGCGGCTCGACCGGTAACGGCATCACCGTCAAGGGCGGTACCGACATCAGCATCACCCAGAAGGGTGTAAACGCAGTCAATACCACTGTGACTGACGGCGCTGTGACCGTGACCGGCGATGCGAACACCAAGACTGTTACCGTCGTTAGCGACAAGGCTGCAACGGCTGCAGCAACGGTAGTTGGTCGTGTCAATGGTGCCGTCGGCATCACCGACGTGAACGCTGCCTCCGCAACTGCTGCCGGTACTATCGAGACCGTGAGCGTGACCAACGCTGGTGCTGTGACCGTCAACTCTGGCGCACTGAAGACCCTGAACCTGGGCGGCACCATCACGTCTGTGAACGCAG
>JAFGXV010000041.1 GCA_016936455.1 Desulfuromonadaceae bacterium
AGCCGCCTTTAGGCGGCGCAAGGTTTGAACGACCGCTTTGAGCGGTTCACAAAACAAGCCCCCGGCTTTGCCGGGGGTACATGACTATCTGTCCAGGTGAAGGTCTCCGTATCCCCCCAGGTATATGAGCTGCTATCGTTCGGCGATGAAAGCGTTGCTAGTGCAAAATTATAGTTGTCAGGCTGAATGATGTCTGCCTCAATTGGGGCACTATTGACTTCCAGATCCCAGTCCCCATCCAGAGCAATCAGCCCAGTGATGTCATTGGAGGCGGCAATATCCGCGCCGGTTATCTGTGCCAGGCGGCTGACAAAGTCAATACCGCTCCCCCCTTCCGCCACGTTACAGCCATACAGAAGAATATCCCCTGCGTCGGTCAGGCTGCTGCCGATGGCGATCAACTGGTCCTGATGTTCGGCAAGGGTGGCAGAGGAGAGGCTGGTGCTGCCCAGATCAAGGCTGCCGCTGCTGCCGTGGCTGAGCAGGTGGATGGCATCGACACTGGCCGGCGGGACAGTCTGCAGATAGGCCGCCATCGCCTGCAGGGCGTCGCTACTGCCATCCAGCAACACCACCGCACTGCCGGCCGGGGCGGCATCAGCCAGGCTCTGCCAGTCGGGCAGGGTGTTGAGGATAAAGACAACTTCATGACGGCCGACATCTGCGGCAAAGTCAGCGGTCGCAATGATCTGGTAAGGAAGCTGATCGGACATAGAAGATCTCCTTGAGGCGTAGGACGGCGAAACGGATGCTCACGCATACATCTCTTATCACAACACCGATTAACAAGTCCTGAACGAGTGCATGCAGTGCGGGGTTGAGAGCAGAAAAATGCGTTGGAACCGGTTATGCTCAGGAGAGAGGGGATTCGGGGAGGCAGAGACTGAAACAGTTGCCGCCATCTAGCGGGCGGCTGATGCGCACCTGTCCGCCGTGCAGCCGGGTGATCTGGTCAACGAGGTACAGACCCAGTCCAAGCCCGGGCGTGCCCGCCTGCTGACCACGGCTGTATTTAATGAAGAGAGTGTCAACCTCCTCGTCGCTTAGCGTCTTGGCCTGATCGGCGACACGGATATGAATCTCTCCGGACTCTTCGGCATGAAGAGCAGAGACCGTCACGGTGCTTCCCGCCGGGGAGTACTGCAAGGCGTTGACCAGCAGATTGTTGACAGCAATTTCCAGCAGATCGCGATCACCGTGGAGCACCAGGTCGGGGCTCTCCAGCTGGATGGCATGACCGGCCATATCTGTTTTGCGGGCATAGGTGACAATCTGCTGCAGAAGCTCCGTCAGCCGGATCTCCGCCGTATTGGCCCGCCAGGACGCACTCTCGAAGCGATCGAGAGTCAGGGCCCGTTCCACCAGGTTGAGCATCCGCTCAACAGCAGCCTGATGGCGCTCCAGGGCCTTGCCGCGCACCTCCGGCGCGGCAGCCCCGGCGGCATCGAGCAGCGTCCCGGTGGACTGGATAACCGTGAGGGGTGTACGGAATTCGTGGGCCACCATTCTGAGAAACTGGTGCTGCGCCAGGTTGGTTTTACGTTCCTCTTCGAGCGCCTCGGCCAGTCGCTGCTGGGTCAACTGCAGATCGTCGGTGGCCTGTTGCAGCATCCGGGTGCGCTCCTGAACGATGGTCTCCAGCTCCCGCTCTGCTTTGACCGCCGCCGCCAGGGCGATTTCCCGGCCCCGCAGATGATCCTGCCGGAGCTGGTTAATATGATTCATCACCACCATCTGGATCAACACCCAGTGACACATGGCCCCCAGCAAGGTGCTGTGTTCCACCCAGAAGTTGTAGGGGATTACACCGAAAGAGTTGAGGATTCTCAAGCAGGCGGCAGCGATGAAGACGCTGAAGGAGACCAGGTAATAGAACGCCAGTCGGTCCTTCTCCCGCAACCAGAGATAGAGACTGGAGAGCAGGTTGACGACCAGGCACAGCAGAATGAATCTCCAGTACCAGCGGGAGGTTTGCTGATACAGGCCTGCCAGGGCGAGCACTGCGGCCAGCAGCGCGGCCAGCGCCGCTATGCGATGATACCAGCGGGCCAGCCCGGGCAAGAAGCGTTCTGGCTGCACCATCTTGCGGTAGAGCAGGTAAAGAAACCAGGCAAAAGGGATGGCACTCAGCAGATTCAGCAGCTTGGCCTTGAACGGCATGTCCGGCTGCAACAGTAGAAACGGATAGCTATCCAGCTGAAACAGAAACCATCCCAGTGCCGCGACGTAGCTGGCATAAACGAGCAGAATCCGCTCGCGCAGATGGTACCAGTAAAACAGGTTGATCAGGACGATGACCAGGGCGGTCACAAAGGCGCCGCCGGAAAGCAGCGCGTCGATGACGTTCCAGCGATTGTAGACTTCCGGTCGCCACAGCGACAGCCGCCACGCCACCGAACCACGGTTGGTGATGCGAAGATAACAGGTCAGTCGGGTTTTGGCCGGAACATCAAGGGGAAAGACCGCAGCCCGGTCTTTGACCGGACGCCGGGACCAGTTCCTGTCCAGGTGGACATGGTGCTGCTTGATCTGCCCCTCTGCTCCGATAGTAAACAGCTGGATCTGGTCCTGGTAGGAGGGCCCAACCCGCAGCCACCAGCGATCCTGTGTGGTTGCTGCCCGGGTCAGCTCGAATCTCAACCAGACAGCTGCATCGGTGAAGCCGATTGTGGTGCGGTTGGCAGAATCGGCAAACGGGGGAGCTTGTGCTGTACGAATCTGTTCAAAGCTCAACCCTCCCCCCTCGTCGATCAGCAAATCGACATGACCGTTCAAGTTGACTATTTCGGTGCCATCGTCCAGCACAACGAGAGCAGCACAGGCACAGCCGGCTATCAGCAACCAGGCAATCGCGGCAAGGAAGAGACAAGATAAAACCGGACGAAGACGGGTCACAGCTGCTGAACCGGGACAGCAAGGCGGTATCCAGCCCCCTGGACATTGACGATCATTGACGCATCGTTGCCTGCCTGCAGCTTGCGCCGCAGCCGCGAGACGATCACCGGAAGGGAATCCGGAGAGATCGCCGCCTTATTGCAACACAGATAGTCAACAAGGAAGGAGCAGGAAACAACCTGACCTTCTGCCTGCAGCAGGCAGCTCAGCAGTTTGGCTTCAGCCAGAGTCAAGGAGACAGGCTTACCGAGTTGCCTGTTCAGCAGACAGCCGTCGGCCTTGAAACTCCAGCGCCCGAACTGCCATCCCGCTTCACTTGCCTTTTCGCTGAGTTCCTGGCGGGAGAAAAAGTTCCGGATGCGCAGTCCCAGTTCGCAGATATTGAAGGGTTTGGTAATGTAGTCATCGGCCCGCATTTCCAGTGAACTCAGCCGGCTGGCATCATCACAGCGGCCGGAAACCACGAACACGGGTGTGGATTGCCGCCGGCGTAACCCGGTCAACAGGTTGAGCCCGTCATCATCGGGCAGGTTCAAATCGAGGAGGATCAGGTCGACCGGTTGCTGATCAAAAGCTGAGTAAAAACCGGAAACCGTTGCCACGGCGGCCACCTGATAACCGATCAGCGTCAGGTAGTCCACCATGGTGCCCCTGAGCTCTTCATCATCTTCCACAATCAGCAGGCGTTTCAAGCAGACTCTCCCTTTATGTGACTGTTTGCAAGAGTACTATGTATACCCCAAATCAGTGCCCAAGAAAACTGGTGCCGCCCCACAAAAAATAATTACCCCCTGTGACCCGCCTACCCTGCACCTACTTTTCTGAACGTTCCGAACCCCTACCGACTCAGCCATTCCCACCAAGATCAATGTTTGAGCCACCAACAAACGGGCACGGAACGGGCACGAATCGCCCATTCTCCCACAAAAACAAAAAGGCCACCCATTTCTGAGTGGCCTAAGTTGTTGTTTTTTATGGTCGGGGCGAGAGGATTTGAACCTCCGACCCCGTGCACCCCATGCACGTGCGCTACCAGGCTGCGCTACGCCCCGACTCGAACGATGCGGATTGTCTTGTATTTCGCCTACGAAGTCAAGACATTAATTTAGGATTTTTCTTTTCGCCGATCAATAACCCGCTGCGCTTTACCCTCATGCCGGGTAATGCTCGAAGGTTCGACCAGCTTTACTTTTGCGCCAACGCCAAGGGTTGAAAGAAGACGTTTCTGCAACAGATCGACAAATTCGCGCTGTTTTTTCATCTCGTCAAAGAAAATGGACTCGTTGACTTCGACCTGAACCTCCAGTGTATCCAGATTGCCAACCCGGTCCACCACCAGCTGGTAATGGGGCTCACACCCCTCAACCTGAAACAGAACTTCTTCAATCTGCGTCGGAAACACGTTGACCCCTTTGATGATCAGCATATCGTCTGATCGGCCATAGGTTTTCAGCATGCGGACATGGGTGCGGCCACAGGCGCAGGTCGTGTAATCGAGACGCGTGATATCGCGGGTACGGTAACGGATAATGGGAAAAGCCTCCTTGGTAATGCTCGTCAGAACCAGTTCGCCTTCCGCACCGGCAGGCAGGACCTCTCCGCTCTCAGGATCAATGATCTCGGCAATGAAATGATCTTCAAAGATGTGCATGCCACATTGGTACTGACATTCTCCAGCCACGCCAGGACCCATCACTTCGGACAGACCATAGTTGTCTGTCGCCAACAGCCCAAGCCGCTGCTCGATCTCACGCCTCATCTCTTCCGTCCAGGGCTCGCCGCCAAAAAGGCCGACTCGTAACGCCAACGAGTCAGGTGAAACCCCGATTTTCTCCATACGGTCGGCCAAAGTCAGGGCGTAGGACGGGGTACAGACCAGTGCTGTTGAGCGGTAATCCTGCATGATCATAATCTGCTTGTCCGTATTGCCGCTGGAAATGGGGATAACCGACGCTCCGATCTCTTCTGATCCGTAATGAAGTCCGAACGCTCCGGTAAACAGGCCATAACCGAAGGCGATATGCACGATGTCGTCGTTGGTCACACCGGCCGCCGTCATGAACCGGGCCACCAGCTGTGACCAGACCCGGATATCATTACGCGTATACCCCACCACCGTCGGCTTGCCGGTGGTGCCCGAAGAAGAATGAATCCGCACCACATCCCGCATGGGAACAGCGAACATGCCATAGGGATAATTCAGCCGCAGATCTTCCTTGGTGGTAAAAGGCAAGTGCTTCAGATCTCCCAGTTGGCGAATATCCTGAGGCTGAAGGCCAATGGTCTTGAATTTGTTCTGGTAACAGGGAACGTGCTGATAAACACGCTGCAACGTGTGCTGCAGACGCTCCAGCTGCAGCGATTCCAAGGCATCGCGGGACAGACATTCCTGCTCACGATCCCAGATACGGGCTGTTGTATTCATGCGTTGGCTTTCAGGACGGGTTTGAGCATGGCCAATAAAGGCACCACATAGCGGGTTGAAGACGGATTGCCGGTGCATCGCGTTGCGCACCGGCAATCGCGATAACGATTACAGGGTGTAGACGCGCTCACCTTCAAGGACGTGAACGTTATTCTGCGTCAGCACCTTGATCGCGGTTTCAGCATCATCAAAACGGAAAATGATGACAGCGTTGCCGCCACAGCGCTCGACAAAGGCGTACATGTATTCCACATTGACCTGGCCGGCGTCCAGAATCTGCAAAATCCCCGCCAGACCAGCTGGACGATCCGGTACCTCAACAGCGACCACTTCCGTCTTGCTGACGGTAAAGCCACGTTCCTTCAGGGCCAGCTTGGCCACGTCTGTTTTGTCGACGATCAGGCGCAGAATGCCGAAGTCCGAGGTGTCCGCCAGAGACAGGGCACGAATATTCACCCCGCTCTCACCAAGAGTCTGGGTCACTTCGGCCAGGCGCCCGGATTTGTTCTCAATAAAAATCGAAATCTGTTCTACCTTCATAACATCCTCACTTTCATCCAGTTGAGAACTGCTGATGGGCACGTTCAACGACGGTCGATCACGCGTTGGGCCTTGCCCTCACTGCGGGTGATGGTCTTGGGTTCGACAAGTCTCACCTTGCAGGTAATTCCGAGCAGATCCTTGATGGATTTGCGAATGGAGTCACTCAGTTCCTGCAATTTTTTCACTTCGTCGGAGAACGTCTGCTCATTAACTTCGACCTGCACCTCAAGCGTATCGAGATTGCCGTCCCGCTCGACGATCAACTGATAGTGCGGCTCAACCCCTTCAATGGTCAACAGGACGCTTTCGATCTGGGACGGGAAGACATTCACACCGCGGATAATCAGCATGTCATCGCTGCGACCGCTCATGCGTTCCAGACGACGATGGGTTCGACCACAGATGCAGGGTTCGGCGATGATACGGGTAATATCGCGGGTCCGATAGCGGATCATCGGAATCCCTTCCTTGGTGATCGTCGTAATGACCAGTTCGCCCCGCTCGCCATCTGGTAACACCTCACCCGTTTCCGGATTGATGATTTCGGGGATGAAATGATCTTCCCAGATATGCAGTCCCTTCTGGGCTTCGATACATTCGATCGCCACACCGGGACCTAGGATTTCCGACAGCCCGTAGATGTCAATAGCCTTGATGCCCAGCTTGGTCTCGATTTCCTTGCGGATCGACTCCGTCCACGGCTCAGCGCCCAGAATGCCGACGCGTAGCTTCAACGAAGCGATATCGACCCCCTCTTCGGCCAACGCTTCGGCCAGGTACAGACTGTAGGACGGGGTACAGGTAATAACCGAGGAACCGAAATCCTGCATGATGAGGATCTGTTTTTTGGTATTGCCCCCGGACATGGGAATAACCGATGCGCCGAGCCGCTCGGCCCCGTAGTGGGCACCAAGGCCACCGGTAAACAGACCATAGCCATAGGCATTGTGGATCACATCACCACGGTGGGCACCGGCCGCGACAAAAGAGCGGGCCATCAACTCTGACCAGTTGTCGATGTCACGCCGGGTATAGCCCACCACCGTCGGTTTGCCCGTAGTGCCCGATGAGGCATGGATACGCACAATCTGATCCAGGGGCACGGCAAACAGACCATAGGGATAGTTGTCGCGCATGTCCTGTTTGAGCGTAAACGGAAACCGCTTCAGATCATCCAAGCCCTTCAAACTGGCCGGTGTGATCCCCGCCGCCTTAAAGGACTTCTGATAAAAAGGAACCGTGGCATAGACCCGCTCCAACGTCTGGCGCAAACGTTTAAGCTGCAACGCCTCGATGGCCTCGCGGGGAAGGGTTTCAAATTCGTCATTCCAGATCATGCTATCACCTCACTCTACATCAAGAGTCGCGACCGAGCTCAAACGCCTTAAGATTGGCAGCCAGGGCCTTGGCCGGTACCATCTTCTCCAGGGCCTGGCGCCACAACGGTTCGTCGACCTCGAGCAGCGTGGACAGAACACCGAGCAGTCCCGTATTGACCGTGCGGGCATCGCCCGCCTCCAGAGCCAGACGCATGCCGTCAACAATGCGAGCGCCGGGTACCAGCTGAGCAATCCGCTCTTCCAGTTTATCCGGATAACGCTCCAATCCCGTGGCGACGGAGGGCGGCATGATCTTGAGCTGGTTGGCAATCACCCGCCCCTCTTTGCGCAGCAGCGGCAGATAACGGTAGGTTTCCATCAGTTCAAATCCGAACAGGATATCCGTCTCGCCTTCCGGGATGATCGGCGAGTAGACGGTTTCACCGAAGCGGACATGGGACACCACGCTGCCGCCACGCTGGGACATACCGTGAATTTCGTTTTTCTTCACATCAAATCCGGCCTGCATCAGCACCTCGGAAAGCACTTCGCTGGCGAGCAGGATGCCCTGACCGCCAACGCCGGCAAGCAGAATATTGGTCATTGTGTTCGTTACCATTATTTGCCCTCCCCTGCAGCACAGCTGCTGAACGCATCGAATTTACACAGCTGGTCACAAATGCCACAGCCAACGCACAGCAGAGGATTAACCAGGGCCTGTCCACGTTCTCCGGCATCCGGTTGCCATTCTATTGCCGGGCAGCCAATCTTCAGGCAAGCTTTACAGCCGGTGCATTTATTCGGATCGATCACCAGCGCCGGCTTGCGCTGACCGACATCACGTTTGATCAAGACGCAGGGGCCGCGGGCAATCACCACCGACGGTGCCGGACGCTCCATTTCTTCGGCAATGACCTGACGGGTCGTTTCGAGATCCCAGGGATCAACCGTCCGCACATGCTCAACGCCGACACTGCGGCACAACTGCTCAAGATTGACCACCGGGCTTTCGATGCCGGCCAGCGTAAAGCCGGAAGCCGGATTTTCCTGGCGGCCGGTCATGGCAGTGATCCGGTTGTCGAGAATCACCAGCGTCGCGGTCGAACCATTGTAGACCATGTCCATCAGGCCGTTGATGCCGGTGTGGAGAAACGTCGAGTCGCCGATCACGCCGACAACCTTCTGTTTTTCATCCTCACCCAGCACCTTGTTGAGTCCTGCGGCATTCCCCACGCTGGCGCCCATGCAGACGCAGCTGTCCATGGCGGACAACGGCGGCATGAAACCCAGGGTATAACAGCCGATATCCCCGGTGACAAAAGCCTTGAGCCGGTTCAGGGCATAGAACACTCCGCGGTGAGGACAACCCGGACACATGTTGGGCGGCCGGTTGGGCAGGTCGGCATCCGGAGAAAAAGCCGGTGCCGTCGACTCGTCCAGCAGGCCCTGGCGCAATCGCCCCGGCGTCAGTTCGCCACACAGGGACAGCTTCTGCTTGCCAATCACATCGAATCCAAGAGCCTTGACCTGATCCTCGATAAAAGGCTCCAGTTCTTCAATCACGTACAGGGTTTTGAAGCGGGCGGCAAACTCCTGAACCAGCGACACGGGCAAGGGGTAAACCAGCCCCAGCTTCAATACGGAGGCCTCGGGCAACACCTCGCGCGCATACTGATATGCCACACCGGACGTGATCACACCAACATCGGCGCTGCGATCCTCGATACGGTTGAATGGCTGGCTGGCTGCCCACTCGGCCATGTCGCGCAGACGTTGTTCGACAAAGACATGACGTTTGCGGGCGTTGCCGGGAAGCATGACAAACTTGGGAGGATTTTTTTGCAGGCTTGGTGCAGGCAGATCCGTAACGGGCTCACCGAGTTCGACAATCGACTTGGAGTGAGCGATACGGGTCGTAGTTCGCAGCAAAATGGGTGTATCGAACTGCTCACTGGCTTCAAACGCCAGACGCGTAAAGGTGAGCGCCTCCTGACTGTCTGCCGGCTCGAACATTGGCACCTTGGCCGCGCGGGCGAAATGACGACTGTCCTGCTCATTCTGCGAAGAATGCATCTCGGGGTCGTCTGCGACCGCCAGCACCAGACCACCGCGCACCCCGGTATAGGACAGAGTAAACAGGGGATCCGCTGCCACGTTGAGACCGACATGCTTCATTGTCACCAGACTGCGCGCGCCACCGAAGCAGGAACCGATTCCCACTTCCAGGGCCACCTTTTCATTGGGGGCCCAGGAGGAATTGATGCTGGGATACTGTGAAGTATTTTCAAGGATTTCGGTACTTGGCGTACCCGGGTAGGCGACAGCGGCCCGAACGCCCGCTTCGAAGGCACCACGGGCAATCGCCTCATTGCCGGACAGGATTGCTCGACTCATAAAAAATTGGCCTCTCATGACACATGAAAACAGGAGAAATGCGAAAAAACACTGTTACAAAAAACGAACTATAAAGGAAGGCGATCTGCCTTGTCAAACGAACAGACCGCGGACAGACGCTCTTGAAACAACCGGGCCATCAGAAGAAAAACTCCTGACGGCCCGAGTAACGCAACATAACGCTCACATCAAAGCGCGATTATTTTTTTCCGATAATCGCCCGGGTAATGCTCATGGTGTGGTCCCCGATCTTCTCGAAATTGTGAATCATGTCGATAAAGATCAAACCCGGATTGACGGAGCACTCACCGGTGTTGAGTCGATCGATGTGGTGATGACGCAGGTCGGCTTCAAGTTGGTCAATCTGATTTTCCATGGCCTGGGCTTTTTCCTCAATACTTGTATCGCGCCGTACCAGTGCGCCGTGGATAAAAAAGACAAAATCACGTGTCTTCTGGCCCAGGTCAGCGACTTCCGCGTTGGCCACATCGGAAAAAGTAATCCGCTGATCGATCTTTTTCTCGCCCAACTCCCACAGATTTTCACAGTAATCACCGATCTTTTCCAGATCATTGACCATGTGCATCATGGACGAAATTTCTTTCGAGGCCTCCTGTGAAATGGGTCGTTGAGACACCGCAACGATAAAGTCAATAATTTCCTTCTGCAGCAGATCGAGCAGATCTTCCTTCTTCTTCAGTCCGTCGAGCAGGCGCGTATCTCGACTGTCCAGAAACACCAGCGTATCATCCAGACACTCCAGAGCCACGGCCGCCATGCGATTGGTTTCTTCACGCGCCTGACTCAGAGCGAGAGGCGGTGTATTGAGTACGCGCGGATCAATGTATTTGAGATGATACTCGATCTGCACATCTTCACCACGGATCAGGCGGGTCGAAATATTAGCCAGCAGTCCGATGATGGGCAGAAAGATAATGGTATTAAGGACGTTAAACAGGGTGTGGGTGTTGGCGATATGGCGCGCGATATAAGGTTTATCACCAACCGCCGCGCCAAAATCAATAGCCTGCTGTTGCGTGGCAACGACAAAGTCGGCGTTTCCCGGCGTGATCCACTCGATAAAGTCGAGGAACCAGGGGAAAATGATCAGCATGTAGGCTACGCCGATGAGATTGAACAGGAAATGGGAGATGGCCGTCCGCCGTGCCGTAATGTTGGTGCCGATGGCGGCCAGGTTTGCAGTGATGGTGGTGCCGATGTTTTCCCCAAGAATCAGGGCCATACTGCCTTCAAAACTCAGCAGACCGCTGCTGGCCAGTGCCAGCGTAATACCGATGGTCGCGCTGCTGCTCTGAACCACGACCGTCATCACAGCGCCCACCAGCACGGCCAGCAGATGGTGATCACCCACCAGCAGGAATATCTGACGGAACTCCTCACTGCTCTTGACGGGATCAAACGCATGCTTCATGACATCCAGACCATAAAAGAGAATGCCGAAGCCGAGAATGATTTCGCCGATATAGACCCAGTTCTTGCGTTTACTGAAGAGTTTGAGACCGGTACCGATCCCAATGGCCGGCAAGGCAAACTTGGTAATCTTGAAGGCAATGAGCTGGGCGGTAATGGTGGTGCCGATATTGGCCCCGAGCACCACACCGATAGCCTGCATCAATGACATCAGGCCGGCATTGACAAACCCGACCACCATAACGGTCGTGGCGCTGGACGACTGGATAATCGCCGTCACAGCCAGGCCGACAAAGGCCGCCATGTAGCGATTATTGGTCAAGGCCGCCAAAATCTTGCGCATCCGGTTGCCGGCAACCTTCTGCAACCCTTCCGACATGATCTTCATGCCAAAAAGGAAGAGACCGAGCCCCCCCATCAATCCGAACAGCAATTTCTGGCTAAACAGTACCGACATACAACCTCCGGATCTCCCTTTTACTTCATCACTCTGCGCTAAAGGGAAATATTAGCGTTCTATGTGTGTTGCTTTTAAAGCCTGTCAAAAAACGGTGCGACTATAACCAAGGGCATGGCTTTTGACAACTTAAAAGGGGGCTAAAAAGCTCTAACCTCGTCGCAAAACAGGTTACACCGATATTTATCTCGCCTGCACCGTGGTTTCAAACACAGATCAGGCCCTGTTCTGATTGATAAATTCCGCCAGCGAGCGCAAAGTATCGAGAACTTCACGACCTGTATTTTCACCACCGATGCGCACACCATAGTGTTTTTGCACCGCCACCACGATCTCAACCGCGTCCAGCGAATCCAGTCCCAGAGGAGAATCGGGGCCAATCAGACTGCTCTCTGGATCAATCACGTCTGGAAGCTCTTCCTGAATGTGGCAGGTATCAACAATCAGTGCGACCAGTTCATCGTATAATTTCGCGTCAGGCATGATTCAGAATTCCTTTTTTTGCGATGTGATTGAAATCGAAGCAGAACCGTTACAGCCACAGTCCGTTACCGGGACCAGCGTTGCAGATTTTTTTTGGCAAGCAGTAAACAGATCAGCCCCGTGCTCACCAGTGCTGTCAACTGCGGCCAGGCCGCAGCCAGCGGCTCCCCCCGCAGCAGAAGCTTCTGAAAGGCTTCAAGCCCCCATCCCAGCGGCGAAACCAGGCTGATCGGTTGCATAAAGGCCGGCATCAGGTAAACCGGGACCATGATCCCGCCCAAAGCGGCCGCTATAACAATCGTTACGGCCGCTGTCAGCGTTGCCTGCTGCTGTGTCCGGCTCCAGGCACCAAGCAGCAACCCGAAGCCACAGGCCGCCAGCGCAGCGCACAAAATAATGACAAACATTGCCGGCAGATGGCCTTGGGCCGAAAACAGGTCGGTTCCAAAACGCGGCAGGACGAAGCGACCAACGCCCAGCATCAGCACAAACTGCAGCAACGCCACCAGCAAAAAGGTCAGCAGCCGCCCCAGCAGCAGCTGAAGCGGACTGGCCGGCGCCAGAACCAGTCGCCGCGACACCCCCTGACTGCGTTCCTGTAGCAACAGGGCAGAGACCGGCAAGACAATAAAAAAAATGCCGAATATGGACCATGCCGGCACATTATGCTGCACGGACGATGGCATGACAAAGGCCTTGCGCGCCCTGATCGGATGGGCTTCGAGCAGAGGCATCAGGCTGTCGCTGGCGGGCAGATCAAAAGGAGCATCGGCCAGCGCCCGGACATAAAAATCACCCAACCGCTGGCTGATGTGTCGCTCGAGCAGGGCTGGCAACACCGTGTGTAACGCCTCCAGCTGGACACGCAGTGACGCATTGGCGCTCACCTGTTCCAGCAGCCCGCGAAATCCTGCCTGCAACCCACCTTGAACCGCCGGGTCAAAGGCATAGCCCAACCTCAAGACGTGTTCAGCGGGTGGCTGAAGACCGGAACAGACCGCGCGAATTTGCACCAGTGCCTGGCGTTGCAGCGTTTCAGACAACTGCTCCGGCAGATACAGGCCAACCTGGTAGCGGCCGGCAGTAACGAGCCCCTCAATGGCCTCCATGTTTTGCCCAGCACCGGGTTCCAGCCGGGTGATGCGAAAGGCACCGGAGCGCTTCAGCGCGGTTTGCAACAGTTCGCTTACCAGTCCTCCGTCTTCATCCAGCATTACAAGAGCCACGCTGCCCCCGCCCGAAGACTTGAGCACATTGTCCTGCACCAGACAGACGATCAGCACTAGGGCCACCGGCATGATAAACAGAATGGCCAGCCCGCCCCGGTCTCGACGCAGCAGGTGCAGGTCACGCACAAAAGCAGCCCACAAACAACCCATGGCTAATCCCGCAACGCTTTCCCTGTCAAGGACAGGTAGAGTTCTTCAAGTTGCTGACAACCCTGTTGCTCAAGCAGTTCCGCAACCGCCCCCTGCGCTACAATCCGACCCTCGTCGATAATCACGACGCGCTGGCAGAGGTGATGAACTTCTTCCATATAATGGGTGGTGTACAACATCCCCAGCCCCTGTTCGCGCAACTGGCGCAAATGGTCGAAAATAAGATGGCGAGACTGGGCGTCCACGCCAACCGTCGGCTCGTCGAGAAACAGCAACACCGGCTCATGCAGAATGCCGGCAGCAAGATTTGCCCGCCGCTTCATGCCGCCAGAGAGCTGATCGACAGGCCGATTGAGCACCTCCAGCAGGCCGGTCATGCCACAACAGGCCGTCAGGCGCTCCTGCAGCCGGCTGCCGGACAAACCGTAGAGGCGGCCCAAGAACAACAGATTCTCACGCAGGGTCAGGCTGGGATAGAGCGCCAGCTCCTGTGGCACCAGACCGATCATTTGCCGCACCGAACGCGCATGGCTCAGGACTTCGCGGCCATTGATGCGAACCGTACCCCCATCCGGACGTAACAGACCCGACAACATGGAGATGGTCGTGGTCTTGCCGGCGCCATTGGGCCCGAGCAGACCCAGAATTTCACCCTGCATCAGGCACAAAGAGATGTCATTGACTGCGGGGCGGTCCAGTCCCGGATACCGTTTCAGCAGCCCTTCGGCCTGCAGCAGTGGCCTGCTCATAAGCCCTTGAGCTGGTGTTTCAGGGTACGGGTGGTTTCACGCAACTCACGGAACAGGGCGTCCTCCTGATTGGCACAGTCCAGCACCTGCTGACCGAGGGAATGATAGGTTACCGTTTCATCCCGTCCCTTGCAGCAGCGCGCAGCGGACAGAGCGAACTCGCGCCACGCATCGCCAATGGCTGTCAGGCGGTCAGACAAAGCCTCCAGTTTTTCACAGTGCAGCTGCACTGCAGCCTCCTGCAAAAAGGCCGCGTAGATAAAACGGAAACCACCACCGCCGGTGCCGATCTCCTCCTGCATGCGAATCAGCTGGGCCAGACAATACCGCGCTTTGCGCACGCCATAGCGCTGTTCCCACTGTTCCATGGCACATGCCATGAAACGCATGCCGCGGATGCCCCCCACCGGGATGGGAGCCAGCATGTCACGACAGACCACTTGCATGCCGTGCACCAAGGCCGGGCGCAAATCCGTCACCTGAGGGGGGCCCTGCAGGTAATAACAGCGTCCCTTGGGCGCCAACGCGCCGCGGGCAAAACGGGCTCGGCACAGGTCCTCTTCCTCACACCAGGTCAGATCCGACACTACCGGGTCGCTGATGCGGTAACGACTGCCTTCCTTGCCGATCACCAGCAGATTATGCGCATTAAAGTGGAAACGCAGTGCCGCCGGAATGTAGGGCAACCAGAAGACACTGGTCTGGAGGCCGACTACGTGTCCCTGCTCCAGAAGACGATCCAGTTCAGCCATGGCCTGCTGCGGATGACGGTAACGCTTCTGAACCACGGGACAGCGCAGACTGTGCGTGACCCGCTTGAAGATACCACCGGGATAGCAGCGGTAGGTCATGAGGGGAAAACCATTCAGCTTGACGAACGGGACATAGCCGAAGAACAGCCCGCCGCCCAGACCGAACACCAGCGCCTCGGACAGGGGCAACCCGGCGTGGTTGAGCAGCCCGGCAACCGCCCCACTCTCACAGTGCGCATACTGCCGGTGCTGAAAGCTGTTCGGGGCAAGCCATTCAGACATGCGACTCCCCTTCCAGCGACACCGGCAGCACATCTTCCTCCGGAAGTTGCCGCAGCGCCTCCGGGGCCACACCGAACAGCCACGCATAGACGGCCAATTGTTCTGCATTCAGGCGGGAAAAGGGGCCGGGTTTCAGATGACGTTTCACTCGCCAGCGGGCAAAGCCGCTGTACTGGGCCAGCAGACTGACATCCATCAGCGCCCGACTCATGTAGTAGGCCAGCGAACTGAGCTGCCCGGCGGCGATCTGACTGCGCACCAGATTGAGTTGCTGCTGAATTTCTTCCCAAGCCAGACGGTTGGCCTCATTGACCGGCATCCAGCCCTGGGTCGGAGTCAGACAGTAGCGGCCTTCCCCGTCGAGAGCGTAATTAACCACGCTTTCACTCTCGAATACGCCGACATCTTGCGGCACGTCCTGTTTACGCATGCCGGGAACCTTCCTCCAGCTGAAGCCGGACATGACCATAGCTGCCGTCGCCGCTGTATTTCACCACCGAGATACGTTGCGGTGCCGGGCAAGAGCCTGCCTCGTTCGTTTGGGGTGCCGCGCACAGGCCATAACAACAGCGGTCACGCAGCATCAGCGTCGCGGCAGCCAGATCGAAAGCCTGGCCCGTGGGCAGACTGCCGTAACAGGGCGTGCAGCTGCGCAAAGCGGGTGTCTCGCCCGACAGCCGACGATAAAAAGGCGCCGTGGCGCCATGGCCATCGGCCCCCGCCAGCACCACATCAGTTGGCGCCGCCATGGTCGGAACTCCGCTCCCACTAGCGACATCGGTCAGTCGCACCGGTGACAGGCCGGGACGCTCGGTCGTCAGCAGCAAAAAAGCCGCCCCTTCGCCGGGTAATGCGCTGTGCTGTTCGGAGAACGGGCTAAGAACTGCCGCGGTCTGTGTACCGAAGAAACGCCCATAGCAGTAGTTGACCACCGGATTGTGCTCATCGACGCCGCCCACCAGCACCCGTCGCACTCGGCCGCTCTGCAGCCAGCACAGGGCATTGTGCAGAGCGGCGGTCATGGACTGTTCGAAACAGCTGACGGTCAGGTTGGGACCCAGCGCCTGCATCTGCATGGACAGATAAGCCGCAGCCACGTTATGCACCGAAGTGGAAAAACTGGTCGGCGAGGCGCAGCTGTCCCCGTCGTTGAGGATGGAATCGAGGAACCCAAAGGTCGTGCCCGTTGCCCCGTAGCCGCTGGCGATGATGACGCCCAGATCTTCACAGTCTTGCGCGCTCAGACCGGCATCGGCCAGCGCCAGGTAGCCACCGAGCAACGCGAGCCGCGCGTAGTGATCAAGACGGCGCAGAGCGCGCTTGGGTACGAAATCAGACAGCTTATCGGTCTGGGCCAGATAGGCCGGGACAAAGGGCTGACCGTCAGGATGCTGCTGCAACAGCGGCGTTGGCGAGCAGCAACCCTGCTTCAGGGCCGCGCGGAACGCGTCAATGCCGGCACCAAAGCCGCCAACACAGCCGATTCCCGCGACATACACCGTTGTTCCCGTTGCCGTCATAGGCACCTCTCCCCCCGTTGCAGGATCAAAGCCGCGTTGTTACCTCCGAAGGCCAGAGACTGCGACAGGGCCAGATTGCCCTCAAAAGGCGTCACCACCCGGGTCGGGGTCATGGCCAGCTCCGGGTCCGGTGTGCCGAATCCGGCACTGGCCGGCATCTGCTGACGCAACAGAAATGCCAGGGTCAACGCCGCTTCAATAGCGCCGGCCGCACCCAGCGTATGGCCGGTATAGCCTTTGGTGGTATGAAAGGGAATATTGGGCAGGCACTCACGCAGCACCAGACTTTCAGCCCGGTCGTTTTCCCGCGTACCGGTGCCATGGGCATTGATAAAACTGAGCTGCGATGGCTGGATGCCGCTGGTGCGGAAAGCTTCCGTCAGCGCCTGACGCAGCCCCCGTCCTTCTGGATGCGGTGCCGTCAGATGCCAGCCGTCGGTGCCGCTGCCGTATCCGCGCACCAGACCCTGAACGGACTTGTCGCTACGCAATGAGCGTTTTTCCAGCACCAGCACAGCGGCGCCTTCGCCCAGATTGAGACCACAGCGGTCAACGCTGAACGGCCGGCACAGCTCGCTGGCACTGATCTGCAGCGAGGCGAACCCATTGTAGGTGGTGCGGCACAGTTCATCGGCGCCACCGGCCAACACCACATCGCACAGCCCGGCCTGCAGCCACTGGCTGCCGAGGCCGATGGCATCGGTGCCGGAGGAGCAGGCATTGACAATGGTCTGACAGGGACCGCTCACGCCCAGTCGGCGATGGATCACCTCGGCCGGATTACTGGCCAGAAAGCGCCGGATCGGCTGCATGTCCGGCGTCGCCCCGCTGCGATAACCGGCGTAAAAGGCCTCGTTGTTCATGGCGCAGCCCACGGTGGTGCCCATACAGACGCCGACCCTCAGTCCGCGCAGGTCCGACACGCTCCAGCCCGCCTGGTCCAGTGCCTGGCGCATGGCCGCGAGACCCAGACGGCTGGTTTTCAGCAGGTCCGCATCCTCAGGCTCCACATCCCAACCCTCCTCAACGGCAAACACCGGGTAGGGTTGTGGATGGCTGGTAGTGAAGGCACGCGGCGACGCAGCACGGCGTTGCCCGGCAAAGATCGTGTTCACGACCTCATCCAGCCCGTTGCCTGCGGCACACAGACAGCCGATACCGGTTATGCAGACCAACTCCGCCATGAAGGATCAGGCCTGGTTCTGCTCGATAAAGGCCGCCAGCGTATTCACCGACTGCAGGGCGGGTCGGCCCTGTTCCATATCTTTGATCTCGACGCCGAAGTGCTTCTGCACCAGCACCACCAACTCGACGGCATCCAGCGAATCTAGCCCCAGACCCTCGCCAAACAGCGGATCCTCGTCGTTGATTTCCTCCGGCGTGATATCCTCCAGATTGAGATCTTCCACCAGAATCTGCTTGAGTTTTTCTTTGATCGTCATGCGATTCTCCTGTGAATAAATTGTCATGTCCCGATACCCCTGCGTGACCAGAGCAAGGGTTATACCAGAACAGCGGGCATAACTCTACGGCCTTGCCTTATTTTTGTTGCACAACCGCGTCTTGCCCTGCATCACTTTGCCAGAGGTCAAAAAAATTGAAAAACTGATACGGATTGTCATGGCAATAAGTTGCCAGCAGATCGGCATAGCGCTGCACATAGGGCCGGTAGGCCTCCGGGCGCCGACCCAGACCGGCGGGAACCTCGATCGTCTCGGCCAGAGCCATCTCGTAGCTGTCGGCACTGCTCTTTCGGCTGAACATCACCACCACCGGAGCACCGGTGGCCGAAGCCAGCTGGAACGCACTGTAGGGCAGGTCCACAGGCCGCCCGAGGAACGTCACGCGGACCCGGTTCCGTTCATGGGGTGGCAGGCGATCGCCCATCACCGACAGGATGCCGCCCTGTTTCAGAACCGCCATCATCTCCAACGCGCCGCCCAGGTAACCGGCCGGATCGATCAGGTGCCAGGGGCGTTCGCCACCGCGATAGTCATGATAATGCCGCTCACGCGAGCGGGTGTCGGGCTGCATCAGCATGGCCACCGGCTGTTCGAGAAAGTCCAGCGCCGACATGGCCACCTGCCAACAGCCGACATGAGACATCATCAGAACCATGCCACGGCGCTGATCGCGCAGCGCCAGCAGCTGCGCCCTCCCCGCCAGACTCACTCGCAGCTGTTCCGGACCGAGCAAACCGGCGATAGCACGGTCCACCAGCACGGTACCAAAAGCCAGCACCATGCGGTAGATCTGGAGCAGCCGCACCAGACCGACGTCGTGGGGAAAGCGTTGCCGCAGATAGGGCAGGCAGCCCTGGCGCACCTGGGAACGAAACAGCACATAAAACGCACACACCGCTTGCAGCAGCGCATAGGCGGCGCGGCGCCCGCCGCAGCGGATAAACAGGTAAAAAGAAGCGTAGCCCCAGGCCGGGCCCAGAGAACGATCCGACGGCGTCATGACAACCGTCCATCCTGCTGCTCGCCACAGCTCACAGCCGAGCCCTGTCCACCCACACAGCACTGCAGCCAGCGGCTAATGCCGTAAACCAGTAGGCCGCTGATGACAGCCAGAAACGGTCCCACCAGCAGGGAACCGAGAAACCACTCGTAGACCCGTTGCAACGCCTCGGTGCCCAGGGTCTGCAGACTGACCTCCGTCAGCCAGTGGCCATGGCGCAGATAGTAACCGACCTCGATGCACAGGGCCGGCACCAGCGGCGGCATGCACAGATTGCCGGCGGCCACGGCCAGATAGCGGTTGACGCCGAGATACCCGGCTACGAACAGGGTCACCACCGTATGGCAGGCAATCAGCGGCAGGGCACCGAGCAACACCCCCAGCGCCATGGTCCAGCCGAGCCGACCGGGCGAGATATTCTGCGCCAGCAACCCGCGCAACGACTGCAGCGGATAGCGCCAGCTGACCGGCGGCCGGACCTGGGCCAGCGGTGCACCCGGCAGCTTGCGGTGCGGCCAGGGCGCAATGGAGCGCAGACACAATTGGGTGTTGAGCCAGGACAGCCGCAGGTTGTCGCGCAACTTGTCAAAGTGGGAGATTCGCTCGCGCCCCGGAGCATAATAGACCTGGATCGGCACATCGGCCAGCGGCACACCGGCCCAACACGCCTTGACCAACACCTCGACCTCAAAGGCGTAACGGTGGGTGCTGAAGCGCAGGTATTGCAATAGCGTCAGCGGATAGGCGCGAAAACCGCTCTGCACATCGCCCAGGCGGCAACCGGTCTGCACCCGCAGCCAGAAATTGGAGAACTGGCGGCCGAAGCGGGAACTCGCCGGCACGTTGGCGGCGGCGAAGTCGCGGCAGCCGACATGGATGGCCAGCGGCTGTTGGGCCAGGGCGTCAAAGAAGCGCGGCAGATCGTCGGGCAGATGCTGGCCGTCGGCATCAATGGTGATCAGGTGGCGCATCCCCTGCTTGGTCGCCCACTGGGCCGCCGTCAGGATGGCGTCGCCCTTGCCACGGTTGTCCCCATGGCGCAGCAGCGTCACCGGCAGCCCGGCCAGCTGTTCCACCCCGCCGTCGCTGCTGCCGTCGTCCACCACCAGCACGCGGTCGTGATGGCGCAGACAGCCCTCGGCGACGGCGCGTACCGTGGCGCCGTGGTTGTAGAGGGGGATGACGATCAGCAGCAGATCTTTGTTGAATGCGCTGTTATCCAATGAGTTTCCTTGTTTCATCCTGTTGCAACGGCCGGCAGAGTGCAGAATAACATTTTGTGTACCCACGTGACGTGGGGTTTCGGCCCCACACGCCGACCAACTTTTGCGTCGTCAAAAGTTGGACCAAAACGACCTCTCACCGTCCGGCCCTGCGGGTACCTTCGCTCCGTTCGTTTTCAGCGGAAAAGCCGAAAAAAACTCGGGCCTGTTTGCAACAGCCCCTCAGACAGTTTTTCGGCTAACCCTTTCCGCTGACACTCGCTACACTCAGCCGGACAAAGAGAGGGGCCTGGGTGCATAAAATCAAAGCATAACTTTCCCCATTGCGCCGCAGCCGGAGCCGTTGAAAGGATTTGCGAAACAGGTGGACAAATGTTTGAGGGACTGTTGCAAACAGGCCCGAGTTTTTGTCCACCCGCAAATCATTTCAACGGCGCAGGGAACCCCGAAGGGGCAAGACGCGGGGTGCCCTTTTCTGCCTACTCTTTTGGGCAAGCAAAAGAGTGGGGCGTCGTGCGGGGTCGCAACCCCGCGTCACGTGGGTTCAACGCATCCTTTGAGCACCGCGCCCACACAACCACGTACGCCCTCGGCACACCAACCCGCAAGCCAGCAACAACGCGTCCTACTCATCCCCCAACCGCTTGCCCTGCCGGGCAAAGGACAAAAACCCCGTCAGGTTGCTGGCAAAACGATACCAGCTGTGGGGCGACTTCCACAACATGGTGACGTAATTCCACAACACATCGTGGCGCTTGAAGTGCATCTTGTAGAATTCCAGAAACAGTCGCTCCAGCTGTTCCTCGTTCATGCCGTGGGGCACGAACTGAAAACGCATGCAGTCCATCCGGTCCCAGTCCTCGTCAAAGCGGCCCAGATCATGGATGTGCTCATAGAGCGGTGAACCGGGAAAGGGGGTAAACTTGGCGACATTAAGGTCGTCGATGGGCAGCGCGCGGATGTAGGCCATGCTGCGGCGCACGCTCTGTTCGCTCTCGCCGGGCAGGCCGACCATCATCAGCCCCTTGACACGGATGTGATGCTTCTTGATCAGGTGGATGGTATCGGCCAGCATGGCCAGATCCGGGTTCTGGCGGTGCTGGGCCAGCAGGTCTGGGTCGCCGGTCTCGATACCAAGACTCATCATCCAGCAGCCCGCCTCCTTCATCAGCCCGATCAGTTCGTCGTCCACATGTTCGGCACGGATGGCGCAGTTGAAGGTCATGTCCAGCGGCCGGTCAATCAGCAGGCGACAGAAATCCACCACCCGCTGGCGGTGAAAGGTGAACTGGTCATCGTAAAAATTGATGTGGCGCACACCGTAACGCTGCTTCAGCTCGCTCAGATGCGCATAGAGATAGTCGGCCGAGTTGAAGCGGAAGGTGCGCTGGAACACCGAACGGTCGCAGTAGCTGCAGGCGTAGGGGCAGCCGCGGCTGGAGATACAGCTGGTGTTGGGCGCCTTGGGGTAGTTGAAGATCGGCAGCTGATAGGTCAGAGGAAACCCGACCAGCTTGTCATAGGCCGGGAACGGCAGGCTGTCGAGATCCAGCGCCGGCTTACGATAGCCCGGAAAGCAGATAGCGCCCGCGTCGTCGCGGCTGACTACGCCGGCCAGCGTCGGCCATTCCGCCGGTTCGTGGCACACCAGCTGATAAAAACTCTCCTCCCCTTCGCCGACGATCAGCGCATCGAGCACCGGGTAGTTTTCGAGCAGCACCCCCTTCAGCGCCGACACATGGGGCCCACCCATGGCCACCCGCAGACCAGGTTGCTCGCTCTTGGCCAGTGCGGCGATGCGCACGCCGTCGTGAAAACTGGAGGTGGTGCAGCTCAGCCCCAGCCAGCCCGGCCGCAGGGTCCGCACCAGATCGACGATGCGGCGGTCGGAATCGGGATGGGCGTAGCAGTCGACGATCTGCACCTCCAGCCCGCGCTGCTGCAGATAGGCGGCGATGCTGGCCAGTCCCAGCGGCGGCATGATGTTGGCCAGCCGCGATACATCGCGCCCGGCCCGGCTGCTGGCGTAGCCCAGCGGATGCACCAGCAGGATGCGTTTGTGATCAACTCCGGGTTGCACGACGCCTCCTGCTGCGCTGGGGAGCACCGAAACGGATCAGCTGATCCCACAAAATACCCTTGAAACCGAAATTGTTCATCACCGCCATCTTGGCCTGGCCCTCGGCGGGCGGGAAGATGCGGTCGCGCCGACCGGCAAAGGAGGCCAGAATCTGGGCGTTCATCCATTCCGGGTCCACCTGGGGCGAGAAATAGTAGACAGGCTTGAGCAGATCAACATCGGCCGCCACCACGCCGTCGGCAATGGCCCGTTCGAGCAGGCGCGATTTGGGCAGGATGCGGATGCCGGAAAAGGCGAACACCACGCCCTGCTCGATCTGCTCGATATTGCTCAGACTCTCGCGCACGGTGTCGGGCGTCTCCTCCGGACCGCCGAACATGATGAAATGGGCGCAGGGGATCTCTTCGGCCACGGCGGCACGGTGGCAGGCCAGGGCCTCGGCAAAGGTGAATCCCTTGTCAAAGCCGGCCAGAGTACGGTCGCAACCGGCATCGGTGCCCAGCTCCATGGCGTAGAGGCCCGAGCGCTTGAGCAGCCGCAGGATATCCGGCGTCAGCCCCTGGGGTCGGAAGAAGGCGCACCAGCGCAGCTTCAGCGCGCGGCGCAGCATCTCCTCCACCAGCTGCAGATACAGACCCTGTCTATCGTTGAACACGGAATCGGTGAAAAACAGGTGATCGGTCTGGTGATCGCGCTGCATGCGCAGCATGTCGTCGACCACGGCGGCCGGGTCGCGCGGCCGGAAGCGGTGTCCCTCCAGAGCGGGATAGGTGCAGTAAACGCAGCGATAGGGACAGCCGCGCTTGGTCTGCAGATTGATCATGCCGCTGTGCCGCTGGTAGAACTCCACGTATTCGGGCACCAGCAGCGGCCCGCTCATGGCTGCGCCGGCCAGGGGCTCATCCACCTGTTGCAACGGCTCAACCGCCCGGCCCTGCTGCAGCGCGGAAATCAGCTGCGGCACCAGCTGCTCGCCCTCCCCCACTACGCCGTAATCGGCACCGAGGAAGTTGAGAATTTCGCGCGGCATGATGGAGAACGCCGGGCCGCCGACGATCACCGGCACGGCGCAACAGGTTTTGATGCGCGCCACCAGCTGTCGGGCACCGGCCAGGTACCAGTTGTCGTCGGAGCTGAAGGAGTCCACATTATCGATGTTGCGCAGCGACAGACCGACGTAGTCCGGACGAAACGCATTCAGCGCCTGTACCAGGGTCTCCTCGTCGCCGTCACTGGCCAGCAGGTCAAACTGCCGCACCTCGTGGCCCTGATTCTGCAATGCCGCGGCAATCACGGCCATGCCCAGCGGATAAACCGGATAGGGATCGGTGGCCACATTGCTTGACAGCAGAAAAATCCGGCTCATGGGCGCTCTGCCCCGGCATGCTGCAGGTTGAAACGCCGGCGTTTGTTCACGTCATAACGCCGGTAGGTGCCATCCTCGATCTCACGCGCAATGACCTCCTTGAACAGCTTGCCCATTTTCAGCTGATAACCGCCATCGGCATTAAAGGTGTCCCAGGCGTAATAGAACAGCTGCTGCAGAGTGTCCGGGTCCATCTGCTTGGGCTGGAACACCACCTTGTCCGCCGTGTAGTCGCCCCAGTTATTGGACAGAATGCGCCCTTCCTTCTCAAACTGGGCACGGATCGGCGAATGAGGAAAGGGCGTCAGAATGGTGAACTCGGCCACGTCCAGTTCCACCTCAAGCAGAAAATCCACCAGCCGCCGGATGTCGTCGGCGCTCTGATCATCGGTACCGAGAATGATGGTACCCTCGACGCCGATGCCGTGCTCCTTCAACCGCTTGATGCGGTTGCGGATGACATCGGAGGTGTCGAACACCGCCTGATAGACATACCAGGCCCCGGCCCGCGCCGCGGCGGCCAGCACCTCGTCGTCATCAAGCAGCGGATGGGACACCCACTTCTTTTTCAGCGGTTCCATGGCGGCGAACAGGTCGAGCAGCCACTGCTTGTCCTGGGCCATGGAGTTGTCGACAATAAACAGCCGGTTGTTGGGAATCGCCTCCATCTCCGCAATCACCTTGTCGATGGGCCGCGGCCGGAACTGATGGCCGCCCAGATAGCCGGTGCAGCAGGGAAA
>JAFGXV010000042.1 GCA_016936455.1 Desulfuromonadaceae bacterium
CCGGCAAAATCCTTGGTCGCGAACAGGGCCAGTTCCTTGTTGCTCTGCGATGGGTCGGCGTAGTACTTGCGCACCCCGACCCCCTCGTCGGAATAGTAGATATAGCCCAGTTCGTCATCCACGGCGATGGCTTCGATTTCGTTGAGGCCGCTGAAGGTGCCGAAGCGGCGCACCAGGGTGGCGCTGAGTTGACCGTTGCCGTCGTCGTGTAGCAGGTACTGCCACAGATAACTGCCGGAAGGGCCGTTTTTGCGGCCGACAATGGCGAAGATCGCTCCATCCGCAGGACGCTTATACAACGAGATGCCCATCAGGGCACGCTGGTCTTCACCCTGCTCACCGACGAACATATCGAGGCCGCCGCCGTCAATAGCCGTCATGTCCGGCAGGCTGAACACGCGCAGTTTGCTGGTCAGGCGCTCCGTGGCCACGGCAATGTCCACGGATTGGCCGCCGAGCTTCAGGCCGTATTCAATGTCGACGTTGTTGGGCCGTTTCAATGCCACGGTTTTGTCCTTGAGCAGGTGGCCCTTGAGGTCAAACACGTACAGGCTGCCGTCACGATCCTTGTCGGTGCCGACAATCAGACTTTGCGCCGCATCGTGGGGGTTGATCCAGATCGCCGGATCATCCGTGTCGTGGGGCGTCATGTCCGTCACCTGTTTCGGCTGAATTATAGGCTGGTCGCAATTGCGCTGGTAGGGCGCGTTGTCCGCCAGAGCAACCGTTGGTGCCAGCAGTACTGCGGCCAATACGGCAGCGGACAGGGGGCGGGTGGCCGTTGTGAACAAAGAGGGCATGGAAATCTCCTGTGTATGTCGGGTCGGGTTAATTGAGGGCAAAACGGATCGGCACGGTCACCCAGGTGGCCACGGCGGCCTGGTCGAGCAGGCCGGGCTTGAAGCGCCAGCTGCTCACCGCCTGTAGGGCCGATTCGTCGAACACGCCGGGCGGGTTGGCCTGAACCACGGACGCCTGATGCACCGAGCCATCGGTGGCGACGAGAAATTTGACCATGACAACGCCGCTGATTTTTTGTTCGCGCGCCTTGTACGGATAAATCGGCTCACGGCGGCTGATCACCTGCGGCATGGTATCCACCTGGCTGATGTCAAACTCGCTCTGCGGGGCGCTGACCGGGTTGAAGGCCATGCCGCCCAGCTTCATGTCGCTGATGGCGGCCTCGAACTGCGGCTGCGGCATCTGCATGGGCGGCGCCTGAGGCGGCGGCTGCTGACTGCGGGTCGGCAGCGCCGGTGGGGTTTTCGGCAGTTCTTTGGGCGGCGGTGGCTGTTTGTGCTGCTCCTCGGGCGGCGGTGGTGGCGGTGCCTGGCGTAGATTGTTGAAGGTGAACGCACTGGTGGTTGACTCCTTGCTGCCGTTGGCGTCGATCTGTGACAACAACGGAATCAGCAGAAACAGCACCAGATTGGTGACCAGAGCCGCGACCAGCGCACTAACGAGCAGGGAACGCTGATGAGTCATGTCAGGCCCCTTTTTTCGCCGCCACACTGAGGTTCTTGACCCCGGCCAGGCGGCAGGCGTCCAGTACCTGAATTACCAGCCCGGAGCGGCTGTTGCGGTCCGCGGCCAGCACCACCGAGCCGTTGGGATTCTGCATCAGAAAGCGCTCCATGTAAGACTGCACCGAGCGCACGTCAATGGGCTTGCCCTCGACGACCACCATGTTGTCGGCGGTGATGGCGAGGACGATGTTGGTGCTGTCCTTGGTTTCGGCGGTCTGGGCGATGGGCCGCTGCACGTCCACCCCGGCTTCCCGGACGAAGGAGGTGGTGACGACGAAGAAGATCAGCAGAATGAAAATCATGTCGATCAACGGTGACATGTTGAGTTCCGCGGGTTTGCGCCGTTGTCGGCGGCTGAGTGTGACACGCGCCATGATTACAGCCCTCCTTGTTGCAACAGACGCAGGCTGAAACGCTGCATCCGCTCTTTGATCTTTTCGGCGCGGCGGTAGAGTAAGGCGCCGAGGATCAAGCCCGGCACCGCCACCACCAGCCCGGCCTGGGTGGTGATCAGGGCTTCCGATATCCCTGCGGCCATGGCGCGGGCGTTGCCGGTGCCGAACATGGAAATGACGTTAAAGGTGGTGATCATGCCGCTGACCGTGCCGAGCAGCCCCAGCAGCGGCGCGGCGCTGGCCAGCACCAGGATGGTGCCGATGAAACGGTCCACCTCATTGCTCTGGCGCTGCTGCAATTGCAGCAGGTGATCGCGGTCCAGGCACTGATGCTCGCGCAGCCACAGGAATTGGCGCAGGATGCTCTGTTGCCAGAAGGCACCGACATAGCGCTGTTCCTCCAATGCCAGACGACATTCATTCAAATTGACCTCCTCCCGGCGCGCCTGGAAAAACAGCAGGCTTTTGTAGAAGATCATCAGCCACATCACCAGCGAACTCGCCAGCAGCGGCCACATGACCAGGCCGCCGTGGCGGATCATATCGAGGCTTTGGCCCAGTAGGTTACTCATGGTCACCGTCCTGCGGTTGTGCTTTTATACGGCCGGTTTTCAGCAACGTGATCTTGAAGGCCGTGCCTTTTTCCTCCAGATCGCCGATCAGCACATCGACGCGCCGCTCGAACAGATGGTGCAGCAGCATGATGGGGATAGCCACAGCCAGGCCGACCTGGGTGGTGATCAGGGCTTCGGAAATGCCGCCCGACATCATTTTGGGGTCGCCGGTGCCGAACACGGTGATCACCTGGAAGGTGCTGATCATGCCGGTGACCGTGCCGAGCAGGCCGAGCAGCGGCGAGATGGCGGCAAACATGGCCATGGTCGGAAGAAAGCGCTCAAAGCGCGGCATCTGCCGGAGCAGCGCCTCTTCCAGAGCGTTGTCCAACACGTCCTGAGTCTGGCCGATCTGCTTCAGACAACTGGAGAGAATCTGACAGGTGGGGGCGTTTTTCTTCTCGCGGCAGAACATCTCCCCCTCCTTGACCTGATCCAACTCCACATAACGGGTGACCTGGTGGAGGATGGTGTCGGAGTTGGCGCGAATGCGCAGGAAAAACACCAGACGCTCTGCAGCCAGCAGCAGGGCGATGGCGCCGATGGCCAGGATCGGCCACACCAGGAAGCCGCCCGATTTCAGCCATTCAGAAAAACTTTTACTCTGGGTCAGTTGCAGGAACACCGCACCACCGGAGATATCCAGCGGCGGGTGACGGTCTTCGCCACGGAAAAAGCGATCGATGGCGCTACGGGCCGGCGCGGGGATTTCACCGGCTACCGCCACCAGCTCACGACCATCGCTGTTGGCCTGCAGATACCCGGCGCCGTCGCGATCACGATAGACCGCGCCCAGCGCGCCGATGCGGGCAATTTCGCCGCGCACGACCGTGCCGTCGGCAGCAAAAAACTCGCCATTGCCGAGCATGACCTGGCCGCTGGCTGTGGTGTAGGTACGGCACAGGGCGGTCAGGGCGCGGATTTCGTCCATGCCGGGGAAGGCTTTCTTTTCCAAAATGGTATCGACGGTCTCGCGATCAGGGGCAAATTCAGTCCCGAGCGGACTGTGCTCAAACAGATCGTTGACCCGCTTGGCCGCGCCGAGCACTGTGCCCTGGATGTCTTCAATCTCTTCCTGCTCGGCGGCCAGTTCCTGATTGAGTTGCTGTTCCGTCTTGCTCAGCTCGCCCAACCGCTGCTGCACGCTGCTGAGCTGCTGTTTCTGGTCCTTGACCTGACCGCGCAGCTGGCTGAGCGCCTGTTTCAGGTCGGCCTCATTCTGCTGCATGAGCTGCTCAATCATGGCGGCGCGGGACAAACCCTGCTGGTTCATGGTGGTCAACGCGTCACTGATCTCCTGCCAGGTGGCGGCCAGTGCGGCGCAGGGCGCCAGCAGCAGGATGAAAACGGCGATAAGGATGTTTTTCATCACGCACCTCCTCCGGCCGCGCGCATGGCATCCGGCAGCGGCAGTTCAATCAGTTCCGCCGCCCGTTTCTGTTCGATCATGTCGATGGTGACCCGCACGGTGTCGCGGTAGTCGTCCGGCAGTGGCGACCACACTCGCGCCTCACGATCCCACAGCCCGACCTTGTTGCCATCCGGGCTCAAATAAAACAGGCCGATCCGTCCCAGTCGTACCACCTGGACCATGGTGTCGCCACCGGCCAGCGGCAGGGTCTGTTCGGTCACTTCGACGCTGTTGCCGTAGTCGGCTTCCACCTGGACGGCCTCCAGCACCCGGCGCAGTTTTTCGCTCAACGCCAGATCCGGGTCGGTCAGGGACTGGTCGAGAAAGGCCAGCCGCTCCTGGCGTTCCTGGGCGAGAAACGGCATGTCGCTGGCAATAGCGTCATGCAGGGTGGCCACGGTGCTGTCGAGGAACGGTTCCAGTTCCTTGCGCAGCAGGGTCATCTGTTCTTTCTGCCGTTTCAGATCGGCGATGGTGGCCTGCTTGTGGTCGACATACTGATGGTATTTTTTGGTCTGGAAGCGGTTCCATTCCAGTTGGGTCTTCTGGTCGAGCAGCTCGTTGACCAGGGCCTGGCGCTGTTCGGACCATTGCTCCACCTTGCTCTGGGTGGCGATTTCCCGCTTCAGCGCGGTGACGCTTTGTTGTTCGATGGTGCTCGGATCAGCGGCCGAAGCCTGTCCGGCCAGGCTGGACAACACCAGGGCCGCGAGCAGGATGGTTGTGGCTGGATTCATGGGTTTCTCCGTTGTTTTCAGAGTCGGGGCCGCTGCGCGCGCCCCGCTGTCGTTGTTGCAGGCGGTTTCACAGCGTCGGGTTTTCACTCTCGTGCTGGGCTTCGGCCAGCAGATCGAGAATGTCGAGGGCATTGCGCGCCTGGCCGCGGAACTGCGGATTGGCCAACGCCTTTTGGAACTGGCGGCGCGCCTGGTCCCATTGCCCCAGCTGCCAGGCGGCATAGCCCTGCAGCAGGTGCTGGCGCGGCGCGGTCGCTGCGTCGTTCAGTGCAAGCAGTTGTTGGTACTGCCCCTGGTCGTAAAGCAGCTGGGCCTTGAGGCTGATCAGCTCGGCATGTTGCGGGGCGCGGCGCAACGCCGCTTCCACCTCGGGCAGGGCCTGAGGGTAGGCGCAGCCTTGGGTGTACAGCCGGGCGATCTCCAGGCTCTGGTCAGCACTGGGTTCCGCGCCATAGGCGCGTTGCAGCAGATCAGCGGCGCGCAGGGGGGCGCGCAGGTAGCGGTAGAGCCCGGCCAGTTGGATCAGATCGTCGCGGGTGTCGCCGCGCAGTCGCAGAGCGACTTCGAGGGCCGAGGCGGCCGCGACATACTGTTCCTGCTGCAAGGCGATCTGCGCCTTGAGCCGCCAGTAGGGTTCGTGTTCGGGCTGCTGCTGAACCAGCCGGTCCAACAGCTGCTGGCCCTGGCGCCACTCCTTGAGCTCGATATGGCAGGAGAGCAGCAACTCGTACCAGGTAGTTTTGGCGGCGGCCACGCTGTCCAGCAGCCGGGTCAGGCTCTGTTTGGCCTCGGGGTACTGTTTGCCCTGGATGAAAGCGATGGCGGACTGATAGAGCAGTTCCGGGTCTTTGGTCGGTTGCAGTTGATAGCTGAGGGTAAACTGGTGGCCGGCCTCGATGTAATGGCCATTGAGGTAGTAGCAGGTGGCCAGGTTGATGGACAACTGGGCGTCATCCGGTTGCAGATCAAGGGCCTTGGCAAACGCCTGGGTTGCCTTGGGGTAATCATTCATCTGGTGGTAGCAGGCGCCGAGCAGCGAAAAAAACGGGTACGGGATATCTTCCGGATATTCCGCCATGTAGCTGTGGATCATGGTGACGCATTGCTGGGCGTCGCCGACCTGGAGCGCCTTCTGCGCCTGATACAGATGCTTGTTCTGGCGAAAGGTCAGTTTGGCGTTAGCCGCAGGCACGATGCCGCACTGGATCACCAGGCAAAAAGCCAGGGTGATGGCGATCCGGTAAAGGGGCGTACAGGGTGTGGGGGAAAAGAGAGTCACATGTCTGCCTGTCATGGTAAATCAACCCGACCCCTGTCTGGCAGGGGTCGGGAAGCTATGCAACATACTGCGGGCCGCTGAAGCGGAAGCGGGTTAAAAGTTGAACTTGAGGCCGAAGCGTGCCGACCAGCCGTATTCCTCGTACTGGCTGATACGGTTGGATTTGTCGTAGTACGCTTCGAGCGGCTCGTCGGTCAGGTTGATGAAGTTGGCGTACAGGGTGTACTTGTCGAGGAAGGTGTATGCGGTGGACAGATCAACCTGGAAGTGGTCGTCGATGTAACGATCCTCAAACGCCTCTTCACCCAGGTCATCCAGATAGCTGCTGCGATAGGTGCCGCTGAGGCGGACGAAGAAACCGTACTTCTCGTAGGACAAGGCACAACTGCCGACGGTATCGGAGTGCCGCATCATGTCGACGGTACGACCTTGTCCGCCATTCTCTACCGGCAGCACATCGGCTTCACTGTCCGACAAAGTCAGGTTGCCCTCAATGGACAGGCCATCGAGGAAGCCCGGCAGGAAGCTGAGTTTCTGCTGGTAGGCCAACTCGATGCCGTAGACTTTTCCGTCGTCACCGTTGCGATAGGTTGTGAGCTCGTAGCTGCCCATGTCGCTCGTCTGGGAATAGATGAAGTTGTCTATGTCCTTGTAGAACAGGCCGACGGACGCCATGCCCAGGGAGTCCGGCATGTAGTAGGTCAGGGTGGCATCCCAGTTCATGGCCTCGTAGGGATCGAGGTCGGGATTACCGATTTCAATATTGCCATCGTCATCGGTAAACTTGCCGTAGAAGCTCTGGTCCCACTGTGGGCGGGAGATGGTGTTGGTCCAGGCCAGATAGAGGATCAGGTCATCACTGAAACGGATCTTGCTGTGCAGGCTGGGCAGAATGTTGGTGTAGTCGTTGCTCTTTTTCTGCGCGCTGTAGGTTTCACTGTCTTCATCGAAGGCGTTGCCGCGGCATTCCAGATCGGTGTACTCCACGCGCACGCCGGGAAGCAGGGTGAAGGTGCCAAAGTCGGCCTCGCCCATGATGTAGGCGGCGTAGACATCTTCATCGGTTTCGTAATCCTCAACAACCGAGGCCTCGATGTCACGCTCGACGCTGAACTGGTCTTTTAGGCTGTCAAACAGGTCGTCAATGTCGTCATCGATAAGCGGAAAACGGCTGTTTTCGTAACGCCCGCTCTGCGTCAAGCCTTCCAGGGTTTCCAGCGCTGCTGGGCCGTCTTCGTAGACCAAGGTTTCCAGATCGTTGGTTTTGTTGCGCAGGGTGATGTGGACACCGGTTTTCAGGTAGGACTGGAACGAGGTGTTAAGCTCTTTTTTGACGTTGGCGGCAAAGATCCACGCTTCTTCCTCGACCAGTTGCTCACTGTCCTCAATGGCGTCTAGCTCGTAGATGCTTAGATCGTTGAGGTTGCCGCTGGTGACGCTGACATTCGGCGTGCTGCCGTCGGCATCGCTGTAGCTGTAGCTGAGATCTTCCGTTTCGTAAAGGAACTGGGTGTCGTAGGGCGTGTCCTGCTCGGCATAGGAATAAGCTGCCTTGTAGTCGATGGTCCAGCTGTCGATCCTGTTCTCGCCACCCAGCGAAACGGCCCAGTTGAGCTGGGTTTCTTCACGGTCTTTGAGCTGGATTTCCGTGGTCGGATACAGCTCGGTGGCGTCATCCTCATAATCTTCGCCGACGATTAGGCCGGTGCTGGAGGTATCGGGCAACATCAGCATGTCCTTGATGATGGCGCGACGGCGGTATTCGTGGTCGGTAAAGGAGCTGTACAGGCCACGCAAAAAGTAACTGTTGTTATCGTCGGGCTTGTATTCGAGGTTGGTCGTCAGGCCAAGACGCTCGCGGGTCAGGTCGTACTCGCGGTACTGCAGTTCTTCCGTTACCCACGCGTCATCGTCATTCAACTCCCAGGGGTCGGCTTCGACGTCGTCGGAGCCGAACTCGCGCTTGTCGTAACTGACGGAGAACAGGGCACCGAACTGGTCATTGGCGCCAAACACGTCACCAACGGTCAGTTCGCTGGTTTCAGCCAGATCGTCGGTGAGATCACTGTAGTTGCCACCGACGGCGCCACGGATAGTGCGCTCGCTGCGGTCGTAAGCACTGGGCGAGACGATCTCGATGTGTCCACCGATGCTGTCGGCTGGCATGTCAGCCGTCAGGGCCTTGGTGACGACCAGGGAACCCATGACGTTGGTCGGCATGACGTCGAGCAGTACGGCCCGGGTGCCGGCTTCAGCCGAAGCTAGGCTGATGCCGTCGATGGAGGCGCTGTTCAAGTGCGGGTCGATGCCGCGCACGATGACAAAACGGCCCTCGCCCATGTCGCGCTCGACGGACACGCCGGGGATGCGGTCAAGAGCTTCGGCAGCATTCTGGTCGGGGAAGCGGCCGATGGCGTCCGAAGCGACAATATTCTGCAGGTTAGGGGCGTTTTTCTGCTGGTTGAGGGCCCGGGCCTGGCCGACAGCCTGACCACTGACCACCATCTCATCCATCTGCATCCCTTCGCCGCCAAAATCAATATTCATGGTGCTGATGCTGCCGTCCGCGATAGTGACCTGCCGATCAACATTGCTGTAGCCTAGGTAGCTGAAGGTCAGATCATGGTCTCCCGGTCTCAGTGACAGGCTGTAATTGCCACCGCGATCCGTGACGGTTTTGCTTTGTCCGTTATCAGCACTGACCAGGACACCCATCAGATTGATGTTGTTCAGGGAATCCTTTATCTGACCGGCGACGTGTCCATTGCCAGCCCAGGCGCTGGGCGTGAGCAGGACAAAGCAGAGCAGAGTCATCAACGTTTTGATGACCGGTAAAGCTGGCTTCATTGTTGTTTCTCCTTGGTTTCCTTGTTGTGAAGATAACGACACGCAGCGCGGACTTTTCTGTTCCGCGTTGGCGGGACGCAGCATCGCAATCCGTTGCCACCGAAACCCTCGGCGGGCAACTGCGCTCTCAAAAAAGCCTACTTTTTAAGGAAGGTGATTAGGGCGGCGTGAGGAGGATGTGAGATTTTCATATGAGGCGGATCTTCGGAGCCTTCAGGGACAGGCGTAACAGTTTTCTGACCTGATGCTCATGCGCTGCTGATATCCACAGCGATTAATGATGGGGAAAACGAAGGGATAAAGACATGGCCAAAGTCGATCTGCACGTTCATTCAAAATATTTTAGTCGCCCATCAGAGTGGTTTCTTCAGCGCCTTGGCGCGGCTGAAGCGCTCTATCAGCTGCCGGGAATCATGCCGCTGTTGTGGGCACCAGTCTGCTGTGTTTCGTGCTGGCGGCTGCGCTGCGCCTGAATCATGCCGTGATTCAGGCCATCAACTATCTGCTCTATCCTCTGCAATTGGCCTTGTTGTGGCCATTCTTCTGTGGTGGTAGAATTTTGTTCGCCGAAGATCACAGTGTTTTGACCCCTGATCTGCTCACCGCGTTGCGTCATTCTACTGGGCAGACCCTCAATTCTCTGGGGCAGGCCAATTGTCATGCCCTGACACTGTGGTTGCTGGTGGCCGGGCTGAGCTTTCCTCTTCTTTATCTTGTCAGCCGCTTCTGGATGGGTCGATTGGCCGTGCCGAAGGCGAGAATTTCAGCGGTCTCGCCCTTGAGCACGGCTGACTCGTCAACGGCAATCCAGAGGGGGCCGATGCTGGATATGACCGAATGAAGATTCTGACCCTGATCCGTCACGCCAAGTCGGACTGGAGAAAGCCCGATTGGATCGACTTTGAGCGTCCTCTCAACAAGCGCGGGAAAAAGGCGGCCCCGGAAATGGGACGCCGGATGGCCCGGTGGGATGAACAGCCGGAACTGTTCATCAGCAGTCCGGCGCAACG
>JAFGXV010000043.1 GCA_016936455.1 Desulfuromonadaceae bacterium
GTCCGGGGCTCCATCACGGATGCAACCGGGGATGGTCAGCCCCTTCGGCAGTGGAAGCGCCCCTGGTCGCAAAGGGAGTTCACGGTCGTAGATAGAGATGGCGTTGTCTCGTTCGAGATAACTTTTGCCGTAGTTGAAAACCAGCGAGTCCCCTTCCGCCGTCAGTTTTCCGGCGACAACCGGCTCGATTTCGCCCGGCAGCCAGATCCAGACGTAGGCTTCGGTGTATTTTTCTGGCTTAGAATTCATCGTCGACCGGTCTTCTGCTGGGGTGAATATGCTTGGGAAGCAGGGCGATCCGCTCATCGGCCTCATGGATTCGCCCTCTTAGTGTTTCGCTATCCGCATCAAAAAGTTTGATCCCGACAAGTGTCGCGACCTCAAAGACCAGCCCGATCTTGCAGGCCATGTCCCCTTTTTCAATCCGCTGCAGGGTCGCCCTGGCAATCCCGGCACGCTCAGCGAGCTCGGTTTCAGACCAGCGCCGTTGCTTGCGTCCAAGCTGGATCTGCTTGCCGAGCAGCTTGACAGCTTCCATGGTGTATTTCGAAAAAGGCCGTGCCTGAGTCATCGCTTTTCGGTGTCCCGGTTTCTGGTGATAGTCGTTCAATCCTGCATTTGCTCTGTAAGACTATGCTGGATGGAGATCGTACTGTCAAGAAAAATGACTCATATAGAAGGCGCATCAAATAGATATGATCTATATATGAGTCATTGATTGCAGTCTCATTCAAATTTGAAGATGTCGTCCAGGTTGGTTTTGCCCTTTTCTGTGGACGCGGGCGGATTTTCTGCCGGGACAACCACTTTGGGCGCGGGAGTTGGTGCCCGCTGCTTTTTCAATACTTACTTTCGCATGGCGGCTTCTACTTCTTCGCGCGTTACCGGCTTAGTAAGGTAAGCGTCACAACCCTCGTCGTAGCTTTCCTTCATGTTCGCCCGGTCCGACATCATTGTTACCATAAAAACTTTTGACGCAGTTTTTACGTTCGCACGATCTTCCAGTTCCCGAATTTCTTTAAGCGCATCAATTCCCGTCTTGTCGTACACGGTAGCCAACAAAACGACCACCGCCAAGCTCCCGGACTAAACTCACAATATCTCTAGCATTTCTCCAGACAAAAAAATATGCCACCAGCTTTTTTTCGCGCATTTGCCATAAGAAATTTTCTGATTCGTGACCGTTGGCTTTTCTTCGTCCAAAAATCATCCCGCTTCATTGTCTGGACTGAACTCAACAAGGTTCCTGGCCACCTTGTATCGGGGTGGCGGGTTCGTTTTCAGGCAAGAACAAGTGGCCGCCCGATTAAGAATTCCAGGCTATCGCATGCTGAATTTGATTGATCCTCCCATCCAAAAATAGCTATGATGCTGAAATTAATTTTCATTTACCAACGGCCTCGCATAACTGAATTCTGAACGTCAGCCTGACCTTTCACCACTAACAGATGGAACCCGATGGAAAAAACCGCGCAGAAGCCCTTATTGTTTCTTTTTCCTGCACTGGGAGTCATAAGCATTGGTGGGCTTTCGTTCTTGCAAAAAGTCTACATTGGCGCGGACACGACATTAGCCTCTGGTTACATCACTCCTGTACTGGCTGGTTTTATCAGTGGCTGCGCTGTCTCAGCTTCAAGCTACTGGCACCAGCGTGCTCTGGGGAAAGAGAAAGACCAGAACCGGGCAATCAAAGAGCTGAACAAAAAACATGAGGAATTTCTTCAATCACTCCACGAGGGAATTCTTACCGTCAACAAAGACGGCATCTGCATCTTTGCCAACAACACCGCGCTTGAGATGTTTGGCTATACCCCAAACGACATTTTGGGCAAAAACCTGTTCCAGCTCATCGATGATACCGAGCAGTCGCTCCAGAGAAACTTTCGCACGAAAAATCTGTTCACTCTTGAAGACTGCCTTCTTTCCAAAAAAGATGGCAGCGACATCGTCGCTGCGGTCAAAATGCATGCCCTGCAAAATGGATGCGTTCTCCTGTTCAACGAGACGAGCTCCCATCATCTGCTACAACACAAAATCGATTTCCTGTCGAGCCATGACCCCCTTTCTGGACTGCTCAACAAAGAAGCATGGCGCAAGCGAGTGGAAGAGGCTTTCTCTACGAAGCGCCCCCATGTGGTACACAGCGCGCTGTTTATCATCGACATTGATCGGTTCAAGATTATTAACGACACCGTCAGTTATTCTGCTGGCGACCACTTCATAAAAGAACTGGCCCAGTACCTGCTGTTTCGTGTTGGTGATTCGAATAATATCAGCCGGATTGCCGGCGACAAATTTTCGTACCTGCTGCTTGAACACAGCGCAGAGGAAGCGCAGTCTTTTGGCCAGCAACTGTTGAGTGAACTCAACAGCTTCGAAACCTACTGGAAAGATCGGCAGCTCAAATGCAGTGTCAGCATCGGCTGCTGCCCCCTGTCATCCAAACTGGTGTCGTACGACCATGCCTTGCGTGGCGCAGATGCTGCCTGCAAATCCGCTAAGGAGGCCGGACGCTCTCGAATGCGTGTCTACGACCCCGATCATGCGGATTTCAAAGACCTGCAGAATCAGATGGAGATGGTTGAACTGATCCAGTCGGCCCTCGACAACGACCTGTTCTTCCTGCGCGGGCAAAAAATCGCCCCCCTTTCTCCCCACAACCCGAAACTGGGCATGGAAATTCTGGTTTCCATGAAAGACAAGCAGGGCCACGTAATTTCGCCGGCATCCTTTATTCCCGCGGCAGAACGGTTTGACTTGATGGTAGCAATCGACCGCTGGGTTGTTGCGAACAGCCTGAACTGGATTGAGCAGCAGAACAACGTATCCAGCGGGTATGATTTTGTTTCTATCAACCTGTCCGGAAAATCATTTAACCAGCCGGATTTTCTTGATTTCGTCTGCCAGCAGATCCGCTCACACGCCATCACGCCAAACCAGCTTTGCTTCGAGATCACGGAAACAGCAGCCATGCAGTCACGCCAAGAGGCGCTGCATTTCATGCAGGAGATCAAAACCCTTGGCTGCCGGTTTGCACTGGACGACTTTGGCAGCGGGATGTCCTCCTTCGAGTACCTGCGCAGCTTCCCCGTTGACTTCATCAAACTTGATGGCAGCTTTGTCCGCAACATGGAAACGGATGCTCTCTCGGCAGAGATCGTTGCCTCCGTCCAGCGCATTGGTGAAACGCTTCGGGTCAAAACTATTGCCGAGCACGCGGAAACGGAGCAAACCCTGCGCCTGCTTGAGCAGCAGGGATACGACTACGTTCAGGGTTACATTATCGACAAGCCTGCCGCGCTGGAACGCACAGAGCGCATAACATAGTGGGGCGCCCCCTCCTTCCCCCCCCCTGTGCCTGGGTCGCAAAACTGAGCGGAAAAAGTCCTGCCGGGGATGGCGAATGTGTATTTTCAAGTATACTTCAAGGGGACCAGCACGGACGCGTGGATCCTGCCTTCAGCTCTGCCCCCCTTTTCACGTTTGAAGGAGCTGCCGACAATGCGGATACTGATTGCCGACGACGACCTCATCTCACGAACCATGCTGGCCAAATCCCTTGAGAAACGTGGCCATGAAATCGTGTCGAGCACGAATGGCGAACAGGCTTGGCAGATCCTGCAGGACGACGATGCGCCCCGACTGGCGATTCTCGACTGGATGATGCCCGGGCTATCGGGACTCGACATCTGCCGTCGAATCAATCAGCTGTCAAGCGATCACCCACCCTACCTGATTATTCTAACCAGCAAAACAGACACCGACAGCCTGATTTTTGCACTGGAATCGGGAGCAAACGACTTTCTCTCCAAACCATTTGACCCCGGAGTACTCTATGCCCGTATTGCGGTCGGAAAACGCGTTGTAGCGCTCCAGGACTCTCTCTACGAAAGCCGTGAAATTCTGGCATACCAGGCCACCCACGATGCCCTGACCGGCTTGCTTAACCGCCGTGCCATTATTGACCTGCTGCACAAGGAAACAATCCGCGCCCAGCGCAACAACCAGCTCTTCAGTATCGGCGTGGTCGACGTGGATCACTTCAAGCACATCAATGACCGCTTCGGCCATCCGATCGGCGACGAGGTACTGCGGGCCCTATCGCAGATAATCAGCTCAAATCTCAGATCCTACGAAGCCGTGGGCCGCATTGGAGGCGAGGAATTTCTCATCATCAGCCCCACCGCAGAGCTGTGCGCGGACAATCCGCTTTACGAGCGCCTGCGGCGGCTGGTCGAAAAGAATCCGATCCTCACCGCAGCCGGCGAGTTACCCCTGAACATCAGCATTGGCGTGGCTCAGTTCAGCAATGGCGCCCATGCAGACATCCTGCTGTCCGCGGCGGATCGCGCACTGTATAAAGCCAAAAGCCAGGGCAGAAATCAGGTCGTTTACGCCCCTGAAACCTTTAGTGAACGTCTTTTCGACCGATAGCACGATCAGACTGGCAGAACCTTTTTACCCGGCAGAAAAAATAAGATTTTCCTCAACCCGTCGACAGGTTTATGATACGGCCACACCTCTAATGATTGAACAGAAAGGATCATCCCATGTCCCATCGCACGCCCTGGATAGTTGCCGGCACGCTGATGCTGGCCCTTATCTCCACCACAGTTTTTGCCACGGACCACCCTGTCAGTGACGCGACACAGGAATGCCTCGGCTGCCACAGTATTGTCACTCCGGGCATTGTCGCCGACTGGCAGAAAAGCCGTCACGCCTTCGTCACCCCGGCCGAGGGGCTGGCCAAACCGGAACAGCAACGCCGCATCTCTGCAAATAGCGTTGCGGAATCTCTGTCTGCTACGGTCATCGGCTGCGCCGAATGTCACACCATGAACAACGACAAACATGCCACCGACGCGTTCGAGCACAACGGATTTACGATCCATACCGTCGTCTCACCCAGCGACTGTGCCACCTGTCACCCAACCGAGCGGGACGAATTCTCGGACAACCTGATGTCTCAGGCCTTTACCAATCTGATGGACAACCCGGTTTATGCCATCATGGTCAACAACACCAACGGGTTGGCAACCTTCACCGGTGAAGGTTTCCACCATCAACCGGCTGACGATGTCAGTAATGCCGACTCCTGTCTGTCCTGTCATGGCACGGAAGTCAAGGTCACGGGCAGCGTTACCCGCGAAACAGACCTGGGCGAAATGACTTTTCCGGTCCTGAGCAACTGGCCTAATGTGGGCGTCGGCCGTGTCAATCCGGACGGCACGGTAGGGGCCTGCTCCTCCTGCCATGCCCGGCACCAGTTTTCCATCGAGATGGCGCGCAAGCCATACACCTGCGCCGAGTGCCATAAGGGTCCCGACGTTCCAGCGTACAAGGTGTACTCGGTCAGCGTGCATGGCAACATTCAAAAATCCATGGACAAATACTGGGATTACAAAGCTGTACCCTGGACTATCGGCAAGGACTTCACGGCACCGACCTGCGCCGCCTGCCACAGCAGCGAGCTGGTAGATGAGAATGGTGAAACACTGGTCAAGCGCTCACATCGCATGAATGACCGTCTGCCGTGGCGCATCTTCGGCATCCCCTACGCCCACCCGCACCCGATTCACGCCGACACCACCACGATTGTCAATAAAGGCGGTCTGACCTTGCCGACGGAGCTGACGGGTGAATTTGTCAGCGAATTTCTGATCAGCAACGAGGAGATGGCCAAGCGACAGCAGACCATGGAAAAAGTGTGCAGCGGCTGCCACAGCGAGCAATGGGTCAAGGGCCATTTCAGCCGCCTGGATCGCTCAATCGAAACCAGCAATGCCATGACGCTTGAGGCCACCAAGGTGCTCAGCGCCGCCTGGAAGGAAGGCCTGGCTCAAGGCTTGCCCCAAAACGCCAATCCCTTCGATGAAGCAATTGAAATCAAATGGATTGAGCAGTGGCTGTTTTACGGCAACTCGGTGCGTTTCGCCACAGCCATGGGCGGAGTCGACTACGGTGTCTTTGCCGATGGTCGCTGGACCCAGGCCCGCAACCTGAAAGAGATGGGCGACTATCTGAAATTCCTGCGCGCAACTCAACCACAGACACAGAAATAATCCATAAAAAACAAAGGGTCTCGCTCCCCATGTGGGAACGAGACCCTTTGCTTCATACTGCCTTTTTCAGGCTTTCGCCTCGTCAACTTCGCCTGCTACGGCTTGCCTGCCGACAAAAAACGCGCAATGACCGCCACCCGCTGCGAGCTGCGCCCCAGCCCCTGCGATTCCACCAGCACATATCCGCTGACCTGACTGGTTCCATCCGTCTGAGAAACCTGAATGGCAACGGCAAGGGTCTCACCGGCAGCGACCTGCTGCGGAACCGGCCCCACGCTGATCGCGGGGGTGGTTCCCCGAACCGTCAGCGTGACAGGGTGGTCTGAGGTATTTTCAACCGCAATCGTTCCCTCCGCTGTACTTCCTGCGGCAAGGTTGTCCCATCGCAGCTGTCGCGGGCCGACATTGAGCTCGGGCTGAACGGTCGCCGTCACAATCAGCGGCACCTCCCGCTGCTGCGGATCATTGGTATGCAGAACCAGACGTTTGATCACTTTACCTTTGTAGTGTGAGGTATCGAGTCGAACGACCAGCTCACCCTTTCCCCCGGGAGGAACTTTTTTTGCGCTGACCAGCGCAGCCGTGCACCCTCAGGTGCTGCGCACCTTCTCTACGACCAGCGTCTCATCGCCGTCATTATGAAAGACAAACCGGCACTGTGTCTTCTGTCCGGGAACGACCGTCCCCCAATCATGGTGGTCAGCCTCCATCTTCAATACCGGGGCGGCCTCGGCGGCCACCACCAGCGCCAGAAACGTCAGAACCAAGCAGCTTAATAATCGCACAGAATACTCCTTTCGTCGGCAGGGGACTGCCATCGCTTAAATTGACAAACGACCACAATTCTTGCTATACGGATGAGAAAATTTTTTCCTTTCAAGGCTGCCATTATACCCATGAAAAAAGTTTTCTCCAAAGAGGATATTGCCCGAACCGTAACCCGGCTCGGCCGTGAAATCGCGACCGATTATCGGGGGAAAAATCTCGTTCTCGTTGTGATCCTCAAAGGTTCCTATCTGTTCGCCGCAGACCTGTCACGCGCCATCGACATCCCCCTTCAGATCGAATTCATGCGCGCCTCCAGCTATGGCGCCAGCACCTGTTCGTCGCAACAGGTCGAAATCAAACTCGACCTTGAAGGCGACCTCAACAATAAGGATCTGCTGCTGGTTGAAGATATTCTCGATACCGGGCGAACCCTGTCGGCACTCTACCACCACCTGCTCCAGCGCCAACCAGCTTCACTGCGAATCTGTACATTGATCGACAAACGGGAGCGCAGAGAAATCAACATCGAATCCGATTATGTCGGTTTCAACCTTGAAGAAGGCTTTATTGTCGGTTACGGTTTGGACTACAATGAGTCATTGCGAAACCTTGCCGAAATCTATCATTTCGAAGAAGACGCTTCCCAGGAGACCCTGTCACCATGATTATCCAATGCGGGCAATGTGAAACCCAGTATGAATTCGACGAGAAAAGGCTGGCTAACGGCCCCGCCACAGTTCGCTGTATTCGCTGCGATCATGTTTTTGAGGTTAATGCCTCTTCTGGTGTCCCTCTGGCTGAAATTGACCTCTCTGCCTTCACGCACTTCAGGACCGGCGATGGGCAGCCGGTTGCAGCGCCGCTTTCACCACCTGCAGGCGCCCCCTGCATTGCAGCGGAAAGCGAATACACCCGGGAAGTGGCTCCCGCGCCCACGATTGAGGCATCCGAGCTTCAGACCGAGCCCATCGCTCCCCTGTCGTTAACATCACAGGACGAAGCCGCTTCAGCCACCACACCGGTATTGCCATCCGGTCCGGCAACGCAGCAAAATGACAGCGCCCCCGAAGCGCTGGAACCGGCAGACCGGCCCGATGCAACATCTCCCTTTGATTTTGCCCAGCCTGCGTCACTGACTGCTGTCGAGGAGCAATCCACGACCATCGAATTCGAACAGGCCGCCCCAATGACGCTGGTCGACGATGAACCAGCCACCACCCCAGAAATCGAGGCTGAAGAGGAAGCGGAAACCGCCGCTGTTGAGAAGAATGAAGAACCCGGCAGCGATGATTTTGTCATTGAAGGTTTCGAAACCAACCAGCTGGGCAGCTTCACGGATCAACCCGACGCATTGACAGACTCTGACCTTCCGCAAGAGGAAGAGTCTCCTTTTGCATTGGAGGGCTTCGAGACCAATGAGGTCACGGATATGGAACTGACAGAAGAACCGGTTACCGAGCAGGACGACTCGACGCCGCCGGAAGACTTCTGGAGCGGAAGCCAGGACGATTTCAGCTTTTTCGAAGAGCAAACTACTGCGGAAACAGGCGATACCACAACGGCAACCGATGATGAACCCGGCGCGGCCTTCAGCTTCGAGACCCTGGCTGACACAGCGGTCGTCACCGCCGACGAGGAACAGCCGGCAGCCATCACGACCGCTGCAAGCGCCAAAGAGCCGGCCGCGGCCACTGCTGCGCCGCGCCCCGCAGCACCAAAACCGATTCAACCGAAGAAAAAAACGTCAAAGCTCCTGATTCTGCTCCTGCTGCTGATATTTTCTGTCGGGGGCATTTATGCCTATTTCTTCGTCACCCAAGGGCTGACCGATGTCCGCCAGATTATGGAGGCGGCCAGAAAAGAAATTCTGACGCGCCTGCCGCAGGACATCCTCAACTATCTGCCACAGCAGAAAACGGCTCCGCCCCCCAACTATCTGACCCAAACACAGGACAACTTCTACGTCAACAACGATGAAGCTGGCCTGCTGTTCGTGATTCAGGGCAGCGTAACCAACACCTTCGCTCACCCACAAGGCGAAATCGCCGTTCGTGCAACCCTGTACAGCCAGAACGGCAAAGCCCTGACACAGAAAACCGTTTTCTGCGGCAACCCCATCGACTCCGAAAAGCTGCAGCAGGCTCCCCTGTCAGACTTGACAGAGCAGATGAATAACCGCGTCGGCACCGGCCTGTCCAATGTCAGCGTCGCTCCCGGTGCCGCAATTCCGTTCACCATTGTTTTTGACAATCTCCCTGCAGACTTTGCCGAATTCAGCGTTGAAGCTGTTGCACCGACGCACTGAGATTTGTGAGGCCTCTCTTCGCTTCCGAAGAGAGGCCTCACCACGCACATTCCTCCTCAGCCACCCGGCCACCCTGTGATCACACTGAAATAAGACAGCGATTGTTTAGTGGCGCTAAAAAGGACAAAAAACCTTGCAAAGGCGCCCTGTTTTAGCTATCCTCACAGAACAATAAAATCATTTTTCTTTCTTAAAAACAGGTAGTTAAGAAACAAAGTACAGCCATACAAGAAAAGATAAAACAGTATTTATTTCTTTTCCTTATAAACAATTCCCCTGTGAAGGAGACCCCGTCATGGATATCCTGGCTCTCAACTGTGGCAGTTCATCTGTCAAATATCAGCTTTTCAACTGGGATGAAAAATGTGTGATCGCCAAAGGCGTGGTCGAGCGGGTCACCATCGGCGATTCGTTTATCTCCCATGAGGTTCCCGGCAAAGAAACCTACAAAGAAAAGCATAATTGCCCAGACCACCGCGTCGCCATTGACCTGATTATCCGCACCCTGATCCATTCTGACCACGGTGTGGTCAAAGACATGGATGAGATCTCCGCCGTTGGCCACCGCGTTGTCCACGGTGGTGAAAAATTTACCTGCTCGGTGCCCATTGACGATGACGTACTCGAAGCCATCCGCAGCGTCCAGCACTTGGCGCCACTGCACAATCCGCCGAACATCTCGGGCATCGAAGCCGCCAAAGCGGTCCTGCCCAATGTGCCACATATTGCCATTTTTGACACCGCCTTTCACCAGACCATGCCGGCCCATGCCTTCACCTATCCACTGCCCTACGAGTGGTACACCGAGTACGGCGTACGACGCTACGGCTTCCATGGCACCAGCCACCTCTACGTTTCAAAACGGGCGGCGATCAAACTGGGAAAACCGCTGGAAGAATGCAACATTATCACCCTGCACATCGGAAACGGTGTCTCTCACACCGCCATCAAGGGCGGGCGCTCCATGGATACCACCATGGGCCTGACACCGTTGGAAGGGGCAATGATGGGGACCCGCTGTGGCGATATCGACCCTGCCATACCGCCGTTCATCATGGACCAGGAGGGCTGTACCCCGCGGGAAATTGATTCAATTCTGAACAAGAAATCGGGCCTGCTTGGCATCACCGGCCGCTTTACCGACCGCCGCGATGTCATCGAAAACGCCAAGCAGGGGGACGAGCGCTGCCAGCTGGCCCTGGATGTTGAAGCCTACCGCATCAAAAAATACATTGGCGCCTACGCGGCAGCCCTGGGCGGCGTTGACGCAATTGTGTTCACCGCCGGAGTCGGCGAAAATGCCGGTCTGATCCGCCAGAAATCCCTCGAAGGACTGGATTTCATGGGCATCCAGCTCGACGTGGAAAAAAATCTCAAAACCTTCAGCAAGAGCGGAGAAACTGAAATCACCCTGGAGGGTTCTCCCGTCAAAGTCTTTGTTATCCCGACCAATGAGGAACTGGTGTTCGTCGAGGACGTCGTGGCCATCCTCAATGGCACCTATACGGACCACACAAAGTTTCCCTATTCGTTTACCGATCCAGCCTATCAACCCTGATTCACGTGCAACACCGCTGGACAAAAGAACCGCTTGGCCACCAAAGCCAGGCGGTTCTTTTTTACGACAACAGTTTTTCCATAAAAAAACCGGAACACCCTCAAAGGCATTCCGGTTTTTCACAAAACAAGAGGCTAGCTGCGACAGCCGCCGCTAGCCCTGGGCCTGCACTGCCGTAATGGCCGACACGCTGATGATATCCTCAACGCTGCAGCCACGCGACAGATCATTGACCGGTTTGGCCAGGCCCTGAATGATCGGCCCGACGGCTTCGGCACCGGCCACACGCTCAACCAGCTTGTAGGCGATGTTACCGGCATCGAGGTCCGGGAAAATCAGTGTATTGGCCTGACCGGCCACCGAGGAACCGGGAGCCTTCTTGGCACCGACCTTGGGGAGCAACGCCGCATCAGCCTGCAGTTCGCCGTCGATCTGCAGATTCGGATCCAGCTGCTGGGCGATTTTCAGCGCCTCCAGCACCTTGTCCGCATCCTCATGCTGGGCGCTCCCTTTGGTCGAAAAAGAAAGCATGGCCACCTTGGCGTCGACACCGAGGAAGCTCTTGCAGCTGCCCGCCGTTGCCACGGCGATTTCGGCCAGAGCCTGAGCATTCGGGTTGGGATTGACTGCGCAGTCGGCAAACAGCAAAATACCGTTTTCACCGAAATCCGGGTTTTTCGTCACCATGAGAAACACCGACGAAACGGTCTTCATGCCAGCCGCTGTGCCGATCACCTGAAACGCCGCCCGCAGCACATCACCGGTGGTATTGAAGGCGCCAGCCACTGCGCCACCCGCATCACCCTTACGCACCATCATGGACGCGAAAAACAGGTTGTCTTCCGCTGTCAGCAGGTCGCGTGCCTGCTCGGCGGTGAGGCCTTTTTTCTTTCTCAACTCGACCAGTTCTGCCACATAATCGCCCAGACGCGGTGAAGCTGCCGGATCGAGCAGCGTCACACCATCCAGCGAAACGCCGAGCTCTGCGGCCTTGGCCTGAAGCGTCTCCGGCTTGCCGAGCAGAACAATCTCCGCCAGCCCGTCGGCGACGATCTTGCCTGCCGCTTCCACCATGCGGTCGTCATAGCCTTCAGGCAGAACGACTGTCTGTTTATTGGCGCGTGCCTTTGCTTTAATCTGATCTACCAAATGCATAGTTCCTCCTCCTGTAGAACGTAGTTTGATTTAACTCTTATACCCGACAGGAGAAAGTCTCGTCAAGCTATCCTTTCACTTCAGCCTCCTTCACGCAAACGGATCCACCTAAAAAGGAGGTAGGCCATGGGGGATTCATGGTTTATACTGCCCAGTACTGAACTCAACCCGGACCGGGGATATGACCTCATCACCGTTTGAACGTCCTCACACACCGCTTGTGCTGTTTCTTTTGCTCTCGCTGTTGCTGCACGCCCTCCTCTTCTATCTGACGCCGCCCCCCGCGCCACAACAGAGCAGGCAGAAGAAGCCGATCATTGTCGAAGTGCAGCCGCTACGTCAGACGCGGGAAACGGTCAACCCCAGTGTGCCCCCTCCGCCGGAAAAGGTTGTTTCCCACCGCGAAGGACCGCAGGATCAGCAAGTCCAACAGGAACAGGCGCCCACGGGTCACGATCTGGAAGACAGCGCCAAACACCAGCCCCGGCCGCCACAAACCATTCAGCAGCCGGCCCGGCCCAAATCCGCGACGGCCAAGCAACCACCCATTCAGCTTCACGCTCCGGCACCACAGGCCATTGCTGTTGAATCGCCGTCCAAAAAGAAAGAGCCCCTGCCGACACTGGAACAGCTGCTGCAATCGGCCAACCATGCAGCGGCCGACATTGCCCGCGACACCCGCATCAAAAAACGGGACGATGTCGCCAAAGGCGAGGTGGTGTGGCTGAACATGCAGGAAGATCGGTTGTTCTCATTCTTTACCTATTTCACCAAAAGCATCTATGGCGTCTGGAACTACCCCCAGCAGGCCATCGAACAGAAACAGCAAGGTGTCGCCCTGCTGAAAATCGTCATCAACCGTGACGGCAGCGTAGAGGATGTCGACCTGGTCGACGGCTCGCCCTTTGAGCTGCTCAACCGCGAAGCCATTGCCGCGGTGTTCAAGGGCGGCCCCTACATCCCGCTCCCCGCCAGCTATCCCGATGACCAGCTGACGATCATGGCCAACTTCGAGTACCAGCTGGGCATGCCGGGGCGCGCCGGAACCATCTACGGCCAACCAAAAAGGGGAGCCGAAGCTCCCCTGTGGTAAAAACAATCCTGCTTTTTCAATCAGCCTGTCAGCTGCGTGCGGCCCGCTGCGCTGCACTCTGCACCGTATTGAACAGCAGCATGGTAATGGTCATGGGGCCGACGCCGCCAGGGACCGGTGTGATGTAGGACGCGCGCTCCGCCGCGGCGGCAAATTCCACATCGCCGACCAGACGCCCATCGTCAAGACGGTTGATACCGACATCAACCACCACGGCGCCTTCCTTGATCCACTCGCCCTTGACCATTTCCGGTCGGCCGACGGCGGCAATCACCACATCGGCGCGCTTGACATGGGCCGGAAGATCTTTCGTCCGCGAATGGCAGATGGTAACTGTCGCGTTTTCCGCCAGACACATCAGCGCCACCGGCTTCCCAACGATATTGGAGCGACCGACAATGACCACCTCCTTGCCGTTCAGATCGCACTGGATCGCTTCCAGCATCTTCATCACGCCATAGGGGGTACAGGAGCGGAAGGTCGGATTACCGATCGCCAGACAGCCGACACTGATAGGATGAAAACCGTCCACGTCCTTCAGTGGCGAGATCGCCGCAATAACGGCATCTTCATCAATCTGCGCCGGCAACGGCAGCTGAACCAGAATGCCATCAATGCGTTCATCCTGATTGAGGGTATCGATCAGGGCGAGCAGCTCCTGCTGTGTGGTCTCCTGCGGCAACTTATGCTCAGAGGAAAAAATTCCGGTCGCGGCGCAGGCCTTCTCCTTCATCGACACATAGACCCGGCTTGCCGGATCCTCCCCCACCAGCACCACCGCCAGACCGGGCACAACGCCCTGCTTGCCGAGTTCAGCCACCTGAGCTTTAAGCTGCTCGCGCATCTGCGCTGCCAGAGCCTTGCCGTCCATCAATGTTGCGGCCATTCGAAATCCTCCACACAAAACATTATCACCACTCGGGCAACCAACCCGCTGCCGCCCGCACGATCAACTTAAAAGCGGTTACGAAGCCTTGGGACAGCCGCTGCAGGCGCCGGAGGCTTGGGGACAGCTCGGAGCCGGACTGCTGCCCGCGGCGCTGTAGCCCTGATCGTACCAGCCACCGCCCTTCAGGGCAAAACCCGAACGCGAAATCAATTTCTCTACTGGACCTGAGCAGCTCGGGCACTGGGACAGGGGGGGATCGGAAAACTTCTGCCGCGCCTCGAACACGTGGCCACACTGCTGACAGGCATACTCGTATAAGGGCATGAGTCAAACTCCTTTGTGAAAAGAGACTGCGAAAACAGCGGCTAAATTAATCAGCGACGCACTTTTTGTCAAGCCCGCCAACCATTTATACAGCGAGCGCTGGAAATAAGAACATTGCTGTGATATGGTTTTACAGTTAATCGCGTCTTTAAATCCCTCTGGAGTCATGCCGTGTCCGCGCTGGAAATTCTGCTAAAACTGGGCCATAAAATACAACTCCCCACCCTTCCGACTATTGCGGTGCGCATTCTCGAGGAAGTCAACAAGGACGAGCCGAGCTTCACCCGCTTTACAAAAATCATCAGTGCCGACACAGCCCTGTCCTCCAAGATCCTGCGTATCGCCAACTCGATGCTGTTTTCCCCGGTCAAGCGGATTGATACGATTGAGATGGCCCTCACCCGGCTGGGCGTCACCCAGGTCACGAACATCGCGCTCTCGTTCCTGCTGGTTCAGACTTTTCAGCAAAAAGTTCCAGGCGATCATTTTGACTTCAAATACTTCTGGCGCCGCTCCGTCACCTCAGCGGTTGCAGCAGACCTGCTGACAAAAACCTTCTGTCACAACACCCCCAACGTGTTTATTGCCGGACTGCTGCACGATATCGGCATTCTCATCGCCTACACCCAACTCCCTGAGTACCGCGCCCTGTTCAACCCGCAGGACCGGCGTGGACAGGGGCTGCGCCAGCGCGAGCAGGAACTGCTGGGATTTTCCCACGATGAGCTGGGAGCAGAAATCCTCACCAGCTGGAAGCTGCCAAGCCGCATCACGCAGCCCATCCTTTACCATCACGCCCCGGAGCAGGCCCCCAAAGAACACACCTGCGCGGCAACGGCCATCCAGCTTGCCGACCTGCTCTCAGCCATCATGCAGGGAAAACCGGCCTCCGAGAAGCTTCTGCTGTTCAAGGAGCGGCTGAAAAAGAGAGGGGTAAAGGATCAGGACACCGACCAACTGATTCAGAATGTGTTTGTCAACAGCGTCCAGATTCTGTCACTGTTTGACATCCCGGCCGAACAGATGAGAACACCGGAGGAACTGCTGCAGGAAGCCAATGAGAAACTCAGCACCCTCAACATGGCCTCATCCCAGTTGCTCAATCAATATGAATGCGAGCGCGAACGCATCATCCGCCAGTCCGAAAAGCTGTCCGCCGCCAACGTTGAACTCAGCCGCATGGCCTTTCAGGACTGCTTGACCGGCCTTTACAACCTGCGCTACTTTCACGATTTCTTCGACCGCGAACTCCGCCGCGCCCAGCGTTACCACAACCATTTCGCCCTGGCACTGTTCGATCTAGACGATTTCAAGCTGATCAACGACACCTATGGCCACATGGCTGGAGATATTGTCCTCAAACAGGTCGCCAAAATCGCCCAGACAACCCTGCGCAGTACCGACCTGATCGTACGCTACGGCGGCGAGGAATTTGCTATCATTTTTCCGGAAACCGGGCTGCAGGAAGCCGTCGAGATTGCCGATCGACTGCGCCAGGCCATTCGCAACGCAGAAATCGAGGTGGAAGCGGGGCAGCACGTCAGGGTCACAACCAGCTTCGGCGTCGTTCACTATTCGCCGGAAGACAAACAGCAGGACAAGAAAGGCCTTATCCGCATGGCCGATGAAGCCCTGTATGCCGCCAAACGCGCTGGTAAAGACCGGGTTTGCCAGTCACCGGCCCACACCCTCCACTGACACCAACCCGCCTGAGACATGTTCTATCTGTTTCTTGTTTCCGCCATCTGGGCGTTTTCTTTCGGCCTGATCAAGGGGCAGCTCACCGGGCTCGACCCGTTTCTGGTTGCTGCCATCCGCCTTTTTCTCGCCCTGCTGGTTTTTCTTCCCTTTACCTCCCTGCGGCGCTGCCCACCGTTCACCGGCCTGGCACTGGTCGTCATTGGTGCCATCCAGTACGGGCTGATGTATGCTTTCTATACCGCCTCGTTTGCCCACCTCCAGTCCTATGAGGTTGCCCTGTTCACCATCTTCACCCCGCTTTACGTCGCCCTGGTCCATGACCTGTTCCGCGGCCGCTTCCACCGTCGCTTTTTTCTGATGGCGACGCTGGCCGTCGCCGGCTCGACAATCGTGCTCTACCGCGGCCTGCCGGCACACTCTTTCAACCAAGGGTTTTTATGGCTTCAGGGCGCAAATCTGTGTTTCGCCTTCGGCCAGGTTGCCTACTGCGAACAGATGAAACGCCAGAAGCTGGCCGATCGACAGATCTTTTCGCTGCTCTATCTCGGCGGCGTTCTGGCCACCGCGCCGGTGGCTGCTTACCATGGCAGCTGGATACAGCTCGGCCAGCTGACAGCACAGCAGCTGCTGACGCTGATCTATCTTGGAACCCTGGCTTCCGGACTCTGCTTTTTTGGTTGGAATTACGGTGCCCGCCGCGTCAATGCGGGGATTCTGGCCGTCAGCAACAACTTGAAAATCCCGTTAGCGGTATTCTGTTCGGGCTGGCTGTTTGGAGAAAGAATCGCCCTGGAGCAGCTGCTCATCGGCTCGGTGCTGTTGCTGGGGGCGCTGATGCTCCAGCCACAGCAGCGCTGAGCCGCCACCCGTCAGAAACGGCAGACCAGCTGAACAGCATAGACATCGGTCAGCTCATCGAGAATCTGCGACCCGGCGGAGGCATTGGCTTCGTGGGGGGCCTCGCCATGGCGAAACTCGTATGTCATCTTTACCTGTACATTGGAACGCAGAAAATACTGCAGCCCAAGTGTCCAGCTCGATAGCTCGCGCTTGAGATCACTCTCTGTTGACAGGTCGATGCGATCATAGCGACAGTTCAACGCCAGTTTCGACGTCAGACTGAAACCGATATCGGCATACCATCCCAGGGCCTGCTCTTCAGGATAGAGGTTGTACCCGGCAACCAACAGACCATTATTGCTGACACTGCCTGGTACGGCGCTGCCATCGGTCCCCATGGGAATCATGCCGTCCGCCTTGACCACTTCACTCTCAAAGCGCCAGCGCTTCCAATGCAACGTGGTTCCGACACCATAACGACAACGACGAAAATGCCGCGAGGCATGATCAACCCCGACCTTCAGCGTCCGCTGCCCTTCCTGCCACCAGGCAAACAGCTTCCAGCCCTGCCGCTTAATGCCCCTGGCGTCGTTGAACAGCCGCTCCACGCCAATAAAACCATAAAAATCCGGATTATCATTGTTGTCGTTAAGACTCAGGCCGTGGCCATTGGCCAGCATCAGGGCATAGCTGAATTCCCAGCGCTGCCACAGGTATTCGTCAAAAACCATCACGCCGATGTCGCGACAGCAGCTGCACAGAACGGGCTGATTCTCATCGCGCGGATCGGAGCCGTCGGACTCGAAAAAACGCTCCTGCACCAGCAGATTACTCATATTGGTCGGATTGATGTAGTGGCAGGGGGGGATCATGCCGATCGCCTCTTCCCCGGCTGGAGGCCGGAACAGCCCGAAACGCACATGCGGGAAAGATGGCCCATGCCAGGTCAGACTGGTTTCAATGAGCCGGATCCGGTTATCGCTGTCGATAAAAGTTGCCGTATTGTTGCCGGAAACTGTCTTGATGGAGTAGCACCAGCTATCGCTCAGGGCACCACGAATTCCCAGCCTCAA
>JAFGXV010000044.1 GCA_016936455.1 Desulfuromonadaceae bacterium
AGCGGAATGACTGGCCCAGCTCGGTCTGGAACGGGTGGCCCAGTTTGCAGCGGAATTGGTGGCCGGATGGCTCCGGAATCCGCAGACTGTTTAAATGGATAATTTCTTTACACGCATCGGCGATAACCTCATGATTTGGAGGGCAACTCGATGGTAAACGTTGCCCCCCGCCCAGGCTCAGATTCGACACTCAGGTGGCCCTGGTGCTTGCTGGTGATGATCGAATAGGACACATAAAGACCCAGTCCGGTTCCCATGCCCACTTCCTTGGTGGTAAAGAAGGGTTCAAAGATTCTCGCCCGAACCTGTGGCGGCATCCCCGGCCCGTTATCGCTGACACGAACTACCACATGCGATTTTTTCATATCCGTGGCGATCGTAATTGTCGGCTCCGATGCGCCATCCGGTCTGACAGCCATGGCCTGGGCTGCGTTCTTGAACAGATTGATCAGCACCTGCTCGATTTCGGTCTCGTCGATGGCCACAGCCGGAAGATCGCGGGCATAATCCTTCACAAATCGGACATTACGGATATCGTATTTCTTCTTGAGATCATAATCGCTCCGGGCAATTTCGATGGCCTTATCGATCACCTGATTGATCTGCACCGCGAGTTTTACGCTGCTCCCCTTGCGACTGAAAGCCAGCATGTTCGCAACGATCTTGGTTGCCCGTTCGCCGGCCTGGCGCATGCTGGCCAGGAACGACAGGATATCCCGCCGCTCAAGGTAGTCTCGAACCCGTTCCAGATCCACCCCTACCTCAGCGGCGACCTGACTGTTGCTCTCCAGCCGGGGAGAGAGACGGCGTTCGATGTTCTGGGCATTCTGCAGCACAATCCCCAACGGATTGTTGATTTCGTGCGCCATGCCGGCGGCGAGGCCGCTGATCATCATCATCTTTTCCGCATCGATCATCACCTGCTCGGTTTTCTTGCGTTCGCTGATGTCGCGGGTGATCCCGATGATGCGAAAAGCCCCGGACGGTTCCAGGATCAGGTTGCCACTGATTTCGCCCCAGAACGAGCTGCCATCTTTTCGCAAAAGCTCCAGCTGCAAAACACGGCTTCGCTTGTCGGAAAAGGTTCTGGCCAGAACCAGTTCATCCGCGATAATCTGCTGCGCAGTTTCCAGTGACGCGGCGGTCAGAACATCGGGCAGGGTAAAACTCAGCATTTCCTGCTCGTTCCATCCCTGCATCAACTCCACCGAAGGACTGACGAAGGTAAACCGCAAATTTTCATCCAGCTCCCAGATAACATCATTGACACTTTCAGTGATCGCTCTGAGCTTCTCCTCGCTTTTACGCAGAGCCTGCTGACTTTTCCTGCGCTCGGTGATATCAACCAGCATGGAAAGGCTATAATTTTTATCATCGAAGGTTAAAAAGGTGGTCGACAGCAGCTGGTGGCGCAACGCTCCGTTGGGTGCGATGGTCACAATCTCTTCATTCTCCATTTTGCCTTTTTCTTCAAGAATCGCGATCAGGCGCTGCTCCTCCTCAATCGACACACGGTTCATTTCACGTGAGGTTTTCCCCAGGACCCGCTCTTTGGTCACTCCATTCATTTCACAGAACTTTCTGTTGACGTCGATGTAGGTCCCGTCTTTCATGTCATTCAGCGACATGATCACGGGACTTTCATCGAACAGCGTGTGGAAGCGCTGTTCACTCTCTTTCAAATGCCGCTCCCGTTCCTTGAGATTGGTAATATCGTGACCTTCCGCAATCAGGTACTGAATCTCGCCGTTGTTCCAGGTCAGGGGTTTCAGCGCAAAATCGACATCGTGCCGTTTGCCCTCGGAGTCGAGATGATAGGTCTCATAACGCAGACTTTCGCCCCGTGCTCCTTTCTGGATCGACTCTTTCAATCGCGCCTGTTCCTGCGGATCATGCGACCACCAAGGGGTGTCCCAGAAGTCCCGACCAACGACATCGGCCTCGTCGCATCCGATTAGCGCAAGAGGGGTGCTGTTGACCTTTAACAGCCGACCTTGAGTATTCAGCAATCCCTGGAATTGAAAACTGTTGTCCATGACCGCATTCAGCAGCCGCTGATTGGCGGTCAGCTGCTTACTGCGTTTGCGGATGGCCAGATAAAGGGGAACAATGACGACAAGAGCGAGTGACAGCACGGCCGTCAGTCCATAAATCACATCGTCCAGACGAATACCGTGCTCATAGCGTACCGACAGCCAGCGATTCTTGATCCGCTCATGATCTTCGCGTGAAAAGGAGGCAAAGGCTTTATCCAGCAGGACAGCCAGTTGCGGCCAGTCCTTTCTGACCGCATAGGTCTGTTTGATGTCTTTATAACCGGAAGGTGCAGCAATTTTCAGGTTCGCCAGTCCGTTTATCTGAATCAGGTAAGCCGCGACAGTGAGATTACCGATATACGCGTCCGCGACTCCGCTTGAGACCAGTTCCAGTGCAGCCAGGCTGTTATCCGCCATCAGCAGCTCAGCACTGGGCAAATCGCGCTTAAGCCAACGAACAATAATATAACTTTCTTCCACAGCAATTTTTTGTCCCTCCAAGTCCTCCATCCCCGCGATGAACGGGCTGTCCTTACGGGTGACAATCACTTGGGGAGATGGCAGTAACGGTTTGGTAAAAGCAAACTGTTGGGCTCGTTCTGCCGTTGGAACCACACCGAGGATCAGGTCCACGCCGCCTTGATGCCCCACCACCGGCAATGCTTCGGCAAAGCTGAGGCCAGTAACTTCGACCGCCAGGCCAAGCCTTTTACAAGCTTCCATCAGATAATCGTAGGATAACCCCTGCCACCCCTCTTCATTGCTATACATTTCGTATGGCGGCAAGTTCTTTCCCATTTGGATACGAATCGTGGGATGCTGTGACAGCCATTGTCGTTCGTCAGTGCTCAGAAACAGGCGGGACGGGTCGTCGCCGGCAAGCTGTTCAGCTTTAGCCTCGCCTCCATAAAAGCATAAAACCAAGCCACAAAGGAGAAGGCCTAACGCGATAAAATGTACCGACAGCTGTGCTTGCTGCAATTTTTTCATGCTTCGATCCTTCGGCAAATTTCAGCGATGGGAGGTAAAATGACAAAACTTCGGCAGCTCAGTCTGTTTTACAATAGTCTTCGATTCAAGTGTAGCAGGATAAGAAAGAGTGGATTTTAAGGGTATTCTTCCCACAGGTTATTGACGCCGCTTGCGATCTCAAGCACACCATCCCTCCCCCGGACGTTCCCAGGGAGGGATGATGGAAGTCCACCAATCAGAACTTGCCAAATTCTTCGTCGTCCAAGACAATTTGCGGAACTTCAGCACTTTTCTGCAGATTGCCCCAGCTTGCTGCGGACAGCCTTTGAGAATTTTTCTTCATTTTCGCCCGGTGCGTTTTTTGCGGACCGCGCCCGGAATGACATTCCCCAAGGTGAAAACGAGTCATCATCTGGCGCAGCTGCTCGGCCTGACTGTTCAATTCTTCCGCAGCGGCAGCACTTTCTTCTGCACTGGCCGTGTTGGCCTGAGTCACCTGGTCGATCTGCGCCAGCCCCTGATTAATCTGACCAATGCCCTGAGCCTGTTCATGGCTGGCCGTAGCGATTTCTGCCACCAAGTCATTTACCTTGCCGTTGATGCTGACAATTTCGCGCAGTGCAGCGGCGGTTTGATCGGCAATGGCTGCGCCGCGCCGGGTTTTTTCGACCGATCCCTCAATCAGTTCCGCGGTTTCACTGGCGGCTTTGGCACTGCGCGCCGCAAGATTGCGCACCTCTTCCGCCACCACGGCAAAGCCTTTTCCGTGCTGGCCCGCGCGGGCCGCTTCAACAGCGGCATTGAGAGCCAGCAGGTTGGTCTGGAAAGCGATCTCGTCTATCACCTTGATGATCCTGGAAATATTCTGGCCGGCCTCGTTGATGTCGTTCATGGCGCCAACCATTTCAGCCATCTGACCATTCCCCTTTTCGGCCGCAACCTGAGCTTCTTCAGCCAGCTTATTTGCCATCCCGGCGTTCTCGGCATTTTGTTCGGTTTGGGCGCCCATCTCATGCATGGAGCTGGTGATTTCTTCAAGGGACGCCGCGGATTCCGTCGCCCCCTGCGACAGGGCTTGGGCGGAGTCGGAGACCTGACCAGCACCGGCAGCAATCTGGTCACCACTGGCCGTGACAACGGCCAAAGTCTCATTCACTTGTTTGACCATGGCGGCCAGACTATGATTCATGGCGTCGACATCCGATTTGGTTGTGATTTCCACAGTCCAGTCGCCAGCACTAAGCTTTTGTGCAACCTGAGTAATCGAGCGATAGTCATTCAAAACCAGTTCAGCGGCCTTCGCCAGATCGCCGATTTCGTCGCGACGCTCAAGATAATTCTGGTCGATAGTAACCTCGACATCCCCTTTCCCGGCGATGTTGCCAAGGGCAGTCACGACAAAATTCAAACCTTTGGTGATATGGCCGGTCAGGAACAAACCGATAACCACACCAAGAATGGCTGAGATAATGCCGACAATCAGAATGAAAGAGATCATTGACCTTTCAACCGACTGGGCATTGGCCGCCACCGAGCCGATGGTTTCATAAACAGCACTGCGAACCCGGCTGCTGTCGTTGATGACGGATTCGGCGGCAGCTTTCAGCTTTGGCAGCTGCTCACGCTGCGCCACCGTGGCCTCGCAAAATGTGACAACCTGCTCCCGGTACTGGGCGAGGGCACTTTGGACCTCCTGCAGCGCAGCGATCACGCGGGAATCTTCAAGCGCGAAGAGTGCCGAGGTAACCAGACTGGTGGTATCATCGATACCCTTCAACCATTCTGTCCCGATGCTTGCCTGCTTGTCGGAATCGGTCGCCAACAGATAATACAGGGCACTGATCCACATGCGCCGAAACGTATCGCGGATCTCCTGGATCAGGACGAGTTTTTGGACTTGGGCTTCACTCACCTGGTGCTGGCGGGTATTGCTACGAATAAGCTCTTCCTGCGCGTTAATCATTTCATCGATTCTGTCGCGGGCCGTCACCGCGGCCGCGGCACGGATTTTTCCGCTGGCAGCCATCGATTCCTGCAGCCGCCACCATTCATCGACTCCTTGGCCATAATTTTCGGCCGCGCTTTTGACTGTATCCGCCATTGCACGACTTTCAGGCTTCGTTACCAGGGCTTTGGTTCTTTCAGCCGCCGCGACGATACGCTGCACCCCGTCCTGAGCCAGAGTGACGTACTGCTTGTCCTTGTAGATAATGGTGCGCAGGGCATGGCCCTGAGTCTCACCGGCAGCGATGAGGGCCTGATTGGCTTCCTTGGCGATTTCGAGTTGCTGGAGGACCGACGCCATCTCATGACCAACCCGAGTCAATCCGTACCAGCCGATCAGGCCAACCACGGCCAACAAGAGAATCAGGGTGCCAATCCCTCCCAGAAGTTTTCCTTTAATTTTCATCCTGCTGCTCCTTGCATTGCGTGCCATCGTTAAGATCAACAGATGCCCCGAAACGACTCAGGAACATCCGCGCTCGACACGATAAAAAGCAAAGGAGATGCCAAAAAATAAAACGCAACAATATCAGACAGTTATTAAATAATTTCTACAAGAAACCCTTGAGACAAATGGCTTAAGACGAAAGGATAAAAACAGCTAACAGACTGGAATAATAGGAAAAATCAGTGGCTGCGCCGTTTGGCGCGGTGAGACTTGTGGCGCAGGGGTGGAAAGGGATAAAAAACCGCAAAGAGAGGACGTCAGTCAGCCTGCTGCCGACCGCGGATCAGTTTCTTGTTGAGGGCGTTGCGGGTGATCCCCAGATAACCGGCAGCAACGCCCTGGTTTCCCTCGGCACGCGACAGGGCATTGGCGATCAACACCTCTTCAGCTTCTTTGAGGGTCGGCACCCGCTCCTCGGTCCCGTCACGCAGAATCACGCTCGCCCCGTCGCAGTTCTGACAAGGCACAGCCGCCGCTGCATCCATCTGCATGGCGTCCAGAAAGCACTTCATGGACAGCATCCCCTGACCATGACAGGCCACGGCATCGAAGGTCATGGCGCGAAGTTCACGAATGTTACCCGGAAAGCTGTACGCCTTCAGGTAGCAAAAAAGCTCAGGCGGACAGGTCGGCGCTGTTTTGCCCAGCGCCTCGGCCGCGTCCGCCAAAAACAGTTCCAGCAGCACGGGAATATCGTCGATCCGCTCCCGAAGCGGTGGCAAGCGAACCTGGTGGGTACTGAGGCGGTAGTAGAGATCCTGCCGGAACAGACCTTTTTCGACCAGCTCCCGCAGATTGCGATGCGTCGCCAACAGGATGCGGGCATCGGTTTTGAGAGGGTAGTCCGCCCCCATGGGGTAGTATTCCCCTTCCTGAAGCAGGCGCAGCAGTTTGACCTGGGCCTGGGGGCCGAGATCGCCGATTTCATCGAGAAACAGAGTCCCACCCCGTGCCTTGCGGATCAGTCCGTCGCGAGCCTGATCCGCACCGGTAAACGCCCCCCGAACGTGGCCGAACAGGGTATCCGAAAAGACCTGATCATCGAGGCCGGCAATGTTGACGGCAACAAACTCTCCCTGACAGCAGCTGGCCTGATGAATCGCCTGTGCCACCACTTCCTTGCCGGTGCCGGTCTCCCCACAGATCAGAATGGGCTGTGGAGAACGGGCAACGGCATCAAGGTACTTGATGACAGACAGCATCGATGCGCTCTGGGTAGCAATCCCCGAGAAAGCCTGCGGATTTTTCAGCGTACCACCAAGCAGCTGCTCTTTGAGCGAAGCAATTTCCCGATGAAGATTGAGTTCGTTGATTGTCCGCTTGCAGACGAGTTCCAGTTCTTCGAGCTCAAGGACGGGTTTGACGATATAATCCCTGGCACCCAGCCGCATCGCTCTAATAGCATCCTGCATAACGCCGGTACCGGAAATGACGATCACGGGGGTTGCCGGGCTGGTTTCCTTGATGGCGGAGATGACTGCGAAGCCATCGAGAACCGGCATGCGCAGGTCAGTGAAGACAATATCGGGCTGAAATGAGCCAAACAGCTCAATGCCGCGGGCGCCATTTTCGGCTTCGATAATCTCGTAATTCAGGTCCTCGAAAAACGCGGCAATGCTTTTTCGCAGATCGTCTTCATCTTCAATGAGAAGGATTCTGTATTTCCGCATCACCGTCACCCGCATTGGAGAAAGAGAGAAATATATTTTTAAAAGACTATATCAGAAAAAATATTTGTCAATCAACAGGTTACGCAGCACGCCACCGCAAGGGCTGCTTATTTTAACCGCTTAATGATGTGACTTAATTAGACAGGCCCATACGCCCGACAAACGATTATAAAAGCCGCGCTCACAGCTTAGTCATGTACCCCCGGCAAAGCCGGGGGCTTGTTTTGTGAACCGCTCAAAGCGGTCGTTCAAACCTTGCGCCGCCTAAAGGCGGC
>JAFGXV010000045.1 GCA_016936455.1 Desulfuromonadaceae bacterium
CGGCCCGCTCGGCCACCTCAACGCTGCTGGATGACAGGTCGCTGATCTCGGCGGCGGCACTCTGGCTACGCTCGGCCAGTTTGCGCACCTCGGAAGCGACGACGGCAAAACCCTTCCCGTGTTCGCCGGCGCGGGCGGCTTCGATGGCGGCGTTCAGTGCCAGCAGGTTGGTCTGACGGGCAATTTCCTCGATGATGCTGATTTTTTCGGCGATATCCTTCATGGCCTTGACGGTTGCAGCTACGGCAACGCCGCCATTCTTGGCATCTTCCGCACTCTTGATGGCGATTTTTTCCGTCTGCATGGCGTTGTCGGCATTCTGGCGGATGTTAGAGGCCATCTCTTCCATGGAACTCGACGCTTCTTCCGCGGCAGCGGCCTGCTCCGTGGCGCCCTGACTCATCTCTTCGCTGCTGGCCGCCAGTTCCTGGCTGCCAGCGGCGACGTTGTCGCTGGCGCTGCGCACGTCGGCGACAACATTCTGTAGCTGTTTGACCATTTCGTTGAGGGCAGCGGCCAGCTGGCCGATTTCGTCCTTCTGCTCAATGGTCAGGGCCTGGGTCAAGTCGCCTTCGGACAGCGCCTTGGCGAACTCTACACCCTGATGAATCGGTCGGGTAATGGCGCGGGTGATGAGCACGGTAATGGTCAGGCCGATGAGCACGGCCAGGATCGAGCCGGTAAGGGTGCGGGTGTTGGTGGCGCTGATTTCCGCTTCCATCTTGGCTTTCTGGTCGGCGCGGGCCTCTTCACACTCTTTTTGCGCGGCACGGGCGGTTTCAACCATGATGCCTTCGGCCACCTGCTGTTTGTCGACACAAGCGGCGTAGGCATTGAATTCCGCCTGGTAGCTTTTGACAAAGCTGACAACGGTATCGATCTGCTTCAGGTTGGTCGGATCGCTGAAGCGTCCGCGCAGATCCTGGGCCAGGACGTAGATTTTATCCAGCGCTTCCTTGACGTTGTCGAGATACGCCTTGTCCGAGGAGATGATGAATTCCTTCTCGTTTTTGCGCGCATCGAGGAACCACTTGATCATGCGGTTGCCATCGTCGGCCTTGGCGATGCGGGCGAGCAGTTTGTCGGCTGCGCGATTCTGCTCAAAGTCCTGCTTCAGCTTTTCCTTCTGGTCCGCACGGATGGCTTCGGTTTCCTTCAGCGCGTCGCGAGCGGCTACACGCATCTTGGACATCTGCTCTTTTTTGATCTTTTCCTGTTCTACGTAGTCATTAAACCCGCCAGCGTATTTTTTTGCCGCATCGGCGATGCGGTCCATCTGCTGCTGATTGACCGGGTCGCTGAATTTCTTGCGCGTGGCAGCGACCTGCTCCTGCAGTTTGGCGACAATTTCCTGAACCTTGTTAGCCGATTCCATGTCCTTGCGCAGGACGAAGTTTTTCTCCTGGCGCCGCGATTCGAGGATGTACTTGACCATGCGGTTGCCATCATCGGCCTTGTCGACGCGGTCGACGACGCCGACCATGCCTCGCCACGACAAAAGAGAAATAATGACAGTCAGCAGCAGCACCAGGGAAAAGCCGCCGCCTATTTTCATGCCGAGCTTGAGATTTTTAAACATGCTGTCCTCCAGTGTGAGAATTGTTAGATTGAGCCGTTGCGCTTTTCCCAGGTCAGACGGCTTCAGCCTGAGTTAAGGCTTCGCTGCTGTGGATCAGGGCGAGATCTGCCGAGGAAAACACTCGGTCGATATTCAGCAGCATAATGAAGCGTTCGCCATGTCTGCCCATGCCGTGAAGAAACTCTGTATTCAGAGAAGCGCCTAAACGCGGTGGCAGTTCGATGCTGTCCGTATCCAGTTCCAGCACCTCTTGCACCGAATCGACCAAGGCGCCGAGTACCGATCGCTGGTTGTCGAGTGTGACCTCGACGATGATAATGCAGGTGTGGATGGTTTTCTGCGCGGCCGACAGGCCAAATTTCTTGCGCATGTCGATGACCGGGACCACGCTGCCACGCAGATTGATGACGCCGCACATGTAGTCAGGCATTTGGGGGATGCGGGTTACCTCACTGACATCGAGCACTTCGCGCGCCTTGCCGATTTCCAGGGCAAAGATTTCGTCATCGAGGGTAAAAGTCAGGTACTGGTTGCTGAGATCCGAACTCGTTTTTTCCATAACGCGTTCTCCTTTGAGGCGTAGGTTCGGGAGGTGAATATTTGACCACCTGGGTCATAAACGGGATGTGATTGTGCGAAATGTCGCGCAGATAGTGTGTCAAGACGTGTCGCCGCTCATGGGGCGCACCGATACGAAAAAGGAGGGAAATTGTATGTATGATTCCGAATAATTACATAACATAAGTATTTGATCGCCAGCCGGAATTGGATACTGAAATCAAAATACGCCTGTTTTATTTAATGTTAATCTGTTGAAGAATTAGTTTCTTTGATAGGTCATTAGAGATGACCCGTTGCCTCGGGGGAATGGGCGATGAGTGGTCAAGCAGAAACGCCCTGCCGGGGTTGGCAGGGCGTTTCTGCTGCAGGGGATGGGAGGTGGTTCTTGAGGGACCGACGCAGCGATCAGCTGGCGCGTTTGTTCAACTCATCACGGCGGTCATCCATGACCTTGACCGCACACAGGTCGCCGCACATGGTGCAGGCGCCATGCTCGTCAGCGGCCTTGTTCTCACCGCGCCGGCGGCGCGCCATCTCAGGGTCGAGGGCCAGTTCGAACTGCTTTTCCCAGTCGAGATCCTTGCGAGCCTGGGCCATGGCATGGTCGCGCTCGATGGCACCGGGCACCCGTTTGACAATGTCAGCGGCGTGGGCCGCGATCAGGCTGGCAATGACGCCTTCGCGCACGTCGTTGACATCCGGCAGGCACAGGTGCTCGCTGGGGGTGACATAACACAGGAAGTCGGCGCCGGCCGAGGCGGCAATGGCGCCGCCGATGGCGCAGGCAATGTGGTCGTAGCCGGCGGCGAGGTCGGTGACCAGGGGGCCGAGGACGTAGAAGGGGGCACCGTGACACAGTCGTTTCTGCAGCTGGATATTGGTCTGGATCTGGTCCAGGGGCACGTGGCCAGGCCCTTCGATCATGACCTGGATGCCGGCATCCCAGGCGCGCTGGGTCAGCTCGCCGAGAATCAGCAGCTCCTGAACCTGTGCCCGGTCCGTGGCATCTTTCAGGCAGCCGGGACGGAAACCATCGCCGAGGGACAGGGTGGCGTCGTAGGGTTTCACCAGTTCCAGCAGACGGTCGTAGTGCTCGTACAGGGGATTCTCAGCATTGTTGAAGGCCATCCACTTGGCGGTGAAAGAACCGCCGCGCGAGACGACTTCCATCATGCGGCCTTCGTGATCCATGACCTCCAGGGTGCGCCGGGTGACACCGCAGTGAACGGTAATGAAGTCGACACCGTCATCCAGGTGCTTTTTGATGCCGTCGAAGATCTCGTCGACGGTCATTTTGACCATGGCTTTTTTCTTCTTGGCCACGGTATCTACGGCAGCCTGGTACAGGGGCACGCTGCCGATACAGGCATTGGTCTCGGCAATGATGGCGGCACGGATTTCATCGATGGGACCACCGGTGGACAGGTCCATGATGGCATGGGCACCGGCGGCCACGGCAATGCGCGCTTTGTCCAGTTCCTTGTCAATGCTGGTGTCGTCCTTGCTGGTGCCGATGTTGGCATTCACCTTGGTGGTCAACCCCTGGCCGACGGCCAGCGGCAGGCCGTTGGTGTGCTTGACGTTGTGGCAGATGCAGACGGTGCCTTCAGCGACGCGCTGGCGCAGGACTTCGGCGTCGATCCCTTCGATCTCGGCGGCCCGGCGCAGGGTGTCGGTAATAATGCCCTGACGGGCGGCTTCCATAAGCGTCATTCTTCAATATCCTCTCTGTTGGCGAACCGGGCCAGCCGGTCGCGCAGTTTTTGCGCAGCGATAAAATGGTTGATGGGGCCATGGCCCTGGCCGAGCTGCGGCGCAGAACGAATGGCTTCCTCAATGAAAAATTTGGTGTGACGAGCGGCTTCTTCAAGGCTCCATCCCTGGCTGAGCAGAGTCGCCAGAGCCGAGGCCGTGGTGCAGCCGGTGCCATGGGTGTGGCGTGAGTCAATACGCGGCCCGGTTAGCAGCTGGCTGTGTGAGCCGATGCGTAGCAGATCGGTTGGTGCTCCGGGCAGGTGCCCGCCCTTGACCAGAACGTGCCGAGCCCCCATCTGCTGAAGTGCGCAGGCGGCCTGTTCCAACTGTTCAGCCGAGCGAATCGACAGGCCGGTCAGGGCTTCGGCCTCGGGGACGTTGGGGGTCAGCAAATAGGTTTTTGGCAATAACGCCGTCAGCAGGGCGTCGACTGCGTCCCGATGCAGCAGGCTGGCGCCGCCCTTGGCAATCATCACCGGATCGACCAGATTCAGGGTCGCCGCAGAAGCAATCTCCTCGGCTACGGCGCGGATGATTTCGCCGCTGAACAGCATGCCGGTTTTGATGACATCGGCCCCGATGTCATCGAGTACGCAGCGCAGCTGTTGACGGACAAAATCCACCGGTGCGGCATGGATGCCCCGCACGCCCAGGGTGTTTTGGGCGGTTAGCGCGGTGATGACGCTGCTGCCGTAGCTGCCGAGCAGACTGATGGTCTTCAGGTCCGCCTGAATGCCGGCGCCGCCGCTGGAGTCGGAGCCGGCCACGGTCAGTACCGAACCGCAGGGCAAAGGCTGGCGGCGGCGGAACAGCAGACTTAGTTCGCGGGCGGCACAGTCGGGTTGCGGATCAGCCATGACAGCCGAGATGACGGCGGCAGCATCGGCCCCGGCGTCGATCGCGGCAGGCAATCCGGCTGCTGAAATGCCACCGATGGCGACAATCGGCAGTTCAACGGCGGCGCGGATCGCTTTTAACCCGTTTAGGCCGATGTGCACCGCATCCTGCTTGGTGGCGGTCGGATAGACACTGCCGACGCCGATATAGTCGGCACCCTGCTGCTGGGCGGCCAGGGCCTGCTCGGGCGTGCGTGTCGATACGCCGATGAGGCAGTCAGGGCCGAGCTGGGCACGGGCTTCGGCCAGGGCGGTATCCTTCTGTCCCAGATGCAGGCCATCCGCCTGGAAGATCCGGGCCAGCTCTATCTGGTCGTTGATGATCAGCAGAGCGCCGTGCTGTTGACACAGCTGTTTCAGCCGCCCGGCGATTTCGCACTGCTTGGCAAAGGGGCGCTTCTTGTCACGATACTGCAGCAGTCGGACGCCGCCGCGTAGCGCCTGCTCGCAGCGGGCAAGCAGCAGATTCGCTTCGCTGTCATCGGTGATCAGGTAGAGTCCTGAGATCGTATGTTGGATAGGCATGGTTAATGACATAAAAAAACCGCTGCCGGCGGGCAGCGGTTCATGCAGGGAAATTCCCTCTGGTGATCGTCGCTTCCCTACGCCGGTATCATCCGGATCAGGTTCCAAGGGTCGCCCGCGCGCGGACTCTCAGTGAGGACCTCACTCCCCTAGCTTGATGTACGTTATTTGGAGACTCACCCTATGCGATCTGGCTGAGGCTGTCAACCGTCTTTCTCTTCTTGGGTCGAAGGAGGAGGTCCTGTCCTGTGACGAATAGAAGGCGACAGCGCGGTCGTCATTTGATTGAATAAATATCTTTTTTGAATATATTGTTAGGGTTATGTTTGGCCGATGGGGGGCAGGCATCACCCTTGTCTTTGGCTGTGGTGGCGCGCGGGTGCTCTCGGGGCAGGAGGGCCGGGGTAGGAACGGATATTGCTAGAATGCTACCCACTCGGCAGGATCAAAAGAAGTTTTGTACGAGTCCCCCTATATAAAGCAAGGGGGTATTGATTTTTTCTAAGCTGTCTTTTTGGGGCTGCTGTGTTATTGCTTGGACAGACAGCCGTCTCGTCGGGACGGCAGGGCGTGTGGCGAGGAGAGGAACGTGGAATACGCTGGTTTGGTTGAAAACAGCAATGATCTGATTCAGGTGGTCGATTTTGAAGGTCGGCTCCTCTATGTCAATCAGATGTGGTTGGACACGCTGGGATACTCACGCGAGGAAGCGGCATCGCTGCATTTCTTCAGTATTTTGCACCCCGATTTTCACTGTAACTGTCACGAACGCATCGGACAGCTGCAGTCTGGGCAGGTGGTTCCGCGTTTCGAAGCCTCCTTCATCACTCGTGACGGGGAGAAGATCGTTACAGAGGGGAGTATTTCCCTGTACCAGGAAAACGGTGTTCCCCGCGGCATTCAGGGGTTTTTCCGTGATATCACCCAGCGTAAGAAAACCGAGGATGCGCTACGCGAGCGTGAGGAGCAGTTCCGCACGATTTTCGAGTCTTCCGTGGCCGGGATTGCCATGCTGGCACCGGACGGACGCTTTCTTCAGGCGAACCCTGCGTTCTGTAATTTTCTTGGCTACAGCGAACAGGAACTGAAGCAGCTGAAAATTACCGATGTCACCCATCCGGACGACATTGAGGATACCCTGCTACGGCGTAATATCGCTCGCGCCAACCGCTCCCATTCGATTGTGTGCGAGAAGCGCTATCTGAAAAAAGATGGGGAAGTGTTCTGGGCGCAGCTGTCATCAACCTGGTTTTTCGATGAAAACGGTACCCCGCTCTATACCGTGCCGGTGATTCAGGACATCACGGCGCGCAAGGAAGCGGAAGAGCGTATCCGCGAATTGGCCTATTACGATGTCCTGACCCGTTTGCCCAATCGCAGCCTGTTCAATGATCGTCTGGAGCAGTCGCTGGCGCTGGCACGTCGACACGACCGGCAGATGGCACTGATGTTTCTTGATCTCGACCGTTTCAAGGGTGTGAATGATACCCTCGGTCATGTCATGGGTGACAAGTTGCTGCAGATTGCGGCACAGCGTCTGTCTGACAGCCTGCGAGAAAACGATACCGTTGCCCGACTCGGTGGTGATGAATTCGTTGTCATCCTGTCGGATTACCGCACCCCTGATAATTTACCTCATATTGCCCACAAAATTCTCCATGCTCTGGCGCAGCCGATTGATCTTGGTGTGCGGGATGTCTATGTGACGACCAGCATTGGTGTCGCCCTGTACCCGAACGACGGAACGGACGGGGTTGAATTGCTGCGTAATGCAGATCTCGCCATGTATGCGGCCAAGGAAGGCGGTGGCAATACCTTCCGTTTCTATTGCAGCGAAATGAACGCGCGAGCGGTGTCTCGGATGGACCTGGAAAGCAATCTGCGGCGCGCCATCAGCGAGGAGGAGTTTTTCCTTGAGTATCAACCCCAGATTGATCTGGTCAGCAATCGCATGGCTGGACTCGAGGCGCTGCTGCGCTGGCAGCATCCGCAGCTCGGGGTGATCGCTCCTAATCACTTCATTCCTCTGGCCGAGGAGACCAACCTGATTATACCGATTGGCGAGTGGGTCATGCGCCAGGTGTTTGAGCAGGCGAGTCGCTGGCACCAGTCGCACAGTACGATGATGGACGAGATTCGCGTTGCCATCAATGTCTCCGGTCGCCAGTTCGATCAGCCGGATTTTGTTGATCTGGTACGGCGCCTGCTGTCGGAAACCGGTGTTCAGCCGCAGTGGTTTGAATTCGAGATCACGGAAAATGTGCTGATGAAAGACGTTCAGCGCACTGTGAGCACGCTGGAGCAGCTTCGTGCTCTCGGCATCCACATCGCCATTGACGACTTCGGCACCGGCTATTCGTCTCTGAGCTGTCTGAAGAATCTGCCGCTGAACCGGTTGAAAATCGACAAGAGTTTTATTGCCGACATTCAGGATAACCCCAATGACCGAGCCATTGTTTCTGCGACCATCGCCATGGCCAAGCGCCTTGATCTGGAGGTGACGGCCGAGGGTGTCGAGACGGAAGGTCAGTACGGCTTCGTCCATAAACGCGACTGTGATGAAGTGCAGGGCTTCTACTTCTGCAAGCCGCTGCCGGCGGATGAGGTGCTTGGCGCCTGCTGGAATTATCTGGAAAGTTCATCGTCACAGAGCTGATCGGTTAAAAACTTTACAGCTTTTGGCTGTGCATGGTACAAAAACAGAACGAAAGAACAGGATGTTTTCAGGCTGCCCCGGCAGCCTGTTTCTGTTCTGACTTCTTGATTGCTGCGTTGTTTTCTTCTGGTGCACTGGAACGATATTATTACGATGATGTATGCGCATCGCCCCACTGAGGTCGAAATCGATCTGGCCGCCCTGCGCCATAACTATGCCCTGCTGCGTCAGCAACTACCCGCTTCGGTGGGTGTGCTGGCGGTTGTCAAGGCGGATGCCTACGGTCATGGCGCGATTGCTGTCGCCCGCACGCTGCAGCAGTCTGGCGCCGACCTGTTCGGTGTGGCCATCGCCGAAGAGGGGCTGGAACTCCGTCGAGCCGGGGTAACACGACCGGTTCTGATGCTCGGGGGCGCCTGGCCTGGGCAGGAGGAGATCGTGCTGGAAAACGATTTCCAGACCAGCGTGTTCGACGTTGAGCAGCTGCAGCGGTTGCAGCAGGCAGCGGAACGCGCCGACCGATTCTGCGATTGCCACCTCAAGATCGACAGTGGCATGGGGCGGCTGGGCGTGCTGCCCGAAGCCCTGCCGGCGTTTCTCGATCAGCTGAAACGCTTCTCCCGCATTCGCCTGGTCGGTGTGATGACCCATCTGGCCATGGCCGACTGTGTCGATCATCCGCATAACCGTCACCAGATCAATCAATTCCGCGTCTGCGTCGCACAGCTGCGGGCGGCGGGTTTTTCGCCCCGTTATATTCATGCTGCCAACAGCGCGGCCAGTTTTTCCCTGGCTGACGACCTGTGGACCCTGGCGCGGCCGGGCATTGTTCTTTACGGCGGCCAGCCGTTTGCCGGCACCTCCGCGCTGCCGCTGCGACCGGTGATGCACTTTCATACCCAGATTGCCCATCTCAAATGGCTGCAGCCGGGACACAGTGTGTCCTATGGCCAGACCTTTGTCGCCCGGCGTCCCACTTTGCTGGCTGCTATTCCCGTGGGTTACGCCGATGGCTTCAACCGCCTGCTGTCCTCGCAGGCCGAGGTTCTCATCCGTGGCCAGCGGGCGCCGGTGGCCGGGCGGATCTGCATGGACTGGACGCTGGTCGATGTCACGGATGTCGAGGGTGTGCAGCCTTACGACCGGGTGACTCTACTCGGTTGCGACGGTGACTGCTGTCTGTATGCCGAGGAGTGGGCGGAGAAGATCGGTACCATCTCCTATGAGGTGTTCTGCCAGGTCAGCAAGCGGGTGCCGCGTGTCTATCTGGGCGCGGAAACGCCGTAGCGGGGGCCGCGGATGAGTCACGGTTACGCTTTGGCATTCGATCTGGGCACGACAACGCTGGCGGCGCGACTGGTTGACGGTCAGGGGACCTGTGTGGCCCAGGCCGGGCGCTATAATCCCCAGATTCCTTTTGGCGCCGATGTCATCCGGCGTATGGAAAACGCGGTTGCCGGGCAGGGCGAAGTGCTGCAGCAGCTGTTGCAGCAGGCTCTGGTCGAACTCGCTGGCGAGCTGGTGACTCAGGCCGGCCTGACGCTGGGCGATGTCGGCTCCGTTGTTGCGGCGGGGAATCCGGCCATCAGCCTGCTGTTGCAGGGAGCGGATGTGCAGAGCCTGCTGCGTCCTCCCTATCGGCCAACCGTCAAGGAGGGCCTGGTTCTTGCTGTGCCCGGCTTGCCGGTGCCGCTTTATCTGATGCCGCTGGTCAGCGGGTTTGTTGGCGGCGATCTGGTGTCGGTGCTGTACGGCGTCGAAGCGCCAATTGCTGGCAGTCTGTTTATTGATGTCGGGACCAATGGCGAAATGGCGCTGTTCGATGGCCAGAGCTGGTGGGTGACCTCGGTGGCGGCTGGTCCGGCTTTCGAGGGCGGACAGGTCGCTTGTGGGATGCCGGCTGTGGCCGGTGCGGTGCGCCGTGTTCATCTGGAGCAGGATCAGCTGCGCCTGGAGGTGATCGGCGATCTGCCTCCGCGTGGTCTGTGTGGCAGCGGGCTGGTAACGGCGATTGCCGCGGCGCGTGAGGGCGGATTGCTGGACGATGCGGGCACTCTGGTCGATCCGGATGAGGTGACGACCAATCTGGTGCGCTACCTGATGGAGGAAAAGGGACAGCGGTCACTGTGCCTCTATCGTGATGCACGGGTTCGTCTGTGTCTGAGCCAGGAGGAGATCCGTCAGTTTCAGCTGGCCAAAGGTGCGGTGTATGCCGGCGCTCAGTGTTTGCTGGAGCGCGCGGAGTTGCCGCCTGATGCACTGCAGCAGGTGGTGCTGACCGGCGCGTTGGGTTTTTCTCTGCCGGCGGAGGCGCTGAAAAGCGTTGCCCTGCTTCCTGAATATATGATAAAAAAGGTTATATTTATGCGGGACGGGGTTCTGGCCGGCCTGACACGCTTTCTTCTTCAACCCGATGCCGCGGCGGAAGTGGGTCGCCTGGTGGGCGCGATGCGTTCCTATCCCCTGTCCGGTACCCCACGTTTTGAACGGGCGTTTGTACGGGCCCTGAACTTCAATGTCTAGCCTTTGAATGGGGACAATGGAGCCGTTTTTGCTTGTCACGGCACGCTGAACAGCGTAGAAATAACCCTCTAAGTGGTTGTCGGAATTAAATTTTATCAATAGAACCTTCTGCGGAAGGCGAAAAAATCAATAGACCAGTCTCTGACGATGAAAGGATGAATCATGGCGGTTATCAAGCGGGCCTTAATCAGTGTGTCGGATAAAACGGGGATTGCCGAGTTTGCCAGGGAGCTGGCAGGCTACGGGGTTGAGATTCTGTCAACCGGCGGTACAGCCACCCTGTTGCGCCAGGAAGGCCTCCAGGTCAAGGATGTTTCCGAGTATACCGGTTATCCTGAAATGCTCGACGGCCGCGTGAAAACCTTGCATCCCAAAGTTCACGGCGGCCTGCTCGGCCTGCGTGACAATCCGGCCCATGTGGCGAAAATGGCGGAGCACGATATCCAGCTCATCGATATGGTGGTGGTGAATCTGTATCCCTTTGAAGCCACGGTGGCCAAGGCCGACTGTACCCTGGTGGACGCGATTGAAAATATCGACATCGGCGGTCCGACCATGCTGCGCAGCGCGGCCAAAAACAACCGGTTTGTCACCGTGGTGGTTGATCCGACAGACTATGCCGTGGTGCTCGATGAGATGCGCGCCAGTGATGGTGCCGTGAGTGAGTCGACCAACTTTGGGCTGGCCGTCAAGGTGTATCAGCATACGGCCGCTTACGATGGAGCCATTTCCAACTGGCTTGGCCGTCGTCTGGAAGAGGGAACCGTGGCCGAGTTCCCGCCGGCGCTGACGCTGCAGTTTCAGCAGAGCCAGATCATGCGTTACGGTGAGAACCCGCACCAGAAGGCCGCTTTCTATGTGGAGAAGAATGTCGTCGAGGCCTCCATCGCCACGGCCAGACAGCTGCAGGGCAAGGAGCTGTCGTACAACAATATCGGCGATACCGATGCGGCCCTGGAGTGCGTCAAGCAGTTTGGCGAGGGACCGGCCTGTGTTATCGTCAAGCACGCCAATCCCTGCGGTGTGGCCGTGGGTACAACGATTCTGGAAGCCTATGAGCGCGCGTTCAGCACCGATCCCGAGTCGGCCTTCGGCGGCATTATCGCGTTCAATCGCGAGCTCGACGGTGCAACGGCCAAAGCCATCTGCGACAAGCAGTTCGTCGAGGTGATTATTGCGCCGGTGGTCAGTGCCGAGGCGGTTGAGATCGTCAAGGCCAAGAAAAACGTGCGCCTGCTCGAGTGTGGCCAGTGGCCTGCTCAGCCGGCGGATCGTTTCGAATACAAGCGGGTCAATGGCGGTCTGCTGGTGCAGGATGCCGACCATGCCCTGTATGAGGAGTTGAAGGTCGTGACCAAGCGCCAGCCGACGGAGCAGGAGATGAAGGATCTGCTGTTTACCTGGCGGGTGGCCAAATTCGTCAAGTCCAACGCCATCGTCTATGGCAAGGAGAATATGACCATCGGTATTGGTGCCGGTCAGATGAGCCGCGTCAATTCGGCACGTATCGCTGCCATCAAGGCTGAGCACGCCGGACTCGAAGTTCAGGGGTCGGCCATGGCTTCGGATGCCTTTTTCCCGTTCCGCGATGGACTCGACAATGCGGCGGCCGTGGGCGTGACGGCGGTCATCCAGCCCGGCGGGTCGATTCGTGATGAGGAAGTGATTGCGGCCGCGGATGAGCACGGCATTGCCATGGTGTTTACCGGCATGCGTCATTTCCGTCATTAAAGAAGCGGCCCCTTTTCGCCATCTCGGCGTTGTCGCCTTGATCAGGCAAAAAATGGCTCGTTTCCGCTTTTCGTGAGCCGAAGCGGGCGGGTTTGACAGACAGCAAAGTCAGAGACGAAAGGTTGAACGATGAAGATACTGGTTGTTGGCGGTGGCGGACGTGAGCACGCGCTGGTGTGGAAGATTGCCCAGTCCTCCCTGGTTGAGACCATCTACTGTGCTCCGGGTAATCCCGGCATCGCCGAGTTGGCCGAGCTGGTGCCTCTGGGTGTCGAGGATGTGGACGGTCTGTGCGCCTTTGCTCTGGAAAAGCAGATCGATCTTACTGTGGTTGGACCCGAGCTGCCGCTGACCCTGGGCATTGCCGATCGCTTCAAGGCAGCGGGGCTGGCCATTTTCGGCCCCAGCCAGGCTGCCGCGCAGATCGAGGGCAGCAAGGGGTTTTCCAAGGACCTGATGGCCAAGTACGGCATCCCGACGGCGGCCTATGCGCGTTTCACGGATCGCGATCAGGCGGTGGCTTATGTGAGGGAGCAGGGGGCACCCATCGTCATCAAGGCCGACGGTCTGGCCGCGGGCAAAGGGGTGATTCTGGCGCAGACGCTGGAAGAGGCTGTTCAGGCTATCGATGAAATTCTGGTCGACGGTGTGTTCGGTGAAGCCGGCGAGTCACTGGTGATCGAAGAGTATCTCTATGGTGAGGAAGCGTCCTTTTTTGCCTTTACCGACGGCAAGAACATCCTGCCGCTGGCTTCGGCTCAGGACCACAAGCAGATCTTTGACGGTGACAAGGGGCCCAATACCGGTGGGATGGGCGCTTATTCTCCGGCGCCGGTGGTCACGGATGTGCTGTATCAGCGCATCGTTGATGAGGTGGCCCAGCCGACCATCGACGGGATGGCGGCCGAAGGTTGTCCTTACTGCGGCATCCTGTTCATCGGGCTGATGATTGATGGCGACAGGATCAAGGTTTTGGAATACAACGCCCGGTTCGGTGATCCCGAAGCCCAGCCGCTGCTCAGCCGCATGAAATCCGACCTGGTGCCGGTACTGCTCGACTGTGCCCGTGGCGAGTTGACCACCAAGGCCCTCGAATGGTATGACCGCGCCGCCGTGTGCGTGGTGCTGGCGGCCAAAGGCTATCCCGGCAGCTACCCCAAGGGGGATGTGATCGAAGGTATCGATGGGGCCAACGCCCTTGACGGGGTGCAGGTGTTCCATGCCGGAACCGCAGCCCGGGATGGTCGTATCGTCACCAACGGCGGCCGCGTCCTCGGTGTCACCGGCTGGGGGGACAGCGTGGCGGCAGCGATTGACAAAGCCTATGAAGGGGTGTCAAAAATCAGCTGGGACGGCATGCAGCTGCGGCGCGATATCGGCCAGAAGGCGCTGAAGCGTCTCGGCTGATGGTTGCCTGCTCGTTTCTCCATAATCGTGAAGTCGACTAATTCATAACGCAATAATAAAGGTGTGAGTTTGATGAAAAAACCGTTGGTAGGCATTTTGATGGGCAGCGATTCCGATTATGAGGTCATGGTTCAGGCGGCCGAGGCTCTGCGCAGTTTCGAGGTTGAGTTCGAGATGATTGTGACCAGCGCCCACCGCTCCCCTGAACGGACCGCCGAGTATGCCGGTACGGCGGCGGAACGCGGTATCCGGGTGCTGATTGTCGGTGCCGGCGCGGCGGCCCATCTGGCCGGCGTGGTGGCATCGGAGACAACTCTGCCGATTATCGGTGTCCCCATCGACAGTTCTTGTCTGAAAGGGATGGATGCGCTGCTGGCTACGGTGCAGATGCCGGCCGGTATTCCGGTGGCCACCATGGCGATTGGTAAAGCGGGCGCTCGCAATGCCGGACTGTTTGCGGTACAGATTCTGGCCGGCAGCGACGAGCGGTTGGCCCAGGCCATGCGCCAGTCCCGTCAGACCATGGCCGAAGGTGTGGCGGAAAAAAGCGATCGGTTGCAGCAGCGTCTGATCGCAGATGGATTGATGTGACGCAATGAAGGATCACCAGGGGTTTTTGCGGACGCGGCGGATGTGACGTGTCGCCGCAAGATTCCTGGCAAGCGATAAAGCAGATGTTCAGTCGTTTTTCCCACCGATGTTCTGCCACGATGCGGTGTGAAGGGTCGCTGCCTGAACAGGCGGGGAATTGCCCGCCACGGAAGCAGCACAATGCTGCGGTGTCTTCGAAGTGAAATAAATGATTCTTTAACTCTGCTGGCGTGGAGGAGGCGACGCCTGCCCAGCAAAGGAGAACGAGTTTGAGTGGAAAACAAAGTGGGATAATGACAGCGGTGTGGGATTTCTTCTGCTCCCTGAAGCTGTCGATTTTTACCCTGATTTGTCTTGCGGTTACCTCCATCATTGGCACGGTGATCCAGCAGAATCTGACGCGCAACGAGTATCTGAATGTCTTCAGTGAGAAGACCTATGCCATCCTCGATGCCCTGCAGTTTTTCGATATGTACCATTCCTGGTGGTTTGTCGGTCTGCTGATGCTGTTTTGCTTGAACCTGATCTGTTGTTCGATCAAGCGACTGCCACGCGTCTGGCGCGTGGTCAAGAACCCGATGATGACGCCGAGTGACGCTGCCCTGCAGGGTTTTTCCAACGCGGATGTCTGTCGGGTCAAGGGTCAGGTCAGTGATCTGGCGGCGCGGATGGAAACTTTTCTGGCGCAGAACTTTACCGTCGCCAGGCGCAACCAGACAGAAGATGGGATCTACCTCTACGCGGAAAAAGCCAGCTATGCCCGTTTTGGCGTCTATGTGACCCATCTGTCGATTCTGATTATTTTCCTCGGGGCGATCATCGGCAACATCTACGGTTACAAGGGCTTTGTGCAGATTCCGGAGGGCGGCAGCGTTGATCAGGCCTGGTTGCGCAGCGGGGGCACGATCGACCTCGGATTTTCCGTGCGTTGCGATGATTTCAGCGTGTCCTTTTATGACAACAGCCAGCGGCCAAAAGAGTACCGCAGTCTGTTGACCGTCGAAGATCAGGGACAGGTGATCGTGGAGAAGCGCCCGGTTATCGTCAACGATCCTCTCACCTACAAAGGCATCACGTTTTACCAGTCCAGCTATGGGCCTGCCGGGGGTGAGGTAATGACCATCAAGGCCAAAGTGCGCGATGCGGACAAAACCCAGGCTTTGGTGTTGCATCGGGGCGAGCAGGGGCTTTTGCCTGATGGCAGCCGTGTGCAGGTCGCGGACTTTACGCCGAGCTTTCGCAATTTTGGTCCGGCCGCGCGGTTGCAGGTCAAGCCGCCGGAGGGTGAGTCGTACGTCGTCACGGTGTTCCAGAATTTTCCCGATTTTGATAACCAGCGCAATGGTGAGCTGATTTTCAGCCTGGTCGATTTTGACCAGCTCTACTATACCGGCCTGCAGGTGACGCGCGATCCCGGCGTCTGGGTGGTGTGGGTAGGCTGTACGCTGATGGTGCTGGGCTGTCTGGTGGCCTTCTTCCTTTCCCATCGCCGCCTGTGGGTGGTGCTGAAAGAGGAGGAGGGCAAGGTGCGTATTTCCCTGGTGGGCAGTGCACATCGGAACCAGCCAGCCTTTGAACTGTATTTCGACTCCCTCAAGGAGAAATTTCGCCAGGAACTGGCCTAATGGCCGGAACCGGTGGATGGAGGAATAAACGATGACAAGTGGTCAATTATTCAATCTGGTAACGCTTGGCTATTTTGCCTCGATGGTGCTTTTTGTCGCCTTTCTGGCGACCCACAGCCGCACCGTGGCAATGCTGGCGACAATTCTTGCATATCTCGGTTTTGCTGTGCAGACGGTGGCTATCGGGCTGCGCTGGTATGAAACCTATCAGGTTCCCGGTGGAATGGGTTATGCGCCGCTGTCGAATCTGTATGAATCCGTGGTATTTTTCTCTTGGACGATTCTGCTGATTTTCCTGCTCATCGACCTCAAGTACAGGCAGAAGTCTGTCGGTGCGTTTGTTCTGCCGTTCGCTTTTCTGGCGATGACCTGGGCTCAGCTGCGCCTCGACTCGTCGATTGCGCCCTTGGTTCCGGCGCTGCAGAGCAACTGGCTGACGTACCACGTGATTACCTGCTTTCTCGGCTATGCAGCGTTTGCCGTGGCCTGTGGAGTTTCGATCATGTACCTGATCAAGGTGCGCAAGGAATCCCACGGTGAGGACAATCCGGCGGGCGGCCTTGTTGGTTTGTTTCCCAGCGCCAAGATTCTTGACGATCTCAACTACAAGGCCATCATGATCGGCTTTCCCCTGTTGTCGCTGGGTATCATCACCGGTGCGGCCTGGGCCAACTACGCCTGGGGCACCTACTGGAGCTGGGACCCCAAGGAGACCTGGAGCCTGATCGTGTGGTTTATCTACGCCGCCTTTCTTCATGCCCGCTTTACCCGTGGCTGGGCCGGTCGGCGTGCGGCGGTGCTTTCCATTATCGGCTTTGGCGCGACGATTTTCTGCTATCTGGGGGTGAATCTGCTGTTGGCGGGTCTGCATTCCTATGGTGCCGGGGGGTAGTCGGCTGTAAAAACGCGACATTGAAGGGGGGCGGCCGCGGTGGCTTCCCCCCTGTTTGTTGTGTGACAGGGGGGCAGAATGGTGCGGCAATCAGGGAGTTGTCCCGGAGATGTTCTGCATGATGATGAAACACTGGATGAATTGCGCTGCGGGGGATTGCAGCTGATTCAGCATGGACAGGGGTATCGTTTTTCCCTTGATCCGGTGTTGCTCGTGGCTTTTGCTTCCCTGGGGAAGGCTCAGCGGATTCTCGATCTCGGCTGTGGTTGCGGGGTCATGGCGTTGATCGCTGCCCGCCGTTGTCCGGATGCCGAGGTGGTCGGTCTGGAGGTCCAGTCGCAGCAGGCCGAGCGGGCACAGCGTAATGTCACGCTGAACGCTCTGAACGCTCAGGTGCGTATTGACTGCGCGGATCTGCGCAGTTGGCGCGATGCCAGGTTGTTCGATTGTGTGCTCTGTAATCCGCCGTTTCGTTCTGTGGCCAGCGGCCGGGTTTCTTCGGGCGATGAGCGTTCGCTTTCGCGTCACGAGTGCTGCGGTGGGCTGGAGGATTTTTTACGCTGTGGCGCGCATTTGCTCGGCTCTGGCGGTACCCTGGCCCTGATTCATCTGGCTGAACGGGCGGTCGATGTGTTGACGGGTATGCGTCGTTTTGGTGTTGAGCCAAAGCGCATGCGCTGGGTTCACAGTCGAAGCGGCACATCTGCACGTCTCGTTTTAGTCGAAGGACGGCGTGGCGGCCGACCAGGCCTTGAAGTTGAATCGCCTCTTTCGATTTACGAGGGGCAGGAGTACAGCTCCGAGGTTGCCGGTTATTATGATGTCTGAGTGTTTTGCAGTGCGCTTAATCGTTGGCGTTTATCGAGTCGTTGTTGCTTCGTCAGGAGTTGCTGCATAGCCTGGCGCACGCCCTCGTCCTTGATGGCGCGTGTCATTTGTTCGATGTGTGCCTTTTCCAGGCTGTTCAGCTCGGGCAGCTCCGGGGGTGGCTCGCGTCGCGGGATATGGAAAACCTGGGGTGGTTTGCGCCGCAGGTAAAGGCTGTCAATCGGCGGCCCTTTGAGTTCAGCGTTCAGTTTGGCTAAAATGCGCGGCTTGAGCAACTGTAGTTGCTGCATCCAGACTGGATGGTCGACGCGGATTTCCAGCATGTTATCGCGGATGCGGGCCGGTCGGGCATGGGCGGCAATCTGCGGGCCGACAACCTTCTCCCAGATGAACCAGACCCGGTGCTGTTCGATGCGGCTGGAAATGCCCAGATTGCCAAACAGGCATGTCAGCAACATGCGTGCGGACTGGGGGGGTGTTTTAACCTGGGGCCCCGAGCTCATGACCCGTCACGGCCGGTGCGGAGACGTCCCCCGCCGATCTGGCCGAGGGCGGCAAACAGCACGGAATAGGGGACGACATGCCAGTCCAGTCCAAGATGCAGGCGCAGCCAGATGATGAAGGGAATGGACAGGTGAATGTAAAGAAACCAGGGTGCAGAGCGTTTCATGGTTCCCTGGCGCAGGTAACCCAACGGAAGGTTGCTGAACAGGGCAAAGCTGAGCAGGCCGATGAGTTGCGGGGTCATGGTGATCAAAACGGGCAGATTCCTTCCGTGTTACGCGGGCCGATCCCTTTTGATGGCGCGCCCGTAGCAGGCCTGACAGTTTAAGCTAGATCGGTGCGCGCTGTCAACGTAGCGGAGAGGATGGACATGTCATGAGAATGGTCGAAGACCATCAGCGACTTCTGGTGTTTCACTCCCTGCATCGGGTCATGCTGGCCGAAAAACGGTTGCAGGTCCAGTATGCGGTTCTTCTGATTCCGGTACCGCGGAGCATTTCGGCCGATTGTGGCATGGCACTGCGTTTTGAAGCGGCTGATCAGGCCTTGATTGTCCAGCAGCTGCGTGAAGCCGGCCTGAAACCTTTCGAGCTCTATGTCCCAACGGGCGATGATAACTTCGTTCTGTTGCAGACGTTTTAACAGTCTGTTTTGTGGGCTTTTTTCTTGACAAGAGCCAGCTGCTCCATTACAGTCCGGCATTTGCCACTTTTATAAAAACGATTGACCAGCAGGATTGCGATGTTTGATCAGCTGACAGATAAATTTGATGCGGTATTCAAAAAGCTGCGTGGCCAGGGTCGTCTGACCGAGGCACATGTCAAGGAAGCGCTGCGCGAAGTCCGGCTGGTGTTGCTCGAGGCCGACGTCAATTTCAAGGTGGTCAAGGATTTCGTTGCCGCCGTACAGGAACGTGCGGTTGGGTCGGATGTGCTGAAAAGTCTGACGCCGGCCCAACAGGTGATCAAGATCGTCCGTGACGAGCTTGGCCAGTTGATGGGTGAGGGCGAGGACAATGCGCTTGACCTGGCGGCGAGTCCTCCCGTGGCGATCATGCTGTGTGGTCTGCAGGGCGCCGGTAAGACCACGACCTGCGGCAAGCTGGCTCTGCGTCTGCGCAAAGACAAGCGTAAGCCGTTGCTGGTGCCGGCCGACATCTATCGCCCGGCCGCCATCGAACAGCTTAAGACGCTGGGGCGCCAGCTGGATGTTCCGGTTTATGACAGTCAGGCCGATCAGGACCCGGTAGAGATCTGCCAGCAGGCCTGGACCTACGCAGTTAATCATGGTTATGATACCCTGATTCTCGATACCGCCGGTCGATTGCATATCGACGAAGCGTTGATGGACGAACTGGTGCGCATTCGCCAGTCCCTGTCACCGAAAGAAATTCTGTTTGTTGCCGACGCCATGACTGGCCAGGACGCCGTCAATGTGGTGAAGAGCTTTGATGAGCGGCTGGATGTGACCGGTGTCGTTCTGACCAAGCTCGACGGCGATGCCCGCGGTGGTGCCGCCCTGTCGGTTCGCGCTGTGACCGGAAAGCCGATCAAGTTTGTCGGCATGGGCGAGAAAATGGACGCCCTGGAAGTATTTCATGCAGACCGCATGGCCCAGCGCATTCTCGGTATGGGCGATGTGCTGTCGTTGATCGAGAAGGCCGAGGCCGCCATCGACAAGGACGAGGCCGCGCGCATGGAAAAGAAGATGCGCCAGGACGGCTTCACCCTCGAAACCTTCCGTGACCAGATGCAGATGGTCAAGAAGATGGGCTCCATGGAGTCGCTGCTGAAAATGATTCCCGGCATGGGCAAGGCCCTGAAGCAGGCCGGCGGCATGCAGCTGCCCGACAAGGAGCTGAAGAAGATCGAGGCCATCATCTCCTCCATGACACCGGACGAGCGGCGTAATCACAAGATGATCAATGGTTCGCGGCGTCTGCGCATTGCCAAAGGCAGTGGTACCCGCATCCAGGATGTCAACCAGCTGCTCAAGCGCTTCACCGAGGCGCAGAAGATGATGAAGAAAATGCAGCAGATGGGGCCAAAAGGGTTGAAAGGCCTGATGGGCCGGGGTGGCTTTCCAGGCGGGCTGCCAGGCGGCGGCATGCCGTTTTAAGCAGACCAGTTAAAACTGTTTATTCGCACCTGATGGGCAGGTGCTTTGATGCATCCCTGTAAAGAGAGGAAAAAAGAAATGGCTGTAAAGATCCGATTAGCCCGTGGTGGCGCTAAGAAGAAACCCTTCTACCAGATTGTTGTGGCGGACGAGCGTTGTCCGCGTGATGGACGCTATGTCGAAAATCTGGGTCAGTACGATCCGCGCAAAGACGGTGAGCAGGTCAACCTGAACACTGAGCGGACACTGGCTTGGTTAAACAAGGGCGCCCAGCCCTCCCAGACCGTTCTGAGTCTGTTGCGCCAGAATGGCGTCTGGAGTACATTCAAGGGCGGGAACAAGTAAGCGCTCGAATTTGTAACAACGAGCGGCCAGACGACGTCGAGACCGCTTTAAGACCTTCAGGTCAAAATAAATGGAAGAAAAAGAGTTCAGCGTCGGAGTCGTTGTCGGAACCCACGGGTTGCGCGGGGATTTGAAGGTTCGCCCCCTGACGGCGGAATCCGGTGGCCTGTTCGACGCCCGGCGGGTGACCCTGGTCACGCAAAGGGGTGAAACACGGATTGTCGAGCCAGTACGCGTTGCGGCGCACAAGCAGTTCATCCTGCTGGCCCTCAAAGGCTACGATCATATCAGCAAAGTGGAACATCTGGTGGGAGCCGATGTGCGCATGGCGCTGGAGGATCTGCCGCAGCTGGAAGAGGACGCAAGCTACTGGTACCAGCTGGAAGGAATGACGGTTATCGACCGTCAGCGCGGAGAGCTGGGAGTCTTGAAATCGCTGATCGAAACCGCGGCTCATGATATCTATATCGTTGAAGGGCCGTATGGCGAGATCATGATACCGGCAGTCAAGGCCATGGTTGAGCGGATTGACGAACAGCAGCGCTGCATGTACGTCAGTCTGCCGGATGAACTCATCGGGTTGAACGGATGAACTTTGACGTTCTCACCCTGTTTCCGGAGATGTTCACCTCGCCCTTTTCCGGGAGTATTCTCGGCAAGGCGATTGAGAAAGAGCTGATCCGGGTGGTCGCGCATCCGCTGCGTCAGTGGGCTGAAGGTCGCCATCTGGTGACCGACGATACGCCCTACGGTGGCGGCAGCGGCATGGTCATGAAGCCGGAACCGGTTTGGCGCGCGCTGCAAACGCTGCGTCAGAACAATCCGGGGGCCAAGGTCCTGTTGATGACGCCGCAGGGGCGCCGTTTTGATCAGGCCGCCGCACAGACTCTGGCTGGGGAAAGTGGGCTGATTTTTGTCTGTGGCCGGTATGAAGGCTTTGACGAGCGCATTCGCGGTTATGTCGACGAGGAATATTCCCTTGGCGACTTCGTGTTGACCGGAGGGGAGCTGCCGGCCATGGTGATGATCGATGCCATTGCCCGTTTCGTTCCCGGTGTGCTGGGCAATGAGACGAGTGCGGCGGGTGATTCGTTCAGTGACGGATTGCTGGAGTTTCCGCATTATACCCGGCCCGCCAGCTTCGAAGGGCAGGCGGTGCCCGAGGTGCTGTTGTCCGGCGACCACGCCCGCATTGCCGAGTGGCGGCGCTGGCAGCAGTTGCGGCGCACCCGTCAGCGGCGGCCCGATCTCTGGCGGCACCATGTTTTGACCAAGCACGATCAGGACCTGCTCCGGCGTTATGGTGACAACGGACAGGACGATGAACTGACAGACTAGAAACAAAAAAAACAACGGATTTTCCGACGTTGCATAGAAGGAGAAAAAAGATGAATATTGTTGAACAAATCGGCAACGAGCAATTGAAGCAGGATATCCCGACTTTCAAGGCGGGCGACACCCTGCGTGTTCATGTCAAAATCACGGAAGGTAACAAAGAGCGTATCCAGGTGTTCCAGGGGATGTGCATCAAGCGCAAGAACCGTGGTATCGCCTCGACCTTTACCGTGCGCAAGATCTCTGGCGGCATGGGCGTTGAGCGTGTGTTCCCGCTGCATTCGCCCGTGGTGGATAAAATCGAGGTCATGACTGTTGGTCGTGTCCGTCGCGCCAAGCTGTACTACCTGCGTAACCTGCAGGGCAAGGCAGCGCGTATCCGCGAACTGCGCAGAAACTAGATTCTGTCCAAAACGCCCGTTTCGGACAGGGTTGTACTCAGCATGCCGGTTTCCTCCCTTCATGGGGGAGCCGGCTTTTGCTTTTGAACTGGTTGTCGGCGCGCCGTAGTGCAATGCTTGCCCTTGTCCCTCCGTGTAGGCAGCCCCCACATCCCTTTTTTCCTTTCTTTCCCTTCTGTTCTATCTGCTCTATACTGCTTGCGAACCGGTGTTCATGGCGTTTGATAACAGCCATTGAGCGGTGTGTCCTGTTGGTTTTTCTCAGCTGTTGTCCGTTTGAGGTCGTTATGTCGTCTCAGCCCAGCTTGTTCAGTGACTGTCCGCTGGAGGATGCCCTGTCTTTCGAGCGTCGTCTGCGTGCCCAGGGTTTCCGGGCGGTTGCCGGTGTGGACGAGGCGGGGCGGGGGCCGTTGGCCGGCCCGGTGGTGGCGGCGGCTGTCATCCTGCCTGAAACATTCAATCTGCCCGGATTGACGGACTCGAAGAAACTTTCCGCCTTGCAACGCGAACGGCTGTTCGGTCCCATCCGTGCGCAGGCCATTGCCGTCGGTGTGGGATTTGCCCATGCCCACGAGGTGGATGAAATCAATATCCTTCAGGCGACGCTGAAAGCCATGGGCGACGCCTTGAAGCGTCTGCGGTGGACGCCGGATCATGTGCTGGTGGACGGTATCACGCCGCTGCCGCTGGCCATCCCGCAACAGACGCTGAAACAGGGAGACAGCCGTTCGTTATCCATCGCTGCCGCTTCGGTGATCGCCAAGGTGGTGCGTGACCGCATGATGCAGGTGTACGACCGCCGCTATCCCCAATATGGATTCGCCCGCCACAAGGGCTATGGCAGTGCCGAGCATCGACGGCTGATTGCTGAGCACGGGCCCTGCCCGTTGCATCGTGCCACCTTTGCCGGTGTGCGGGAACATCTGTGACCCAGGAGCGGCTGCAGCTGGGGCGCTGGGGCGAGCAGCAGGCGGTGCGTTATCTGCGTCGGCGGCTCTACCGTGTTCTCGAGGTCAACTATCGCAGTCGCCTGGGCGAAGTGGATATCATCGCCCGTCGCGGGTCGGTTCTCGCTTTTATTGAAGTCAAAACTCGGCGCCAGACGCTGTTCGGTGCGGCGCAAGAGGCGGTGACGCTGCGGAAACAGCGTCAGATCCTACGCGTGGCCCAGGGCTACCTCCAACAGTCTGCCCTGGATTTGCAGCCACGGTTTGACGTGATCAGCGTGATGGCTGAAGGGCAGCGGGTACGGATCGATCATATTGAGGATGCCTTTCGCCCGGACTGAGCGGCGCAAGGCACCACAAGCAAGGAAGATAACCATGGATGATCTACAGAATAGTGACCTGGGGCTGTTCCGCCTCGCCGTGGCAACGCCGGAGCATCGTGTGGCCGATATTGCCTTCAACCTGCACCAGATCTGCGAACTGGTTGAACAGGCCGACCGGCAACAGTGTCAGGGGGTTGTTTTCCCTGAACTGTCCCTGACGGGTTACAGCTGTGGCGATCTGTTTTTTCAGGCGCTGTTGCAGCAGCAGGTGGAGCATGCCCTGCTCGATCTGGCGATTCTGACCCGCGAGCGGTCGCTGCTGGTGATTGTCGGTGCGCCACTGGTGCAGTCCGGCCGCCTGTTCAATTGCGCCGTGCTGCTGGCCGGTGGTCGTATCCTCGGCGTGGTGCCGAAAACCTTTCTGCCCAATACCCAGGAATTCTACGAAGAACGCTGGTTTTCCGCGGCTACCGATCGCAATGCGGATGTGATCGATATCGCCGGCCGCAAGGTGCCTTTCGGCGAGGATCTGCTGTTCCAACACGAGCAGTGGGGAAGCTGCCGTCTTGGCGTCGAGATCTGCGAGGATGGCTGGGTGGCCAATCCCGGCAGCGGCGATATGGCCCTGGCCGGTGCCACGATCCTGTGCAATCTTTCTGCCAGCCCGGAGATCCTCGGCAAACAGGCTTATCGACGCCAGCTGGTGTCCTCCCAGTCCGCCCGCTGCCTGGCCCTGTATGCCTATGCCTCGGCCGGTCCGGGGGAGTCGAGTACCGATCTGGTGTTCTCCGGGCATTCCCTGATGGCGGAGAACGGACAGTTGCTGGTCGAAAGCGAGCGCTTTTGCTTCACCAGTCAGCTGGTCTGTGCAGATGCGGATATGGAACGGCTTGAGCTGGAGCGGCTGAAGAACAACAGCTTTGCCGCTGGCATGCCCCGCCGCAGTTATCGCATGGTCCCCTTTCATGTGGCGTCGCGCAGCGTGACGGAGCTGAAACGGCCCCTGCCGCGCCAGCCGTTTGTGCCGGGCGACCCGGCCGTGCGCAGCGCCCATTGCGAGGAGATCTTTGCCCTGCAGACCACGGCGCTGGTCAAGCGGTTGCGTCATCTGCACAGCCGCCGGGTGGTGATCGGTATCTCGGGCGGTCTGGATTCGACCCTGGCGCTGCTGGTGCTGGTGCGGGCGTTTGACCGCCTTGGTCTGAAGCGGGACGGGATTGTCGCTCTGACCCTGCCCGGGTTCGGCACCACGGCCCGCACGCGCGGCAATGCCGAACAGTTGATGGAAAAACTGGGGGTGACGCGCCGTATCGTGCCGATCGACGAGGCGGTGCGCCAGCATTTCATCGACATCGGTCATGACGAACAGCGCCACGACATCACCTACGAGAATGCCCAGGCGCGCGAGCGTACCCAGATTCTGATGGATGTTGCCAACCAGGTGGGGGGGATCGTCATCGGCACGGGAGACCTGTCCGAGCTGGCTCTGGGCTGGTGCACCTACAATGCCGATCACATGTCCATGTACGGCGTCAACTGCGGGGTGCCGAAGACCCTGGTGCGCTATCTGGTCTCCTGGTGCGCGGAAACCGCCTATTGCGGCGAAACCCGGGCGATCCTCGAGGATATCTGTGCCACGCCTGTGTCGCCGGAGCTGCTGCCGCCCGATGAGCAGGGACAGATCCGCCAGGTCACCGAGGACCATGTTGGTCCCTATGAGCTGCACGATTTCTTTCTGTTTCAGGTGGTGCGCAATCAGTACGAGCCGCGCAAGGTGTTCTGGCTGGCCCGCACCGCCTTTGACGGTGTCTATGACGGGGCGACGGTTCTGCGCTGGCTGAAGGTGTTTTACCAGCGCTTCTTCTCTCAGCAGTTCAAACGCTCCTGTCTGCCCGACGGACCCAAGGTGGGCAGCGTCTCCCTGTCGCCGCGCGGTGACTGGCGTATGCCGAGTGACGCTGTCGCTGATCTGTGGCTGTCGCAGCTGGAGCTGATCCGTGTCTGAGGGCGGTGAGGCGAGCTCAAATGGCGTGCTCTATGTGGTGGCCACGCCCATCGGCAACCTGGAGGACATGACCTTTCGGGCGGTGCGGATTCTCAAAGAAGTCGATCTGGTCGCCGCCGAGGACACCCGCCACAGCCGCAAGCTGTTCAATCATTTTGGTATCACCACGCCGCTGACGTCCTGTTTTGAACACAATGAGGCGCAAAAAGGGGACTATCTTGTTGATCTGCTGCGTCAGGGAAAACAGATCGCCCTGATCAGCGATGCCGGCACCCCGGCCATCTCCGATCCCGGCAGCCTCCTGGTGCAGCGCTGTGTCGAAGCGGGCATCCGGGTATCGGCCATTCCCGGCCCCAGCGCCTGCATCAGCGCCTTGTCCATGTCCGGGTTGCCGACGGACCGCTTCTGTTTTGACGGCTTTCTGCACTCCCGCAGCGCTGCCCGCTGCCGCGCCCTGGAAGATTATCGCCATGAACAGCGCACCGCTGTGTTCTATGAAGCTCCGCACCGGCTGCTCGCCTGCCTGCGCGATGTGGTGGCGACACTGGGCGAAGCGCGACAACTGGCCGTGGTGCGCGAGCTGACCAAATTGCACGAAGAGCTGTTTCGCGGCAGTGTGGCCGAGGCCCTCGAGCATTTTGCCCAGAGCCGGGTACGCGGCGAAATCGTGTTGCTGCTGGCGCCGGCGGAAAAACAGGCTCCAGCCGAAACGGTGGAGGAAGCGTTAGAGCGCTTGCTTGCCGAAACGGATCAGCCGCTGAAAACCGTCATCAAGCAGGTCGCGAAAGAATACGGACTCAGCGGCAGCGAGGTGTATGCCATGGCTCTGAAGCTCAAAAAGGGTTCAGCGGGAGTGTAGGGGGGCCTGTTTGTGGCGTGAGCAGTGCTTGCAACGGAGATCCACTTTTCAGTCTTATGGGATTCAAGCCGTCTTTCCCTTCTTGGGTCAGCCTATTCATCGTTCACTTCGCGATACTTCTTTGTGGCATCCCGCCTAACCGGATGGCAAACGCTGCCGAGGCAGGGCAGTGGGCGGTTTGTGGATGCGATTGAGCGTGGGATTGAGCGGAAGCTTAACCGACAGATTGAACTGCGCGGCAGGGACGACCGCATAGGGGTAAAAATCTGCCCTCTTTTACGAGAAAGTCAAAATATCAACAACGTCCCTGCCCCGCCCTTAAAAAACTTCGATCTAAGAAAGGGTAACCTGCTTGGTGTAGGCATGGGATTGATATTTCTCTGTCCGACTATCGTATATCTACTGACTTGAATTAGTACTGGTTATTAACAAGTGAGACAAAAAAGGCTAACAAGGCTATTTCAGCCGACGAAAAAAGCCGCGCAGCTGAATAGCAGCGTTATATGAAAAACAAGGAATAAACATGAAAAAAAAGATATTATTTGTAATGATACCTTTCCTCCTATTATCAGGATGTGCGAGCAACGAGCTTTCTCTGAGGCATGATGTCGCATTGTCTTTTGATTCAGAACGTATCGCTTATGATATTGCTGGCAAAGGAAAAACAGCGCTGATTTTTATTCACGGCTGGAGTTGTGATGGACGTTACTGGCAGAAACAAATTCCTGTATTCGCAAAAGAGTATCAAGTAATCACTGTTGATTTGGCTGGCCATGGACATTCTTCATTAGATAGATCCGAGTTTTCAATGTTGTCCTTCGCCAACGATGTGAAAGCAATTATTGATAAAGAAAACATTGATAGAGCTATTTTGATCGGGCATTCAATGGGAGGCGGTGTAATTGCTGAAGCGGCCAGATTAATGCCAGAAAAAGTAGTTGGGATTGTAGGAATTGATACTTTGCAAAATGTTGCGGAACGCACCCCTCAAAGTGTAATTGACGAAATGGTAAAACCCTTTGAAGCTGATTTTAAAAGCGCCGCACAGGATTTTGTTTCACCAATGTTTCCGAAAGGCACTGATCAACAATTGATGAATTGGGTAAAAGAAGATATGTCTTCTGCCCCAAAGGAAATTGCTTTAAGTGCCTTTCGCAACTATCTGGGTCAGTATGTAAACGGAGAAGCTGCCATTGTATTTAAAGATATTACTATTCCTGTAGTCTCAATAAACGCCAGATTATGGCCGACAGCACCTGAAGAGAACAGAAAGTATATAAAAAACTATCAACTTTTTTATATTGAGGAAACAGGTCACTTTCCAATGCTGGAAAAGCCTGAAGAATTTAATATGCTCTTGAAAAAAGCACTTAACTCCATAGAATAAAAAAGTAATATGAACATATAATCAGGCGTTAGTTGCAAAAATGATTTCAGTTACTCAGAAGGAAACTTTTGTTTTTGATGAAGAACTCGCAGAATGCGAATCGTGGATCTGTCAACAAAATAGGATATGATCATTGAAACATCAGGAATAATGAGCAATCTGCCTCGAATTCCATCTCGTTGAACGCCCATCAACGGCTGTTCAATTAAGTTTTGAACTTTAGCTTCAATGATTTCATCTGTTTTTTCAGCAGCATCTGGGTTGAAGTCGTAAAGAAATTCGAAAATTTTCTCACGATCATTTAAGGATTCTTCTTCCCAAAAAATCATTGACGACCCCGATTGCGAACCTTGGCTTTACGTTCAGCCATTTGTGTTTTTGCAGAGTCATTATTGACGAACACAGCCTTGCCGGAATCAAGCTTGTCGAACGCAAGGTTTACTTGTTCGGTAAGCCAGGTATCATGAGACAAAGCCTTGCGTTGTTGCTCGGCAAGCTGCTCAGTTAGTTCACGGCAAGCGTCGCTAAGGGTGCGACCTTGGCTCTCAGCCATTTGCTGGGCTAAACGTTTTGTTTCATCGTCAATACGAAATTGAATTCTAGTATCCATAGGTAGCTCCCGCAATTATTGTGTGCACAAATGTTAGCACCGGAATCACTGGCGGCCAACTAACAAATTAATCAACCGGATGGAAAATGGCAGCCGAGTTTTCCGAAAGGCTAAATTTTATTGCTGTGGTCGGCAAGCAGTTCGTCGCCGCCGGTTATCACGAACCGCTCCACATGGTGAAAAATTCTTTGCAGGCCCTGGCGAACGTGCCCCGCGGTGATCGGTTGGGAGATAGGCAGGCCATATTTTTGACCTCCTCGGTGTGCATCTGAGCCAACAACTGTGCCGGCCCTATTGACAGCCAGTCTGAATTAAGTATCTTATAACGACTGGAGGCATAAGGTATGAATCTGAACAAAGACATCAAACCGGTGAGCTATTTCAAATCACACGCCGCGGATATTCTGAAGCAGGTCAACGAAACCCACCGCCCGGTCATTATTACCCAGAATGGGGAAGCGCGCGCGGTCCTTCAGGACCCGGAGAGTTATCAGGCGATGAAAAATGCTTTTTCCGTCATCAAGCTGATTTCGCAGGGAGAAGAGGATATCAGACAAGGGGAGATCCTCCCTCAGGAGGAGGTTTTTGCCGGTCTTGAAGAAAAGCTCGCGGATCGATGAGTTCAGTTTTTCAGGTTGCATGGTCCCGGACCGCCGTCCGTGATTTGACCGGGATCATTGAATACATTTTCGCTGACAACCAGACGGATGAACGTCGAGCTCTGGCAAAAATCAAAAAAGCCGCCGCTGGGCTTTTTCATGATCCTTTCCGGGGTCTGGTCATTCCTGAGTTGCAAGAGCAGGGGATGGTTCACTACCGTGAATTGATCATCGCGCCCTGGAGACTGATGTACCGGGTTGAGGGGGAGACGGTTTATGTCGTTTCGCTGATTGATTCCAGAAGGAATGTTGAGGATATTCTGCTGGGCAGGTTCGGGCCGTAATGTCCGTCGGTTCGCGAACCGACGGCCGTCATCCTGTTCTTTGATCGCAATTTCCTGGATCCGTCGCCATTCTCCATGATTGTTTTCGGCATGAAAAAATCATCTTTTTTGCCATGGTTGATGATTCTGCTTCTGCTCTGCTCCTGCGTGCCGGAGCGTTGGCCCTCGGCTGGTGGTGTGGGCGTACCGGGCCCTGCGGAGGACTCGATTGGTGCACTGCTGGAATCGACTCCGGTCTGTGAGCGGGGGGAGGGTGGCCAGCCGCTGGAGAAGATGGGTTTTTCCGTGCAGGTGGGTGCCTTCAGCCGGTTGGATAATGCGGTGCGCTTCGAGGAGGGATTGCAGGCACGGGGGGTCGACGCTTACCATTTTCTGCACGAGTCGGGGCTGTACAAGGTGCGCTTTGGCAACCATCCGGATTACCATCAGGCCCGTGACGAAGCGCAAGATCTGCAGCGGCAGGGGATGATCGGCAATTTTTTTATCGTGATTCCCGGCGACTATGCGGTGGCGCGGGTGGCGCAGGAGCGTGATGGGCAGCAGCGGCTGCGAGCGGAGCTGGTGAAGACGGCCCAGCGTTTTCTGGGGATTCCGTACCGCTGGGGCGGGGAGGACTGTAAAAACGGCTTCGACTGCAGCGGCCTGACCATGGTCAGTTACCGCCTCAATGGCTTGAATCTGCCCCGCAACTCCCGCATGCAATACGGGGCGGGGCACGAGGTGGCGAAAAAAGATCTGCAGAAGGGCGATCTGGTTTTCTTCGCCACCGAGGGTGGACGGCGGGTGACGCATGTCGGCATGTATGCCGGCGGAAACCGCTTTATCCATGCGCCTTGCACCGGAAAAACCATCCGTTTTTCCAGCCTCTCAAGCGACTACTGGCGCAGGAGCTACGTCGGTGCGCGCTCGTATCTGTAAGCAGGGAAAAACCGCTGTCGCAGAATCGTCTCGCAGCGGTCTGGTTGGTGGGACCTCAGCGCAGGATGGTGAAGCTGTCAAACTCCCCGCTGAATTCTTCGGCCACGATTTCCATGTGATTCACTTCGGCCGCCGGTGGCCCCTGGCGGCATTCGTTCAGAACACGGGTGACGGCTAGTTCTTCACCCTCGAACAGGGCGGCAACCTTGCCGTTGCCCAGATTCTTTACCCAGCCGGTTACGCCGTGGGCGCCGGCGCTCTGCTGGGTGAAGTGGCGATAGCACACGCCCTGAACACGCCCACTGATTTCCGTGCGAATCCTTATTTTTCCCATGCAGTGCTCCTTGAAGTGTTTGAGGCTCAGCTATTGTGGATCAGGTCCAGATACTGTTGCTCCGTCAGAATCGCTACGCCCTTGCTTTCGGCTGCCTTGAGTTTGGTGCTGCCGACCTCGTCGCCGGTGATGAGATAATCGGTTTTTCCCGTCACGGCGCTGCCCACTTTTGCGCCCAGCTTTTTGGCTTCGGCCTGCATGGCCGCGCGACTGCCGTGTTGCATGGTGCCGGTGAATACCAGCAGCTTGCCGGCAAGGGGACTGAGAACCCCGCTGGCCTGCAGCTCGTCGATGCGCGGGGTGGCGAGCAGGGTGAAGCCGAGGCGGTCGAGGTGGTCATAGAGCGTGCGGATGCGCAGCAGGCCCTCGATAACGACCTGGGCGGTCTTGTCGGCAAAGCCCTCAATGGCGACCAGTTGATCGACCGTCAGTTCGAACACCTCGTTGAGCGGATAATGGCGCAGCAGGCGCTCGCAGTTGCCGCCGGCCATGCGGAACACGCCAAAGGCCGCGAGAAAACGCCAGTCCTCGATGGCCTCGGTGCGGCTGCGCAGTAGCTGGGTGACGAGATTCTCCGCCTGCTTGGGGCCAAACCCCATGGTTTCGAATTGTTCCGCTGTCAGGCCGTAGATGGTCTGGATCGAGCGGACGCCATGGGCATAGAGTTTTTCGATCGTGGCCGGGCCAAAGCCGTCGATATTGCCCAGGGTGCGGAAAAAGTGCTCGATGCTGTGGGCGATCTGGGCCGGGCAGCCGCTGCTGTTGGGGCAGAACAGGTAGTCGCCGTCACGCACCAGCAGGCTGTCGCAACTGGGGCAGCGCTGTGGCAGATCGGGCACTGTCGGGTTGATGACGTCGACGATCTTGGGGATGACCTCGCCGCTGCGTGTCAGCTCGATAAGGGCGCCGGGACCGATGCCCTTGCTTTCGACCATGCCGTAATGGTGGGCTGTGGCACGCTGGATCAGGGCGCCGCTCAGACGCGTTGGTTCGACCTCGGCCACAGGATTGACGCGGCCGGAGCGCGAAGTCTGAGGAATGATTCGCAGCACCCGCACCTGCGCTGTTTCCTGATTCTGCTTCAGGGCAATCTGCCAGCGGTGGTGGTGGCGGGTGGCACCCATGTACTGCTTGAGTTCCTCGTCGGTGATTTCAAGGATGATGCCGTCCATGTCGAAGTCCACCGCCTGGTAGAGCTGATCGATAATCTGTGACAGCTGGTTTTTCAGCTCGTCGGCGCAGCCTTCCCAACAGGGAAGTGCCGCAAAGGGGTAAAACACAACGGCTCCGGCGGCAATGGCTTCCTCGACCGCGGGTTCGAGGGCTTTTTCCTTGACCACGCTGGCCTGAAAGTTGCGGGCATTTTCGAACTGGTCGGCGAGGTTGGCGGAAAAGTAGCTGCTCTGCACCACGATCTCTCCCGCTCCGAGACCGCGTTGGTCTCCCCCGGCAACCTGCAGACCGCGTTCGAAGACGCGGCTGATGTCGGTACCGCGGCGGCCATCGCCACGGGTGTAAAGCCGCTCGCCATCGTCGTAAGCGGCAAAGCCGTCCAGCTTTGGCGTAGCGCGAAAACGCAGCCGGTCGAAGGGCTGGTTGATATCTTCGGCGGCTTTGCGGATGCGCTCCAGCCAGGCGAGGATTTCTTCAACGCTGTAAGCCTTTTCCGTTGACAGCATACGGCTGGGTAGCTCAACGGTCTTGCCCTCAAATGCCGTCTCCGGCTCAACGCTATGCAGGTAGGGATGGTGCGGGTGGCGGGCTTTGAGTTCGGCCAGAAAGATGAAATCGTAGTCGGCATCGCTGATGAGAGCGGATCCTCCCCGATACAGGGCGTTGGCCACCTGAAGGAATTCCAGCAGTTCGTTGTCGCTGAGGGTGGGGATCAGGATGTCGCCCGCCGCAATGGCGAGCAGTCGGGGTTCATCGAGGTGGAGCAGTTCGAGACCACTGCGCTGCAGCAGCTGTTTTTGCTGGTCAGAAAGCATAAATTTCGTTAAAAGGCAGTTCGTGGCTGAGAGGAGTCGTTCTGTTGCTGGGGCATCGTGCTCCTATTATGGGGGATTTCGTGGCCCATGTGAATTGTTTTTAGTCAACGCCTGCGCTAAGATGGGACGATTTTTATGGATCGCCTGGGCTGGATGGAGCAGGTGGTGTCCGCTGGACTGATGGCGCGGGGTGGGGGATGACGGAAGAACACTGGTATCAGTTGCTGGTCATGGGCCTGTTGTTTCTGTTGTCGGCTTTTTTTTCCGGTTCGGAAACTGCGCTGCTGGCCATGGATCGTCTGCGCCTGAAATATCTGGTGGAAAAGCAGCGGCGGGGTGCACGGGAACTGGAACAGTTGCTGGAGCGCCCCGAGTGGCTGCTGGGTGGGATTCTGGTGGGCAACAATCTGGTCAACATTGCCCTGTCTGTTTTTGCCACCACGTTTTTTGTCGAACTCTACGGGGAGTTGGGCGAAATGTTGACCATTGCCGTGCTGACCCCTCTGTTGCTGATTGTTTCCGAGGTTTGCCCCAAAACCTATGCCGCCCGTCGTGCCGAACAGCTGTCTTTTAAGGTGCTGCGACCGATCCGTTGGGTGCTGTGGCTGCTGTCGCCGGTTATCTGGCTGGTGACGGGGGTATCCGGGCTGATCAATCGACTGTTCAAGGAAGAGGCTGCGACCACCACCCTGTCAGCCGACGAGATCAAGACCATGATCGCCATCGGCGCCCGTACCGGGTCGCTGGCCCGGGAGCAGCAGCGCATGCTGCATGGCGTGTTCGAGCTGTCTCAGTTGCGGGTGCGCGATCTGATGATCCCGCGCACCGAGGTGCGCGGCGTCGAGGTAACGGCACCCTTTGCCGACCTGCTGGAGCAGGTCAAGCGCTCTTCCCATTCCCGTTTTCCCGTCTATCGTGAAACCCTGGACAACATCGTCGGGATCATTCATTCCAAAGATATCCTGCGCTATGTCGATGAACCGGAGCAGTTTGATATCGAGCAGGTGATGCGCCCCCCCTATTTTGTTCCCGAGGCCAAACAGGTCGAAGCCCTGCTGCTGGCGTTTCGCCGTCGCCGGGTGCATCTCGCTGTGGTGCTCGACGAATATGGCGGTGTGGAGGGGGTCGTTACGCTGGAGGATGTGCTGGAGGAAATCGTTGGCGAAATTCAGGATGAATACGATAATGAGGATGTGGGGATTTCGCCCATCACGCCAAATCGTTTTCTGATTGATGGGGGCATTCCGCTGCGCCAGCTCAACCGTCATCTTGGCTTGCATCTGTCCGAAGAGGATGCCACGACCCTGGCGGGCTATCTGCTGTGCTGTCTTGGTCATATCCCCAGCGAGGGCGAGCGCTGTGAGGTCAAGGGGCTGACATTGATTGCCCGCAAGGTGGATCAACAGAGAATCGAACAGATCGAGCTGCGCTTGCCTTAGCGCACGATAAGGTATCAGCACCCTTCATCCGTGGCCACCCGGCCAATCCCCCTTTTCCCTGCTCGACCTGTTTTTTTGTTTCGGCTGACGCCATCCTTTTGGGTGGCGTTTTTTTGTACCACGAGCCCGGCGTTTAGGCATTTGTGCTCCGTCAGACGGCCTTTCTCCCGTTTAGTTTTCGTCGAAAAAACAGGCATTAGGCCCTGTTGAGAATCTTTTCTAAAAAAATGTGAATGTCTTGACACTCCTGACGGGGGCGGGTATATTTTCACCTCAAGGTGGGGAAAGGTGTAACAAAATGTCAAAAGGTGGGTAGATGAGCTTTTCGGGCACGTTTTTTAACAACATCGATCCAAAAGGTCGTTTGAGCATTCCAGCCAAGTTGCGGGGTGTGCTGACGGACGACTATGGTGATGAGCTGTTGATCGTGACTCGTGGCAAGGCGGCTCTGGTGGCCTATCCTTTCTCCGACTGGCAAAAAATTAAGGCTCGGGTCGATGCCATGCCCAATGGTGATGCCAGGGATCTGATCTATCGTACCCGGATCAGTCCGGCCATCGAATGTGGTTTTGATGGCCAGGGACGGATTGCGATTCCGCCGTCGTTGCGGACGCTGGCGATGTTTGAAAAAGAGGTCGTCGTTATCGGACTCGGCAACAAGATCGAAATGTGGAGTCAGGCCCGCTTTGAGGAGCAGATGCGGCGGGATGAGGAGCAGCTGTCTACGCTCAAGGCCGAACTGGGCGATCTGGGCTTCTAGCGGCAGACGACGACGATGGAGACCTTTTCCCATACCTCCGTATTGCTCGAAGAAACGCTGGCGCTGCTGAATCTGCGCCCGGGTGCTGTGGTGCTCGATGGCACCATTGGCGGGGCCGGGCATGCCCGACAGATGCTTGAGCTGACCGCCCCGGATGGTCTGCTCATCGGTCTCGACCGCGACGCCGAGGCCATTGCCGAAGCCCGACGTGTACTGGCTCCCTACGGGGAGCGGGCACGAATTATTCAGGCCAACTTTTCCGAGGCGCCGATAGTGCTGCAACGGGAGGGTGTTGCGGCGTTGGACGCCATGTTGCTGGATTTGGGAGTCTCTTCCTGGCAGCTCGACAGTGCTGAGCGCGGGTTTTCTTTCCGCTTCAATGCGCCGCTGGACATGCGGATGAATCGGCTGCAGGGTCGTACCGCCGCCGAGGTGGTGAATGAGGAAAGCAGCGAAAGCCTGACGCATATTTTCAAGACTTATGGCGAAGAGCGCTGGGCGCGGAAAATTGCTAGAAAAATTGAGCAGGTGCGCCAGCACAAGCCGATTGCGACCACACAGGAGCTGGCTGAGTTGGTGCAGGAGGCGGTGCCCGGAGGCTTTGTCCCGGCACGGATCCATCCGGCAACGCGGGTCTTTCAGGCGCTGCGGATTTTTGTCAATGATGAGTTGTCCCACGTCGAGCGGGGTGTTGAACAGGGGATTCACCTGCTGAAGCCCGGTGGTGTTCTGGCGGTGATCAGTTTTCATTCCCTGGAGGATCGGATCGTGAAAAATCTTTTCCGTCAGGCCGCTGACCCCTGTGACTGTCCGCCGCGCATGCCGGTCTGCACCTGCGGCAAGCAACCCCTGGTCCAGATACTGACCCGGCGTGGTGTTCGTGCCGGCGAGAGAGAAGTACAGCAGAATTCGCGGGCTCGCAGTGCAGTGTTACGGGCGGTAAGGCGCCTGCCGTTGCCGGATGGGGAGAATGACCATGCTTGATGTGACCTGGTCACCGCTTGGCCTTTCCTGGGTGAGACCGCGTGTTGCCAGCGTGCTGACAGCGATCCTGCTGCTGTTGTGTGTCGGATTGTTTCATGTCTGGTTGCGCATGGAGGTCACCCGCAAGGAATATGATGTGTCGGAACTGGAAAAACAGATTCGACAGACGAGTTATGAGAACAAGGTTTTGCAGGTAGCGGTCGCCCGATACAGCAATCCTGAGTATATACAGCAAACAGCAATGAAACGTTTGGGTTTGAGGGAGCCTGCAGCGAATCAGGTTGTCACTGTGCGGTTAAAATAAGGAGGGCGGAGATGGACAGAGAGTGGGCAGAAAAGCAGGATCTGTGGAAGGAAATGAGTGAGTTGTGGGGCAACCGGCAGGCACGGCGCAGGAGCCATTGTCTTGGCTGGACGGCCCTGCTTTCTGTGGTGTTGATGGCCGCAGTCCTCGGCTGGATCTATTATCATCCTCTATCGCGAGAATCGCTGTTTCTCAACGTGCAGGGACAGAGTCTTGAGCTGAACAGTCGTCATGAGCAGGCAGCGACGACAGACTATGGCCAGCGAGAAGAGGGCGTTGAAGTCGCGAAAACCCTCAGTATCTAGGGCGGGATTGCGTCGACCATCCGCCTCAGAGGAAGTTCATGCGGTACGGCGACGGATTTATTACGCGGGTTGGCTATTTGTCCTGGTCAGCCTGCTACTTTGCGGGCGGGCTTTTTATCTTCAGATACTGTGCGCACCCCAGTGGCAGGAGCGTGCCTCAACACAGCATCGAAAAATTATCCGTCTGACGCCGCAACGTGGTGCGATTTATGACTGTCAGGGCGAGCCTCTGGCTGTTTCGCTGGAGGCGGACTCCCTGTACGCCAATCCGTCCGAACTGGACGCTGCGCTTGAAAGGCTGGGGCAGTCGGTTCCGGCCCTGAAGAACGAACTTGTCGCTGAACGTTCCCGATATGCTGCAGCCGTAGCAAAATACCTCAAACTGGATAGCCGTGATGTCGCGAAACGTCTGGATCGCGACAAAAAGTTTGTCTGGCTGGAACGACGGATCACGTCGGAGCAGAGCCGTCAACTCGAACAGCTGCATTTACCGCTGGAGCCTCGCAACGGAATCAAGTCTCTGGAGCACCCGGGATTGCACTTTATCCGTGAGCATAAGCGCTGGTATCCGAACGGTCATGTGGCCGGACAGATTGTCGGGTTTTCTGGTGTCGACAATGACGGCCTCGAAGGTCTGGAACGCTATTATGATGGCATTATTGCCGGTGACGGCAGTTATCTGATCTGTGAAAAAGATGCCTCCGGGCAGAGTCTCGGCAGTGGAGAGCAGGTGGTGAAGGGACAGCTGGGGCGCGATCTCTATCTGACCATCGACAAGCAAATTCAGTATCTGGCAGAACGTGAATTGGCTGAAGCCGTGCGATCGACGGCGTCGCGTTCCGGTTCTGTTGTCGTGGTGGAACCGGACAGTGGCCGGATCCTCGCTCTGGCCAGCTGGCCCAACTTCGACCCGAATAAGTTTGGCCAGTATTCAGCCGCAAAGCGGCGCTTGCGCCCGATCTGTGACACCTATGAGCCGGGGTCGACCTTCAAACTGTTTCTCCTGGCCGCGGCAATGAATGAGAAAGTTGTTACCGCCCAGCAGCAGATCGATTGCGGGCGTGGCAGCTACCGGGTGGGAGGCAAGGTGATTCATGATCACCGACCACTGGGCCGACTCAGTGTCGCCGATGTTCTCAAGTACAGTTCCAATATTGGCTCAGCCAAGATTGGAGCACAGCTGGGCAAGGAAACCTTTTACCAATATCTCAGGAACTTCGGGTTCGCGCAGAAAACCGGCATCGATTTTGATGGTGAAGGGACGGGAATTCTGCGTCGCCCTGCAGATTGGTTCGAAGTGGATCTGGCGGCGATTTCTTTTGGCCAGGGGGTTACGGTGACGCCGTTGCAGCTGGCGATGGCGACCAGTGCGATTGTCAATGGCGGCCGACTGATGAAGCCCTATCTGGTGGAAAAAGTTGTCGATCCTCGCAGTGGCAGTGAAAGTTTGCGTCGCCCGGAAATTGTGCGTCAAGTGTTAAAGCCGGAGGTCGCCGAGCAGGTTCGTGAGATGATGGTGCGCGTGACCGACGATGACGGAACAGGTCAGCGCGCTCAGGTTGAAGGTTTTCAGGTTGGGGGAAAAACCGGAACGGCGCAGAAGGTTGATCCGCTGACGGGGACCTATTCTCCGGATAAGCATATTGTCTCGTTTGTCGGTTTTGCGCCGGCCAGCGCGCCGCGTCTGACCATCCTCGTTACGCTGGATGAGCCCCATGGGGAAACCTATGGCGGCATTGCTGCTGCCCCGGTTTTCGCGCGTATTGCCGAGCAGTCGCTGCGCTATCTGAGGGTGCCGGCGGAACGGACCGCCGGCCACGAACCGGCGGTGCCGCTAAAACCTGTTGCGCGTCTGGTTCCAGCCATGACATCGCTGGAACGGGGAACGGGGGGGGGCGGTGAGGTGGCTCGGGCCATGCCAGATTTCCGTGGCATGAGCGCAGCCCAGGCCCTGGCGTTGATGGCTCAAAGTGGTCTGAATGTTCGGATCGAAGGGGCGGGCCGGGTCGTCGAGCAGACTCCTGCGCCGGGTAGCTTGTTTAACGCCGAGATGTGTTTGACCATTCGTCTGCAACCACCGGAGGTGCGTCATGCAACTTTGTGAACTGGTGAAATACTGCCCCGTTGTCGAGGTGATCGGTTCGCTTGATCACGAGGTGAGCGACCTGTTTTATGATTCGCGTCAGGCCATGGCGGGGGGGCTGTTTTTTGCCTTGAGTGGTCTGCAGGCGGATGGCCATGACTATGTGCCCCAGGCTGTTGCCGGTGGTGCCAGCGCCGTGGTCGTGGAGCGGCAATTGCGCCTCGATGCCGGGGTGACACAGATTGTTGTGGCGGACAGCCGACGGGCCATGGCGACCATGGCGGCGGCGTTCTTCGGATTCCCGGCGCGGCGGTTGTTGACCGTGGGCGTAACCGGGACCAATGGCAAAACCACCATGACCTACCTGGTGGAAGCGCTATTGCGGGGCAAGGGTTATCGTCCCGCTGTGGTCGGCACTATCAGCAATCGCATGGAGGGCTTTTGCGAGGCCTCCAGCCATACCACGCCCGAGTCTCTCGACCTGCAGCGTCTGCTCAGCCGCTTCCTCGATCTGGGGGCCGACGCCCTGGTGATCGAGGTGTCGTCCCATGCCCTGCAGCAGGGTCGCGTACTGGGGCTCGAATTTGCGGTGGGGGTGTTTACCAACCTGACCCCCGAGCATTTAGACTACCATGGCGAGATGGAGGCCTACTTCGCCGCCAAGCAGCGCCTGTTTATGGGTGCTGAGTACCGTTGCGCGCACGCCGTTATCAACACGGAGCATGCTTATGGGCGCGAGTTGGCGGCCTTGCGGCCCGAGGCGTTTACCGTCGCGATTTCTGCGGTGGCGCAGATCCAGGTGCGTGACTTCGAGCAGGATCTGGCCGGACTGCGTGCCCGGCTGATGACGCCGGCCGGGGAGCTGGTCCTCAATTCAAAGCTGGTCGGCCGCTTCAATCTGGAGAATCTGTGCTGTGCTGTCGGTGTTGGCCTGGCGCTGGAGATGGCACCTGATGCGATTACAGCGGCCCTGTCCGCTGTGACCAGTGTGCCGGGGCGGCTGGAGCGCGTCGACAACGAGCTCGGCGCACTGATTGTGGTGGACTATGCCCACACCGGCGACGCGTTGGAAAAGGCCCTGGAGGCGGTCAGTGCGCTCCATCCGGCACGGATTATCACCCTGTTCGGTTGCGGTGGCGATCGGGATACGCGCAAGCGGCCTTTGATGGGCGCCATTGCCACCCGCTATTCCTGGCTGACGGTGGTGACCGCCGATAACCCGCGTACCGAAGACCCGAAGCGTATTCTGGAGCAGATCTGCGCCGGTATTCAGGAGCAGGGTGGCCTGGTGCGCTGGGACGGCGCGCCCGGCGACGGGCAGCGTAAAGGCTACGTCGTGATCGAGGAGCGCCGCGAGGCGATCCGGTTTGCCGTGGCCCAGCTCCAGCCTGGTGACCTGTTGCTGGTTGCCGGTAAGGGACATGAGGATTATCAGATCATCGGTCGGCAGAAATTCCATTTCGATGATCGAGAAGAGTTGCGCAACGCTCTTGAAGCGCAACGATAGAACGACCCCGCTGTTCAAGGATTGAAGCCATGCAATGGACATGTCACCAACTGGCGCGGATTGTCAATGGCCGTCTGCTTCCTGCACCGCAGGAGGCGTTGGTCACGGGAGTTTCCACCGATAGCCGGACCCTGCAGTCCGGTGACCTCTTTGTCCCGCTCAAAGGGCCCAACTATGATGGCCACGATTATCTGCGCCAGGCCGTTGAGCACGGTGCCGCAGCCTGCCTGAGTGAGGAAGTGGTCGGCGGTCTGCCGGTGCCCGTGATCCAGGTGCGCGACACCTTGGAAGCCCTCGGGATCCTGGCGCACGATATCCGCAAGGAATTCCATGGCCCCGTAGCAGCCATCACCGGCACCACGGGAAAGACCTCGACCAAGGAAATGCTGGCATCGATTCTGGCCGTGCGTGAACCGGGACTGCGGACCCAGGGCAATTTCAATAACCTGATTGGCCTGCCCCTGACCCTGGCCCGGTTAGACGAAACCGACTGCTGGATAGTGCTGGAGATGGGAATGAGTCAGCCGGGGGAAATCAGTCGACTGGCGCGGATTGCCGAGCCCACGCTGGGGGTGCTGACCAATGTCGGTGCCGGGCACCTGCAGGGGCTGGGCGATATTCAGGGCGTTGCCCGCGCCAAAGGCGAATTGCTCACGAGCCTCAAGCCGGGCTGTGCGGCCGTTGTCAACCGCGATGATGCCGAACTGATGCGCCTGCCGTTACCTGCCGGCGTGCGACGGGTGACGTATGGCCTGGGTGAGCAGGCCGATGTGAGGGCCAGTGCCGTGGAGCCTGGGCCGCAAACCTGTTTTGTTCTGGAGCTGGCGGGTTGCCGGCGCCACGTCACCTTGCCGCTGCCCGGTCGTCACCAGGTCTATAATGCTCTGGCTGCTGCGGCCGCAGCTCATCTGCTTGGCCGTGATCCGGATGAAATCGTCGCCGGGCTTGAAAGTGTCAAGATGTCGGCGGGGCGCCTTGAAGTGCGCGAGCTGGATCGGGGCATGACCCTGCTGGACGACAGTTACAACGCCAATCCGCAGTCGATGCAGGCCGCACTGGAGGTGTTGCGCAACTGGCCGTGCCAGGGCCAGCGGATTGCGGTACTGGCCGACATGCTCGAACTGGGCGAGGCCTCGGCCTGCTGCCACCACAAGCTGGGCCAGATTGCCGCCCGGAGTGCGGACTGGTTGCTGGTGCTGGGTGAGCGGCGTCACGATGTGATGACCGGCGCCGCAGTAAAACAGACAGGTGCGAGTCTGGCGAATGAGTGCCTGATCCCCTGTGAGAGCCATGAACAGATCTGTGATTGGCTGAAACGCCATCTGCAGCCGCAGGACTGTGTGCTGGTCAAGGGCTCGCGGGGGATGCGCATGGAACGGATTGTGCGTTTTCTGTTGCACAGGGATGGGGATGGAGCGTAAAAGAACCTTTTTGTCCGACCCCCGGAAAAAACGGGCTCTGAAACAGGGATTGCCATGATCTATCATCTGCTCTATCCACTGCACAGCGAGCTGTCCGCTCTGTATGTCTTTCGTTTTATCACCTTTCGCACCATTTATGCGACGATCACCGCTCTGGTGTTGTCCTTTATCCTCGGACCCTGGGTGATTGAGCGCCTCAGCCGGCTGCAGATCGGCCAGGTCATCCGCAAGAATGGGCCCGCCTCCCATTTTAAAAAAGAGGGGACGCCGACCATGGGCGGCACCCTGATCTTGCTGGCGATCGTGGTGCCGACGCTGCTGTGGGCGGATCTGACCAATCGTTTCATCTGGATCGCGCTGATGGTGACGGTGGGCTACGGCGTGATCGGCTTTGTCGATGATTATAAGAAGGTCAAACTCAAGAGCAGCGACGGCCTTTCGGCGCGGGGCAAGCTGGTGTGGCAGATTCTGGTGGCGGCAGTAGCCGGGGTGCTGCTGTTGACCTGTACCGGTTTTTCTTCCGCCATGTCCGTGCCCTTTTTCAAGGGCTTCAATCCGGAACTGGGCTGGTTTTATCTGATTGTTATTCTGGTGGTGATCGTGGGTTCGGGCAATGCGGTCAATCTGACCGATGGTCTCGACGGCTTGGCCATCGGACCGATGATCATCTCGTCCGCGGCTTATCTGCTGTTCGCCTATCTGGCCGGTAACGCCCGTCTTTCCGCCTATCTGCAGATCAGCAGCGTCCCCGGGGCCGGCGAGCTGGCGATCCTGTGTGGCGCCATGGTCGGTGCCGGACTGGGCTTTCTGTGGTTCAACACCTATCCGGCGCAGGTGTTCATGGGCGATGTCGGCAGCCTGTCGCTGGGGGGCGCCCTGGGTGTCATCGCGCTGATCGTCAAGCAGGAACTGGTGCTGGTGATCGTCGGCGGCATTTTTGTCGTCGAGGCGCTGTCGGTGATTGTGCAGGTGGCTTCGTTCCGTCTGTTCGGGCGGCGGGTTTTTTTGATGGCGCCGATCCACCATCATTTTGAAAAACAGGGCTGGCCGGAACAGAAGATCACCGTTCGCTTCTGGATCATCAGCATTATTCTGGCTCTGGTCGCGCTGTCGACCCTGAAATTGAGGTGATATGGAACAGCTCAGTGGCAAACAGATCCTGGTGATTGGTGCCGGGGCCAGCGGCATCGCGGCGGCCAATTTCTGCTGCCGTCGCGGGGCGCGGGTGGTGCTGAACGACGCCCGCCCGGTGGACCGGCTTTCCGCCCTGTCTACACTGGATCCGGCTGTTGAGCTGGTGCTGGGGGAGCATCCCGAGGCCCTCTTTGTGGCGGCGCAGCTGGTTGTTGTCAGTCCCGGCGTGCCCCTGTCGCTGCCCGCCCTGCAGGCCGCAATCCGGGCGGGGGTTCCCCTGTGGGGCGAAATCGAGCTGGCGTCGCGTTTTATCAGCGCGCCCTGCATCGCCATTACCGGAACCAACGGCAAGTCCACCACCACCACCCTGATCGGCAATCTGCTGCGTGCGTGCGGCGAGCGGGTGTTTGTCGGCGGCAATATTGGTGTTCCCCTGATTGAGGCGGTCGGGAGCGACTACGATCATCTGGTGGTGGAGCTGTCCTCGTTTCAGCTGGAGACGGTGGAGCGTTTTCATCCCGTGATCAGCCTGCTGCTCAACCTGACCCCGGACCATCTGGATCGCTATCGCGTCATGGCAGAATATGCCGCAGCCAAAAAGAATCTGTTTTGCAACCAGACGGCGCAGGATCTGATGGTACTCAATGCGGACGACCCGTTGGTGCTGGAACTGGCCGCGGATTGCCCGGCACGCAGGGTGCTGTTCACCTCGCAGCGCGAGCTGGAACAGGGCATCAGCTTTCAAAATGGCCGTATCGACTGGCGGTATGCCGGGCAGCGGGCGAGCTTCGATGCGGGCGAACTGAAGTTGCGGGGTGTGCATAATATCGAGAATGTGATGGCGGCGCTGGTGCCGGGTCTGATTGCCGGTTATGATCCCGATCGTCTGTGGCGGGCGGCCTGTGAGTTTGGCGGTCTGCCGCATCGCATGGAACTGGTGCGCTGCCTCGACGGTGTCAACTGGTACAATGACTCCAAGGGGACCAACCTCGGCAGCGTGGCGAAAAGCCTGGCCGGTCTGAGTGGCGCGGTGACGCTGATCGCCGGCGGCAAGGATAAGGGCGTCGACTATGGCGAACTCAGTCCGTTGCTGGCACGGATGCAGCCCCATCTGGTGCTGCTCGGCGCAGCGGCGCAGCGCATGGATGACGCTTGGCGCGGCCTTTGCCCGATCTCCCGCGCTGGCTCCATGGCCGAAGCGGTGCGGCAGGCCCGGGCGGTGACGCCGAGGGGAGGGACGGTACTGTTATCGCCCGGCTGTTCAAGTTTTGACATGTTCCGCAGTTTTGAAGACCGCGGTGACTGTTTTGTGCGTGAGGTCATGGCGCTGGAGGCGTAATCGATGGCAACCCGACGGGAGTACGATGCCACCATTCTGATTCTGACCGTTGCCCTGACCTGTTTCGGGGTGCTGATGGTGTATTCCTCCTCGTCGGTGATGGCGTTCAAACATTACGGCGACAGCATGTATTTCCTCAAGCGCCAGGGGTTGTATGCCCTGCTGGGGCTGGGGGTGCTGGCTATCTCCATGCGTATCGACTACCACTGGTGGCGCCGTGGGGCCGTGGCGCTGCTGCTTCTGAGCACCCTGCTGCTGGCGGCGGTGTTTCTGCCCGGTATCGGTCTGAAGGCCGGCGGCGCAGCGCGCTGGATTCGTTTCCCCGGTTTTTCCTTCCAGCCCTCCGAGGCAGCCAAGTTGGCACTGATCTTTTATCTGGCTCATTCCGCCACCAAAAAAGAGGATCGTCTGAAAGACTTCAAGTACGGCTATGTTCCCTACATGGTGGTGTTGCTGGTGTGGCTGGGACTGATGCTGGCCCAGCGCGACCTGGGCGGCGCGGCGATCATGGCCTGCGTTACCGGCCTGATGCTGCTGGTGGCCGGCACCCGCTGGCGCTATGTCATCCTCAGTTTTCTGGCCGCCGTGCCGGTGCTGGCCTTTGCTATTTTGCATGAGGAATATCGCTGCAAGCGTATCCTGGCCTTTCTCGATCCCTGGGACGATCCCCAGGGCACGGGCTTTCAGATTATCCAGAGCTGGATGGGGTTCGGCCTCGGCGGCTGGGGTGGGGCCGGACTGGGGGAAGGACAGCAGAAGCGGCTCTACCTGCCCGAAGGCCATACGGATTTTATCTTTTCCGTCATCGGCGAAGAGCTGGGTTTTGTCGTGGTGGTGCTGCTGATCTGCATGTTCCTGTGCCTGGTGCTGATGGGGCTGCGGATCGCCATGCACACCCAGGACGGCTTTGGCCGCCTGACGGCCTTCGGCATCAGTCTTCTGCTGGGCCTGCAGGCCTTTGCCAATATGGCGGTTGTCATGGGCCTGGTGCCGAATAAAGGGCTGGCCCTGCCGCTGATCTCTTACGGAGGCAGCAGCCTGCTGTGCACCCTGTTTGGTCTGGGCGTGCTGCTGAATATTTCATCGACGACCCGCTCGGGCGGCAGAGGCCAGATCCGGCGCAGTCAGAAGGGGACACTATGAATTATCTCATCTGCGGCGGCGGAACCGGTGGACATGTTTTCCCCGCCCTGGCCATTGCCGACGCCATTCGTCGCGATGATCGTGTGGCTGATATCCTGTTCGTCGGCACGACGCGCGGGCTGGAAGCCCGACTGGTGCCGGAACGCGGATATCGTCTCGAATTCATCGAGTTCAGCGGGTTTGCCGGCAAACACTGGTGGCGCAAGCTCCAAGTGATCGGACAGTTGGGCAAGGCGTTGCGTCATGCCCTGGGTCTGGTGCGCATGTTCCGGCCGGACGTGGTGATCGGCGTCGGCGGTTACGCTTCCCTGCCGATGGTCATGGCTGCCGGTCTGCTGCGGATCCCTGTGGTGCTGCATGAGCAGAATGCTTTTCCCGGTCTGGCCAACCGGCTGGCCGCGCACTGGGCGAGCCGCGTCTGCGTGGCGTTGCCGGACGGCGTGAGCGGTTTTCCCCTGACCAAGGCGGTGGTGACCGGGAACCCGGTGCGCCGCAGCCTGTTCCGTGTGCGTCCGTGGCGCCAGGAGCCCCAGCGGCTGTTGCTGTTCGGCGGCAGTCAGGGGGCGCAGGCGCTCAATCAGGCCATGATCGAGGCCCTCCCGCTGTTGCGTCGCCAGTTTCCCGCGCTGCAGCTGCTGCATCAGACCGGGGCGGCGAACAGCGAGCCGGTTCGTCAGGCCTACGCGCAGGCGCACTGCGGCGATGTCGAGGTGGTGCCGTTCATCGAGGATATGGCCGCGGCCTATGAAGCCAGCACCCTGGTCGTATGCCGCAGTGGCGCTACCACCATCGCCGAATTGGCGGCCTGCGGCCGGCCGTCCCTTCTGATTCCCTTTCCTCTGGCGACGGGGGATCATCAGACCCATAATGCCCGGGCCCTGGTCGCTGCCGGGGCGGCGGTGCTGTTGCCGCAGGGACAATTAACCGGGGTGCGTCTCGCGGCCGAGGTGGCGCAGCTGTTGCAGGATCCGTCACAGCTGGCGCAGATGGCGCGCCAAGCCCAGACGTTGAGTGCCAAGGGAGCGGCGGACCTGATCGTGTGTCTGTGCCGTCGGGCGATCGAAAGAAAACGCAAGAAAACGTATGGCGCACTGAGCGCAAGGGGATAGCCCATGTACGGTAAAATTCGCAATATTCATTTTGTTGGTATCGGTGGGATCGGCATGAGCGGCATTGCCGAAGTTCTGCTGAATCTCGACTACCGTGTCAGCGGTTCCGATCTGCGCCCCTGTGAGTTGACCCGCCGCCTGGAACAGCTGGGCGGGTGCATCCGTTACGGTCATGATGCCGCGCATATTGCCGAGGCCCAGGTGGTGGTGACCAGTACCGCGGTGTCCGGCGACAATCCCGAAGTGGTGGAAGCCCACCGGCGCAAGATTCCGGTCATCCCGCGCGCCGAGATGCTGGCCGAGCTGATGCGGCTGAAATACGGTATCGCCATCGCTGGTACCCATGGCAAGACGACGACTACCAGCATGGTGGCCACCCTGCTGTATCAGGGCGGCATTGATCCGACGGCCGTGGTCGGAGGTCGCCTTAATGCCCTTGGTTCCAATGCCAAGCTGGGGCAGGGCAAGTTTATGGTGGTGGAAGCGGACGAGTCGGACGGGTCCTTCCTCAAGCTTTCGCCCAGCATTGCCGTCGTCACCAATATCGACCGCGATCACCTCGACTACTATGCGGATCTCGATGCCATCCGCGCGGTTTTCGTCGATTTCATCAACAAAATTCCCTTTTATGGTCTGGCTGTCCTCTGTCTGGAAGATGCCAATATCCAGGCGCTGTTGCCGCTGGTGCAGAAACGTTTTGTCACCTACGGCCTGACGCCTCAGGCCGACTATTATGCCACGGACATCGTGCACAGCCGTGGCGGCATTGACTTCACCGTGCATGGCCGTGAAGGCGTGCTGACGTCAATCCGGCTGGAAATGCCGGGGCAGCATAACGTCCTCAATGCCTTGGCGGCCCTGGCCGTGGCGCGGGAACTGGAACTGCCGCTGGAAGTGATCCGCGAGGGATTTGCCGCGTTTGCCGGGGTTCAGCGCCGCTTTCAGATCAAGCACGATGAGCAGGTGATGGTGGTGGACGATTACGGCCACCATCCGGCCGAGATCAAGGCCACCCTTGCCGCGGCCCGCAATGGCTGGGACTGTCGGCTGGTGGTGGTTTTTCAGCCTCACCGCTACAGCCGCACGCGGGCGCTGTTTGATGAGTTTGTGACCGCTTTTTATCAGGCGGATTTGCTGCTGATCATGGATGTCTACGCCGCTGGAGAGCAACCCGATCCCGCCATTAGCAGTGCGCACCTGGTTCAGGCCATCGCCGAGCATGGCCATCGCAATGTGCTGTATTGTCCGACGGCCGATCAGGTGTTGGAGGCCCTGTCCGAACAACTGCGGGATGGTGATATGGTGCTGACCCTGGGGGCCGGAAACGTGTGGCAGGTGGGCGAACAGCTGATCGGGCGGCTGACGCATTCGTGATGCCGGGATGCCGCGGGCAGGATAGCCGTTTCGAGCTGCTCAGGGAGGTCGTGCGGGGCCCGGTCCGCCGTCAGGTGCCGCTGGCTTCCTATACCAGCTGGCGCGTGGGCGGTCCTGCCGAGATTCTGGTTGAGCCGCAGGACGAGGACGATGCCGGACGCCTATTCAGCGTGTTTCACGAGCACGGCTGGCCCTGGCGGCTTCTTGGCGCAGGAACCAATCTGCTGGTGGCGGATCGAGGGGTCCGTGAAGTGGTCGTATCGCTGTCGGCCCTGCAGGGCATTGAGCCGCTGGGGCCTCAGCAGGTCCGGGTTGGCGCTGGATTGCTCCTGAGCAAGCTCGTCAAGCGGTGTGTTGAGTCGGGCTGGCAGGGAATTGAAACCCTGGGCGGCATCCCTGGCACCGTGGGCGGCGCCGTGACCATGAATGCTGGTGCCGGTGACCAGACTGTCGGCGGCTGTGTGTTGGCGGCGCGCGTGGTTGAGCAGGGTGCCGTGCGGGACTGGCCAGCGCAGCGTTTTGATTTTGACTATCGCCACAGTGCGGTGACGCCAGAGCAGGCGGTGCTGGCGGTGGATTTTGCTTTTGATGCGGCCGAGCCGGCGGCGGTGGCCCAGCGCCATGCCGTGGCGCTGGCCCACCGCCGCCGGGCCCAGGCTGTCCATGGCGCCAATGCCGGCTCGGTGTTTAAAAACCCGTCCCGCGGGAGTGCCTGGAAGTTGATCGACGCCTGCGGATTACGTGGCGTCCGCCGCGGTGGGGCCCAGGTTGCGCCGGAGCACGCCAATTTTATCGTTAACAATGGCGACGCCAGCGCCGCCGACATTCTCGGGCTCATCCGTCAGGTGCAGGCGGAGGTCTATCGGCGCATGGGCATTCTTCTGGAGCCGGAAGTCCGTTTGATGGGCGATTTTGGAGAAGATCATGAATCCTGAGCAGGACACCGAATATTTCAAACAACGCAAAATTGCAGTTCTTTTAGGCGGCACCTCGGCCGAGCGCGAGGTGTCGCTGCGTACCGGAGCTGCCGTGCTGAAGGCGCTGCAGCAGGGAGGCTACCAGGCGGTAGCCGTGGACACGGCCAGGGATGTGCCGGAACAGCTGCGCGAGGTCGCGTGTGACGTTGCCTTTCTCGCCGTGCACGGACGTCATGGTGAAGATGGAACCCTGCAGGGCCTGCTGGAGATGATGGGTATCCCCTACACCGGCAGCGGGGTGCTGGCGTCGGCTCTGGCCATGGACAAGGCCATGGCCAAACAGGTGGTGGCGGCGCATGGCGTGGTGACGCCGGGGGCGCGGCTGGTCGATCCAGCCACGGATGTCAAGGTCTTTTGCCAGACCCAGACAAGTTGGCCCTGTGTGGTGAAACCGGTGCGCGAGGGCTCGACGGTCGGCATCAGCATTGCTGGCGACGAAGCCGGTCTGCGGCAGGCCATTGGCGAAGCCCGACGGTATGACCGGCGTATCCTGGTTGAGGACTATATCCAGGGCCGGGAGGTCACGGTCGCGGTTCTCAATGGTGTGGCCCTGCCTGTTATCGAGGTCGTGCCCGAAAGCGGATTTTATGACTACCACGCCAAATACACACCGGGGCAGACGCGCTATCTGGTGCCGGCGCCGTTGGATGAGTCCCTGACTGCGGGGTTGCAGTCTGCTGCAGTTACTGCTGCCTCAGCGCTGGGCTGCCGCGGAGCGGTGCGGGTGGATTTCATGATCCGTGAGCGCGAATTCTACTTTCTTGAGGTGAATACCATCCCTGGCATGACGGAAACCAGCCTGCTGCCCAAAGCGGCTGCCTGCGCGGGTATGGATTTTGCACAACTGGTGGAGCGAATTCTCGTTGATGCGTCGCTTGATCGCTGAGGGTCGTGAAATGCTGCGGGGGACGGAGTCAGACAGATTATGCGCGAGCGCAAATCCGTAGCCGCACCCGCAACGGGAATCCGCCGGAAGGGACAGGGAGCCAACCGCAGGCGAAAAGCGCCACGCGACTGGAAGAAGGTGCTGAGCCGCTTGTTCCGCGGCCTGCTGATGGTTGTCTGTGCCGTGCTGCTGACGGCCGGCGTTGTTCTGCTGGTTCACCTGCTCAGTGTTTCGGAACACTTCCGGGTTGATCAGATCCGGGTCGAGGGCAACCATCATCTCAGCCAGGACGAGGTGATCGCCCTGTCAGATATCCGACAGGGAACCCGGACTTTTGACTTGAACCTGGAGCTGATCGGTCAGAAGCTCGCGGAAACAGACTGGATCGCCGCCGCCAGCGTCGAACGCCAGTTGCCGCGCGGGATCGTTATCCGCATTCGCGAGCGGCAAGTGGCCTATATCCTGAATCTCGACTTTCTCTACTACGTCGATCAGGACGGAACGATCTTCAAGGTGTTGCAGCAGGGGGATGGTCTCGACTATCCCCTGGTCAGCGGCCTCAGCCGCGAGCAGCTGCTGGAACAGCCCGAACCGAGCCGCCAGTGGTTGCAGCAGGTGGCTGCCCTGCTGGAGGTGCTGCGCAGCCGCTCCATCTTCGGACTCGACGAGGTGGGGCAGGTCCGGATCGATTTTGAAAACGGGCTCGAATTGTACACCCGGCATTACGGGGTGCCAGTACGGATCGGCAAGAAAGATTACGCGAGCAAGATCGACCATCTGGAACAGATTTATCCGCGATTGCAGCCGCGGTTGGCGACACTCGCTTATATCGACCTGAATGTTCCGGAAAAGGTCATCGTCAAATATATGATGGAATAGTCGAAAGAACGCTCTGTTCTCTCGATGCCTGCAATGCATAAACGACTGTAGCTTCCAGCCGTTATGGGGAAGGAAATCAGATGAGCAACCGCAAAGAGAATCTCATCGTCGGGTTGGATATCGGCACGACGAAAATCTGTGCCATTATAGGCAGCCAGACGCAGAACGGCCTGGAGATCGTCGGTATCGGGACCAGCGTGTCCAAGGGCTTGCGCAAGGGCGTGGTCATCAATATTGAGAGTACCGTGGCGTCGATCCGCAAGGCGATCCAGGAAGCGGAGCTGATGGCCGGTTGCGAGATCAATTCCGTATTCGCCGGTATTGCCGGCTCCCACATCATGGGCCACAACTCACAGGGCGTCATCGCCATCAACAAGACGCGCGAGGTGACGGAGGAAGATATCCAGCGGGTTATCGATGCGGCCAAAGCCATCGCCATCCCCTCGGAGCGCGAGGTTATCCACGTTCTGCCGCAGGAATACATGATCGACGATCAGGACGGCATCAAGGAGCCGCTGGGCATGAGCGGTGTGCGCCTTGAAGCCCGCGTTCACGTGGTCAGTGGTGCCGTGGCCAGCGCCCAGAATATCGTCAAGAGCTGCAACAAGGCCAATGTCAATGTGTCCGACATCGTACTGGAGCCGCTGGCCTCGTCGGAGGCGGTGCTGTCACAAGATGAAAAGGATCTCGGTGTGGCCATTGTCGATATCGGTGGCGGCACCACGGATCTGGCCATTTTTGTCGACGGTGCCATCAAGCACACGGCCGTGTTGGCTCTGGGTGGCAACCATCTGACCAATGATATCGCCGTTGGTCTGCGCACACCCATGGCCGATGCCGAGCGTATCAAGCAGGCTTATGGAACCTGCCTGGTCAGTGCTGTGGGCAAGGACGAGACCATCGAAGTTCCTTCCGTCGGTGGCCGCGAGCCGCGTGTCCTGTCGCGCCAGCTGCTGGCGGAGATCCTTGAGCCGCGCGTGGAGGAGATCTTTACCCTGGTCAACCGTGAGATCGTCAAGAGCGGTTACGAGGATATGATCGCGTCCGGCGTTGTTATTACCGGCGGCACCTGTATCCTGCCGGGCATGCCGGAACTGGCGGAACAGATTTTCAACCTGCCGGTGCGTCGCGGCGTACCGCAGGGCATTGGTGGGCTGACGGATGTGGTGAATTCACCAATTTACGCCACCGGCGTCGGTTTGGTGATTTACGGCAGTAAGCATCAGAAAGTGGACAATTTTACTATCGGCCAGCAGGGGGTGTTCGAGCGGGTGATGCGTCGCATGAAAGAGTGGTTCGGCGAGTTTTTCTAGCGTTTCGACATCCATGCCGGGTCAAACGGCAGAAGCGGAGTCTGTTCAGTATTCAAGCTTGCCTCACGCGGAGAAATGGGGCGGGTGTTCATCCAGCATGCAAGGGGGAGTCATGTTCGAGTTTGATGAAACTCAGGATCAGTCAGCGAAAATCAAGGTCATCGGCGTCGGTGGCGGTGGCGGCAATGTGGTCGATACTATGATCCGGGGTCAGATTCATGGTGTTGAGTTCATGGTGGCCAATACCGATGCCCAGGCCCTCAAGCGCAGCTGTGCGCCGATGAAGGTTCAGATTGGCAGCCAGCTGACACGTGGACTTGGGGCCGGTGCGGATCCTGAAGTCGGTCGGGACGCGGCTCTTGAGGACCGCAACCGGATCGTTGAACTGCTTGAAGGGGCCAACATGGTTTTTGTCGCCTGTGGTCTGGGCGGTGGTACCGGCACCGGCGCGGCTCCCATCATTGCCGAGGTGGCCAAAGAAATCGGCGCTCTGACGGTGGGGGTGGTGACCAAACCGTTTACCCGGGAGGGTCGTCAGCGTTCCCTCAAGGCGGAAAAAGGGGTCGAGGAACTGAAAAAGGTGGTCGATTCCCTGATCGTGATTCCCAATGACCGGTTGGTGGGTCTGGCCGGAAAAAACATGAGTATTCTGGATGCCTTCAAACCGGCGGATGACGTGCTGCGCCAGGCCGTGCAGGGGATCTCCGACCTCATTACCACCGATGGCTGGATTAACGTCGACTTTGCCGATGTCAAGTCCGTCATGAGCGTTCGCGGCATGGCCATGATGGGCATCGGTGTCGGCGAGGGCGAAATGCGCGCCAGCCAGGCTGCGCACCAGGCCATCAGCAGTCCGTTGCTGGAGGACATCGATATTTCCGGTGCCAAGGGTGTGCTGGTGAATATCACCGGTTCCAGCAACATGACCATGGATGAGTTCGACGAGGTGTCGCGGATCGTGCATGAAAAAGTGGACGAGGACGCCAACATTATTATCGGCTTGGTCATCAACGAAGACCTCGGTGATCAGCTCAAGGTGACGGCCATTGCCACTGGATTCGGTGATTCATTTGAGAAGGATCGGCGCGGCCTGCGTGATCTGAAAGACGATGCAGCCAAGCGTATCGGGACCAAGATCGACTTGGATGTGCCGACCATTATTCGTAAACAGCAGCGCGATAATGCCCGCATGCTTCAGCTGCAGAACCGGGATGAGGACGAATACGATATTCCCACATTCCTGCGTAAACGCGTTGACTGATGGCGGTCCGGCAACAGGCCGGCGATAAGGATTTCAGAGTGCGGAACTCCGCCCGCGTCCCTCTGAAAACATGGACCGGATCTTCCGGCCACTCCCTCATAACGGGGACCCTCGCGGTCCCCGTTTGTTTTGGCTGAACCTGCAACGACGCCATTGGTCATTAGGCTGTGTTGGCGCCGGAGCGTGACGGGAACGGATAAAAATGGATCCACAGCTGGAAAAGAAACGTCGTGACAGGCTGGCCCAGGAAATAGGCCGGGAGGCCAAGGCCTGGGGCGGACGTCTGAGCGTGGCACTGCTGTTTCCCAACCGCTACGCGCACGCCATGAGCAATCTCGGTTTTCAGGGGGTCTATGGCTGGCTGCAGCAGCACGATGACTGCCTGTGTGAGCGCTTCTTTCTGCCCGAGCGCGATGAGCTGAACCTGCATCAACAGAAGCGCCTTCCCCTGCTGTCGTTGGAGTCCGGCCGGCCGGTCGGCGATTTCGATGTGCTGGCAATTTCGCTTTCCTTTGAAAACGATTATCTGAACCTGCCCCAGCTGTTTGAGCTGATGCGGCTGCCGCTGTATGTTGACCAGCGTACGGCTCACGATCCGCTGGTGGTGGGCGGTGGGATTTGCGTGCTGATGAATCCGGAACCGGTGGCCGACTTTTTTGATCTGTTTGCCGTCGGCGAGGCCGAGGTGCTGATGCCGGCGCTGGTCGAGGAGTTGCTGAGCTCCCGTCAGCGTCCGGCGCTGCTGCAGAACCTGAGTCGTCATCCCGGTTTTTATGTCCCCAGTGCCTATGACGCGGAGTATGACGCGCAGGGCCGGTTTGTGCGGCTGACCGCGCGCGACGGCGCCTGTCTGCCGGTGCGACGGCAGTGGCTGGCGGACCTCGACACCAGCGCTTGTCGTACTCTGATCCATAGCCCCGAAGCCTCATTTGGCCGGATGAGGCTGGTGGAAGTGTCGCGTGGTTGCGGCCGTGGCTGTCGCTTCTGCGCCACGGGTTTTGTCTATCTGCCGCCACGCGAAAAAGCCGCCCGCACCGTCCTGCAGCAGCTGAATCTGCAGCAGATGGAAGGGGAGACCGCAGGGCTGGTCGGCGCTGCCGTTTCCGACTACAGCCACATCGCCGAGGTGGCGGATGCGGTGTGTGCGGCCGGCGGGCATATCTCCGTGGCCAGCCTGCGCATCGACAGTCTGACGCGCGAACAGGTTCGGCAACTGCGCGAGACGGGGCAGAAAACCCTTGCCCTGGCGCCCGAAGCCGGAAGCCAGCGTCTGCGTGACCTGATCAACAAAAACCTGACCCGTGAGCAGATCCTTGACGCCGTCACCCTGTTGGCCGAAGAGGGGATTCTTCATCTCAAGCTCTACTTTCTCATCGGCCTGCCGACGGAAAGCGATGAAGATCTGACTGACTTGATGACACTGGTGGAAGAGGCGCGCGAGCTGTGGCTCGATGCGCAGCGGCCGCTGGGAAGACTGGGAACCCTCACCCTGTCGGTCAATCCCTTTATCCCCAAAGCCATGACCCCGTTTCAGTGGGAAGCCATGGCATACCCCAAGGTGCTGAAAAAGCGTGTTGCCCGACTCAATCAATGGGTCCGGCGGCTGGCCAATGTGTCATTGCAGGTGGAGTCGTTGCGCTCCGCCGAGTTGCAGGCGCTGTTGTCGCGCGGTGATCGCCGACTGGCTGCGGTGATTGAACGGATGGCTCATGGCGAGAATGCGGCCGCCGCCTGTCGGGAAGGCGGAATAGCGCTGGAGGACATCCTCTATCGCCAGCGCTCGCAGCAGGAACCCCTGCCCTGGGACCATCTGGAGTCGGGCCCCGGAAAAGAGTACCTGTGGAAGGAGTATCAGCGGGGGCTGGCGTGCCAATTGACGGCGCCGTGTCACAGCGGCTGTCGTCGCTGTCCTGTGTGCCGAAACGAGAACCCCACACCCTAGAAAGGATATTGCTATGAAGAAATCCCTCGGAGCCAAACCGATCGCCTATCCGACGCCGGTCTATCTGGTCGGCAGCTATGATGAAGAGGGCCGGGCCAATATGATGAACGCGGCCTGGGGCGGCATCTGCTGTTCTGTCCCTCCGTGCGTGATGGTCGCGATTCGCAAGGAGCGTCATTCCTACGGCGCTATTCTGCATCAGCAGGCCTTTACCATTAACATTCCCCATGTTGGCCAGGTGACGGAGGCGGATTATTTCGGCATGGCATCAGGCAAAAAAGAGGACAAGATTGCCATCAGTGGCCTGTGTGTTGAACCCGCGGAACTGGTTCATGCGCCGATGCTGTGCGCGGCCCCGGTCGTTCTCGAATGCCAGCTGATCTCAACCCAGGATGTCGGCTCGCACACCCTGTTCATCGGCGAGATCAAAGATGTCAAGGTGGATGAATCCTGTCTGGATGACGCTGGAGTGCCCGACATCAAAAAGGTGAATCCGCTGCTGTTCGCGCCGGGAAACAGCGCCTATTTCGGGGTCGGTGAATTTATCGCCAAGGCCTTTTCCGCCGGGAAGGTTCTGATCGAGAAATAGCCCTGGCACATCTCAAAAACATCTCAAAAAAAGCCCGCGTTGCTGAGCACTGCGGGCTTTTTTGTCATCACAGATTGCCGATTCAGATCAGCTGCATGGTCCCCACCTCGCCGCCATCAGCGATTTCGCCGATCAGTGCCGCCGCCTCGCCGGCTTCGCACAGCGCATTCAACAGGTCCTGACTGCGTTCAGGCGGCACGGCGATCAGCAGGCCGCCCGAGGTCTGCGGGTCGGCGAGCAGGTCGAGGCGGTTCTGTTCCACCCCGTCGGAGCCGCGCAGGCGTGCACCGTAATGCTGCCGATTGCGGTGGCTGCCCTCGGGCACCAGACCGGTATCGGCCATGTCCAGGGCGAAGGGATAGGCAGGCAGCGCGTCAGTACAGATCACCAGCTGGACCTGACTGGCTTCGGCCATTTCCAGGGCATGGCCGAGCAGGCCGAAGCCGGTGATATCGGTGCAGGCGGAGATGCCAATGCGCTGCATGATCTGCGAGGCGTTGCGGTTGAGGCGCGCCATACCAAACAGGGCTTGGGCAACATCGTTCTCCTGCAGGATGCGTGCTTTCAGTGCGGTCGTCACCAGCCCGGTGCCAAGGGGTTTGGTCAGAATCAGCTGGTCGCCGGGCTGACAGCCGACGCTGGTGATCAGACGATCAGGATGGACCAGGCCGGTGACTGCCAGACCGTATTTGGGCTCCTCGTCCTCGATGGAGTGGCCGCCGACCAGGGTGGCACCGGCCTCGTGAACCTTGTCAATGCCCCCTTTGAGGATGGCGGTGAGGACGTCCGTTTCCAGACAGGAGGGAAAGGCGACGATATTCATCGCCGTCAGCGGCTGGCCGCCCATGGCAAAAATGTCGGACAGGGCGTTGGCCGCGGCAATGGCGCCGAACTGGTACGGGTCGTCCACCACCGGAGTGAAGAAGTCCACGGACTGCAGCAGCAGCTGGCTGTCGGAGATGCGGTAGATACCGGCATCCGCGCACGGGATGTGACGTGAGAGCAGGTTGGGATCGTCGTTATCGGGCAGTTGACACAGCACCTGTGCCAGGGTCTCGGGACCCAGTTTGGCCGCTCAGCCAGCGCTGCGCGCGAGCTGGGTCAAGGTCGTTTTACGTTTGGCAGACATGGTGTGGCTCCCTGATGATAAGTCCGGCGCGAGTCAATCGGTTCAGTCGGTTTGTGGCAGCTTCCAGGCCACGCGGGCATCGCCCTTGCGCAGGGTGTATTTCTGGTCGTCAAAATATTCGAGCAGGGCCTGAACCGGTTTGCGGGCGCTTCCGAGCAGGTCACGGTACTGGGCCAAGGTCAGGCTTTCCTGCTGGCTGAAGTGGGTGATGAGGCGGTTGAGCGCTTGTCGATAGCTGTCCTTGTGAAAGAACGTGTCATCGTTCAATTTGACCAGTGTCCCCTGGTGGAACAGGTAGCCCAGCAGCTCTTCCAGCTGCTCATCGCCGAGGCGCAGATCGTCGAGCATGTCACGCCGTCCCTTGGCCTGCATGCCGGTCTGGCGGTAGCGTGCTTCGACCTGGTCGAGCAGGCGGCGCTGCTCTGCGTTGGGGGTCGGTTCAAAATCCCTGATGTGGACCCATTCACCCTGGCAGGCCAGAGCCCCGCATTCGAGCAGCTGGTCAAACGCCTTGGTGCTCAGGCTGCCGGGCAGCAGGCCTTTGAGTGTGGCGCGTCCGATGCCGGGAAGAAGAGGCTTGTCGGCATGAAAGCGCTTGACGGCTTCCTCCATGCGCTGGTTCCACAGGGTGATGGCGGCGCTGGTCAGCCACTGATCGGCGAGCAGGCGCACCTGCTGTTCCTGTTGCAGCCGTTCCAGGTGGGTCTGAATGCGCTCGCGGCCGAGGCCCGAGAGCTGCTCCAGATCCTTGATGCGGGCACACTGGAGTTCACTGAGTTTCTGCAGCAAAAAGGCGCTTTCGCCGGATTCGAGTTCTTCCAGCGCTTTCTGGACTTCCGGGCGGAAGCGCTTGTGTTTTTCCGGCGAGACGTCGATCACTACGCCACCACCGATGGTGGTCATGGGTGAATAGGAGCGGATGATGAACCGGTCCTGGCGATGGGCGACCAGCGGCCGGTCAAGATGGATCTGGACCAGGGCGCTGTCGCCGGGTTGCAGTTCGTCGCGATCCAGCAGGGCCACCAGCCCGATGACGCGCGCCGTGCCGAGGTAGAAATGGACCGGGTCACGAAATTTGAGGGGCCGCGGCGCTTCGGTCAGCAGGGTCAGCCGGGCATCGAGTCGGTTGGTCTGTTCGAAAAAGCGGGGTGTGGCGACAACGCAACCACGATGCAGCAACTGGCGCTCCAGCCCGGCCAGATTGAGGGCGACGCGCTGACCGCATTCAGCTGTGTCTTGGTGCTGGCCGTGGATCTGAATATCGCGGATGCGCACGGTTTCGCCCGCGGGCAGGATTTCCACCTGCTCGCCGACGCGGGCGCTGCCCGAGAGCAGGGTACCGGTGACCACCGTGCCAAAGCCGGCGATACTGAAATGCCGGTCGATGGGCAGGCGCATGGGGCCATCGGAGTCGCGCCGGGGCACCTGGCGCGAGACCTCGACGATGGTGCGGATAAGCTGCTCGATGCCCTGTCCGGTAATGGAGGACACGCGGCACAGGGGTGCCCCGTCGAGGAAGGAGCCTTTGAGGGTGTCGCGGATTTCCTCTTCGACGATATCCAGCCAGTCCGCTTCGGCCAGATCGACCTTGGTCATAACGATGATGCCGCGGGGAATCTGCAGCAGGTCGAGAATGCGCAGATGCTCAAGGGTCTGTGGCATGACCCCCTCATTGCTGTCGATGACCAGCAGCACCAGATCAATGCCGCCGATGCCGGCCAGCATGTTGCTGATGAATTTTTCGTGGCCGGGAACGTCGATGACGCCGGCCTGGTCACCATTTGGCAGAGTGAAGGCGGCGAAGCCGAGGTCGATGGAGATGCCGCGCTGCTGTTCTTCTTTCAGGCGGTCGGTGTTGGTGCCGGTCAGGGCACGGATCAGTTCGGTCTTGCCGTGGTCGACGTGGCCGGCGGTGCCGATGATGAGATGACGAGCTTGTGTAGCCATGAGAGCGGGTCCCTAGTCCTGTGAGTCAGGTCGATACGGATGGGGTTCTGGGTCAGGGCGTTGTGCTGAATGCCGTCCTCAATGCTTCGATCAGGGGTTGCTCCTGGGACGGGAACACCGTGCGCAGATTGAGGATGAGACGATTGTCCTGAATGCGCAACACAAGAGCCGGATCTCCGGTCCTCAGCAGATAGGACAGGTTGTCGACGCTGAGCTGGTGTGGCTCAATGGCAATCGCCTGACCAGGCAAAGTGGTCAGCGGCAGGGCACCGCCGCCGACACAGGCTGCTTCTTCGATGCGTATGACCGTGGCGTGTTGCTGCAGCTGGCTGGCCAGCTGATCGGCCAACCGGGCAGTGCGCTGTTTAACTTCTTCGGCCGACATGTTCAGCATGCGCAGCACCGGAACCGTGTCGATGGCCTGTTGTTGGTCAAGGTAGTGGCTCAGGGTGGTCTCCAGCGCGGCCAGCGTCAGCTTGTCGATACGCAGGGCGCGGGCGAGCGGATGGTGGCGGATTTTGTCGATTGCCCATTTCTTGCCGACGATCAGTCCGGCCTGGGGACCGCCCAGCAGCTTGTCACCGCTGAAGGTCAGCACGTCGATGCCAGCTTCCACGCCTTCGCGGACCGTGGGCTCGCGCGGCAGACCGAAGGGGGACAGATCAAACAGCATGCCACTGCCCAGATCTTCCATGACCGGGATGCGGTGCTGTTGCCCCAGCTCAACCAGGGTGGCCGCGCTGACGGATTCGGTGAAGCCAACAATGCGGTAGTTGCTGGTATGGACTTTGAGCAACAGGCCGGTTTCATCGGTAATGGCCTCGCTGTAATCGCGCAGATGGGTCTTGTTGGTGGTGCCGATTTCACGCAGCAGGACGCCACCGGCAGCCATGACATCGGGGACGCGAAAGGCGCCGCCGATTTCCACCAGTTCGCCACGGGAGACAATGGCCTCGCGTCCTTTGGCCAGTGCGGTCAGGGCCAGAAGCACGGCACCGGCGTTGTTGTTGACCACGGCGGCGGCTTCGGCACCCGTCAGGCGACACAGCAGTTGGTCGATATGGCTGTAGCGATGGCCGCGTTTGCCGCTCTCCAGATCCAGTTCCAGGTTGGAGTAGGAACGGGCTGTGGCATCAATCGCTTGCAGGGCTGCCTCACTCAGGGGGGCACGGCCCAGGTTGGTATGCAGCAGGGTGCCGGTGGCATTGATGACCTCGCGCAGCGATGGTCGCAGCTTGTTGCTCAGCCGCTTACGGGTGTCGGCGATGATGGCGGCCAGATCGACGTTGGCTGGCGTGCCCTGCGCTTCCAGGATGCGTTGGCGGGCTGCGGCCACACTTTCCTGCGCGGCTTCAACCATAAGGCAGTGGGGGGCTGAAACCTGGTCCAGCTCCGGTTGCGTCAGCAGCCGGTCAATGGCGGGCAGTTCTTTCAGATAGCGGTGTTTGTCGCTCATGTTTATCCGTTCGGCACGGGAGAGTGTCTGGTTGGTTTGGCAGGTATGTTGCAAATATTGAAAAATTGCAGTCGTGTTAAAGAATTTTAGTCTATTATTAGCCAGTTGTTAATAAATTATCCACTTTCCTGTTTTTTTCAGAACCGATACTATGCATGGCAATGTTGTGAAAATCAAGCCGACAACAAAAATGAATCCGATCCGTCTGGTCGTACTGGCTTTTTGCGTGCTTTCAGCCGCTATTTTTGTTCTCTCAGGTTGCCATTCCCGTAAGGCAAACAAAGAGTTGGAGTGGGAGCAGCGCCCTTCCTCATTCTGGAACTTTGTAAACGAGGATCGGCGCTTCTGGCTCAAAGACGGTGTTCAGTACTGCCGCCAGCTGGAGCTTGACGGGAAATACGACTGGCGCTTGCCGACAAAGGATGAATTGCACGACTTTGCCGCTGAGGCGGGTGTACTCCGTAGTTATTCGACAACGCCGACACGAGGGATTTACTGGAGCGCTACGCCATATGGCGAAAAGAAGTCCCGCTATTGGGCGGTCTCCCTGTATAACGGTGAAGCAGCGCCTTTGGAAATCCATAATTACAACGCCGTGCTTTGTGTGCGTGATCGGCACTGAGTGCCTGACCGCTGGCGCGGCGATATTCTGATTCTGACAGTTGGAAATCTTTCATGAGCGATCAGCTTAGTACCAAATCCACCCATTCTGTAATCAGCCATATCTATGATCACCTCGTTGGACTGGTCGGTGAGGCTTTTTTTGCGGCACTGATGGAGCAGCTGGCCAAGGTGGCCAATGCTGATTACGCCTTTGTTGGTGAATTCAGTGATGCCAATAAGCGATTTGTGTTGACCGAGGCTGTCTATGCCGATGGCCAGATCATTGATAATATCGAATTTCCGCTGGAAAACACGCCCTGCGATGTCGTCATCGAGCAGGGGCTGAAATACTACCCGCGCGATGTCATCAAGCTTTTTCCCCTCGACCATCTGGCAATTCAGATGGAAGTCGACAGCTATATCGGCATCCCGCTGCTCAATTCTCGCGGCGAAGCCATGGGGCCGCTGGCCGTTTTCAGTCGCAAGCCCATGGAAAATATCGAACAGCTTGAAGATGCCATGCGCATGTTTGCGCTGCGGGCTGCATCCGAACTGGAGCGCCTCGGCAATGAGCGTCAGCGTCAGGAAGAACTGCATTTCCTGCAGAGCCTGATCGACGCGATTCCCAACCCGATTTTCTACAAGAACGTGGAAGGGGCCTATCTCGGCTGCAATCAGAGCTACGAAAAAATGATCGGGCGGTCGCGCGATCAGATCGTCCATCAGAGTGTCATGGGGATTCATCCCCCTGAACGGGCTGAAATCGCCCGACGCGAAGATGCCCGCGTCTTTGACAGCCGGCAGACCCGAACCTACGAAAGCAGTCTCAACTGTACTGACGGCTCGGTTAAGCAGGTTCTTTTCAATAAGGCGCCCTTGTTTGATCGTCAGGGTAAGATGATGGGGCTGGTCGGTACGATTCAGGATATCAGTCGCTTTAAGCAGGTTGAAACCGCGTTGCAGGCCTTGGTGGAGGGAACCCTCGGTTATACGGGGGGGGAGTGTTATCGGCGCGTGGCTGAGCAGCTGTGCAACTGGTTTGAGGCTGACTGCACGATCGTTGGGGCGTTGGCTGGCAATGGAAAGGTTCGTTCTCTGGCGACATGTCGACGGGGTGTTCAACTGTCTGGCTATGAGTTCCAGGCCCAGGGGACCCCGTGTCAGAAAGTGCTGGATGATGGGACGATTATGATTCATCAGGGGCTTCTCCGGATGTTCCCCTCATCGGCAATTGTTATTGAGTTGGCTGCTCAGGGCTATGTCGGGACGCCGGTCAACGACCAGAGTGGGAAAACTATCGGCGTCATCAGTATCCTTTCCAGTAAGCCGATACAGAACTTTGAGCGTGCTCGGGACGTGCTGGCGATCATGGCTGCGCGTGTCGGCGCCGAGATCGAACGCGAGCAGTCTCAGCAGTTGTTGCAGGAGAACCGAGATCATCTCAATTATCTGGTCTATCACGATGCGCTGACCGGGTTGCCCAATCGGCAGATGTTCAGTGACCACCTCCAGCATGCCATCGCCATGGCAACACTGATGCACCATCGGCTTGGTATTCTGTTTCTTGATCTGGATCATTTTAAAAAAATCAATGATTCTCTCGGGCACGAAGTCGGTGACCGGGTTTTGTGTGAAGTGGCCACCCGACTGCGGAACTGTCTGCGCGATGTGGATACGCTGGCGCGCCTCGGCGGCGATGAGTTTGCCATCCTGATTGATCAGACCATCAGCGTCGAAAATGTGGTGATGATTGCTGAAGAGATCAGTCACAAGCTGGCTGAGGTGATTCAGGTCGATGACTATAAACTGTTTGTCACATCCAGTATCGGCATCAGTATGTACCCGCAAGATGGTCAAGATGTTGTGGCTCTGCTGAAAGCCGCGGATGCCGCCATGTTCCGGGCCAAGGAGTTGGGTCGGGACAATTACCACTTCTACGCGCCGGGCATGAACGAAAGGGCCAGCGAGCTGCTCATGATGGAGGCGGCATTGCGTCAGGCCGTCGAGCAGGAGGAGTTGATGCTGCAGTATCAACCGCAGTATGACCTGATGACGCGCCAGATTATCGGGGTTGAGGCCTTGGTCCGCTGGTGCCATCCCCAGCATGGGACGATTTCCCCCCTGGATTTTATTCCGCTGGCGGAGGAAACCGGGCTCATCGTGCCGATTGGCGAGTGGGTACTGCGCAGAGCCTGCACTCAGGGGGCCATGTGGCAGGGTGAAGGGTTGTTCCCGTTGCGGATCGCCGTAAATATTTCTGCCCGTCAGTTCCGCCAGGTCGATCTGGTGGAAATGGTGACGCGTATTCTGCAGGAAACCGGTTTCCCGGCGACGAGCCTCGATCTGGAAATTACCGAAAGCATTCTCATGGAGGATGTCAACCGCGCCATTGAAACCATGGTTCGCCTCAGTCGTCTGGGTGTCAAGCTGTCGATCGATGATTTTGGTACCGGGTATTCTTCGTTGGCCTATCTCAAGCGGTTTCCCATCGATTATCTGAAGATTGACCGCTCCTTCGTGCGTGATGTTGTCGAAGACCCCAATGACGCGGCAATCGCTGTTTCCATTATCGACCTGGCCCGCAACATGGGGCTTGGCGTTATTGCGGAAGGGATTGAGACCGAGGCGCAGCGTTCTTTCCTGTCCCGTAAGGGGTGTCGCTATGGCCAGGGATATTATTTCAGCCAACCTATTCCGACAGATGAACTGACCGGGATGCTCAGGAGCCAGTTTTCCTGATTCATACCAACAGCACACCTCATAGACCAACGGATCTCCCAACAAATTTCGTGGATGTCAACGGATCGGGATGGACCTAGCCAGACGCTAGGCAAAAGAAAACCCGCTTTTTTAGCGGGTTTGTGGACTTTCTTGGATTGTCTCGGATGGACTCTGGCGGGAGCAGATGGGAATCGGACCCACCGGGGACGGGATACGCCCCCCATCGGTTTTGAAGACCGTGAGCGCCACCAGGCTACTAGCTACTCCCCCTCGACCAGACGACGTCTTTTATAGCAGGTCGACCGTTTGGGTTCAAGAGATTTTCCCGCCGCGCGTCAGGGGTTGATGATGCGGTCGGCGGCACTCAGTGCTTCAACGGTTTCGAGCATATTGGAGACCCGGCCGATCTGAAGTTGCTCTTTGAGGCCAAAAAATTCAAGACATAGGCCACAGGAGGCGATTTCGACGCCGGCGTGCGCCAGTTTCTCCAGCGCTTCCAGTACGGCCGAGCCGTTGCAGGTGAGTTTTACCCCGCTGTTGACGAACAGGATGGCTTTGGGCAGGGGGTGGACTTCGCCTAACGTGAAGATGAAGTTGCGCATCAGAACCTCCCCCAGTTCGTCCGCACCCTGGCCCATGCACGCGCTGGCGATGTAGACCACGTTGTTGGCCGTGGCATCAGCCGTTTCGCTGATCTGGCACTGGAAGTCGGCGGCCAGCGCCAGATTCAGGCGGATACCGTCTTCCATTTTTTCAGCGCTGACTTGGTAGCCTTCCTTGGCGGCCAGTCGGCTGACGTTGGCCTGGGCGATTTCATCCGCCACCAGAACGGTAACGGCTTCACCGGGATGGTCCAGCAGGTGTTTGCGGGTTTCCAGCACGGGGCGGGGGCATTGCAGGTCGCGGCAATCGAGAGTTGTCATGGGTGGCACCATTTCAGTTTTTAGGCAAGTGATGGCATGTGATAATTTTTATTATCGGCATTCTCTATGCGTTGGTGTTGGGTTTGTCAACGTTTTTGGGGCACAGTCGCACCAGAGACTCAACATGCGGGGTCTGAGGGAACATGTCAACCGGTTGCAGTTCGCAGGGCTGGTACCCGTGGCGTATCAGGTAGTCCAGGTCGCGGGCCAGACTGTGAGGGTTGCACGAAACGTAAATCAACGTGGAGGGTTTCAACGCGACCAGGCTGCCCAGAACGTCTTCGGAACAGCCGCTGCGGGGTGGATTGATGACGGCGACATCGACGCTGCCGAGATCCAGCCGCAGGTCTTCCATCACCTCCGACGCATCACCCGTGATAAAACTGCAGTGCGACAGCTTGTTCATCTGGGCCGCGGCCCTGGCATTGTGGATCGCTTCCGGGTTGATCTCAACGCCTGTGACGTGAGCACCACTGGCCGCCAGGTGCAGCGCAATGCCGCCGATGCCGCAATAGATGTCGAGGGCGGTCATGCCGGGTTTCAGGTCGGCCCAGCGGGTAACCTGATGATAGATTCGTGCGGCCTGTTCATGGTTGACCTGAAAAAAGGAACTCGGGGACAGCCGCAGTCGTACATCGCCGATCTGGTCGATCAGGTCGTCAGCTCCCAGAATCTTGAAGGTGTTGGGTCCGAAAATAACATTGCCGGATGACGCGTTAACGTTCTGGTGAACGCCAACAATTTCTGGAACTTTCTTTTTCAGCCATTTGGCAAGATGGGTCATCTCCCGGTAGTTTCGTTCACTGCACACCAGGGTAACCAGCGCCTTGTTGTAGGTCGGGCTCACCCGTACCGCCAGATAGCGCAGAAGTCCGCGGCGGTTGATGGGATTGTAGACGTGCAGGTCCTGTTTTTCGATTTCCTCGCGCAGCGCTTGGGCAATCCGATTGATGAGTGGATGATGCTGGGGGCAGTCGCTGAGGTCGATAACACGATGACTGCCGCGCTGATACAAACCCACCAGGGCTTTCCCGCCAACCTTGGCCAGCGCCAGTTTGGCGGTGGTGCGGTAGCCCAGCGGCTTGGTCGCCGACCAGATCTCGCCGGGTTGCAGTGAGGACAGGTTAGGGTAGAGAGACAGGGCACGCTGAATAAGCTCATTTTTAAAGTGACCCTGCTCGGTGTAGTTCATATGGATAATAGGGCAGCCGGCGCAGCGCGGTGCCAGTGCACAGGGTGGCTTGATGCGTGCCCGGCTGGGCTGTTGCACTTTGAGCAGGTGGCCGATACGACGGTGCTGGCCTTCGTGCTCAATGGCGACGAGGACTTTTTCGCCCGGTAGGCTGCCCGCGACCCACACTTCCTTGCTGTCTTCGCGCAGGGTGCCGACACCATCACTGTTGAGGTGCTCAATGACGACGGAGCGCGGCGGCTGATGGTTGTGCGGCTTTTTTTTATTGTTTTTACTGACGGGCGATTTTTTATTTACTGACATGGACGATCCTTTGACACACTGTGGGGGTTGATACCTGTCCCGCGCACGGTAGCGACTCCACCGTCAGCTGTCAATGGCCTAACAGCCCGGATGCGCTGAGGGGGGCAGTGGATTGGCTTGCGGCTTGACCCGATTAAGGGAATGTGGCTAGATGTCAGCGCTATTCAATCCCTTCTATTCTGCAACGCGGCGATTGCCACCGCGGGAGAGTAACTTTATGGAGCAGCAGGAGCAACGACGGCCGACACGGTCGCTACAGCTGGGAGCGGTGCAGGTCGGCGGCATGGCGCCGGTGACGGTGCAGTCCATGTGCAATACCGATACGCGCGATGTTGAGGCCACCCTGACGCAAATCCGGGCGCTGGTGGCGGCTGGCTGCGAGATTATCCGCTGTGCCGTGCCTGACGCCGAGGCTGCGGCAGCGCTAGGCAAGATTGTCCAGGGCTGCCCGATACCGATGGTGGCGGATATCCATTTTGATTACCGCCTGGCGCTGCAGGCGCTGGAGAGTGGTGTCGCCTGTCTGCGTATCAATCCCGGCAATATCGGGGAGCGCTGGAAAGTGGTTGAGGTGGTGGCTGCCTGTCAGGAGCGGAAGGTGCCGATCCGTATCGGTGTCAATGGCGGTTCGCTGGAAAAGGAGTTGCTTGAGAAGCACGGTCATGCCACAGCCGAGGCCATGGTGGAAAGCGCCCTCGGTCATATCCGCATTCTGGAGGAATTGAATTACCCGCAGCTCAAGGTCAGTCTTAAAGCGTCGGACGTGCGGCGCACGGTGGCGGCCTACCGACTGCTGGCGACGCAGGTGGATTACCCGCTGCATGTCGGGATTACCGAAGCCGGAACCACCTGGGCCGGAACCATCAAGAGCGCCGTCGGTCTCGGCGCCCTGCTTTATGACGGCATCGGCGATACCCTGCGCGTTTCGCTCACCGGCGATCCGGTGGAAGAGGTGCGTGTCGGCTGGGAGATTCTCAAGGCTCTTGAACTGCGCCAGCGCGGGCCGAGATTTATCAGCTGCCCTACCTGCGGCCGCTGCCAGATCGATCTGATATCCGTGGCCGAGGAGGTTGAGCGCCGCCTGCAGCACCTGAGTGTTCCTCTCACCATTGCCGTGATGGGTTGTGTGGTCAATGGTCCCGGCGAGGCGCGTGAAGCGGATCTCGGTATTGCCGGTGGCAAGGATATGGGATTGCTGTTCCGGCACGGAGAAATCATCCGCCGCCTGCCGCAGCGCGAGCTGGCTGACGCCCTGGTGGCCGAAGCCGAGCAGATGGCGGCGGAGCAGCTGGGGGCGAAGCCGGATTAGCTTGGGGCTTGTTCAGGACCCGCTCTGATCGCTGGCCGGTACCGCGCGCTTGAAGGCCCAGGCTTCGATCTTCTTGATCTGTTCGGCCATGGTGACGGAGATGGGGACGGTTTTTCCGAGGGCTTCCATGATGTCCTTCTGGGTCATGGGGCGCTGCAGGGACTGGGCCTCGAATTTGCCGCTGGCCACGGCCTGCTCGATTTCGGCGCCGGAAAAGCCCTTGCTTGAATGGGCCAGCATCTCGGGGTCGAACTGCTGCGGATCGAATCCCTGCATTCGCAGGTGGATCTCGAAGATGGTGCGGCGCTCTTTGAGCCCCGGTAGGGCGATATAGAAGATTTCATCGAAGCGCCCTTTGCGCAACACCTCGGCCGGCAGCATCTCGATGGCGTTGGCCGTGGCCGCGACGAAGACCGGGCTCTGCTTCTCCTGCATCCAGGTCAGGAAGTAGCCGAGCACACGCGAGGCCGCGCCGCCGCCGGACTTGAACCCCTGATCGGAAATCCCGGACTCCAGTTCGTCGATCCACAATACGCAGGGAGACATGGCTTCCGCCAGCCGACAGGCCTGATGCAGGCTGTGCTCCGGGCTGCCGTAGGTGCCCTCGTAGACCGTGGCCATATCCAGGCGCAGCAGCGGCAGATACCAGCGCGCGGCAATGGCCTTGACGAACAGACTCTTGCCGCAGCCGCTGATCCCCATCAGCAGCACGCCACTGGGCAGGTTCTCACCGTGCGCCAACGCTTCGGCACCGAAGGCCTGTTCCCGTTTGGCCATCCATTTTTTCAGGTTCTCCATGCCGCCGACCTGCTCTTCGCTGAGACGGTTGTCGACGAATTCTAATACCCCCGATTGTTCGATAGCCCGCTTTTTGTCGAGGTGCAGGGCCGCTACCACTTCGTCGAGCTGGTTGATCTTGCTGACGCGTGCCAGGCGCAGGGCGCGGTCCAGGCGCAGCAGATCGAGGCCCAGAGCTGCCGTTATCAGATGCTGCAGGGCGTTGTCTTCGCGCAGCAGGGCTTCGATGAAGGGGTCGTTGTCGCGGCTGCTCTCCAGGAAATTGCTCAACTCAGCGGCGTTAGGCAGGGGATGGACCAGCTGGACCATCTGGTTCTGAAGCACTTCCGGTAGCTCAAAACGGTTGGCGACAAAGACCAGGGTCTTGCGCTGACTACCGCGCTGGTAAATGAAGTTGAGCAGCAGGCGCTGGATCTGGGGGGCGTCGTGCCAGTACCAGTGCAGATCGGTAAAGATGTAGACCCCGGCTCCCGGCTGCTCCAGCGCCCAGCTCAGGGCGGCCTGGGGGGCGGTGGTGGCGGGCTGGCCGCTGAAGCCATTGATGCAGTCCCAGACCGGAACCTGCGGCAGGTCTTTCATGGCGCGTTCAATGGCGGTCTGCACCAGCTTGATGGAACGCTGTTCATTGTCCGTGGCCACGGCCAGCAGTGGGGTGCCGGCCAGCACGTGTTGCACCAGGGTGTTCAGGGTCAGGGTTTCTTTCATGGCGGCTCGTCATCCTTTTCAGCGCGGGGCGTCGCACGGGGTCTCATTCCGGTTGTTCCTATCCTGTCATATTGCAATTTATAAGGAAATAGTCTAGTTTTCGAGGATTGTTCCGGAATTTTTATTGATTTGATTCATTAGCCTCCCGTTGACAGGAAAAAACCGCTATGCGTTTAAGCCAGTATCTGATGCCGACTTTGAAAGAAAACCCCGCTGACGCCGAGATCGCCAGCCACCAGCTGATGATGCGATCCGGCATGATCCGCAAGATTGCTGCCGGGATTTACACCTATATGCCTCTGGGCCTGCGTTCGGTGCGCAAGGTCGAGCAGATTGTGCGCGAGGAGATGGATCGTGCCGGCGCGCTGGAACTGCTGATGCCGATGGTCATCCCGGCGGAGCTGTGGCAGGAATCCGGCCGCTGGGAGCAGTACGGCAAGGAACTGCTGCGCATCCGTGACCGCAAGGATACCGAGTTCTGCCTGGGCCCGACCCATGAGGAAGTGATTACCGATGTGGTGCGGGGCACGGTGAAATCCTACCGTCAGCTGCCCCTGAACCTGTATCAGATTCAGGGCAAGTTCCGCGACGAGATCCGGCCACGTTTCGGCCTGATGCGCGGGCGCGAATTCATCATGAAGGACGCCTACTCCTTCGATCTTGATTCCGCCGCTGCTGATAGTGCCTACGATAAGATGTATCAGGCTTACCAGCGCATCTTTAGGCGCTGCGGTCTGGATTTCCGGGCGGTGGAGGCCGATACCGGCAATATCGGCGGTTCCTCTTCACACGAGTTTATGGTGCTGGCCGAATCGGGTGAGGACGCCATCGTCTCCTGTAATGGCTGTGAATACGCCGCCAATGTTGAGAAAGCGGAGGTGCGCCGGAGCGCGCTTGACCGGCCCGGTCCTGATGGTCCGATGGAAAAGGTGGCGACGCCGGGCAAGAAGAGTGTGGCGGAAGTGGCCGCGTTTCTGGGGGTGGGGCTTGCCCAGTTGGTGAAGACCCTGCTGCTGGAAACGGATCAGGGCGATCGCGTGGCCGTGCTGCTACGTGGTGATCATGAGCTGAACGAAATCAAGTTGTGCCGTTATCTGCGCTGTCAGCATGTGCAGCTGGCGGCCGATGATGTGGTGCAGCAGTTGACCGGCGCCCCGGTCGGCTTCGCCGGTCCGGTCGGATTGCCTTGCCGAATTCTGGCGGATCTCGATGTGAAGAATATGGCCGATTTTATCGTTGGCGCCAATGAGGTCGATGCACACTACTGCCATGTCGATCTCGACCGTGACGTAGCGGTATCCTCTTTTGCCGATCTGCGGCAGGCCCAGGCCGGGGATGGCTGTCCCCGTTGCGCCGGTACCCTGGAGGCCTGGCGCGGTATTGAAGTTGGGCACGTGTTCAAGCTCGGCACCAAGTATTCCAAAGCCCTCGGTGCCACCGTGCTTAATGCGGAAGGCCGGGAAGAGCCCCTGGTGATGGGCTGCTACGGCATCGGTATCGGTCGCACGGTGGCTGCGGCCATCGAGCAGAACCATGACGAAAACGGCATTATCTTTCCGATGCCAATTGCGCCGTTCCAGGTCCTGGTGCTGGAACTGAACCCGAAGGATGACGCGGTGCGTGAAGCCGGGGACTCGCTCTATCGAACCCTGCAGGATCAAGGGGTGGAAGTGTTGCTCGATGATCGTGACGAGCGTCCGGGCAGCAAATTCAAGGATGCGGATTTGGTCGGTATTCCGATCCGGGTGACCATTGGCGGTCGATCCCTCAAAGAGGGCGTGGTCGAGGTACAGTTGCGTTGCGACGGGGAAACGCAGCAGGTGGCCGTAGAGCAGGCCGCGGACTGGCTGGTACAGCGTGTTCGTCAGGCGCTTGAGGCCTGCTGATGTACCGGGTCGCTGTAGACGACAGCGGTCGCGTGGCCCTGCCGCAGCGGGTGATCAAGTCGCTGGCCAGCCCGAATCTGCTGGTGGCCTCGACATCGCCTGCCCATGTGTTGCTGGCGACGGAAGGCCAGGGCGTTCCGTCGATGGCCGCGACGCTGGGCGAGGTGGGAATCGCTGATCTGCTGTCGTTTTTCAACATGTTTCGCAAGACGGGCATTCTCTACCTGACTCTGGCTGATGGCGACCGGCAGATTTTTTTTCAGGAGGGAGAGATTATTTTTGCCACCAGCGAGCGGTTGGACGATGAACTGGGGGAAATCCTCTGCGAGCTGGGCAAACTGGAGCGCAGTCAGCTGCGCACCCTGCGTGGCGAAATGAAGTCGGGGGATGTCCTCAGTCAGGTGCTGGTGAAGAAAAACCTAGTAGCCGCACGCGATCTGTGGCTGGCCACCCGCCATCAGGTTGAGTGTATTGTCTACAACCTGTTTGCCTGTCATGAGGGGGGAGGCTACTTTGTAGCGACTACGGACATGCAGCGCGATGATATCGTGCGTCTGTCCATGAGCACCCAGAATCTTATCATGGAAGGTTTGCGCCGTATCGATGAGCGGGCGCTGTATCTGCGCAAGCTGCGTTCCCTTGATGCGTTGCTCGAATACACGGGACGGGCGCCCAACGACTTGAGTGATGAAGAGAAGAGGCTGCTCACCAAGCTCTATTCCGGTCCCGCGAGCGTCGGCCAGATGGTCGCGTGCAGTGGCATTTCCGAGTACGATGCCCTGCGGGTTCTCTACCAGCTGGCGGACAAAAAAATGGTTGAGGTCAAGGCGGCGGAAGAGCCACCGCTTAACGATGCCTTTGCTGAGCTGCTAGAGGTTTTTAACGGTGTCTTGTCGCTGCTGTATGAGACAGTTTCTCCCCGGTTGTCTGGCCTGCGCGAGGAGGTCAATCGCTTTATGCGCAGCGTCCCTCATCCGCTGGTTTATGTTTTTCGCGGGGTGCAGATCAAGGCGGACGGCACGGTCGATGGGCGGCAGCTGGTTAAGAATTTGTGTGGGCTGGAGCTGCGGGAGCAGAAACGGCTGCTGGTCGATGCCCTGACCGAACTGGTTTACATGGAATGTATGTGCGCCCGCCGGGAACTGGGTGCCAAATTCAGTAATGACTTGATCCAGCGGGTGCAGGAGATTGTCGAGCGTGCCAAAAAACTGATGGTTTAAGCAGTCGCACAAGGAGAAGTGATGAAAGAACGTCTTATTTTTGCTCTGGATGTGGAGACCTTCGACGAGGCGCAATCCTGGGTGGAGCGCCTGCAGGGCGAAGTCGGCCTGTTCAAGGTGGGCAAGCAGCTGTTTACCCGCTGCGGGCCGCAGGTGGTGGAAATGGTCCGTGCAGCCGGGGGCGAAGTGTTTCTGGATCTGAAATACCATGATATCCCCAATACCGTGGCCAAGGCGGCTGTTGAAGCCACCCGTCTCGGTGTGCGGATGTTCAATGTTCACGCCCTGGGCGGGTTCAGCATGATGCGCACCATGGCCGAAGAGGTGGAGGCGCTTTGTGATGCGGAGGGCTTGGCACGGCCGATCCTGTTGGCGGTGACCATTTTGACTTCGTCAACGGAGGAGGATCTGCGGCGGGTGGGCATCGAGCGGCCGGTAGCGGAGATGGTGCCGTTGCTGGCTTCGTTGGCACAGCAGGCCGGGCTTGATGGGGTTGTGGCGTCGGCGCAGGAGATGACGCTGGTGCGTCAGGCCTGCGGCCGGGATTTTCTCGTGGTGACCCCAGGGGTGCGACCGGCTACGGCAGCACTGGACGACCAGCAGCGCGTCATGACGCCGGGGGCGGCGATTGCCGCTGGCGCGGACTATCTGGTTGTCGGCCGGCCGATTGCGCGGGCTCAAGATCCGGTGGCTGCGGCACGGGCGATTGTGGCTGAAATGGCCGCGCAGGACTAGTGTATGGCAGATGTGCTCTATGGGTTGAATGCGGTCGCCGAGGCGTTGCGTCAGGGCCGTTCTTTGGCGCAGCTGGTTCTGGTTCGGGGCAGTCTGAAGCCCCGTCAGCAGGATCTGCTGGCACAGGCTCAAGAGGCTGGTATTTCGGTTGAGCGCTGTGAGCGGGATGCGCTGAGCCGGTTGGCCGGGACCGATAAACATCAGGGCGTGGTCGCACGGGTGGCACCATTGCGCCTGCTGGCCCTGGAGGAGCTGCTGCAGCGAGAGGTGGCAGGTTCCCGTTTTTATCTGGTTCTCGACAGTGTGATGGATCCGCATAATTTCGGTGCGTTGATTCGGTCGGCGGCTGCGGCGGGATGCCATGGCATCGTCTTTGCCAAGGATCGTTCCTGTCCGGTGACGGCGGTCGTTGAGAAAGCCTCTGCGGGGACAATCAGTCGCATGGCCCTGTGTCAGGTGACGAATCTGGCGCGTTCGCTGGAATTGCTTAAAGATCAGGGCGTCTGGGTTTATGGCCTTGCCGGTGGCGGGGCAGCCAGTCTGTACGATGTGGACCTCACGGGTGATATTGCACTGGTGGTCGGGAGTGAAGGAAAAGGTTTGCGACCCGCTGTCAGCCAGGCCTGTGATCGGACTGTCGGCATTACCATGCCGGGGGCGGTCGAGTCGCTGAATGTCTCGGTCGCGGCCGGCGTGGCGCTGTTTGAGGCGGTGCGGCAGCGGCAGGCGAAAAAAAATGCATTGGCTTTTTAAAAGCTGGTTGACAGAAGAAAGGGAATTTATTATAACCCTGCACGTTCGTCGCACGGCAACAATGGGTGTAAAAAACGCTTGCATTATGCAGGCGATTGATGTAAACAATGCCACTCTGTGCTGGCGTAGCTCAATCGGTAGAGCAACTGACTTGTAATCAGTAGGTTGGGGGTTCAATTCCTCTCGCCAGCTCCAGTGATAAAAAATAGGCGCAAGCCTTTCATAAAGTCCTTTGGAGGGGTTCCCGAGCGGCCAAAGGGAGCAGACTGTAAATCTGCCGTCTTCGACTTCGGAGGTTCGAATCCTCCCCCCTCCACCACAAATTCATTTCTGGACGAAGCTGCCTGACATGGCGTAGGAGCGAAAGCAGTGACTACGCATGCAAGGTGGGGGAGTCCTGGGTTGTAAAAGGTCTGTTCAGGGCGGGAGTAGCTCAGTTGGCTAGAGCATCAGCCTTCCAAGCTGAGGGTCGCGGGTTCGAGTCCCGTTTCCCGCTCCATTTAAAAG
>JAFGXV010000046.1 GCA_016936455.1 Desulfuromonadaceae bacterium
ATTTACGCAGATTGCTCTCGGCACTTGAGCGCAGATTCGGCCCGACCAGCCCGGACGCCATGGACTGCCCGGCAAAAGGTCCCGCCGGAAGCTTTCCACCACCGGCATTCTGGTAATCAAGCTGAACAAATCCGCCGAAGTTGATCGCCGAAGCTCCTGGCGCCTCCAGACCCTGAAGAGTCAGCCAGTTAATGGCCAAGGCCGGGGAACCTGAGCAGCAAAGACACAATGCGCACAGCACAAGCGAACGAAGGACGAATGGGCTCAAAATGCGTATCTCCCGAAGAATTTCAGTCAATTAACAATATCTTGGAGCATAGCAGGCCATTTCGATTTGTCTACAAATTCAAACGTGTTATCTTTTGCTGTAGCTCCCCGGTCTGCTATGGTGACCGGTCCGAGCATCGCATGTTCCGCGAAGAAAAGCTGACGCATCGACCCTTTCCAGGTTGTGACTGAATGACCATGACAAACCTCCCGCCCGCTCTTCCATCGCGTCCTTCGCTGCTGGTCACCGCCGCCAGCCTTGTCGTCATCCTCGCTGGCATGAAAAGCGCGAAAGAACTGATTGTGCCGTTTCTGCTGGCCGCGTTCATCGCCATTCTCTGCCTGCCCCTGCTCTGTGCCCTCAACCGGCGCAAGATCCCGCAGACACTGAGTGTCTTTCTCGTCGTCGGTCTCGCGTTAACGGCCGGGCTGACACTGACCCTGTTTATCGGCAGCTCGCTGCACGATTTCTCCCTGACCCTGCCGACCTATCAGTCTCAGGTCCGTGAAGAAACCCGTGCCCTGTTCCGCTGGCTGAACCAGATCGGCATTGAAATCTCGCCCCAGATTATTCTGGACTACTTCGACCCGAGCGTCGCCATGAAGATTGCCGCCAACACCCTCAGCAGTCTCGGCGCAGTCCTGACCGATGGCTTCCTCATTGTTTTGACGGTTATTTTCATCCTGCTCGAAGCCACCTCCATGCCGCAGAAGCTTCAGCAGGCAACGCAGCAGCCGGAGCCATCGCTCAAACGCTTTTCACGCATGACCGACAGCGTTCAGAGCTATCTGGCCATCAAGACCGCCGTCAGCCTGCTCACCGGTGGGCTAGTCGTCGCGATCCTGCTGCTCCTCAAGGTCGACTACCCCCTGCTGTGGGGCGTGCTGGCCTTCCTGCTCAACTTCATCCCCAATATCGGCTCGATCATTGCCGCAATCCCCGCGGTTCTGCTGGCCCTGGTACAACATGGCATCGCCTGTTTCGCTCTGGCCGCCATCGGCTACATCCTGATCAACGTCATTATCGGCAACGTGGTTGAACCGCGTTTCATGGGCCAGAAGCTCGGGCTATCGCCATTGGTCGTCCTCATTTCCCTGGTATTCTGGGGCTGGATTCTCGGGCCAGTGGGTATGCTGCTCTCCGTACCCCTGACCATGGTGGTCAAAATCGTCCTGGAGAGCACCGAGGAGTGGCACTGGCTGGCCATCCTGCTCAGCTAGCCGAGAAAGCTCGACACAACGAGGGACAGACATGAAAAAAAAGGACCCACTTACATCGGAAAACTATCTCGGTTTTTTTCTGGTCATTCTTACCCTGATGGCCTTTGCCGTGGTGGTCAAAAGCTGCAACATCTCCGGACACTCTTCCACAACCGAAGCAGCGGACAGGGCTGTGGTTCATGAGCAACAGCAACGGTAATGCTCGGCTGTTTGTCGAGGCCAGCCCCGATGACGCCCCGCCGGAACTGATTCACGATCTGGCGACCTGCGGACAGCTTGATGCTTACAGCCTGCGCCAGCGCCTGAAAGGCCACCAGCTCGCGATGCTGGCCAAGGGACCAGAACACAGGCTGCAAACCATGGCCGACCGGCTCAGGCAACACAACCGACAGCACTGGTTGTTTACGCCAACACCCGCGGCCTTCGCGCCGGAAACCATCAATGGACTGGAGCTCAGGGCGGAACAAATCATTTTCCAATGCCGGGAGAAAAAAATCGTCCTTGAGGCCGGCCAGCCTGTCATCGCCATCTTGGCCGACCTGTCAGGCCAACTGGTTGAAAAAGGCCTGAAGCGTCTGTTGGTACGCAATGTCTACGGGCATTCAGGCCATGGAACTCCCCTTCCAGCAGAAGAACTGGAAGAAGAAATTTTTCGTTACAGTCCGATCCTCGATCTGTACTGGCTCGACGAAACCGGACAACCCGATCACGGGGTACGTATCCTGCCGGGCCGATTCGACCACCGACAACTTGGCGATGCCGCAAGTCTCAGTCGTAACCGCAACCTGCAGAACCTGCTGCAGCTGATCCGGGAAAAGGTTTCACCACTGCCTCTCTACAGCGGGCTAGGGCTCTCATTCCTGCCCGACTGCGCCATCAGCCCGGTGGCAGGAGACGAGGCTTATCACAGCAAGCACAATCTGGCCGCACTCACCGCTTACGGCTGGCTGATGGCCGACATCCTCCAGCTGCGCCATAAAAATCAAGATTCAGACCGGCTTGCAACCCCCCTGCTGGGACCGGCAGTTGAAGGCCTGGAGTCGCTGACGGAGATTCTTTCCAACGCCGAAGGACCCCATCCACCCCAGCCCTCTCAGGCCACGACACCCTCTATGCCGCCCTTGCCGCCCCCTCCGGCAGCGGAAAGCCAGTCGGGCATCGGACTGCACCTGAAAGGTGGGCGCCTGTTTATGCTCGCGGCAGCCATCGGCCTCTCCATCGCGACGAATCTGAGCCATAACGGGCCTCAATGGTTTCTGCACGACGCTGTCGGCAGCGGCCTGGTTCAGGGATTGGCCGCTACCCTCTGTTTTATCGCGGGCTTTTACCATCTGAGTCTGAAACGCCATATTCAGAATACGCCGACCAGCCGCATCCGCTCCGTCGCCATGGGCCTGGTGGAAATCCACGGTCGGGCCAAACGCCTGTACGCTGTCGTATCACCCGTGACCCACCTGCCCTGCGTCTACTACTGCCTGAAGCGCTACCGTCGAGGCGGCAAAGACAACCAGTGGCAACTCATCAGTGTCGCCAGCAGTGGCCATGTACCCTTTGCGCTTGAAGACGACACCGGCACGATTCAAATTGACCCCACCGGAGCCACACTGAAAGTCAAATCCGTCAATGAAGGAAAGAGTGGTGAAGGCAGTCTGCTGTTCGGCAATATGGACAATAATCCCAATGAAAAATGGGTCGAGGAAGTGCTCTACGAAGGCGCTTACCTGTATGTCATGGGCTTTGCTCATCGCCGGCAGCATGGACCCAACCGATCTGAGCAGCTGCGGGACAGATTGAGTCAACTGAAATCGGACCCGCAACGCATCCGAAAGTATGACCGCAACGGCGACGGACAGATTGACGCCAGCGAATGGGATGAGGCACGCCGCGACATGGAACAGCAGCTGCTTCATGAAACCCTGACCAGAAAAGGCAAAACCGACGAAACCCTGGTCATCGGCAAACCGCCACGCAAGCGCCTGCCATACCTCATCGCCGAAACCGCTTCAGAAGCGCACCTGACCTTCAACTACAACCTGATTATTGTTCCGCTGCTGACCGGCGGCCTGGGTCTGGCCATCTGGGCCATCATCCGTGCCGCACGGTTCTTTCATCTTTTTTAGCCCTGAAGGAGTGTTCCATGACCGGACTCATTGTTCTCGCCGTATTACTGCTGCTGATTATTGGCCTGGTCGGCTATGCCATCCTCATCTACAACGGTCTGATCCGCATGAAAAACGACACGGACAAGGCCTGGAGCAACATCGACGTGCTGCTCAAACAGCGCTTTGATGAGCTGCCGAAACTGATCAAGGTCTGCGAAGGCTACATGCAGCACGAGAAGCAGACCCTGGAGGCGGTGATCAAGGCGCGCTCGATGGTCGGCAACGCCAGCGGCGAAGAAGCCCAGAAAAACGCCCAGAACTTTCTGACCGACACCCTGCGCTCCCTGTTTGCCGTGGTAGAACGCTACCCCGACCTCAAGGCCGACGGCGCCTTTCGCGCCCTGAGCAACCGCATCAGCGAACTGGAAGACCAGATCGCCGACCGGCGCGAACTGTTCAACGAGTACGTCAACCTCTACAACATCCGCATCGCCCAGTTTCCCGACGTGCTGATCGCCAACCAGTTCCGCTTCACGGCTCGCAAATTGTGGGAGATCAACCCCGAACACCGCGCTGATGTCGAGGTGTCGTTCAGCCATTCATGACCAGATCGCGCTACCCGGTGCCCGCCGGCTGGTATCGTCATGAAACCGAGGTGAAGCACAGCCGCTTCATCGCCACCATCTGCCCCACGGCGGATCGCGAGCAGAGCGAGGCCTTTGTGCAGCAGATCCGGCACGAGTTTGCCAATGCCAATCACAATTGCTGGGCGCGGGTGATCGGCGCACCGGGCTGCACCACACAGGCCGGGATGAGCGATGATGGCGAGCCGCAGGGTGCGGCCGGAAAACCGATGCTGACCGCGCTGCTGCATGCCCCGGTCGGCGACATCACGGTGGTGGTCAGCCGCTACTTCGGCGGCACCCGCCTCGGCAAGGGCGGCATGGCACGCGCCTACACCGATGCAGTCCTGCAGGCGCTGGAGCGGCTGCCGCTACGCGAAAAAATCAGCCTCAGCAGACTGCAGATCCTCTGTGATTACAGCTGGCTGGCGTCAATTCAATACCTGCTGGCCGACTATGAAGCAACCATCGATGCCACGCAGTATAGCGATTGCATTCAAATCGAACTGAGTCTGCCCCGGGAGCATGCGCAACGCTTCAGCCTCCACCTGTCGGAGCTGAGCCATGGCCGGATTGCCATCCGGGCACAGCCACTGGATAACGAATAATGCTCAAGGCTGGACTTTGACGCCGCGGCCCGCTACAATCCAGCGCGATTTTCAGCTAAAAGGAGCCTGCAATGACAACCCAGAACAATCACCTGTGGCAGACGGTCATCTTTTTATTTCTCAGCAAGTTCATCAAGCAGCCCGGCGAGTCCTTTGCCGAAAAACTGCTGATCAACGCCAAGAATGTGGATCTTGCCGCGCGCTTCGCCGAGATGGTTGGCGACACCACCCCGGAAAACAAGGTCAAGCTGACACTGATCAAAGCCACCAAAAAGCTGGAGCAAACCGGATTTCTGCAGCGCATCGACGACAGAACCCTGCAGATTACCGACGCCGGATTCAGCAAAATGCAGAGCGAAGTTCAGGTGGCCATGCGCAAGATTGCCGAAAACTTTCCGCAGGCCGACAGCGGTCAGAAACCCGCACCGGTCATGCAGTAAGAAATCCAGTCCATCCTCACAACAAAAAAAGCGCTCCCCGCCATCGACGGGGAGCGCTTTATCGTTCAGCTCGCGGGCTCGGTCGCGCCTACAGCTCGAACTCGGCCCAGATGGGGCAATGATCCGAGGGTTTTTCCATGCCACGGATGCCATAGTCGATACCGGCTGCCGCGCAGAGCGGCTGCAGTGCGGCACTGGTCAGAATCAGATCGATCCGCAGACCGCGTTTCGGCTGCTGCTCAAAACCACGGCTTCGGTAGTCGAACCAGCTCAGATCGGTTCCCTGAGGGCAGCAGCAGCGGTAGCTGTCCTGCAGCCCCCAGTCCAGCAGACGTCGCAGCCAGCGCCGCTCCTCGGGCAGAAAACCGCTCTTCCCCGCCTTCAGCCAGCGCTTCTCGTTCTCCGCGCCAATCCCCACATCGGGATCGGCCGGGGCCACGTTCATATCGCCGACCACGGCCAGCAGATCGCGCTGCGGATCGTATCCCCCCAGCAACTGCAACAGATCGGCATAAAATTTCTCTTTGGCCGGAAACTTGACCGGATGATCCTGGCCCTCTCCCTGCGGGAAATAGCCGTTGACGAGGATCAGTATGCGCTCACCAAAGGCATAACGGCCATAAATCAGGCGGCGCTGCGCCTCCTCACCATCACCGTCAAATCCGCAACCCCAGGACAGGGGTTCCTGCCGCGACAGCAGCGCCACGCCGTAGTGGGCTTTCTGCCCGTGAAAACAGACGTGGTAGCCCATCGCCTCCACCTCAAGTCGTGGGAACTGACTGTCATGGACCTTGGTTTCCTGCAACGCGATCAGATCGGGCCGGTGCTCATCGATCAGCGCCTGAAGCTGGTGCAGCCGGGCGCGCAGGCCGTTGACATTGAAGGAAACAATCTTCATCGGCTCACGCACAGTAGCGCAGAATGGTTTCGATGACCTCGGCCGTATAGGCTTTAAGATGCCATTTTTCGGCCAGCATCACCGCATTGGCCGCAATGGCCGGAATGTCCTGCTGCGGAATCTTCACCTGGGACAGCGAGACGGGGCTGTGGATGCGCTCAAACCAGGCTTTCAGGCCATCCGCCGCCCACAGCGCCGCCTCCTGCTCGCTGACCGCGGCGCATCCGAGAACCTCACGGGCAAAACGGGCCAGCTTGGCCGGAGCCTGCTCCGCCTGCCAGCGCATCCAGCCCGGCAGCACAATGGAAAGTCCGGCACCATGCGGCACATCATAAAGCGCGCTGAGGGAATGCTCAATCATGTGGTTGGGAAAGCCGTAGAGCCCGATGCCGGCCGTGGACAGTCCGTTCAGCGCCCAGGTGGCGGACCACATCACGGTGGCGCGGGCGTCGGCGTGCCGCGGATCGGCCAGAATCTGTTCGGTGCATTCCATAATGGTTTTCACCAGCCCCTCGACAAAGCGATCCTGCAGCGGCGTTGCCCTATCCGTACTGGTAAAGTAGCCTTCCAGCAGGTGAGAGATGGCATCAACCGCCGAATAGGCGGTATAGTCCGGCGGCACGGTATAGGTCAGTTCCGGATCGAGGATGGAGGTTTTGGGGAACAGATGGGGTGAGCCGATATTGAACTTCTGCTGTGTGGCCTCGTTGGTCACGACCCCGCCGCTGTTCATCTCCGAGCCCGTGGCAGCCAGGGTCAACACCGTCACCAGCGGCAGTGCCTGCTTGACCACGGCCTGATCGCTGAAGAAATCCCACACGTCACCGTCATAACAGGCGCCTGCGGCAATGGCCTTGGCCTCATCGAGTACGCTGCCTCCGCCCACGGCAAGAACCACCTCCACTTGCCGGTTCTTTGCTTTTTCCACTCCCTGCTGGACATGGCTGAGCACCGGATTCGACTTGACGCCGCCATGGTCGATCCAGCTGATCCCGGCCTCGCGCAGAGTTCCCGTTACCTGTTCATAGAGACCCGTGCGACGGATACTGTCGCGGCCGAACACCAGCAGGGCCTTTTTGCCATAGCGCGCCGTCACCTTGCCACATTTGGCCACGCTGCCGGCACCGAACACAATCTGGGTCGGATTATGAAACACAAAAGGTTGCATCAGAATCTCCTTGTTGTTGAAAGGCGTGTCAGGCCAGCGCCTGCAGCAGCGCCCGGCGAACCTCGTCCAGATTCAGACCGTTCACCTGTAACCGCTTGTGGCGACTGCTGTGCCCGCTGACCAGAGTGACGGCACTTTTGGCACAACCCAGGACACGCGCCAGATATTCACAACACATCTTGTTGGCCGCACCATCCACGGGAGGCGAGGTCAAGCGCAGCTTCAGTTCCTCGCCCTGCAATCCGCACACCCCGTTTTTACTCGCCCGGGGCTGAACCAGGACGGCAATCTGCACACCGCCAGCCTGCGCGGACAGGCAGACATCAAGAGCAGACGGGTCCATCAGAAGCTGTAGGCGATTTGCACCAGAATCGCATGCAGAATCCGCTGGACAAAGGACAGCGCCACCAGCAACAGCAACGGTGAGAAATCGATCCCGCTGAACTGGAGCGGGACAAGCTTGCGGATGCGGAACAGAACCGGATCGGTGGCCGCATGGATAAAACGCACAATCGGATTGTAGGGGTCGGGATTCACCCACGACAGCACCGCACGCGCCACCAGAACAAAAATATACAGGCTGAAGGCCAGATCGACCAGACCGGCAATCGCCATGAACAATTCACGTAAAATCATTGTTTCCTCATCGACAGAGACACGACCAACACGCGGGAACGCCGGAGAGAACTCTCCCCTTTTCCTCCCTCTTCCTATTCATGACCTCTGGTTATACCGGGCTGACGGATGGTCTGTCAAACGTCTTGCAGGCGGAAAAGCCGCATCGGCAGCAGTTTTAACGCCGCGGAGCAAGCTTGTTCTGGTAAAACTCACGGTTGATACTACCAACAATCGCCCCTTTGGGTCACGTGCGTTTTGACAAGCAGGACTTAAACGGCTAGAGTGCAGAATTGTTTTGATCTGCACCAGAAAAGGGAGATTCAACCATCATGTCGCACGCCAACAACCAGAGCACCAACAACCTGAAGGTCAAGGACTTTGTCCAGGTCATCTCACCAACCTCACTGAAAGAGGTTTTCCCGCAGTCCCAAAGCTCCTGCGATTTTGTCAACACGGCCCGCCAGCAGATTGTCAATGTTCTGGAAGGACGGGATCCGCGGCTGATGATCGTTGTCGGTCCCTGCTCAATTCACGATCCGGCTGCCGCCATCGACTATGCCCGCCGTCTGGCCCGCCTCAACGAAGAGGTCAAAGATAAACTGCTGCTGGTGATGCGCGTCTATTTTGAAAAACCGCGCACCACCGTCGGCTGGAAAGGTCTGATCAACGATCCCGACCTCAACAATACCTTTCTGATTTCAAAGGGACTCGGTATCGCGCGTCATCTGTTCTGTGCCATTACCGACCTGAAACTGCCTATTGCCACCGAGATGCTCGACACGGTCACCCCGCAGTATTATTCCGGCCTGATCAGTTGGGGAGCCATCGGTGCACGCACCACGGAGTCCCAGCCACACCGTGAGATGTCGAGCGGCCTGTCCTTCCCGGTCGGGTTCAAGAACAGCACCGACGGAAACCTGCGGATTGCCATGGACGCCATGAGTGCCGCAGCCAACGAACACAGCTTTCTCGGCATCAACAACGAGGGCAAAATCGCCATTGTCAAGACCAGCGGCAACCCCCATGTGCACATTGTCCTGCGCGGCGGTAGCGACGGCCCCAACTACGAGCCGGCCGCCATTGCTGAAACAGAGAAACAGCTGGCCGAGCGCAAGCTGCCCGCATCCATCATGGTGGACTGCAGCCATGCCAACTCCAACAAGGACCACAGCCGCCAGCCCGTCGTCGCCCTGAATGTCCTGGAGCAGATCAAGGCCGGCAACCGCTCCATCCGCGCCCTGATGATCGAAAGCAACCTGGAGGAAGGCAGCCAGCCCATCGGCGACGGCACCAATCTGCGCTACGGTGTTTCCGTGACGGACAAATGCATCGACTGGCCGACCACCGAAGAACTGCTGCGCACCCTGCATAAAAACCTGTAGCACTGCGCGCCCTTGCTCCGAACAAAACGGCCTCTGTTTCCGCTGAAACAGGGGCCGTTTTATTTAACTTTTTCGTCTACAGCGCGAAATGGGCGACGGCCTTCCGGACCACGGTCTCCCCAATGCTCAACGACGCCGTGGCTGCCGGCGACGGTGCATTGAGTACATGAACCATCCCTTCCGTCTCAACCAGCCGAAAATCATCCACCAGCTGACCATCGGCGGCCACGGCCTGCGCCCGCACCCCCGCGCCGGCACGATGGATATCACAGCTGCGCAGTGACGGCAGCAGCTTCTGAAGATCGCGTACCATGTAGGGCTTGAGCCATGAACGACGGTACTCCTGCATCCCCACCCGCCAGAAACGCGAGGCCAACCGCAGAAAACCCGGCCAGGTCAGGGTGTCAAGGGTGTCGCGCAGACTGACATCACGCCAGCGGTAGCCTTCGCGCTTGAACGCCAGCACGGCATTGGGTCCAGCCTCCACCTCCCCGTCAATCATGCGGGTATAGTGAACGCCGAGAAACGGAAAAGCGGGATCCGGCACCGGATAGATCAGATTGCGCACCATCGAACGACGCTGGGGCTTCAGGGTGTAATATTCCCCGCGAAACGGAACAATCCGCAGTCCGGGATCGACACCGCACAGCCAGGCGACACGGTCACAATGCAGTCCGGCACAGTTGATGAGAAAACGGGCGCTGGCCTTGCCGGCCCGGGTTGTCAGCTCGAAACGACCGTCACGCCTCTCGACGGCCAACACTTCCGCCTCGGTGACGATACGACTACCGGCAGCCGTCACCAGACGGGCAAAAGCCTGCGTGACCGCAACATAATCCACAATGCCGGTCTCAGGCACCCGCAGCCCGGCCACCCCCTCGACATAGGGTTCACAGGCTTTCAATCCGGCGCGGTCGAGGCGCTCAATGCCCTGCAGGCCGTTGGCGTGGCCACGGCGTTCCAGTTCCTCCAGTGCCGGCAGTTCCGAGGCCCGGCTGGCGACCACAATTTTGCCACAGCGATCATGGGGAATGTCGTGCTCGGCACAGAAGCGGTAGAGCGCCTCACGGCCGCTGACACAGTTTTGCGCCTTGAGTGATCCCGGCCGGTAATAAAGGCCGGAGTGGATCACACCACTGTTGTTGCCCGTCTGGTGCGCCGCCAGCCGCGGCTCCTTTTCCAGCACCAGCACCCGGCACCCCGGAGCCTGACGCGTCAGGGCCAGCGCCGTGGCGGCGCCGACAATCCCTCCGCCGACCACGGCGACATCACAATCCATTGCATTCTTCATTGCATTACACCTTTCGCCATTTCCGTCCGTTCTGAAAAATCAGTATCGGTTCGGATTTTCGAGGCTGTCGTTGACCTGCATGCGCACATCATCGATATGGACACGAACCACATGCCCGCCTTCGCGCTCACAACGCACCAGGCCTTCTTCCACCCAGAACAGCAGCTTGGTCCGGGCAATGCCAAATTTATCCGCCGCCGCATCCACCTCATACCAGGTTTTCATCAGTGCCATACGCTATCCTCCATTCAAAGGTTGAAAAAGTCCCTTTTACTCCACCCTGTTAGCAATATAACCCGTTCCGCCGCGCTTTCATCTGACAAAGCAACATCGAGGTTGCTGGAAACAATTTTGGTGATCGGACTTTTCAAGAAAAGCGAAAAAGCATATAAACAGATAAAGAGCGTCATAAAGATGTGCGGCAGGGTAGCCGAAAAAACAGAAGTTCTTTTCGTGCCAGGGCATAACCGCCCGCTTCACAGGACCAGCACCCTTTTCACTTATTCCAAACAGGATTTGCCATGCCCGCTACGGGACCCAGTGTCCTGATCGTTCATTCATCGGCCGCATTGCGCCAGCAGATTGCTGAAGCGCTGCGTACCGCATCGCCCTTCGAGGCTTACTACAGCACGGACCAGTTGCCGCAGGCCCGACAGCTGCTGGAACAGCACGATATCGATGTCATTCTGTGCGAGTTGGAACTGCAACCGGCCGGCGCCACCGACCTGCTGCGCCAGCTCAGCCAGGAAGATGAGCTGCGCGACATCCCGATGATCGTGCTGACACGGAATAATCAGGTAGAAAAGAAAATCGAACTGCTCGAACTCGGAGCCGGCGACTATGTCGTGCTGCCGTTTGACATCGGGGAACTGGTCGCCCGCGTCAAAGTGCAGCTGAAGATGAAAACCACCCAGGACAATCTCAAACGCAGCAACCGGCTGCTGCTGAACCTCTCCAGCACTGACTCACTGACCCGGCTGTACAACCGCCGCATGCTGATACGGACCCTGAACAAGGAATTCGATCGCAGCCTGCGCTCGCACACCTCGTTATCCCTGCTGATGCTTGATATCGACTTCTTTAAAAGAATCAACGACAGCTTCGGGCACCTCAACGGCGACCATGTTCTGGTCACGGTGGCAGGACTGCTGCGCAAGCACCTGCGTCCTTACGATGTCGCCACCCGCTACGGCGGAGAAGAATTCGCCCTGGTACTGCCGGACACCGATGGCGATCAGGCCCGACTGGTAGCCGAGCGTCTGCGTCAGGCCGTCGAACAACAAACCTGGCCCGGAGAAATGTGTACCATCCAGATTACCGTCAGCATCGGCATTGCCTCCATCCCGGCAGCAGACATCAACAACATTGATGAACTGCTGCAGCGTGCGGACGATGCCCTCTATCAGGCCAAAGAGCAGGGCCGTAACCGCGTCTGCCACCACCAGAGCGCACAGAACGCCGCTACGGCATCCTAAGCCGTTCCGAGCAGTTGACTACAGGTCGTTGAGCAGACGGTAAAGTTTCTTCTGAACTTCCCACAACTGTTCGGCCTGCGTCGTACACGCCTCCTGTTCCAGCATCAGACGACCACGATCGAACAGATTGTGCGCCGTCAGCAAGATCGGCGAGAGTTCGTCATCAATCCGGATGCGCGGGATTTCACCCACCCGTTCCATCTGCTCCCGCAGGGTTGCCACCGCTTTTTCCACCACGCCCATGGCCTTTTCCGGCAACGGCTCCTGCCCCATCTGGCGCACAAGGATTTGTATTTCATCCACCAGTTGGCGGTAGCGTTCGGAAATACTCATGACCTGCTCCTCCCCTTCCTGCCGCAGCAGCCTGCTGGCTGCCTCATTCCTGAGTTCATCTGACCGCGAGAGAGGTTCCCGCCGGCGCCCCTATACTAGTTGAGATCAGCGGCAAATGACAACGCTTAAGGTAGAAATTCTTTTCGCCCGCGTCCGCACGCGCCCACCGGCAGCCAGCGGCCGATAAAAGGGTTGACGAAGCACCGGTCGACTGCTACCGTGGCGCGAAAAATAAAGATGCGCTGGGGGAGTTTTCTGACTGAGAGTCCTTGAATAGGACGACCCTTCGAACCTGATCCGGATCATACCGGCGTAGGGAAGCGGCACACACCGATCAATCTGGTCGGCGGGGGTCGCATTCGCGGCCTTTTCTGTTTTCCCCTCCTGCGTGCATCGATCGACCATCGAATCTTTATCGGTAAGGATGGCACGGCCATGCAGCTTCACGTCAACGGACAATCCGTTGAGTTTTCCGCGACCACGGACCTCGACACCCTGAAGCAGACCCTGCGCAGCAACGACATGCTGGCACTGGTCAACGGTGAGTTGTGTGCGGACAACCGGTTGCTTCAGCAGGACGACCTCATTGAGCTGTTTTCCACAGCAACATCGGCGGGTGCCGAGCAACTGGATGCCGCTCTGGTTGAACGGCAGGGCAGCACCATCCAGCAGCGGCTCAAATGGGCCTGCGTCGGTATTGCCGGATGTGGTGGCCTGGGCTCGGCTATTGCCGTAGCGCTGGCCCGCAGTGGAGTTGGCCGCCTGATTCTGGTCGACTTCGACCGGGTGGAAACCTCGAATCTCAACCGCCAGCATTACTTTGCCGACCAGATCGGCCTGCCCAAGGTCGTCGCCCTGCAGCAGAACCTGCGCCGCATTCATCCCGGCATTCATGTCCGCAGCCACATGGCGCGGGTGGACACCGACAACATCGGCCCGCTGTTCGCCCAAGCCGACCTGCTGATCGAAGCCTTTGACGAGGCAAAAGCCAAAGCGCTGCTGACGGAAAGCTGGCTGCACCAGCATCCTGCGCGACCCCTGGTCGGGGCGTCCGGTGTCGCCGGCAGCGGCCCCGCCAACAGTATCGTCACCCGGCGAGCCTTCGGCCGTTTCTATTTGTGTGGCGACGGCCACAGTGAAGCCACAGCGACCACCAGCCTGATGGCGACCCGCGTCGGCATCGCCGCCCATCACCAGGCCCATGCCGCGCTGCGCTTGTTGCTGGGGCTGGACCCTTTGGAGGAGAACGACTGATATGGAGATCATCCTGAATGGCAAGGCCCGCGCCTGCGACGGGCTGAGCACGCTGCAGGATCTGGTTGAGCAGCTCAAACTCGATCCGCAGCGCATTGCCGTTGAACATAACCGCTGCGTCGTCGCCCGCGATCAGCTGGCCCATACGCCCCTCAACGCCGGGGATGAAGTGGAGATCGTTAATTTTGTCGGTGGCGGCTAGCCCCCGCAGCCCTGTTTTGCAACGCATTCCCCAACTTGTCAACGGTCCGCCTTTCTCACGGACGGGCCGGAAAGGATAAAACTCATGGACCAATTCATTATTGCCGGCCGGCCAATTCGCTCGCGCCTGATGGTCGGAACGGGAAAATTTTCCTCCAACGCCGCCATGGCCGCCACCCTCGAAGCCTCGGGCAGCGAAATCGTCACCGTGGCGCTGCGCCGCGTCGACATCGGCAGCCCCGAAGACGACCTGCTCAACCACATTGACCGCAGCAAGTACCTGCTGCTGCCCAACACCAGCGGTGCCCGCGACGCCGAGGAAGCCATCCGCCTGGCGCGGCTGGCGCGTGCGGCCGGCTGTGAGCCCTGGGTCAAACTCGAAGTCACGCCCGACCCCTATTACCTGCTGCCCGACCCCATCGAGACCCTCAAGGCGGCCCAGGTATTGGTCAAAGAAGGCTTCACCGTGCTGCCCTACATCAACGCCGACCCGGTGCTGGCCAAGCACCTGCAGGAAGCCGGCGTGGCCACGGTCATGCCCCTGGGCGCGCCCATCGGCACCAACAAGGGCATCCGCACCCGCGACAACATCGCCATCATCATTGAACAGGCCATCGTTCCCGTAGTGGTCGATGCCGGACTCGGCGCGCCGTCCCACGCTGCCGAAGCAATGGAGATGGGCGCCGACGCCGTGCTGGTCAACACCGCCCTCGCCGTGTCCGGCAACCCGCCGCAGATGGCCGCCGCCTTTGCCAAGGCCGTCGAAGCCGGGCGCGAAGCCTACCTTGCCGGACTGGGCAAACAGCAAAAACAGGCCGAGGCCTCCAGCCCGCTAACCGGCTTTCTGAGGAATGAGTCATGAGCTTCGTCGACACCATCGCTCACTACCCGGCGCAACGGGTACGCGATCAGATCCTGTCGTGCAGCGAGCTGCAGGTGGAACAGGCCCTGGCCAGCGAACGCCTGTCCCTGAGCGACCTGCAGGCGCTGCTGTCGCCGGCGGCCCAGGCCTATATCGAACCCATCGCCCAGCGCTCCCACCGCCTCACCCAGCAGCGCTTCGGCAACAATATCTACCTCTACACGCCGATGTACCTGTCCAACGAGTGCAGCAACGGCTGTAAATACTGCGGCTTCAACGCCAGCAACAAGATCCCCCGCGCCACCCTGAGTGTGGATGAGATCGAGCGCGAGGCGCGCATCATCCACGACTACGGCTTCCGCCACATCCTGCTGCTCACCGGCGAAGCCCAGAAACTGGCCGACAACCGCTACCTGGTCGCCGCCATCGAGCGCATCAAGCCGCTGTTCAGCTCCATCAGTATCGAGGTCTACCCCATGGACACCGACGGCTACCGCCAGATGGTGGCGGCCGGGGTCGACGGCCTGACCCTGTACCAGGAGACCTACGATCCGGTGCTCTACGAGCAGCTGCACCCCTACGGCAAGAAGCGCGACTACCACTACCGCCTCGAAGCGCCGGACCGCGCCGGACAGGCCGGGCTGCGCCGCATCGGCATCGGCGCCCTGCTCGGACTGGGGGATTTCGCCACCGAAGCCTTCTATACCGGGCTGCACGCCCACTATCTGGCTCGCCACTACTGGCGCAGTCAGGTTAGCATCTCGTTCCCGCGCATCCGCCCGGCCGACGGCGGCTTTGCCCCGCTGCATGAAATCTCCGACATGGAACTGACCCAGATGATCTGCGCCATGCGGCTGCTGATCCCCGACGCCGGCCTGTTCCTCTCCACCCGCGAAGGGTCCCGGCTGCGCGACGCCCTGATGCCGCTGGGCATCACCCACATGAGCGCCGGCTCCTGCACCGCCCCCGGCGGCCATGCGGCCAAAGGCGAACATACCGAGCAGTTCGCCATTGACGATGACCGCACGCCCGAGGCCATGAGCCGCATCATTCGCGCCAACGGCTTCGAGGCGGTGTGGAAAGACTGGGATACGGAATTCCTCAATGCCAGCCATTAGGGCCGACTTCTCCCTTTACCTGATTAGCGACCGCCACCAGCTGCCCGCCGGTCAAAGCCTGGAACAGGTGATCGAGGCGGCGCTGGACGGCGGGGTCGGCGCCGTCCAGCTGCGCGAGAAGGATTTGCCGACGGATGCGCTGTATGAACTGGCCTGCCGCCTGCGCCGGCTGACCCGTGCCTACGGCGCCCGGCTGCTGATCAACGACCGCATCGACATCGCCCTCGCCGCCGGGGCCGACGGCGTTCATCTCACGGAGCAGTCCCTGCCCGTGGCAATCGCGCGCCAGCTGCTGGGCGAGCAACGGCTGATCGGCGTCTCCACCCATGCCCTGCAGCGCGCCAGCGAGGTGGCCGAGCAGGGTGCCGACTTCATCACCTTCAGCCCCATCTACGCCACGCCGTCCAAGGCGGCGTACGGCGCGCCCCAGGGGCTTGACCGCCTGCGCGAGGTCTGTGACCGGGTCCGCGTGCCGGTGTTGGCCCTCGGCGGCATCAACGCCGAACGCGCCCACGAAGTGCGCACGGCCGGGGCGCACGGCATCGCCCTGATCTCCGCCATCCTGTGCGCCCGCGATCCGGCCGCCGCCGCCCGCGCCTTTCTCGCCTGAGTCCCCCGTCAGCCGGTGTTTTCTTTGCATCGCCCGCCAAAACCCTTTATGCTGCCCTGAAGCAAATTTCTCAGGAGAACCGCCATGCCGCACCGTCTTCAGTGGGAGCAACTGCTGTCGTCCAAACGCGTCAACCAGAGCCAGCCGGCCGCACCGGCACACAATCCGGCGGAACGCAGCGAATTTGAATCCGATTACGACCGCGTGGTGTTCAGCGAGCCCTTCCGCCGTCTGGCGCGCAAGACCCAGGTCCATCCGCTGGCGCCCAACGATCACATCCATAACCGCCTGATCCACTCCATCGAGGTCGGCAGCGTCGGCCGCTCCCTGGGCAAGAAGATTCAGGCCTTTCTGCTTGAACGCCACCCGCAGCAGCCCGACCGCTTCCGTCACATCGCCCAGATCGTCCAGGTCGGCTGCCTGGTGCACGACATCGGCAATCCCCCTTTCGGCCACGCTGGCGAGTTCGCCATCCGCGAATGGCTGGCCGCGCATGAACAGCTGATCTTCGGCCAGCGGGCCGGGGAGGCCACCCGCGCCGACCTGAAACTGTTCGAGGGCAATGCCCAGGGTTTCCGTCTGGCCGCACGCAAGGACAACCCCCAGTGCGGCTACATGCGCCTGACCTATGCCTCCCTCGGTTCGATGATCAAATATCCCTGGACCAGCGAAGATTCGCGGGCGCAGCAAAAAAAGAAGTTCAACGTGTTCGCCAGCGAACAGGAGATTTTTCAGGACATGGCGCAGGAAATGGGGCTCGCCTTGGCCGACGGCTCGGTGGCGCGCCACCCGCTGTCGTTTCTCACCGAGGCGGCGGACGACATCTGCTACCGCATGCTCGACATGGAGGATGCGGTGTCCATGCGCATCTTCCCCGCCGCGCCCATCAAGGCGCTGTTTCTCACGCTGGCCGGCGCAACGGACACCAGCATGCCCATTGCCATGGCCCGCGGCGCGGCCATCGGCGCCCTGATCGACGAAGCCGTGCGCGTTTTCAAGGCCGACTATGACGCCATCATGAACGGCGAGCGGACGCAGGACCTCAAGGCCGACTTCTCCGGACGCTTCAAGGAAGGCTTCAAAGAGGTCGGCGCCCTCTACGAGGACATCTTCTCCCACCGCGCCAAGCTCGGCTATGAAATCGGCTCCTACAAGATGGTCGGCCGCATTATCAAGGCCTTTGCCCTGGCACTGCAATCCCTGGATGACAGCGACAGCTGCTACGATGATCTGCCCTTCATTACCCGCAAATGTCTGGAACTGGCGTGGGAGAAAACCTATGTCGAGAACAACCGTCACGAAAGCTATGACTGGTGGCTGCGCCAGGCGTTTGATTTCATCTCCGGCCTGACCGACAACTACGCCATCCGCATCTCCAGCGAAATCGAAGGGATTCTCGCGCCATGACAAATCAGACGGATCAAAGCGAGCGCTGGGTGGTGGTCACCGGCGCCTCCAGCGGCATCGGTCGCTGCGTGGCCCTGGGTTTGCAACAGCAGGGCTATCGCGTCCTCGCCAGCGCGCGCCGGCGCGAGGATCTGCACCAGCTGGCCGCGGCCGGGCTGGTGCCCATCGCCCTGCGGCTGGAAGACTCCGCTTCCGTCAACGCCGCCATCGCCATCATCCTCGAAACCTGTCACGGCGACCTCTACGGTCTGGTTAACAACGCCGCCTACGGCCAGCCCGGCGCCGTGGAGGATCTCAGCCGCAGCGCCCTGGAGCAGCAGTTCGCCGTCAATCTGTTCGGCACCCACCAGCTGACCCAAGGCCTGCTGCCGGCGCTGCACCAGAAGCAGGGCGGACGCCTGATCAGCATCAGCTCGGTGCTGGGGCTGGTGGCCTTCCCCTGGCAGGGGGCGTACAACGCCAGCAAATTCGCCTTGGAAGGACTGACCGACACCCTGCGTCTGGAGCTGCGCGGCTCCAACGTCCAGGTCAGCCTCATCGAACCCGGCCCCATCCGCAGCGCCTTCCGCCGCCGCGCCCTTTCAGCCTTCGACGAGCAGATCGGGGCCGGAGCCAGCCGTCATCGCCACCACTATGAGCGGGTGTGCGCCTACTATGCAGCCACGGATCATCCCACCCCTTTTACCGCCGGACCCGAGGCAGTGCTGAAACGGGTGCTTCATGCCCTGAGCGCCGAGCGCGCCCAGCCGCGCTATGCCGTCACCCTGCCCACCTACGTGCTGGGGTTCTGCCGTCGCGTGCTGCCCACGCGCTGGCTGGATGCGCTGTTGCATCGGCTTGGGGCGATGCGCTGACAGGTTGCATTTTCTGCTGAGGGTGGAACGGCGGGCTGCTGTGCGTTGTTGAGCCCTCTGCCCACGTGACGCGGGGTTTCGACCCCGCACGACGACCTACTTTCTTGTGGTGTGACAAGAAAGTAGGCAAAGAAGCACACCCCTTGTCCTCGCCCGCCTGTGGCGGGTGCCTTCCGTTCCGCGCCAATTCGCCGCGCTCAGAAAACTCGGGGACGTTTTCACCGTCCCCTCAAACATTCTTCGCTTGTTTCGGCGAATCGTCGCTCCACTCCAGCGATGACAAAAGGGGGAAAGGTTTTCCTCCCATTGCGCCGCAGCCGGAGTAGACAGTTCAATGTGCGAAACAGGCGGACGAACTGTTTGAGCGTAGCGAGTTTTCGTCCGCCCGCAAATTGAACTGTCTACGCAGGGAACCCTGAAGGGGGCAGGCGCAGGGTGCCCTTTTCTGCCTACTCTTTTGGGCAAACAAAAGAGTAGGGTGCCGTGCGGGGACGCAACCCCGCGTCACGTGGGCACAGGCCAGCAAAAATCAGGAATCTCCTTTTGCACCAACCGCATCCTGCTATACTGAATACTTATCTTCATAACGCCGCATCGTCATCGCCCGCTGCCATAAAAAGGATACCGCTCCATGCCGCGCATTCGCTCCGCTCTGCCGATCCTGCCCGCTTTGATCCTGTTCTTTCTGACGCTGTTGTGTCTGACCCTGCTGCCGGCGCCCAGCCTGCACGGCGCTCCCTTCCCCTACGACAAGCTGCCGCCCGCGCTGGCACCCTGGAGCGACTGGGTGCTGGCCGAGCAGCCGGACCATAGCTGCACGCGGGTATGGGGGCAAAACGACCAGCGCCAGTGCCAGTGGCCGAGCCGCCTGTCCCTGACCCTCAATGACCAGGGCGGCACCTTTGACCTGCAGGGGCGGCTGGACAAGGAAGACTGGCAAATACTGCCGGGGGATGCGAGCTATTGGCCGGAGCAGGTGACGTGCAACAACCAGCCGACCGCGGTGCTGCGGCAGGGGGAACGCCCGGCTGTGCGGCTCCAGGCCGGACCCTATCGCATCCGCGGCGCCTTCAGCTGGTCGCACCAGCCCGAGGTGCTGCGCATTCCGCCGCACACCGCGCTGGTCGAGCTGACCCGCAACGGCCGCTTCGTCCACCAGCCCACCTTCGAGCAGGACCAGCTGTGGCTCCAGCCCCCGCAGCACAGTGTGGTGGCGGAAAAACAGCAGGTCCGCTTTCAGGTGTTCCGCAAGCTCAGTGACACCATCCCGGCCACTCTGGTAACGCACCTGGAACTGCAGGTGGCCGGCGATCCGCGCGAGCTGCTCACCGCCACCCTGCTGCCCGAGGGTTTTGTGCCGCTCCAGGTGGACAGCCCGTTGCCGGCGCGCATTGAGGTGGACGGCCGGCTGCGCCTGCAGCTGGAGCCGGGCAGCTGGACCATCGAGGTCAGCGCCCGCCATCTGGGTCCGGCAGACCAGTTCAGCCGCCCGCCGGTGAACGGCCCCTGGAGTGCGCAGGAGATCTGGAGTGTTGAAGCGCACAACGAGCTGCGACGGATTCAGATCAGCGGAGCCGGCGCCATCGACCCGGCGCAAAGCGCCCTGCCCGCCGGCTGGAAGAGCCTGCCGGCCTACCTGATGAGCGGAACGGAAACCCTGCAGCTGACCAGTCGCAGCCGCGGCGACGAACCGCCGGCTGCCGACCGCCTGAGTCTGCAGCGCACCCTGTGGCTGGACTTCGACGGCAGCGGTTACACCGCCGAGGATCACTTCAGCGGCACCCTGTCCAATGCGGCGCGTCTGGAAGCGGAACCAAGCCTGCAGCTGGGGCGGGTGCAGATCAACGGCGAGGACCAGTTCATCACCCGCACCAGCCAAAGCGGTGCCAGCGGCTTCGAGGTACGCCAGCAACAGGTGGACATCCAGGCGGAAAGCCGCATCGAGCCGGCCCACATCAGCCAGCTGCCCGCCGTGGGCTGGCAACTGAACCCCGTTTCCGCCCGCACCACCCTCAATCTGCCTCCGGGCTGGCGCCTGATTGACGCCATGGGCGCGGACCGGGTCACGCCGACCTGGCTGCGCAGCTGGTCCCTGTTCGACCTGTTCATCGTGCTGGTGCTGTGTCTGAGCGTCAGCCGGTTGTGGGGCTGGCGTTACGGGCTGCTGGTGCTGATCGCCCTGGCACTGACCTACCACGAACCCCAGGCGCCCCGCCTGAGCTGGCTGAATGCCCTGATCCCCATCGCCCTGCTGCGGCTGCTGCCGGCCGGTCTGTTCCGCCAACTGACCCAGTGGTACCGCAATCTGGCCCTGCTGATCCTGCTGGTCGCGCTACTGATTTTCGCCGTGCAGCAGATCCGCACCGCCATCTATCCGCAGCTCGACCCGCTGCAGTCCCACCGGCCGTTTGCCCCGCCCCGCGTGGCCTATCAGGTTGATAAGGCCGACCAGGTCATGGCGCGCGGCAAGCAGGTTCTTCGGGAGGAGATCAGCCTGTCTTCGATGCCGCTGCCCCTGGCCTCAAAGCTGGAGCGCTATGATCCGGACATCCTGACCCAGACCGGCCCCGGCGTGCCACGCTGGCACTGGCGGCAGGTTGAACTGCAGTGGAACGGACCGCTGCAGCAGGGGCAGCAGCTGAAACTGCTGCTGTTGCCGCCGATGCTGACGCGCATTTTCCTGTTCAGCGGCGTGCTGTTGTGCGCGCTGCTGTTCCTGCGCCTGTGCCAACGCGATGCGCCACAGCGCCCAACAACCCCAGCGCCGGCTGCAAGCGTAGCCGCTTCGCTGCAGCTGTTGCTGGGGCTGTGCGGCCTGCTGACGCCCACACCGCTGCAGGCCGCCGACTTCCCGCCGCCGGAACTGTTGCAGCAGCTGCAGCAACGCCTCACCGCGCCCCCCGACTGCGCGCCGCACTGCGCGGCCCTGCAGCAACTGCGCGTGCGCATCAATGACCAGCTGCTGCAACTGGAACTGGAGATCCACTGCGCCAGCGACAGCGCCGTGCCGTTGCCCTTCCCCCTGCGCCAGCTGCACCTGACCAACGCTGCGTGTGAGGGGCGCAACACTATCGAACTCTACCGTGACGGGAACGACACCCTGTGGCTGCGCGCCACGACGGGAGCAAACCACATCACCCTGCAGGCCGCGATTCCCGAAGGGATCGACCGCATCCAGCTGCCGCTGCCCATGCCGGCCGGCCGGGTTACGGTTCAGGCCAGTGGCTGGGACAGCCACGGCCTCAGCAACGGGCAGGGGCAGAGCAACCCCATCGAGCTGCGCCGCCAGCATCCGGCCACCAGCCAGCGCCTGCAGCCCGGCACCATGCCGGTGTTTGTCGAGGTGACCCGTCAGCTGCAGCTCGGCTTTGACTGGCAGGTTTCCACCCGCGTGCGCCGCCTGAGCCAATCCGGCCAGGCCGCGGTGCTGCGCATTCCCCTGCTCAGCGGCGAACAGGTCACCAGCCCCGGCTTTACCCTGGATCAGGGCGACGTCGTGGTGGCGCTGCCGCCGGAGCGTGACAGCATCTCCTGGCAGTCGAGCCTCGACAAAACCAGCCAGCTGGAACTGCTGGCGTCTACTGATCCCTCACGGCGTGAAATCTGGCAGCTGCAGGCCAGCCCCCTGTGGCACGTCCGCAGCGAAGGGCTGCCGCTGATCCGGCGCTACCAGCAGGGGCGCTGGCTGCCCGAATGGCAGCCGTGGGGCCAGGAACGGCTGGTACTGACCATCGAAAAACCGCAGGGCGTCGCCGGCCAGAGTGTCACCATTGACGACAGCAAACTGGTCCACCAGCTTGGCGAGCGGCGCAGTGAGACCAAACTGACCTGCACCCTGCGCAGCAGTCACGGCTGCGACCATCCGCTGACGCTGCCGGAAGGCGCCCAGCTGACCGCCCTGCGCATCAACGGCCAGCCCCAACCGCTGCATCAGGACGGCCGCTCCCTGACGCTACCCCTGCAGCCGGGCCGCCAGACCGTTGAACTCACTTGGCAACAGCCGCAACCACCCGCTCTCTACACCAGTACGCCGCTGGTTGATCTGGGCAGCGCCAGCGTCAACAACGAGATCAGCCTGGAACTGCCACAGAACCGCTGGATTCTGTTGACCGGCGGCCCCCAGCTCGGTCCGGCCGTGCTATTCTGGGGCGTGCTGCTGGTACTGGTCGGCGTGGCCGCGGTCCTCGGCCGCTACGCCCCGACCCCGTTGCGCGGCTGGCACTGGCTGCTGCTCGGCGCCGGACTGAGTCAGGCCAGCCTGCCGGCGTTGCTGCCCGTCGTGCTGTGGCTGGTGCTGCTGGGCTACCGCCAGCAACAGCCGCCGCAGCGCCCCGGCCTGTTCAATCTCGGTCAGATCGTGCTGGTGCTGCTGACCCTGGCGGCGCTGGCCACCCTGATCAGCGCCATTCAGCAGGGGCTGCTCGGGCTGCCGGAAATGCAGATTGCCGGCAATCACTCCAGCGCCTGGCACCTCAACTGGTACCAGGACCGCAGCAGCGGCCCGCTGGCCCAGGGCTGGGCCATCACCGTTCCCATGCTGGTGTATCGGGTGCTGATGCTGCTGTGGGCGCTGTGGCTGGCCATGGCCCTGCTGCGCTGGCTGCAGTGGGGCTGGAGCTGCTTCAGTCACAGCGGGCTGTGGCGCAGCCTGCCGCGGCGACCGAGAAAAACACGCGCAACGACCCCGCCCGAGACACCGGCAACCCCGGAGGTTCCGGCAGAACCGGCGGCCCAACCGCAGACAAAGGAATAGACCATGGAACAGCTCACCCACGTCACCCAGACCATCGCCCTGACCATGGGCACCGCCTGGGCCAGCGGCCTCAACCTCTACGCCACTATTCTGGTGCTGGGGTTGATGGGCAACTCCGGCAACATGGTACTGCCCGAAAGCCTGCATATCGTGCAGGAACCACTGGTCATCGGTGCCGCCGCCCTGATGTACGCCGTTGAATTCTTTGCCGACAAGTTTCCCGGCGTCGATACCGGCTGGGACGCCATCCATACCTTCATCCGCATCCCCGCCGGGGCCGCCTTGGCCGCCGCGGCCACGGGCCAGACCGACCCGGCCATCAGCCTGGCCGCCGCCATCGTCGGCGGTTCCCTCACCGCGGCGACCCATGCCACCAAGGCTGGCACGCGAGCCGTGGTCAACACCTCACCCGAACCCTTCAGCAACTGGGCACTATCCATTGGCGAGGATGTGGCCGTCATCGGCGGGTTGTGGACGGCCCTCAACCATCCTGTCTTGTTTCTGTGCGCCCTCGCGCTGTTCATCGTGCTGCTGATCTGGCTGCTGCCCAAACTGTGGCGCGGCATCAAGCGCATCTTCGCGACCCTGGGACGCTGGCTCGGCCTGGGAAAACAAGCGCCGGCTCAAGCGGACTTGCCAGGCGGACCGCCCCCCGCTCCGGACATAAACGCAGCGCAAGCCAACCAGACAAAAGGAGACGAGTCATGAAACGCTTCTGGACGCTTTTTTTCGCCAGCGCCATCCCCTTCGGACTGGTTATCTTCTTCGCCGCCATTGGCAACAACTCCTGGCAGCGCGCCCTGGCCACGGCGGTAATCATGGCCTTTTTATTCGGTTCGGGCATGGCACAGCTCCTCAGCTGGTGGCTGAACCGACGTAAAAAATGAGCACTGAGCATCCGTCACAAACCTGCCTGCTGCTAATTCTTCCGCCGCTGTTCTGGGCTGGAAACTCGGTGCTTGCACGCGGCATCGCCGACCAGATTCCGCCCGTCACCCTGGCCTTCTGGCGCTGGGCTCTGGCGCTGATTATCCTGCTGCCCTTCACCTGGCGACAACTCTGTCAGGACTGGCCGGAGATCAAACGCGGCTGGAAGCAGATCGCCGTGCTGGGACTGCTGGGCATCGCCTCGTTCAACACCCTGCTGTATACGGCCGCCCACACCACCACAGCCCTCAATATTGCCCTGACCCAGGCGCTCATGCCGGTGGTGATCGTGCTGATGAGCTATGTCCTGTTTGGCGATGGCATCCATCGGCGACAGGCGGTGGCCATCACCCTGTGCCTGCTGGGGGCCGGCTATGTCGTCATCCAGGGGAACCCTCAGCGTTTGATGTCCATGCAGTATGTAACAGGCGACCTGCTCATGCTGCTGGCCGTCTGTCTCTATGCCCTCTATTCGGTGCTGCTGCGCACCCGGCCGGCGGTTCACCCGATGAGCTTTCTGACCAGCACTTTTACCGTCGGCGTCGTTCTCCTGCTGCCTCTCTATCTGTGGGAAACACAAACCACAGCAGGGTGGGTTCTCTCCTCCTCGGTGGTTACGAGTCTGCTCTATGTCGCCCTCTTCCCGTCCATTCTGGCGTATCTGTGCTGGAATCGGGGCATTCATGAAATCGGTGCCAACCGGGCCGGACTCTACATCAACCTGATTCCGCTATTCGCAGCGCTGCTGGCGATCCTGCTGCTGGGAGAACATTTTCAGAGCTATCATCTGGTCGCTGGCAGCCTGATTGTCAGCGGCCTGCTACTGTTCAATCTGCCCGTGGCCAAAAAGAGCAGAGAGCTCGCCCCCTGAAATAATCCGCCGCAAACAAGACAGACCTTCTGCAATCTGAAAAATTCGCAAAGCTGTCAACGACGTAAGCAGGAAACCGTTCGATTCGACGAGGGGAAAATCTTTGCTCATTAAAAGATCGTCAGATATTTCAACCAAACACCTCGGAGAATCGGAGCAGAACATAGCAGCTACCACGCAACCAGAATGTACCCTCTCCCGGACAAGCATCGCTCATGCCAAAATTAAACCGAGCCGCACTTAGCAAATCCCTTTTCATCCGTGGGATGCAGTGTCACCGATCTCTCTATCAGCATAAGTACTTTCCGGAGAGAAAGAATGATTTGGATGCCAGTCAGGAGGCGAAGCTGGCGACAGGCAATGAAGTCGGCGAACTGGCCCAGCAGCTATTCCCTCATGTCGTGCTCGTCCCCTACGAAGGGCTTTCCATCCCAAGCCAGCTGCGCCTGACAAGCAGCCTGATCGAAAACAGGGTGAAGACAATCTACGAAGCCTCGTTCCAGTTGGCCGCCCCTGGCTCACACGCACATCGCTCAATAAAATCTCCATCAACTCGGCCTCCTCCCATTTGGCAGGGACGTGTTTGTTCGTTTGTCCCTCAGGGCGAAACATACACGCTCACCAAAACTTCAGCAATCATCGTTGGATCGGGCAATGCCGTCGTGACGGAAGCGGTGTCCCTGATGGAAGGAATATAATCGGGAAAATCGAGGCAAAACGGAAGAGATGGAGTGGAGAGGATTTTTGAGCCCAAAGCCATCAGGCAAGCGCGCCCGACAACCTGTTCCGGGCAGATTTATAACGGCTGGTGCGCATCATAAATCTGCCCGTTCAGACATCACAAAGAGATCAGCGACCGGTCCGGGGCTGGGCAACCGTTCCCTGGCCGGTGCTGCCGGTATTGACGACACCCTTTCCTTTGTCGCCACGGACCTTGTCACCACCGGCATAAGCAAGAGAAGAAGTAACAACCACCAGGAGCAAGAGAATCACAAACTTTTTCATCGGTCCTCCTTTCTTGAGGGGAGCAAAAAATCGGCCGCACCAGCGGCTGACGAACCCAAGATGCCAATAGCATGCCATGTATTCTCAAACCGATGTAGCGCGCCCCAGTGGCCTGGATTCATTCAACCAGCACGAAGCAGTCGACATTTAGCGCCGCCCTGCGACAATTTTGTCGTCGGGCCAAAAGCCCCACTCCATGGCTGCCGACATCCGCGGCACCCCCTTCCCGGCACAGGGGCCGTAACACGCCCTCCCTCATCAGCCCAGCAGTCCGCTGTGGCGCACGCCATCGATTATAAACTGGGCAGCCAGGGCCGTGAGCAGAACGCCGAACACGCGGCTGATAACATGTAGACCGGTGACGCCGAGGAAACGTTGCACCCGGCTGGCAATGAGCAACAGCGCCAGGGTTAACAGCAGCACCAGCAGCAGCACCAGCACCACCAGAATCTGGGCCTGCCAGTGGCCTTTGGCCTGGGCCATGAGCAGCATGGTGGCACTGATGGCACCGGGACCGGCGATCAGGGGAGTGGCCAGGGGGAAGACGGCCAGGTCGGGGCGGCTGGTGGCCTCGCGCGTTTCCTCGCGCGTGGTGGTGGTCCCGCCCGATGGTCGCACGAACACCATGTCGATACCGATGAGCAGCAGCAGGATGCCGCCACCGAGCTGCAACGCCGCCAGCGATACGCCGAGGCTGCGCAGTACGGCATCGCCGAACAGGGCGAACAGCAGCAGGATCAGCGTCGCGATAGCTGTTCCGCGCACGGCCATGGAACGGCGCTGTTCGAGGGTGGCAGTGGGCGCAAGCACGGCAAACAACGCGGCCACGTCCACCGGACCGATGGTTGCAAAGAAGGTGGTAAACGCCACGACAAGGGTTTCCAGCATGAGGGGTCTCCCGGGGAAAGCGGCTTCTACCAGAATAAAACAGCATCGCCCGGATGCAAGAAGTCACATCCGGGCGATGATCAGAGAGCAGCGTCCTGCGTCTTTAAGCTCGGATAGCCAGGCGCCGCCGCTGAACCACGGCCAGCCGGGTGATGATACGCTCCGAATCATAGCTGCCGCTGACACCGAGCAGATCGTAGATGCCACCGTAGCGCACATCGCCGCCGACCAGGGCGCGACGGCTGGCATCGGCCATGATCATGTAGCCGTCGAAATGGGTCCAGATCTTCTGCTGGCCCCAGCCCAGCTGCTGGCCGATGCGCAGGTGCAGATCCGGCGGGATGCAGACGATCTTGAACTGATCCGGATCCAGCCCCAGTTCCTGACGCAGCACCCTGCTGCCCCGCTCCAGCAGTGCGGCCTCGATGGCATCGCGGCTGAGCTGACGGCGCTGGGTCAGCCCCAAAGCCTGCAACAGACCGGAAACAGCCAGCACCTCGCCATCCGTCGGTTCGGCAAAATCCTCCACCAGCACATTTTCGGCCACCATGGTCGGCAGATAGCGGACTCCGGCGGAGTTGATAAAAGGATGGATGGCGAACAGCTGGATCCGATCCTTGAGGGGTTGCGGAAAATCCTGCGGAAACGGAATGTCCGGTACCTGCACCACGTTGGCCTGATGGCTGTTGGGCGTCTGCGAAAAGGTCGGGTGCCAGGCGAAGCGTGCAAAGGGCGCATATTCGGCCGCCTGTGATGGTACGGCATAGGCACTCAGCCCCAGTGCGGTCGCCCGCTTGACCACCTCCGGTGCAAAGGCGAAGCGGTAATCCTCAGGCGGGGAGTGGGTGCTGGAAAACAGCTCCTCCGGCGTTGTCGCTGCCGGGTCGTGATTCTTGGTTGCGAGAATCTTTTCCGCCAGCTGTTCCAGCCGCGCCATGTTGCCCTCTTCCAGCGCCTGGGCGGCATTTTCCTCCAGCACGGCTTCGGGAACCGCCCGACTGGAACTGTCGAGGATGTTGTCCTGCACATCCAGAGCCGTGAGTGCCGCGTGACGCTGGCCGTACCAGGACTGCCGGGCCTGGTCAGTCTGGCCGAGACGGCTCAGCTTGGCCAGCGCATCCTGCTGCAGCCCTTTCAGCCGGTCCATCGGCACCCCGGCAAGATTGTGCATGCCGGGGGAAAAGGGATCGATCGACGGCTCGACACGATCATAGATCGACCGGGCATATTCCTCGGCTTCCCGCATCGCCTCCAACCGTTTCTGCGCCTGGTCATAGGCGTCACTGAGTTCCCGCACCGCATTCCAGTCATTGTGCAGCATGGCGTTGCGAATCTGGTTGGGCTGGCTGGCCATCTGGACACGGGTGGTCTTGAGGCTGCGGTAGCCATCGAGGGAAAGGATCGGACTCAGCAGCTCCCGCGCCCGGTCCAGATAAAGGTCCTGGCAGAGGGTATCGATCCGCATCAGTTCCAGCAGATCGGCCAGCACTTGGGCGGGAAAGGGTTTCGGTTGTGCAGCAGTCATCTGTTCCTCCCTGATTCCGCCACAGATGTCCATTGCGGACAACCCGGCCGGGTGTTGCGTCAATAAAACCTGTTGGGCTCGACGGACGTCTTGTTACTATAACAGACTTTGCGCGGCACGATGACCACGCATCACAGCGCTGGCCGTGTCACCAGCCAGGCCAGTGGCAGCGTGCCCAGCGCCAGCCCGGCACAGATCTGATAGGTCTGCGGCAAGCCGAGCTGGTCGCCCATCAGCCCAACGGCCAGCACGGCCAGCGAACCGACACCGAAGTTGGTGAACATGTACAGACTGTTCATGAAGGTCGGCATGCTGGTGTGCGTCTCCTGGGTCGCAGCCAGCAGCACCGGTCCCGAGGCGAACAGGAACAGGCCGAGCAGCGCCAGCAGCACCACGTGCTGGCTCCAGACGAACAACCCCAGCACCACCACCGTGGCCAGACTGGACAGCACCAGGGTGGCGCGGCGGCCGATGCGATCGGACACATGGCCAGCCCAGAAGGTGCCGAGCACGCCGAAGAACTGCAACACCGACAGGGCGATGCCCGCATACCACAGCGAAGCGCCCTGGCCGGTGAGATAGACCGGCAGGTAGAGGGTCAGTGCGCTCTTGGCCAGGGACTGAAACAGGATAAAGCCGGCCAGGGCCAGCAGAAAAGGGGTCTGCTGGCGCAGCAGCCGCCGGGTATCGCCCCGCTCCTTGGCCTTGCGCACAAAGCGCGCCCCCTCGTAGCGGCGCAGCTTGACGAACAGCACCAGAGAGGCCAGCACCCCGAGGGGGATCAGACGCCAGATCCCCTCCAGCCCCCACCAGGACACGGCCGCGATCACCAGCATGGGCCCGAGAGTACGGGCCATCTCGCCGCCGACCATGAAAAAACTCATCCCCGTGCCGACCCGGTTGCCCGATACCGCTTTGACCATCACCGGCGACGGCACATGAAACAGGGCCGCCGACACCCCGGCAACAAACAGCAGCATCAGCAAAGAAACGGCCGAGTTCGCCAGCCCCACCAGCCCCATGCTGACGGCGGTCAGCGCCGGGGTAAGGATGACGAAATAACGCGCGCCGGCGCGCTCGGCCAGCAGACCGAGAAACGGGTTGAACAGCGCCGGGATGCGGCGGATGATGTCGAGAAAGGCGGCCATGGACAGGGACAGGCCCAGCTTCTCAATCAGCAGCGGCAGCAGCGGCGGTAAAATAGCGGAAAAGGTGTCATGGGCGAGGTGGGCCAGGGACAGCATCACCACCTCGGCTTTTTTAAAGGTCTGGTCACTCACGGTTTTTCTCAATCCATTTCATCACACAGCCGTTCATGCGTAAAAACACCAACGGAAAACAGTTATCCCAGGGCCACGTCCAGCGTCATCATGATGGCAAAACCGCACATGGCGCCGACGGTCGCCAGGTCGGTATTGCGCGCCAGCTGCGACTCGGGAATGACCTCCTCCACCACCACGTAGATCATGGCGCCGGCGGCAAAGGACAGGGCATAGGGCAGCAGCGGCCGCATCCACACCACGGCAAAGGCGCCGAGCACCCCGGCCACGGGCTCCACCATACCGGAGAGCTGACCGTACCAGAAGCTCTTGGCGCGCGACAGCCCTTCGCGCCGCAGCGGCACGGACACGGCCGTGCCCTCGGGCAGATTCTGGATGCCGATGCCGAGGGCCAGCGCCAGGGCCCCGGCCAGGGACGCCGACGGCAGATCGTAGGCCACGGCACCGAAGGCCACGCCCACGGCCAGCCCCTCGGGAAAGTTGTGCAGGGTAATAGCCAGGCACAGCAGGGTACTGCGCTGCCAGCTGGTGTGCACCCCTTCCGCCTCGCTGGTGGGATAGCCCAGATGGAGATGGGGCAAAATCTTGTCGACGCTCCACAGAAACAGGCCGCCACTCAGAAAACCGACGGTGGCCGGAATCCAGGCGATCTGGCCGGAATTCTCCGCCATTTCGATGGCCGGGGCCAGCAGCGACCAGAAACTGGCGGCGATCATCACCCCGGCAGCCGCGCCAAGCATGCCGTCAAACACCTTGCGGTTGATGGTCTTGAAGAAAAAGACCAGGCTCGCGCCCAGCGCCGTCATGGCCCAGGTGAACAGCGTGGCCAGAAACGCCTGGGTAATGGGTCCCAATTCGACGAACCAGTTGATCATCCCTGCTCTCCTTTTTTCGCTGCATCGCGGCGGTTGTCGGTCATGGCCAGCGGATCGATCCACTGGTCGAACTGCTCCGGCGTCACAAAGCCCAGCGCCAGGGAGGACTGGCGCAGGGTCAGCCCCTCGTGATGGGCCTTCTTGGCGATCTGCGCCGCCCTGTCGTAGCCGATGTGGCGGTTGAGCGCCGTCACCAGCATCAGGTTCTTGTCCAGATTTTCGCGGATCGTCTGCTCCTGCGGCGCCAGGCCGACGGCGCAGTGGTCGTTGAAGGCGCGGCAGGCATCGGCCAGCAACCCCACGCTCTCGAGCACGTTGTGCACCATCACCGGCTTATAGACGTTGAGCTGAAAATTGCCCTGGCTGCCGGCAAAAGCCACGGTCGTGTCGTTGCCGAACACCTGGGCGCAGACCATGGTCAGGGCCTCGCACTGGGTCGGGTTGACCTTGCCGGGCATGATGGAGGAGCCGGGCTCGTTCTCGGGAATAATCAATTCGCCGATGCCGCAGCGCGGACCGCTGGCCAGCCAGCGCACGTCATTGGCCATCTTCATCAGGCCGCCGGCCAGGGTGCGCAGCGCCGCGGAGGTCTGCACCAGGGCATCGTGGGCCGAGAGGGCGAAAAACTTGTTGTCAGCGCTGCAAAAATCGGCGCCGGTCAGCTGGCTGATGTGGGCCGCGGTGCGGGTGCCGAACTCGGGATGGGCATTGAGCCCGGTGCCGACGGCGGTGCCACCGATGGCCAGTTGCAGCACCCCCTCTAATGCCTGACGCACGGCAGCGAGGCCGAAGTCGATCTGCGCCACCCAGGCACCGATCTCCTGGCCCAGGGTAACGGGGGTGGCGTCCTGCAGATGGGTGCGACCGACCTTGACCAGCCCGGCATAGTCGCGGGACTTGGCGGCCAGGGTATCGCGCAGGCGGCTGACGGCCGGCAGCAGATCGCGTTCAACCTCCTCCACCACGGCAATGTGCATGGCCGTCGGGAAGGTGTCGTTGGATGACTGGCCACGATTGACGTGATCATTGGGGTGGACCGGTGTCTTGCTGCCGAGCTGGCCGCCGGCCAGTTCGATGGCGCGGTTGGCGATCACCTCGTTGGCGTTCATGTTGGACTGGGTGCCGGAGCCGGTCTGGAACACCACCAGCGGAAAGTGGTCATCGAGACGGCCGCTGATCACCTCATCGGCGGCAGCGCAGATCTGAGCGGCCAGGGCTTCAGGCAGTTCGCCCAGCTCGGCATTGGCCAGGGCAGCAGCCTTTTTCAGAATGCCCAACGCACGGATCACCGGCCGCTGCCAGCAAAAGCGGGCCACGCCAATGGGGAAATTCTCGGTGGAGCGCTGGGTCTGGGCCCCCCAGTAGCGATCGGCGGCAACGGCGATCTCGCCCATGGAATCGGTTTCAATACGGGTGGTCGTCATCGATCTCTCCTTCTGGTCTCAATCAGTAATAGCTTTCACGATAATCCGGCACCTGCTCAAACCAGGGCTGGCGGCGCGCCAACTCGAGTAGCTGGCGCGTTTCGTCGATCAGGCGCTGGCGGTCTTTGGGATAGCTGCCGGCCAGGTTGAGAAAATTGGACACATGGTTGGAACGCAGGATGGTGCGTTGCGGCGCCAGGTGTTCAAGAATCAGCAGGGCCTCGGCCAGAATCCCGCCATGGCTCAGGGGCGTGATGCGGGTAAAAAACGCATCGTTATGGCGCTGAAACAGGGTCAACAGCGAAAAATAGGCCGGCGACAGTTGGGTAATCCAGTCGGCGGTGGCCAGGGCGTGCTCACGGGAGCGCTCCTTTCCGGCCAGACCGAGAATCGCCGTCACCGACAGCTTCATCTGGGCGTCCTGGGCGTTGCGGCACAGCTGCAGCATGGTTGCCGGGTCATAGCCCTTGTTGGCCAGGGTCAGGGTGTCGGCATCGCCGCTTTCGAGGCCGAAATAAAGGATGCGCAGCTTGCGCTCGCGCAGGCGCTGCAGTTCGTCGACACTCTTGCCGCTCAGGCTGCGCGGCGAGGCATAGGCACCAACGCGGTTGAGGTTGGGGAAACGCGCGATCAGCACCTCCAGCAGCGCTTCGAGATTTGCCTGATCGTAGCTCAGGCCATCGCCATCGCCCAGAAACACGCGCTGCACCCAGCCACGGTGCGACAGGGGAATGGCGTCGATGTCCGCCACCACCTCGGTCAGGGGTCGCTGGCGGAAGCGCTTGGTTTTGTACATACCGCAGAAACGGCACTGGTTCTGGCTGCAGCCGATGGTGGGCTGCAGGATCAGTGAGCGGGCCTCGGACGGCGGGCGGAACACCGGATGATCATAGGCAAAGTAGTCGTACATGCTGTGTTATCGCTCTCAACAGGAATATCAGTAACGCTGACGGGAGTGACACTGCGCTTCCAGCGCCTGCAGGTAACGTCGCGCTTCCTGGGCCACGTCGGCATCGCGGGCCTGCTCCGCCGCCGTCAGGAAATACTGGTAGGCGCTGAGATCGCAGCGCCGCTTCTTCAGCAGCGCCCGCCCCGCCGCGAGACAGGCCTGCGGCAACAGCGGATCACTGGGCCGCTCGACGATAAAACGGCGCAACACCGTCAGGCACAGCTCATATTCCTGACGCCCCAGCCAGTAAAGCCCCAGCGCCAGAACCTGAGACGATGGCACCAGCAACCGCTGCGCCGCCGCCAGCTGGAAATAGCCGGCCGACGCCTCGTTGAAGCGCTCAGCCTCGAGCAGAGCCGTCACGCTGGTCACATCGTTCAGGGGACGGGTCTGCTCGCTGAAACGCTCCCTGAAAGGCTTGGCCGTCTGGCGCAGCCCCGGCAGACGATCAACCGCCCAGGCCAGACCGCAGCCGGCGGCAAAGCCCCCGATATGCGCGCCGTGGGCCACGCCGCTGGAGGCACCACCGGTAAACAGAAACGGCAGCAGGTTATCCACCACCAGATAGAAGCCCAGCACCCAGCGCGCCGGCAGAAAAAAACTCTGCATGATAAAGGGGAACAGGAAGACAAAGGTCTTCACCCGGTTGCGCGGAAACCAGAGGAAATAACAGCCCAGCACCCCGGAGATGGCACCGGACGCTCCCACCAGAGGCACCGACGAATGAAAGGCAAACAGACTAAAAAACAGGGTGGCAGCTACACCGCAGCCCAGATAGAGCAGCAGATAGCGCAGCCGGCCGAGACGGTATTCCACGTTGTCGCCGAAGATCCACAAAAACAGCATATTGCCGGCCAGATGCAGCAGCCCGCCATGCAGGAACAGCGAACTCAACAGGGTCAGGGCGGACGGCGCGGCCGGTTTGAAACCATACTGAAACACCACGGCCTCGTAGCCGCTGAGATGGCGGGCCACCTGCTGCAGCTCGTGGGGGGAATGGACGCCGATGGCGTGCAGGTAGCCGATCAGCCAGGGGTTCGTGAAATCCGGCGCCGTCTGGGACAGGGGCAGGCTCACCAGCAGATAGACGGCAACGTTGAGCGCGATCAGCCCCTCGTTAACCCAGGCGCGACCCGGCGGGTTGGGGGTATCGCCAATGGGAAGAAACATCTGTCCGGCCCTTTCCTGTAACAACCGCCATCCCAACATTCAGGCCTGGCAGTACGATTGATTTTTGCCGCTGAACCCGCTATGCTCGCGCGACGACACGCCGTGACACGATCCCTTTTGCTCCGGAGAATCGCCTGTGACTCTTCTTTACGCTCTCGACCTGCTGGGAACGGCCGCCTTCGCTGCTTCCGGCGCCTGGGCCGGTGTACGACGGCAGATGGATCTGCTCGGCGTGCTGGTGCTCGGCCTTGTCACCGCCATCGGCGGCGGCACCTTGCGTGACATTCTACTCGGCGACACCCCGCCGTTCTGCCTGAAAAACGAGACCTATCTCTATGTCTCCATCGCCGTTTCCCTGCTGACCTTCTGGGGGCACCGTTATCTCGAGCGGCTGGAGCATCCGCTGCTCTATTTCGATGCCGTTGGCCTAGCGACCTTCGTCGTCATCGGCACGGAAAAAGCCATTGCCTTCCACACCGGCTTCATCGGCGTTGTCACCATGGGGGTGATGACCGCCACGGCCGGCGGCGTCATCCGCGATGTGCTATCCAACCAGGTGCCGCTGATTCTGCGCAAGGAGATCTATGCCTCCGCCTGTCTGGCCGGGGCCATTCTGCTCTACCTGCTCAACCTGCTGCACTGGCCGCGTCCGCTGTGCGTGCTGCCCGCGGCGCTGCTGGTCATTGCCCTGCGCCTGCTGGCCATTCGCCACAACTGGGCGCTGCCGCGCGCCATTCATTCTGAATCGCCCCCCAAGGAGAGCTGACCCATGCACTGTATCAAACTTCTCGGCACGACGGAACCGATTGCCGTCGGCAAGATCATCTGTCTGGCCCGCAACTACGTGGCCCACGCCCACGAACTCGGCAACGAGGTCCCGAGCGAACCGGTGCTGTTTATCAAGCCGGCCAGCAGCATCATCGGCGAGGGGGAACAGATTGTCATCCCGCCCTACTCCGACGACTGTCACCATGAGACAGAGCTGGCCCTGCTCATCGGTCGCCGCGGCAAGAACATCGGCGCCGAACAGGCCATGGAACTGATCAGCGGCTACGGCGTGGCCCTCGACATGACCCTGCGCGACACCCAGGCCAAACTCAAGGAAAAGGGCTACCCCTGGGAGCTGGCCAAAGGGTTCGACACCGCCTGTCCGCTGTCAAACTTTGTCCCCGCCAGTCAGGTGAGCGATCCCCACAACCTACGCATCACCCTCGACATCAATGGGCAACGCCGCCAGGACGGCACCAGCAGCTGCATGATCCGCCGCATTCCGGAGACCCTGGCCTTTATCAGTCAGGCCTTCACCCTGGAGCCCGGTGACATCGTGCTGACCGGCACGCCGGCCGGCGTCAGCCGGGTCCAATCCGGCGACCGGCTGGAAGCGGCCATCGAAGGCGTTGGCACCCTGTGCGTCGGGGTGGCATGAAGCCCCGCCTAGCCCTGATTGGCCCCGGACGGCTGGGCCAGGCGGTGACGGCCCGACTGCGCGAGGCCGGCTACCCCATCAGCGCCGTCATCGGCCGTGATCTGAACAAGGCTCAGGCCGCCGCCCGTTTCATCGGCGCCGAACTGATGGCCACCGACCAGCTGCGACGCTGTGCCGCGGCGCAGGCCATCCTCATCGCGGTGGCGGATGATGCCATTGCCGAGGTCGCCGGCCATCTGCACGCCAGTGGGCTGGTGACGCCGCACACCCTGCTGGTGCATTTCAGCGGCCTGCACCCGGCGCAGATTCTGGTCGGCCCGGCCGAGAATCCCTGCCTGGCTCTGCATCCGCTGCAGACCTTTGCCAGCGCCGCCCAGGGCAAAAGCGCACTGGAAGGCTGCACCTATTCATTGCAGGGCGATGCCCTGGCCGTGGAAAGCGGCCAGCAGCTGGTCGCCGACCTCGGCGGCCAGGCCTTTATCCTGCCGGCCGAGATGAAAGCACGCTACCATGCAGCCGCCTGTCTGGTATCGAATTACGTCACCACGCTGGTTGCCGAGGCCTGCCAGCTGCTGGCGGAGGTCGACGGGGCAGACGAGCTTTTCCCCCGCGCCTTGGGTCCGCTGCTGCAGACCGCCGTGGCCAACACGCTGACCATGGGACCGCAGCAGGCCCTCACCGGACCCATTGTACGTGGCGACAGCGGCACCCTGGCGCTGCACCTCTCCACCCTGGCCGAGCAGTGCCCGCAGCAGCTGCCTCTCTATCGCGAACTGGCCCGCCGCACCCTGGACCTGGCCGCCCGCAGCGAGCGGTTGAGCAAGGAAGACCAGTGCAAACTCTCAGCCTGTCTGGACAGCAGGGATGAACCGCCTTCTTTGACAGCCGGCTGATCCGCGTTTCAATTGACCTGATTCTGGGGCGTTCCCGCCAGAAAAGCCCGCACATTCGCGACCACGGTCGCCATCAGCCGCTGCCGCGCCGCCAGCGTCGCCCAAGCGATATGCGGCGTAATCAGGCAGTTGGGAGCCGTGAGCAGGGGATTGTCCGCGCCAGGCGGTTCCGTGCTCAGGACATCTACCAGCAGCGCGCCGAGCTGGCCGCGCTGCAGCGCATCGGCCACGGCCTGCTCATCCAGCAACGGACCGCGTCCGGTATTGATCAGAATCGCGCCCGCCTTCATTCCCGCCAGCCGCTCGCCATTGACCAGCCGGCTTGTTTCCGCCGTCAGCGGACAGTGCAGGCTGATCACATCGGATTGTTGAAACAGCTCATCGACACTCACCACCGGATAGCGCCCCTGCACCAGCTCCGGATGGTCGGCTGGCGTGCGGGTTGACACCAGCACGTTCATGCCGAAGGCCTGGGCAATGCGCGTCACGGCCGCACCGATCTGGCCGAAACCGACCACGCCGAAGGTCTTGCCAGCCAGTTCCAGCAACGGCGTGTCACGGAAGGTGAAATCAACACAGCCGCTCCACGCGCCCTCGTGGACCCGCCGGTTATGGTGGCCGACCTGCTGACACCATTCAAGCAGCAGGGCGAACACCATCTGGGCCACGGAATCGGTGCTGTAGGCCGGGACGTTGGTGACAACGATTCCCTGGCGGCGGGCCGCCTCCAGATCCACCACATTGTAGCCGGTGGCCAGAACGCCGATGTAACGCAGCCGGGGCAGCGCCTGCAGCTGTTGCGCATCCAGCACCACCTTGTTGGTCAGCACCAGTTCGGCGTCGGCACAGCGCTCCGCCACCTGCTGCGGTGCGGTGCGCGGGTAGACCGTGCACGGGCCCAGGGTCTCCAGAGCCTGCCAGCTCAAATCCCCATCATTGAGGGTGTGCCCGTCGAGAACAACAATCTTCATCACTTCTCCTCCTTGGGCTTGTGCAGGATGATGACATCCTGCGCGAAAAAAGACAGCTCCGCCTGCCACTGCCGGGCCAGCCAAAGAAAGGTCTGGCGCGAAAAAAACCGCACATGGGTAGGATCGTTTTTGTAGTGCCAGCGCGAAAAGGCCTCAACGTCACGCACCAGCTTGGTCATGAGACCGAGGTGCCCGCCGGGCCGCAGCAGGTGCCACAGCCGCTCCAGCTCCTGGCGCGGCCGATAAAGGTGCTCCACCACCTCGCTGCACGTAATGAAATTGTAACACCGCTTCAGGGCCGCTGCGTCGGGCGCGTAAAAGGGATCGTAGAGACTGACCTGAAATCCCTGTTCACTGAGCATCCGCGCCAATGCCGGGCCGGGCCCGCAGCCGAAATCCAGGCCCTCGCTGCCCGGCGCCAGCAGCAGGCACAGCGGCTGGCACAGGCGGTTGAGAAAACGGCGATAGCCGGCATCGCACGCATCATTCTGGTGCAGATCGTAAACCTGGCGTTCCGCATCCGAGGACAGCAGAAACTCCAGCGGAACAAACACCAGATCGCAGGTGGCGCAGTGCCGATAGCAACGCCGGCGGTCCTGCCAGTAGTGTTCCGTATTGCTGCCGTGGCACAGCGGGCAGGCATTAGTCGACAGGTTCATACGGGCTACGCTTTCCGCGGACAAAAACGCCCCCGCCCGGCAGGGCGGAGGCGACGTTGGAGAATCTCTCCGTACAGGAAACACCTCTCCCGCACGGTGTCAGCAGGATTTAGAGTTGAGACAGAGACTTCTGGGCATAACCGGAGATCTTGCGGCTCTTGCCCTGTTTAATCACCGTCTTCAGCGTGTCCGCGTACTTGCTGTTCCCCGAAGCGCCCAGAGCCTTGCACAGCCAGGCCATGGCGTCGACATGATTGCGGTCATTAAAATTGCTGTTGTAGCCCGCCAACAGGGCATCTTCCACTGCATCAAGAGTCTTGGTATCAAACTGGCGGGCACGAATGATCCGTTTGGCCGCATCGCGCATGGACACGGCATTGCCGCTCTTCAGTTCCTTCTGCCAGACAGCGGCCTGCGCTTTCGAGTCAACCGGTTTCGCCACCGCTCCGGCCGTGGTCACAACAACGACGGGAGCACCAGTCGGCGTAGTCTGAACCACCACCTGCTGAGCTTGTGCCTGGGGCTGTGGCGCGGGTGGAGCAACCGGCTTGGGCGGCTCGACCGGCTTCAACGCCACGATGCTCTTGACCAGCTGGCCATAGAAGATCTCGTCGGACTTGCTTTCCTTGACCACCACACCTTCAGCAATTTTGTCCCGGGTGTTGGTGATCTTGATCTTGCCCGTTTCGATCTGCTCCACATCCAGCACTTCACCGGTTTTGGGATGCTTGATCACATTGCCCTCGCGGTAGACGAGGAATTCCATGTCCTTCTTGACACCGGCACGATGACCGAGGTCGATGGTGACATTCTTGCCCTGGCGCTGCACGATATAGCCTTCGAGCGGGAAGTTCTTGATGATTTTCTGCGACATCTCCACCACCAGCTGCTGCAGGCTGGTGGTATTGGTGCTGCGCACGTTCTCCGCGGCAATGATCGAAGCACTCTCCACATCGATGATGCGGGCATTGATCTCGGTGACATTCTGCAGTTTCATAACCGTACCGGTGATGATGACCTTGACGCCGAGAATCTTGCCCAGCTTGGTGGCTGTGTTCTCATCCAGCAGGCCGGACAAGGACAGCTTCTGCTCTTCCAGAATCTTCTGCAGCAGATTGCGCTCAACGACCTCGAAGCGCCCCTCTTTGACCAGTGCCGTAATAAACCACTCGGCTACAATCTTGCCCATATCCTGGGTTTCGAAACCGCTGCCCTGCAGACTGAAGTCCAGCACGGCGATCTTGCTTTTCTTGAATTCCGCCTGCGCCGCTCCAGCCAGAAGCAGCACCATCAGCATCACCATGAAGGAAGAAATAACGCGTTTCACAGACAACTCCTTATGCGGATTTCATATCGGTGCTTTCAAGCAGACCGCCGATACGGGGTTAATTATGCAGGACCTTTTATTGCAGCGAAAGGACGATCCGGTTGCCAACCACCTCGGTGACGGCCAGCCGGCGATCGCCAATCGCCTTGCCGTCAGCCGCTTCACAGAAGCTGTCGGGTGAGCCCAAAAAGGTAATGGACAAGGCCATCTCACCGCCACTGAAACTGCGCTTGCTCAGCGAGCGAATCCCATCAAGCTTGGACAGGACATCCTGGGCTTTTTTCTGATCGGCGAAGCTGGCCAGGTTTTTCACCGTCACCTCAAAGGTCTGGCCGTTGTTGACCTGGTTCTGGAACGAGGTCACGATGGCCTCGAACAGCTGGGCGTCCATCAGCTTCTGTGCCGTCTTCAGCACCGCGCCCTGCAGCGCTGCGTCTTCAGAAAGATGAGCCATGGAGGACTGGACCGTTTTCGAAGCCACCACGCGCGAATTGGAACAGTTCACCACCCGCGCCGAAATCTGCGCCTGGGCTGACTGCATGCCGCTGCCCGCAAGCAGATCATTTTTCTGCAGGCCGCGCTTGACCTGTCCGACCAGAATATATTCGGCGCCATTGTCCGCGCCAAGCCGTGCGGCGGCCACCGGATCACCCGCCACGGCCTGACGCACCTCATCCGCCTCTTTCGCCTGCAGTGTCGCCACCATGGCCGGGTCCACCACATTGAACTCTTTGCTGTTGAGATAGTCGATAATCTCGTTCTCAGCGGCCTTGCCGCCATTTTCCTGCTCAATCAGCACCATCATGCGCGGGCGCTCCATTGACTCCAGCAGAATGCGCAGGGCCAGCAGGTCATCACGGATATCGGCCAGGGAAACCTGAGCGCGGATACTGACACACAGGCTGTCCCCTTCGTGACGGGTACCAAGCTGCTCATAACGGCGAACGGCGCCTTGGGTTTTACTCAGGACGACATCCTTTTTCAGCATGTAGTTTTCGACCTCGGTCTGGGAAACCAGAACGCTGCCGATGCCCTGTTCGATCGCCAGGCGCTTGGCGTCCAGCAATGCGCTGTCGAGATTGCGCCCGCAGCCCTCGCTGATCACCTCCATCATGTCATCAGCCGCCCAGAGCGGACAGGCGACCATCAGCAGGGTCAGAATGATCGCAAAGAAGTTGATCCGTGCCATGTTGTTTCCTTCAATCGAGACCGTGAGAGAGAATCAGGCGCCGCATTTTCAACCGCTTATCACCGACGGCGCAAAACGTTTTACAGTCTAGCACAACTCCCGCAATGGGAGACAGCCCGAAAAATGATCACTGGGGCAAGACATCGATTGCACATACCTCAAAAACAAAAACCCCTGCGACGGTCATCGCAGGGGTTTTGAGCAATCAACAGGTCGGCCTAGCCTTCCTGCTCTTCCAGCAACACGGCGTGAGCCGCGGCCAGCCGGGCAATCGGCACCCGGTAGGGCGAGCAGGAAACGTAGTCCAACCCGATCTTGTGGCAAAAGATGACGCTGGACGCCTCACCGCCATGCTCACCGCAGATGCCGAGCTTGATGTTGGGGCGGGTGGCACGACCCTTCTCGCAGCCCATCTTCACCAGTGCGCCGACGCCATTCTGATCGATGGCAACAAACGGATCCTGCGGGAAGATCTCGCGCTCCACATAAAAAGGCAGGAATTTGCCGGCATCATCCCGCGAAAGACCGTAGGTGGTCTGGGTCAGATCGTTGGTGCCGAAAGAGAAGAATTCGGCCTCTTTGGCGATCTGGTCAGCCGTGAGGGCGGCACGCGGCAGCTCAATCATGGTGCCGACCAGGTATTTCACAGCCACGCCGTACTGGGCAATGACTTCGTCCGCAACGCGCACGGCATTGGCCTTGAGAATGGTCAGTTCCTTGACCTCGGCAATGAGCGGAATCATGATTTCCGGCACGATATCGTACCCCTCGTTTTTAACGAGTTCACAGGCCGCTTCCATGATCGCACGCACCTGCATGTCGTACACCTCGGGGAACGTGATGCCAAGGCGGCAGCCACGGTGGCCGAGCATGGGGTTGAACTCGTGGAGAAAATCCACCTTGTTCTTGAGCTTTTCAACCGATACGCCCATGACGCCGGAAAGTTCCGCCAGTTCCTTCTCGGTATGGGGCAGGAATTCGTGCAGCGGCGGGTCGAGCAGACGGATGGTGACGGGCAGCCCCTTCATCTCACGGAACAGTCCGAGAAAATCGCCCTTCTGCATCGGCATGATCTTATTCAGGGCGACCAGGCGACCCTCCAGATCTTCGGCCAGGATCATCTCACGCACGGCCATGATGCGGTCGGCTTCGAAGAACATGTGCTCGGTGCGGCACAGGCCGATGCCCTCGGCACCGAAACCGCGTGCCACGGCGGAATCCGCCGGCGTATCCGCATTGGTACGCACCTTGAGACGACGATACTGGTCCACCCACTGCATGATCAGGCCGAAGTCGCCGGTCAGTTCCGGCTCAACCGTCGGCACGGTGCCGCGCATAACTTCACCAGTGGAACCATCCAGGGTAATGATGTCGCCCTTCTTGAACAGATTGCCAGCCTTGTCGCTGAATTCCTGTCTTTCATAGTTGATCTTGATCTCACCGCAGCCGGAAACACAGCACTTTCCCATACCACGTGCGACAACAGCCGCATGGGAGGTCATACCGCCACGGGCGGTAAGAATCCCCTGGGCCGCGTGCATGCCGTGGATATCCTCGGGGCTGGTCTCGATGCGGACCAGAATGACCTTCAGGCCCATTTTGCTGGCATCCTCGGCCTCGTCCGCGGAAAAGACGATCTCGCCGGAAGCCGCGCCCGGGGAAGCCGGCAGGCCCTTGGCGACCACCTGTTTGGCGGCCTTGGGATCCAGAGAGGGATGCAGCAGCTGATCGAGTTGCTCGGGAGCGATGCGCAGCACCGCTTCCTTCTCGCTGATCAGACCTTCCTTCACCATGTCAACCGCCACCTTGACCGCAGCACGGGCCGTGCGTTTGCCGTTGCGGGTCTGCAGCATGAACAGGCGGCCCTTCTCGATGGTGAACTCGATGTCCTGCATGTCGCGGTAGTGCTTCTCCAGCTTCTGCTGAATTTCCATCAGCTGGGCGTAGCTCTCGGGCATCACCTCTTCCATGGAAGGGAGGGTCCCGTCGCCGCCGGCCTTGTTGATCGGCTGCGGGGTCCGGATGCCGGCGACCACGTCTTCGCCCTGGGCATTGACCAGAAACTCGCCGAAAAAGACGTTTTCACCTGTCGACGGATTGCGGGTAAACGCCACGCCCGTGGCGCAGTCATTGCCCATGTTGCCAAACACCATGGATTGGACGTTAACAGCGGTGCCCCATTCGGCCGGGATGCTGTTCAGCTTGCGATAGGTGATGGCCCGCGGATTCATCCAGGAACCGAACACCGCGCCGATGGCTCCCCACAGCTGCTCCTGGGGATCTTCGGGAAACGCCTCGCCCAGCTCCTCGGTGTATTTGTTCTTGAACAGGCCAACCATCTCCTTCAGGTCTTCTGCAGTGAGCGCCGTATCCTCTTCGACACCACGGTCTTCCTTCATCTGCTCGAGGATTTCTTCGAGCAGATCGCCATCCATGCCTTTGACAACGTTGGCGTACATCTGGATAAAGCGACGGTAGGAGTCATAGGCAAAACGCTCGTCACCGCTCTGACGGATAATGCCCTGAACCGTCTGGTCGTTGAGCCCCAGATTCAGAACCGTATCCATCATCCCCGGCATGGAAGCACGGGCACCAGAACGCACGGAAACCAGCAGCGGGCATTCGGGATCGCCGAACTTCTTGTTCATCAGGTTTTCAACCTGCTGCAGCTTCTCGTCAACCTGCGCCTTCAGTTCGCTGGGATACTGACGATCATTCTTGTAAAACTCGGTGCACACCTCAGTGGTGATGGTGAAACCTGCCGGTACGGGCAGGCCGATGGAGGTCATTTCCGCCAGGTTGGCGCCCTTGCCTCCCAGCAGGTTTTTCATGTTGCCTGCGCCTTCAGCTTTACCATCGCCAAAGAAGTACACGTATTTGACTGCCATCCGTCTTTCCTCCTCAATCCTTTATATGGTTACGATGAAACCTGTGGCGGACCAAACGTCTAGGCCGCCAGTCGTGAAAAGTCTGCCAAGCCACTGAACAGACCGGAAACACGTGTTAACAATGCCAGACGATTGTTTTTGACGGCCGCATCGTCGGCCATCACCATGACGCCCTCGAAAAAGGCATCCACGGCCGGACGCAGACCGGCAATGCTGTGCAGGGCCTTGGCATAATCGGCCTTCGCCATCGCCTGAGCGACCGCTGCCTCAACCTGCTGCAGAGCCTGGTAGAGATCCTTCTCGCACACAGCCTCGAACCGGGTCGGCTCCACGTCGGCGTCGACGCCATCCTTGATGATGTTGCCAACCCGCTTGAAGGTAGCCGCCAGCGGCTCGAAATCCGCCTGCTGTTTGAGGGCGGCCAGCGCCTTGACACGGCACAGCCCGTCGCACACATCGTCAAACTGAGCCGTCAGGACCGCTTCCACCACATCGGCGGCAAGTCCCTGACCGGTCAGCATATTGACCAGGCGCAGCCGCATGAACTCAGTAACATCGGTCACCACCTCGGCTGCGGGGCGAGTCAGCTTGACCTCGAGGGCGGAGACGGCCTGGGCAATAAGCTGCGGCAAGGACAGGGCGTAGCCGCGATCGAGAATAATGTTCAGAATGCCGATAGCACTGCGGCGCAGAGCATAGGGGTCAGCCGTACCGGTAGGGATGAGGCCAACGCCGAAGCACCCGCAGATGGTATCCATCTTGTCGGCAATGGACACCAGCGCGCCGACATCATCGCCGGGCAGGGCGCCACCGGCCTGCAACGGCAGATAATGCTCGTAGATCGCGGTGGCAACCCGGGGATTCTCCCCTTCGAGGGTTGCATATTCGCGTCCCATGACCCCCTGCAGTTCGGGAAACTCGTAGACCATGCCGGTCTCGAGATCGCACTTGGCCAGCACGGCGGCGCGGCGCACCAGTTCCAGCGCTTCCGGGGCCAATTTCTGCGCCAGGCTCTCCGCCAGAGCGGTAAAACGCTGCACCTTCTCGTAGCTGGTACCGAGCTGAGCCTGATAGACCACCTTTTTCAGCGCTTCAAGCCGGGTCTCCAGCTTGACCTTCTGGTCCTCCTCCCAGAAAAACATGGCATCTGAGAGGCGGGCGCGCAGCACGCGCTCGTTGCCCTTGACCACCACGGCCGGATCGAGGGGCTTGGTGTTGGAGATAGTGATAAACTTGGGCAGCAGACGACCTTCGGGATCGGTCAGGGTGAAATAGCGCTGATGCGCCTTCATGCTGGTGATCAGCAGCTCGTCGGGCAGCTGCAGAAAGCGCTGCTCAAAGCTGCCGCACAGCGGCGTGGGATGTTCGATCAGGTAAGCGACCTCTTCGAGCAGATCCTCATCGACGTTCAGATCACCACCTTCCTCGCGGGCCACCCGGGCAATCTCGTCAGCAATGATCTGCTTGCGCTCCTGCGGATCAACAATCACGCAGTGTTCACGGGCCTTGACCAGATAGTCCTGCAGGCCACTGACAGTGAAAGACTCCGGCGCCATAAAACGGTGGCCATAGGAGATATTACCGCTGGTCAGATTGCCGTAATCAAACGGCACCACTTCACCGCCATACAGGGCAACCAGCCAGTGGACAGGACGGGCGAAACGTACTTCGAGATATTTCCAGCGCATGGACTTCTTGAAACTCAGGCCACTGACCAAGCGCTCCAGAATAGCGGGCAGCTGGCCGGCCACGGGCTGGCCCTCCACCACCTTGGACAAAAAGAGATAGGTGCCTTTTTCCGTCTCTTTCTGCGTCAGTTCCGCCACCTCAACGCCGTTGGAGCGGGCAAATCCGAGCGCCGCCTTGGTCGGATTGCCGTCGGCGTCAAAGGCGACCTTGACCGAGGGTCCCGCCAGATTGATCTCCTGACGCTGCTGTTCCTCGGCCACGTCGGCCACGGCCAGGACCAGTCGCCGCGGCGTGGCGTAGGTCTGTACCGTCCCAAAGGGAATCCGCGCCTGGGTCAACTCCTTGCGGATCATCTGCTCCAGATCGCGCATTGCTGTCGGCAGAAAACCCGCCGGTATTTCCTCGCTCCCGATTTCAAGAAAGAGTTCTTTCGCCATCTCAGTTCCACTCCATCCGCTTAAAAAGCAAACCGCGGCCAAGCCGCGGTCAACAGATTACAGGTTATCAGCTGTTTTTCAACAGGGGGAAACCCAGCTTCTCGCGCTGCGCGACATAGCCTTCCGCGCACAATCGTGCCAGGTTACGCACCCGCCCGATATAATGCGCTCGCTCCGTAACAGAAATCGCCCCGCGCGCATCCAGCAAATTGAAGGCATGGGAAGCCTTCATAACAAAATCGTAGGCCGGGAACACCAGTTCCTTTTCCGCCAGACTGATACATTCCTTCTCATACATGTCAAACAGCTGGAACAGCATGTCGGTATTGGCGTACTCAAAGTTGTAGGCGGAGAATTCCACCTCGGTCTGGTGATGGATATCGCCGTATTTGATGCCCTTCACCCATTCCAGATCGTAGACATTGTCCACACCCTGCAGGTACATGGCGATGCGCTCGCAGCCATAGGTAATCTCGCCGGGGATGGGGCGCAGGTCAATGCCACCCACCTGCTGGAAATAGGTAAACTGAGTAATCTCCATGCCGTCGAGCCACACTTCCCAGCCCAGTCCCCAGGCGCCGAGCGTCGGCGATTCCCAGTCATCCTCGACAAAACGGATATCATGGCGCGCCGGATCGATGCCGAAACTCCTGAGGGAATCCAGATACAGCTCCTGAATGTTCAGCGGTGCCGGCTTGAGGATCACCTGAAACTGGTAGTAGTGCTGCAGACGATTGGGATTCTCGCCATACCGGCCATCGGTGGGCCGCCGTGACGGTTCGACATAGGCGACGTTCCAGGGCTCGGGCCCCAGGGAACGCAGGAACGTGGCGGGATTGAAGGTTCCGGCCCCTTTTTCCATATCATAGGGCTGCTGAATGACGCATCCCTGCTTTGCCCAGTAGTTCTGCAGGGACAAGATCAAATCCTGAAATGTCACAATAAACCTCCGGCTGCTGTCAGATCGTCAAAACAGGGGTGCTTCACCCCTCCGGACGACAGGGTCATGCAGGTCAATTTTCAGCCTGAGCACGCAGGCTGTAAAGGTCGAACTACTATCCCTTTTTCCGATTGCTGTCAAGGCAAAACGCCGCTGCAGCGCGGCATTTGAGCGATCCTGAAGCCCCGCCGGCGACGTTCAGACCAGGTCGCGGAACAGGGCAATAAAGGGTTCGCTGCGCAGCGGACGCGCAAGCACCTCCTCCAGTATCTGTCCCAGGACAGAACGCCCCTCGTCGAGCGTGCGCGCACTGAGACGGACGCCACCAAAACAGCCCCGATCAAGCCGCAGCAACCGCGAAAGACTGCCCAGAGACAGAGCGGAAACGCGCAATGGGGCCGCCAGGCCGCCACAATCCGGGCATAACGCCCCGCCACCCGCCGCATCAAAACCCACCTGACTGTCGGGCAACCCGCGCCAACAGCGGGCACAATGGCCAAGATGGGGAAGCAGGCCACTGCGATCGAGCAGACGCAACTCATAGAGCAGGCGCGTTTCGGCCAAGTTCTCGCCGGGGGAAAGAGCATTGAGATAATCACGCAGCAGCCGAAAGATTTCGGGCAGGGGCTGTTCTTCCGGAAACAGATGGACCGCCAGCTCGCACCCGTAGGCCGCCAGAGCCCAGGCCTCGAGATTCGCCATCACCCGTTCAGCTGGCGCCAGCAGCTCGGCTTCCCTGAGCTGCCGCAGTCCGCCGCGGTTGCCACGCTGCCAATAAATCTGAATGTGACTGAAAAGTTGCAGAGCCGGACCAAAACGGCGGCGACTGTTGCGGGCACCGGGAGCAAAGCCGCTGATCAGGCCCTGCTCGGCAGTCAACAGGGTGACGACACGGTCTGATTCACCATAGTTGGTGTAGCGGACAACCAGAGCCTCGCTGCAATCGATAACGGGACGAACCATCGCAAAAATCGAGTTTTGGTGCAGAAAGAATTATCGCATGCCGCGAAGAGAATCGAGAAACAGCGTCGCCGTACTGAAATAGATCAGAATGCCGGTAATATCATTCGAGGTCTGGACAAAGGGCGTCGAGGCAATGGCCGGATCAACGCCAATACGCTTGAAAAAGGCTGGCGCCAGCACACCCATGGTCGACGCCACGGTCATGGCCGTGATCATGGCCAACCCGACCACCAGACCAAGATAGACATTCTGGTGCCAGATCCAGGCAATCAGTCCGACCAGACAGCCACAGACGGCGCCCATGATAAGCCCGACGCGCAATTCTTTGAAAAAAACCTGCCGCAGAGTCGTCAGATCGATGCGCCCGGTGGCGAAACCGCGCACGACAATGGTGGCTGACTGGCCGCCGACGTTCCCGCCCATGCCGGTAATGACCGGCACAAAGGAAATGAGGGCGATCACTTCTTTCAGGGTCATCTGAAACCACCACATCATATAGCCGGTTACGACACCACCGAGCATGTTGATCAGCAGCCAGGGCAGACGCAGGCGAGCAATCTTGAACGATTTATGGCCCAGCAACAATTCCTCTTCGCTGGCACCGGCCATCTTGTAAATATCTTCCGTGGCCTCCTGGCGCAGAACGTCGATAACGTCGTCCACGGTAATGATCCCCAGCAAGCGATTTTGATCATCAACGACGGGAATCGCCAGAATGTTGTACTTGGCCACCAGCTGCGCAACCTCTTCCTGGTCCATGTCATCCCGTACACTGATCACGCCGGGAGCAACGATATCGCGCAACTGCCGCGAAGGAGGCACCGTCAGCAGCTGACGCAACGAGAGCACGCCGACCAGATGACGGTATTCATCGATGACGTAGACATAAAAGACCATCTCGGCATCTTCCGCCTCCTGCAGCGCGGCAATGGATTCGCGCACCGTCAGGTCCTGGCTGAGCGAGAAAAACTCCGTCGACATGATGCCGCCGGCGCTGTCCTCGCGGTACTGCATCAGCTGCTCGATCTCATCGGACAGATCGTCCTGCATGCTGTCGAGGATTTCCTCCGCCAGCTCATCAGGCATGTTCTGGATAATATCAACGGAATCGTCGTAGGGCATGGACTGCAGCACCTCGACGATGGTCTCCTTGTCGATCTGGGTCAACAGCTGGGCACTGGTGGCATGGTCAATCTCGGAGAGCACTTCGGCGGCCTTGTCGGTATCGTCGATCAGATGGAACAGAATCCGCTGCTCCTTGAGGTCCAGATAACGGAACAGATGGGCGATATCGGCCGGGTGGGTTTTATACAACAAGTTGGTCAGGTGCGGATGGGCACTGCGACGGATCAGCTTTTTGACCGTATCGAGCAGCAACTGAATTTTACGATCCATACGACAACTCCCCGTCAACAGCGACAACAAGAGGTGAACGACAAGACAACCTGATAGAAGTAGCAGGATTTCTCGTCCGCCGCAACCGCTATGCCGGAAAAGACTTTTTCTGCCGCCCCCTTTTTCGGTCAGGCTCTTGACCCGCTGTCCATTTTCATCTAGGGTGGCAGCTGTCTTTTTAATCGCTTTATTTTTTTGAAGGAGGAATAGCCCCATGAAAAAACTGTTCGTCTCCCTGCTGCTCGTCGCATTCGCTGCCACCACAGCCCTGGCGTCCGATGTTGTTATCTATGCCAAAGACTGCACCAAAGGCTCTGTCACCTTCGACCACAAGGCCCACGCTGAATACGCCGACGGCTGCGCCAATGCGGCCTGCCACGGCGAAGGCACCCCGACCAAAATCATCGTCGATAAAAAAACGGCCCACGGCAAAATGTGCAAACTGTGTCACAAGCAAGTGGGTGGTCCGGTCAAGTGCGCTGAGTGCCATAAAAAATAATTTCGTTCCGGCTGATGAGGTCATAACAAAATTTCCTTGACCTTCGCTAAATTTTTCTCTAAGTTCGTCGCGCGGCTGTTCCGCGCATTTATTCAAATCCCAGGAGGAAGAAACATGAAAAAGCTGATCGTTGCTCTGATGCTGGTTGCCTTTGCTGCTACGGCAGTTCTGGCTGCTGACGTTGTTACCTACGAGTGCAAAAAAGGTAACGTTACCTTCAACCACAAAGCCCATGAAGCTTATGCTGGCGGCTGCAACAACGCTGCTTGCCACGGTGATGCTGCTCCGGCTAAAATTGCCGTTGACAAAGACACCGCCCACAAAGCGCTGTGCAAAAACTGCCACAAAGAAATGGGTAAAGGCCCCACCGGCTGCAACGATTGCCACGTAAAGTAATTCCTTCGGGATGATAAAGTAAAAAAAGGCGGGAGCTTAACGGCTCCCGCCTTTTTCTTTTTGTGCCACACCCCTTCTGGTGTTCGAAAAAGGATTTTTTATGGTAGGATTAGAACCTGCCTATCCTGATTCGGAGACCTGCTATGCCGCCTTCTACTGTCCGTCGTCTGTGCACCGTGCTCTTGGCTGTCGCGATGCTACTAAGCACGCTGCCCGTTCACGCCGCGACCTTTACCCCCCATATCGAAGAGTACGCCCAAGGCTGGATTGATTGGGATCAGGGCCTGATCTATGGCACGGGGCGCGTTCCTCTCGATGACAAGGGCAGCTCAAAAATCAAGGCCCTGCATGCCGCCGAACTGGTCGCTGCGGGCAACATCGTCAAGCTGGCCTCCGGCATCCACCTTGACGATCGTCAAACCATGGAGCGGTTGGGCAATGGCAACTTCAGCGTCAAACTCACGGCCTTTCTGCGCTACCGCGACCACCAGCGCCAGATGGTCACCAACGTCCACAACCCCTATGCCGAAGTAACGCTGGTCGCCCCCATCACCGGTGTTCAGGGCCTGACCGCCCAACTGCTGCGCTATCTGCACGGCAAGCCCCTGCAATGGCAAAAATTTCCGCTGCCCGATCCACAGCACCAACGCGCTGAGCAGGCGGATGATCCCTGGCTGGTGATCGATGCCCGCCAGCTGCCAGCCTTTGCTCAGGTCAAACCGAGCCTGTTCCCCAAACTCCTCACGACCAGCGGACAGAAAGTCTATGACGTCGACCGCGTCTACCAGAGCGCACTGTCTTCACGCGGCATGGCGCGCTACGTACACAGCACGGCCAGCGCCCAGCAGCTGATACTGTCAGAGGCCAGCCCACCACGCAGCTGGTGGCAGGCGCTCTCCTTTGTCTCACCAGCCTGGGCCGCCGTAAGGCAGCAGCGCCCGCGTTACATTGTTGCCACCGCCCAGAAGACATCAGGCATCGCCCGCACCAACCTGATTATCAGCACAGTGGATGCCAATCGCCTGCGTGCAGAAGATGACGCCAGCGAAATCCTGCGTCAATGCCGGGTGATCATTGTCACCTCGGCCCCGGCCGGTGGCGTTGAAGGGATGCGATCGGACCAGCGTCCGCTACACCTGTAACAGGCAGCCCCTGATGGTTCATCCCGCCCTGAACAGCCGTCACACAGCTGGAGCCCGGCCCCTGCCATGCTGAAGCACGCCACGCTGATCTCGCGTTATCGCTGGCAAGCAACCCTCACCGGCACGCTGCTGCTGCTGCTGATTCTGCTGGCGCACATCACCGGACCGCTCACCTGGCTCAATCAGCTCGCTTACGATCTGCACTTTCAGATACGTGGTCCGCTGGCGACGTCCGGCCAGGTTGTGCTGGTCTACATGGATGAGCTGAGCGCCCGGGAGCTTGGGCGCCGGCAGGGCAACTGGTCGCGCCAACAGCTGGCAACGGCTCTGGACAATCTGACCGCAGCAGGCAGTGAAATCATCGGCCTCGACCTCCTGTTTACCTCCCCGGCTCTCGATCCGGCAGAGGACCTCCTGCTGACGGCGACCATTGAACGCTGCAACAATATCATCCTCGGCCGCGCCTCAGCCGTCCCGGGGATCGGCGCCATCGAACCGCTGGAAGCCTTTCGCGCCGTCATGATCGGTGACGGCTTCATTGATCTGCCCCTCGACCCGGACGGCTGCCTGCGCAAAGTACGCTTTTTCAACGCCCAGCCCCTGGAAGATGGCTCCCTGCAGCTGCTGCCTTCTTTTTCCCTCGAATTGACGCGGACGTTTCTCAATCTCGATTTCGCTTTTGATTTCAGCGATCCGGACTTTTTCACCATGGGCAGCCCCGAACAGACACAGCTGAAGCTGCCCTATCCCGAGCTGTTGATCAATTACTACGGCAGCGACCAGGTTTTTCCCCAGCTCAGCTACGCCGACGTGGTCATGAACCGCTTTGCGGCAGAGGATGTCGCGGGAAAACTGATCCTCATCGGCAGCAATCTGCTGACGGAAAAAGACTACTTCAATACCTCCTTTACCCGCTACCGCTCCGGCCACCGCCAGGACAAACGCTTCGGTGCCACCCTTACCGCCCAGGTTCATGAAAGCAAGGAAACCGGCCTGTCCTGCCATGCCCATGCCGTTGAGACCCTGCTCAACCAGAGCTACATTTCGCCGTTGCCCACCTGCCGCTATGTGCTGCTACTGCTGGCTCTGTTTCTTTTCAGCCAGTTTCTGTTCTACCGACGCAAGAGCCGCATGCCGGCTTTCACAATTTTACTGGTTGGCCTGACCATTCTTCTGGCAGCGATTCAGTGGGCCTTTAACCACCGGCTGTGGATTCCGGCACCGGCCCTGCTGCTGCTTTTTACCGGGCAGTTCCTGGCCAGCTTCTTCCTGCAGCGCAAACATGAAAAGGATCGGAATCAATGGATTACCCAGGTCTTTGGCAAGTACGTTTCCGGCGCTATCGTCGAGCGACTGGTCGAGGGCGAAATCACGCCCGAGATGGGCGGGAAGCGTCAGGATGTCACGGTCTTTTTTGCTGACCTTCGCAACTTCACCCACCTGGCCGAAGAACTGGGGGCGCACGATACAGCGCTGCTGCTCAACCGTTTTTTTTCGGTCATGATTCCAGTTATTCAGCTGCAGGAGGGGACCGTTGACAAGCTCATTGGCGATGCCATTCTGGCCTTTTTTGGCGCACCCCTTCAGGTAGACTGCCATCCGGATCAGGCTGCAGCGGCGGCACTATCGATGATAGAGGCCCTGAAGCAACTGCAACAGGAGGACCTGGCTGGCGCGACCCAGCTCAACCTGGGCATCGGCCTGAACAGTGGCGAAGTGACGATCGGCAATCTGGGATGTGATGCGTTCATGGATTACACCGTGATTGGTGATGAGGTCAATCTGGCATCACGGCTGGAAGGGTTGAATAAAATCTACGGGACCCGCATCCTGATGAGCCATCAGTGCGCGCAACGACTGACCAGAGATTTCCGGCTGCGCGAACTGGACTGTGTCGTGGTCAAAGGCAAAGAGAAGGCGGTGACTCTGTTTGAGCTGATTGGCGAAGGCCCCTTGGACGAGGATACTGAGCAGATGCTGGACTGTTTTGTCGGTGGGCTCCACAGCTACCGCCAACAACGCTGGGACAGGGCGCAACAGCAGTTCGAAGCAGCGCTACAGTGGGTGCCGGAAGATGGCCCGAGCCAGCTCTATCTGCGGCGTGTGGCAGAATGGCGCCGCACGCCGCCGCCACCACAATGGGATGCCATCACGCGCTTCGTGACGAAATAGGCGGCTCGCCTTCCAGTCGTTCCAACCGCTGCAGATTTGCCTCCAGTTGGCGGTGATAGGGCGTCGAAACCGTGCCATAAAACATCGGCAGACAGCGATCCATACAGCCCATGTCTTTCAACTCCGGAAGAACCTGCTGCCGCATAAAAGACGCAGAGCTGCTAACAAGAGCGGCGAGGCTCTCGAACACCGGGACGCCACGCCGACGCAGAAGCTCGACACCGACAGCCTGATAGGCCTCTGCAAACTCGTCGTACAGGTCCGGCAGCCGCTCCACATAGTCGACCGCAGCCACTTGGGCCAGCAAATCGGCAGTACGCAGAAACGACGCCAGTTCGGACTCCAGCTCACCCATTACCGGGGTGGGGCGGTGAATAATTTCCGTCTGGCCAATCAGCCGCTGCACCGTCTCGCAATCCTCCTTCACCCAGCCCTTCTGAAGCAGAAAATGCTGCGCCAACTGCTCACTGCGCCCAACATGGTCAAACGAATGCTCGCCGCCCCGGCCGCCGGCTTCACCGCGTCGTTTCAGATAACCACTGTCGTGCAGCAGGGCGGCCGCAGTCAGTCGGCGTACCGCCCCCGGGCCGCACAGAGCCTGCTGTCCCGCCCGGGCACAGCCCGCCAGCAAACGCAGCGCAAGCAGCGTCACCTGGCCGACATGACGAAAATCGTGGTACGCGACCTGACAGGCTTGCCAGTCCTCCGTGCCGCTGTGATACAGCGCCGCCACCGCTTCGACCAGTTCGCTAAGTTCTGGCGCCTGGTAGCTGAAATGCGTGTTCAGCAGCACTTTGATTTCTCCCTTAGCATCAGACATCGGCAGCCGCCGCAGCAGGGTGATGCAGCCGGGCACACAACTCCGTCAGCCCGGCCCGTTCTCGCACCGCCAGTTCAACAATTCTGGCATCCAGTTGTGTTCCGGCGCCATGCTCCATCACCGAAAAAGCCTTTTCAATGGCCAGGGGATTGTGGCCCAGATTGGTCTCGCCATCGGCATCGTATTTGGGATAATCCCGCCGCGAGGTCAGGGCGTCAAACACGTCGGCCACAGCAATAACCCGGGCCAGCAGAGGGATCTGGCTGACATCGAGCCCCTGCGGATAACCGGTCCCGTCTATCCGTTCGTGGTGGCTGGCAGCAATCTGCGGCAGAGATTTGAGATGGCGTGGCAGCAGCATCTGCTCCAGGATGTGGCCGCTCCAGCGCGGATGGCCCTGCATCACCTTGAGCTCCTCCTCAGTAAAAAAGCCGTTCTTGGTCAAAATCCGATCCGGCACGGAAATTTTGCCGACATCGTGCAGCAACGCCGCATATTTGAGGATTTCCCGACTCACCTCATCCAGACCGAGGTGGCGACCCAGAAACAGGGCATACTCCGTGACCCGGCTCGAGTGGCCGGCCGTCAGTGGATGCTTGGCGTCAATGGTTGCCGTCAGGGTGCGAATAAAGCTCTCGAACCCCTCGCGCAATTCATCGAACAGCTGACGGTTTTCCAGCGCCACCCCGATCTGTGCCGCGCACACGGCCGCCAGGGAGAGGTCCTGATCCTGGAACGGCCCGCCCAGCTTGTTGATCATCTGCAGCACGCCCTTGAGTTCCTGTTTGCGATTGAGCACCGGATAGGAGAGGATATTGCGCGTCTGATAACCGAGCTTGGCATCCCAGCTGCCATCAAAATCCGGATGGCTGTGCACATCCTCGACCAGAATCGGCAGACACTCCTCAGCGCAGCGCCCCGCGAGTCCCTGTCCCATGGCAATGCGGATCGGCTTGTCGACACCCTCAGCCACCTGGGTCCAGAGTTCCTGTCGCGCCTCATCGAGCAAAAACAGACTGGTGCGATCCACCGCCATAATTTTCGAAACAGAGCGGATAATCGCCTGAAACAGATCATCAAAATTGTGCTGACTGTTAAGCAGCAGCGCCATCTCCTGCACCTGGCGAAACGACTGTGAGGCCGATGCCCGGCCCAGGCGCTGCAGAGAAAAAATCACCTGCTCGGGCGTGCTTGAGGCCGGCTGCCAGCAGGCTGCCGCCAGCAGAACGTCCCGCACGGCCGGATCATCGACCATTTCGCCGACAATCACCATGTTCAACGAACCCACCGCAGGGCGTTCCCGCCAGCCGTCTGAAAGGGAAAGATCCGCCGAACACTCCACCAGGCGCAGCACGCCCGGTGACAATGGGGCCAGCACGAGCGATGAGGGATAGAACGAGAATCTGCCTTGAAGTCGACCCTGCCAGAGCTGGCAAAATTCTTCGCGACCGATGATCTGAACAACGGCCATGGACTGGGTTTCTTCCATCGTAACCTCCTGACCTGACAGCTGATGTAGCGTTGACAGGATAGACAACCGCACCGTGCTGTGTCAGAGTGGCGGAATCCGTAACCAGCTTTCATGGAGACTGTTTATGTCCTCTCCACCCGCCCGCTGGCGCCAGCGGCTGCATGAAATCATCTTTGAGGCCGATACGGCCGCCGGCAAACTGTTCGACCTGCTGCTGATCGCCGCCATTCTCCTCAGCGTTGCCGTGGTCATGCTGGACAGTGTCCAGAGCTGGCAGCTTCGCTATGGCCGCCAGCTGCTGCTGGCCGAATGGCTGTTCACCCTGCTGTTCACCCTGGAATACCTGCTGCGCCTGCTGTGCATCGGCCGTCCGATCAAATATGCCACCAGTTTTTACGGCGTGGTCGACCTGCTGTCCATTCTGCCCAGCTACCTGAGCCTGTTTCTGCCCGCCGGCAAGTACCTGCTGGTCATCCGCGTGCTGCGCATTTTACGCGTGTTCCGCGTGCTCAAGCTGGTTCAATACCTCAATGAAGCGGCCCTGCTGGTGAACGCCCTCAAGGCCAGTGGCCGCAAAATTGCCGTGTTCCTGGTAGCCGTATTCACCCTGGTGATCATCTTCGGTTCGCTGATGTATGTCGTCGAAGGCGAGTCTAACGGCTTTACCAGCATCCCACGAAGCAGTCATGTACCCCCGGCAAAGCCGGGGGCTTGTTTTGTGAACCGCTCAAAGCGGTCGTTCAAACCTTGCGCCGCCTAAAGGCGGCTA
>JAFGXV010000047.1 GCA_016936455.1 Desulfuromonadaceae bacterium
CGGACTGGCGAAATAGAAGGACAAACTGTTTGAGGGCTGTTGCAAACAGACCGAGTTTTTGTCCTTCCGCCAGGGAGCCCTTTTATGGAGGGAACCCCCGAAGGGGGCAAGGCGCGGGGTGTCGTTTCTTTGCTGACTTTCTTTGGACAAGCAAAGAAAGTCAGGCGTCGTGTGGGGCGCAACCCCACGTCATGGGGGAAACCGACCGCATTATCGCCTTTCTTCAATCTGTTACAGAGAGACCGCGTATAAAAAAAGCTATTTCCCCAGCAACCCCTTAGGCCGCACAAACAACACCAGCAGCAGCACCACAAACGCCACCACATCCTTATACGCACTCGACCAGTACCCCGCCGAGAGTGATTCAAGCAGTCCCAGACCGATGCCACCGAGAATCGCGCCCGGAAACGAGCCAAATCCCCCGAGGATCGCCGCGGCAAACCCTTTCAAGCCGAGCAGCACACCAACATCGTAACTCAGGGTGGTGATCGGCGTCACCAACACCCCGGCCAAACCACCCAGTGCCCCGGCAATACCGTAGCTGGTGAGGCGGATGCGTCCGGCGCGGATGCCGACCACGGCCGCCGCTGTCGGGTTGGACGCCACGGCGCGCATGGCCAGACCGAGCGGTGTGTGGTGAAAGAACCAGTGCAACAGGCTGATCGCCACCACGGTCAGCACCAGAATCCACACCGCCTGCGGCAGGATGGTTGCGCCGAACAGGGCAATCGGTTCCTCACCACTGAGTGGCGGCAGAGCCATGCGATTGGTACCCCAGATCAGCTTCATCGCCCCACGCAGGATGATTGACAGACCGATGGTGAGAAAGATCAGCACCAGCTCGTTGTGCGAGCGCGATGGGCGCAGGCCGAAGCGTTCCACCAGCATGGCCACCAGCGCCACTCCAGCCACGGCCAGCAGCAAGCCCGGCATCATCGGCAGACCGAGGGTGAGCAGGGCGGAAAACATCAGCATCCCACCCAGCGACACGAAGTCGACCTGGACGAAATTGACGATGCCCATGGTGTTGTGCACCACGCTGAAACCGAGCGCAATCAGGGCATAGATGGCGCCGGTGGTCAGCCCGGCAATGATAAATTGCAGAAAGTCGTTGGATGCTTGCAAAAAACCGCTCGTTCGTCAGGGGGATACAGAATCCGCACAGGGTATGTCAGATGGCCGAAAAGATCAACAAAGCCGGCGGATAGGCAGCATCACAGCGGATCAGATGCCGCCCAGCCACAGCAGGTTGAGCAGGCCGATCAGAAAACCGAGCAGAGCGCCGAACAGGTTGATGTACTTGAACTGTTCCTTCATGATGCCCATCAGCAGGCCCTCGACCTGAAGCAGATCAAGGCTGTTGACCTTGTCTTCGACGATGCGGCAGATGTCGAGGCTGGTGACCAGCGGCGGCACCTCTTTTTTCATCAGGCCCACCAGCTGCTCCAGCAGGCCCTGGCACAGTTCCTCTCGCGCGTCGCTCGGCAGCCAGGCGGCCAGCTCGCCGATGGGGCGCTGGTAGAGCCAGTACTGAGTTTTGGCGGTCAGCCAGTCGTCGCAGCGCTGGCGGAAGCGCTCTTGGTGCAGGGTGCGGAGCAGACTGGTGCTGAGGGTTGCGGCGACCTCGTTTAGAGCGGTGCCGTTGTTTTTCAGCGGCAGCAGCTCTTTCAGGGCCCGGTCTCGGTGCTGGCTGTAGACGTCATCGATGAAGGCCCAGAGTCTGTTGTGCAGCTCGGGGTGCTGCAGCAGGGCGATCAGCCGTTGACGCACGCCGGTGCGCAGGTCGCGGACCTGTTCATAGCTCAGTTGCTCGATCCAGCTGTGGAAGGGGCGCTGCAGCAGTTCCTCCACCTGGTGTTGCAGCAGGCGCTCCAGTCGTTTGCGAAAGGACTTGGATTTGAGCCACTCGGTCACATCGCCCAGACCGCGGTCGAGTACCTGCGGCAGGCGGGCATAGAGTTTTTCCATGTCGAATAGGGCGCCGATGAGGGCGGACAGCCCCTCGATGGAATCGATGAAGCGGCCGACCATCTCCCGCGCTTTCTGTTCCAGTGCCTCGCGATTTTTGCCGAGCAGCAGTTCTTTGGCCAGGGCGGAGGTGAGGCCGGGCAGCTCTTTGCGGATCAGTTCGTGGATGATGTTGACCCCCTCTTCGCCCAGCAGTTGAGCGGGAGTGACCGTCGATTCCATGAACTGATCCAGCCAGCCGTCGAGACGACGATCCATGGCCTTGACTGTTTGCGGATCCTGAAGGCGTGCATTGAGGCTCAGGATCAGCTGGTCGCGCCACGCATCGTAGCGCTCGGCTGGCAGCAGCTCGCCGAGGTCCTGTTGCAGAAAGCCGTTCAGGGCCTGATGACAGAAGTCCTGCAGCTGTTGTCGGGTTTTTTCGGCGTGCAGCAGTTTGTCCAGGCGTTGCTGGATTTTCCAGTTCAGCAGGCCGAGGATCTCCTCGCAGCGGGGATGAAAGTGGGCGGGGATCAGGCTGATCAGCGGACCCAGCGGTCGCTGCAGAACCGTGTCGATCCGTGTGGCAATGGCCTGGTAGAGGGTGTGGCGAAAGGCCGGTTTTTCCAGCGCCCGCCCCACGTCCTGCGGCGTCAGCAGGTGCTCGCCGACCATTTCACCCATCTTGCGTGCCAGGTCGCCGCGCCGCGACGGGATGATGCCGGGAGTCAGCGGCACCCGCAGCCCCAGCACATGCCAGGCTTTGAGCGGACGGAACAGCATGCGGATGGCGATATAGTTGGTGACGTAACCGATCAACGCGCCCAGCAGGGGAGGGAACAGGTACGGCCAGTAGGGCCACTGGGAGAACGAGTCAACCATAACAATCCTCTTGTCGGTTAGAAAAGCGGGAACAGGCTATGGGTATACCGGGAAAGTCGGCGTCTGGCAAGGCTTCTCCCCCCCCCACCACCACCTGGGGCTCGGTGGCTTGCCTCTTCTTCCGGGTGTGGTAATTTTTTACCATGTTTTACAGTGGCGGTTTGTGATGAAGGTGTTGGAGTGTGGTGCGCGCGTCGCATGTCGAATGGGATTCCCCTAGAACAGGAGAGAGCATGCTGAAAGAACTTTTGCAAAAAAATCGTAGTTATCGCCGTTTCAACGAAGCCGTTTGTGTGACTGAACAGCAGTTGAGCGACCTCGTCGCCCTGACCCGGCTGTGTCCCAGCGCGGCCAATCTGCAGCCCCTGCGCTATCTGCTGTCCTGCGATCCGCAGCGCAATGCCCGCATCTTCCAGTACTTGGCCTGGGCCGGCTATCTCAAGGGCTGGCCCGGTCCGGCGGAAGGGGAACGGCCCACGGGCTATATCCTCGTGCTCGGCGACACCACCATCGGCGAGAAATTTACCTGCGATCTGGGCATCGCCGCGCAGTCGATTCTGCTGGGCGCGGTGGAGCAGGGGCTGGGCGGCTGCATGATCGGGGCGTTCCAGAAACAGAAGCTGCGCGAGGAGTTCAATATCCCCACCCGCTTCGATATCCTGCTGGTCATCGCCATTGGTCAACCGGCGGAGGAGATCCGGCTGGTTGACAAACAGGAGGGGGGCGACATCAAGTACTGGCGTGACGAACAGGGGGTGCATTACGTACCGAAGCGGACCCTCAACCACCTGATTCTGCACTGGCCGACGCAGAGCGGCGAATAACCTCTTGTGCAGTGACGGCTGGAACGGTCGTTGGTGCTGGCGAAACAATACGGGGCGCGCTGCTTGGATGCAGCACGCCCCGTATGAGTTTCTGGCATGTTGAGCTTTTTGCAACAAGCTCAATGGATCTCGATTTTACGCGGCTTGGCGGTTTCCGCTTTCGGCAGGGTCAGGGTCAGCACTCCCTGGTCGAAGCTGGCTGTGGTTTTTTCCGTGTCGATGCTCTCGGTGATTTTGAATTGGCGGTAGTAACGAGCCTCATCAAATTCGCGCAGCAGATCGCTGCCCTCTTTTGCCAGCCGCAGCAGACCACTGATGGTCAGCACGCCTTTTTCGATCTGGATGTCCAGATCCCGCTGGTCAACGCCGGGAAGGTCACCGATCAGGGTAAGCTGGTCGTCGGTCTCAACAATATCGACGGCAAAGGCGATGGTGTACTGCGGATCATAGGTGGTTTCACGCTGCAGCGTTGCTGCATTTTTCTCCGTGGTCTGAATGGCGCTCATGGCAGTCTCCTTTTATCGTTTGCGTTATTACCCTTCAATGGCGATTTTGCGTGCTTTCAGTTCCTCCGCCTTGGGCAGGTGGATGTGAAGCAGTCCGTTTTTGTATGAGGCGGTAATCTTCTCTGCGGCGATGTCGCTGGGGAGTTCCAGCGTGCGACGGAAGGCGCCGTAGCCACGCTCCTGACGGTGCCAGGTGCCGTTGGAGATCTCCCCGACTTTGCGCTCACCCGCCAGAGTCAGGGTGTTGCCCAGGGCATTGAGTTCGATGTCCTCGGCTTTCAGCCCCGGCAGTAACGCCGTGACCTCGAAGTGGTCGACCTGCTCCGAGACGTTTAGGCGCGGATAGTCGCGCGGGGTAAAGCTGGTCAGAAGCGAGGATGGCAGGCGGTTGTCGCGGCCTAAACCACGAAATGCCTGATCGACTTCGCGACGCAGTAGATCCAGTTCCTGAAACAGATTCAAGTGAGCCATGATAATTCTCCTTTCCGGTTTAAGGGGGCGATTGGTGTATGGGTGTCTTACATCCATATCAAGTCCTGTGCCAGCCCAAAGAAAAGAGAAATGTTTTTAGAAAAGCATATAAAATCAGATAGTTAAGAATGATATGGCGTATTGTGTAGCCGCGGGCGCGAGGGGTGGTGGTGCTGGGCAACGTCGCTTGCGACAGGGCTGCGACGTCGCCCGCGACAGGGTCAGCACAGCAGCTTTTCCAGTTCGCTGACGCTGGGAGCCCGGCCCGTGAGAATGACGGTTCCGTCGACCACCAGCGCTGGTGTCACCATGACGCCGAAGGCGAGGATGCGGTTGATCTCCGTTACCTTTTCCAGCGTATATTCCAGGCCGAGCTGATCGGCCGCCAGCTGGGTGTTGGCGGCCAGTTTTTCACATTTGGCGCAACCGGTGCCGAGGATCTGAATTGTTTTCATGCTGTGGGTCCTTTCATTTAAAAGAGCGCGCCGTAAATCAGGCCGCTGAGGGTCGCCATGGTCACCACCAGGGTGACGAAGACGGCGGTTTTCGCTGTGCCCATGATGCTGCGGATCACCAGCATATTGGGCAGGGAAAGGGCTGGCCCGGCCAGCAGCAAGGCCAGGGCCGGGCCCTTGCCCATGCCGGCACTGAGCAACCCCTGGAGGATGGGGACTTCGGTCAGGGTGGCAAAGTACATCAGAGCGCCAAAGGCTGCGGCAAACAGGTTGGCGAACAGGGAATTGCCGCCGACCAGCGACACCACCCACTGAGACGGGATGAGCCCCTCCTGCCCGGGGCGACCCAGCAGCAGGCCGGCGATGAGCACCCCGATCAGCAGCAGGGGCAGAATCTTTTTGGCGAAGTCCCAGCTTTCATCAAACCATTGCCCCGGCTCCTGGTCGCGATGAGGCGCGAGATGCAGCAGGATCGACAGACCAATGACGCCAAAGGTGAAAGCGAGCTGCGGCTGTTGCGGTTGGATGAGTGCGGCCAGCAGGGCTGGCAGTGTCCCCAGCACAATCAGTGCGAAACGGATATGGAACAGCCGCTGCAGCAGCAGGGCCAGAACGAGGGCGAAGCCGCTGGTGATCCACCACTTGGCAACATACAGGCTATGCCAGGTGCCGCTTGCCTGCTCGGGTTTGCCCCAGTTGGCGAAAACCAGAATGCCGACCAGGGTGGCAAAGAAGAGCGCCGTCTGCCACAGGGGGCGCGAGGTTTCTTCGGTTTCGGCCAGGGCCGCTGCCGCAGCTTTGGCGCTTTCCTCGCGGCGGAAGAACAGGTGCATCAGCAGGCCGATGATGACGGCAAAGACCACGGCGCCGACGGCCCGGGCAATGCCCATTTCGGGGCCGAGGATACGCGCCGTGAGAATGATGGCCAGGATATTGATGGCCGGTCCGGCGTAGAGGAAGGTGCTGGCCGGGCCGAGGCCGGCGCCCATACGGTAGATGCCGGCAAACAGGGGCAGGATGGTGCAGGAACAGACAGCGAGAATGGAGCCGGCTACCGAGGCCACGCCATAAGCGAGCAATGGTCTGGCTCCGGGCCCCAGGTATTTCATGACCGCGCCCTGGCGCACGAAGACCGCTACGGCTCCGGCAATGAAAAAAGCCGGAATCAGGCACAGCAGCACGTGTTCGCGAGCGTACCATTTGACCAGGGACAGGGCCTCGATCACCGCCTGCTGCACCCGCGCTGTTTCGATCGGCATGAAAAAGCACAGGGCAAAGAGAGCAACGATCCACAGCAGGGGCTTCCAGTCGGTTTTCAGATTCATCCGCGCCTCATCGGGTATAATTTTGTTTGTTGGCAAAATAACCAAATACTGGCTGTTCGTCAAGGAGTTTGTCGGTCGTTTGCTTCGCCCCTGTTATGACCAGAATCGAAGCTGGGATGCTCCCCGAGTCTGGCCGGCCGTGTCCTGATGCAGATCATACAGCTCGTCAAAATGGTTGAGCAGCGTACGGCAGACGCTTTCGCTCAGTTTTCCGGGCGCAAAGCCGGCCAGTTCAGAACGGATTGTTTTTTTGCTCAGGGCGGGACGGTAGGGACGCGTTTCCGTCAGGGCGGAGAAGATGTCGGCGTAGGCAATCACGTCCATCTCCGGCGTCATCTGGCTGCCATGCAGCAGCATGGGATAGCCCGACTGGTCGCGCCGTTCATGATGATTGGCGGCGTAGGTTGCAATATTCTGCAGTCCGTCAATGGTGGAAAGAATCCAGGAGGAATAAAGGGCATGCTGCTGGACATGGGTGTACTCCTGCGGCTCCAGCTGATCCGGTTTCTCCAGCAGTTCTGTCGCGATCCCGATTTTTCCGATATCGTGCAGATAGCCGGCAATTTTCAGATCGTAGCAGATCTGTTCGTCCAGTCCGGTTAACTGGCCGAGGCGGTAGGCGATGGCGCCCACGCATTCGGAATGCGCGGCGGTCCAGGGACTTTTCAGGTCGACCATGCGGGCGAAAATCAGGGCCAGCTGGTCCAGGTCCTGTTGTTCGAGGGCGACGACATCTTCGGGAATCGCGCGCAGCAGCAGGTCGCGGAAGCAGGTCTGATCAATGTTGTCCCAGAAGGTGGCGCTCGCCGCGAGTTGCTCAAAGGTCTTTTGGAGAAATGGCGCGAAAACGCTGCCAAAGCGGGCACGGATTGCCTCGATGGTGTGCGCGATGCTGTCCCCCGGATCGGGCGCGGTGGTCAGTAGCACATCGATGCGGTCAGCCAGGTGGAGGAAAAAACATTCAATCGGAACTTCGTGGCAGGGGAGAGTGCCGTTCGAGACGTCCTGGTAATGAACATGGTGATGGCGCAGAATGGTGCTGATTTTTTGTAGCGGCGCAAAATCCTGCAGCATGGCGGCCCCGAGTTGTTCATGGGGCTCGGGATGGACCATATCCACTTCCAGCAGCTGATCGCGCTCGCTGATGTACAGAGCTCCAATGTCGTGCAGTGAGGCGGCCAGAACCAGATTGTTCAGCTGCTGCGGTGCCAGACCGTATCGGTTGCCAATCTGATAAGCGATAACGCTGGTTCGGCGGTGGTGGTCTTTGAGCAGGAAATTGTGCAGGTCGATCGCTTCGATCAGCGAGGCGAGCAGTTGTTTGCGCGAGATGTAGTGGGTCATCGTCTCGTCTCCTTCAGGTGGGGCATGATTTGACTCTGTCATCGCCACGGACTCCTCTGGCGGACATCCGGATCAGTCTGACTCTCTCCGGATTACTTCGCCGACTGACGATCCAGGCTGCGATACTGAATGGCTTCTGCCAGGTGCGGAATGCCGATCTGTTCTGCTCCGGCCAGATCCGCGATGGTGCGGGTCACTTTGAGGATGCGGCTGTAACTGCGCGCCGACAGGCCGAGTTTCTCTGTGACCTGCTCCAATAGCTGGTGGCCAGCGCTGTCCAGAGTGCAGAATGTGCGCAGATGACGGGCCTGCATCTGGCTGTTGGTGTGCAGGCCGAAGCGTTCCAGTCGCTGACGCTGGCAGTCCCGGGCGGCGGTGACACGCTGACGGATGCTGGACGAGGATTCCGGCGCGGCGCCAACTGAAAATTGCTGGTAGCTGATCCGGGGCACTTCGACATGCAGGTCGATGCGGTCAAGCAGGGGACCGGAGAGCCGGTTGCGGTAGCGTTGCAGCATCTGTGGTGTGCAGTTGCAGGGATGAACCGGGTCACCGAGGTAGGCACAGGGGCAGGGATTCATGGCCGCCACCAGCATGAAGCCGGCGGGAAAATTGAGTGTCTGGGCGGCGCGGCTGATGGTGACCTGGCCATCCTCCAGCGGTTGCCGCAGCATTTCGAGCACGTTCTTCTTGAACTCCGGCAACTCATCGAGAAACAGTACCCCGTTGTGGGCAAGAGAGACTTCACCGGGGCGCGGAAAGGTCCCACCTCCAATCAGGCCAGCGTCGGAAATGGTGTGATGCGGTGAACGGAAAGGGCGTTGCTGAATCAGCGCATCGCTCTTGGTCAGCAGGCCGCTGATCGAGTGGACGCGTGTGGTCTCCAGCGCTTCGTTAAAATTCAGTTGGGGCAGGATGGTGGCAAGACGCCGGGCGAGCATGGTCTTGCCGCTGCCGGGCGGCCCGATCATCAGCAGATTGTGTGCTCCGGCGGCAGCGACCTCCAGTGCCCGTTTCACATGCTGTTGGCCGCGAACTTCGGCAAAATCCTCTCCCTGGCCGACATGGTCTTTTGCCTGCCACACCGGTGCCGGGGTGGGCACCAGTCGGGTTTCACCGTTGAGAAAGGCCACGGCCTGGGCCAGGTCCTGTACTGCGTAGACTGGCGGTCCATTGACGACGGCGGCTTCGGCAGCGTTTTCCACCGGAACGATCAGGCCATCGATCTCCCAGCGCGCTGCGGACATGGCCACAGCCAGACAGCCGTGCACCGGTTTGATCCGGCCATCGAGAGAAAGTTCGCCCATGGACAAATAGCGCCGCGCCTGTTCCCCGACGCTGCCGCAGGCGGCCAGAATGCCGATGGCCATGGGCAGATCCAGCGAGGCCGCATCCTTGCGGATGTCCGCCGGGGCCAGATTGACGGTAATGCGCCGCAGGGGAAAATCGTAACCGCTGTTTTTGATGGCGGACTTGACGCGATCCTTGCTCTCCTTGACGGCGCCTTCGGGCAGGCCGACGGTGGCAAATTGCGGCAGTCCCTGGGCGACATCGACTTCGACTTCAACCGGGTAGGCATCAATGCCGATCAGGGCGCCGGAAAGATGGCTGGCGAGCATTTGCTGTCCTTGTGTGGGCTATAATAATGAAAAATTAATCAGCTGAGTATAGCAGGTGTGACTGGAATGGCCAGTCACGGATAGAAAAAAGGTGGCAGGATAAAAAAAGAGCGGTCTGCCGGAAGGGCGACCGCTCAAAATCTGCTTGGGAAGGGAGAGGCTGAATCAGGGATTGTCGGCCAGATATTTCTCGATCATCCAGGCCGCCGTGGCCCCGCTGCCGACGGCGGTGGAGATCTGCTTCAGGCTGTCGCCGCAGACGTCACCCGCAGCGAAGACGCCGGGAACGGAGGTCTGGCCGTGACGGTCGGCAACGATGTAGCCTTCTTTGTCGAGTTCGAGGGTGTCGCCGAGGAAAGCCGTTTTCGGTGTCACGCCGATGGCGACGAAAAGGCCCTCCGTTTCCAGCAGTCGCTCGCTGCCATCGACAGTGCTTTTCAGGCGAAGTTTTTTCAGACCACTGTTATCACCGAGACACTCGGTGACTACATGGTTCCAGATGATTTCGATCTTTTCGTTGGCCTTGATGCGTTCCTGCAGCACCGAGGTCGCACGCAGCTGGTCGCGGCGGTGGACGAGGTAGACTTTGCTGGCAAAGCGGCTGAGGAACATGGCCTCCTCTGCTGCGGTGTCGCCGCCGCCGTTGATGGTGACGGGGACATTGCGGAAGAAGGCACCGTCGCAGGTGGCGCAGTAGGAGACGCCGCGGCCTGTCAGCTCCACCTCGCCGGGAACGCCGAGTTTTCGAGGTTGCGCACCCGTGGCGATGATGACAGCGCGGGCTTCGACGATGCTGTCGCCGAGCTGTATTCGCTTGAGTTTGCCGCTGAAGTCGAGGCCGGTCACATCCGCGTCGCGCTGCTCAAGGCCGAATTCAAAGCAGTGTTTCTGGAAGCGCTCCATCAGTTCAGGACCGCTGATGCCACCGGGAAAGCCGGGGTAGTTTTCAACATCCGTGGTGGTCAGCACCTGTCCGCCAATGATCATCTTTTCAATCAGCAGCGTTTTCAGGCGGGCGCGGGAACAGTACAGGCCGGCTGTCAGACCCGCGGGCCCGCCGCCGATAATCACCACATCGTAAACCGATTGCGTCATGGATTATATTCCTTTCAATTCTGCGCCAGCCCGGTAACGCGTGCTGGCGATTGCTTTTCGATTGGCTTCGTCCTACACTGCGCGGCAACGGCTTTCCCTTCTCTGCCTGCTGCGAGTGCGTGATCATGAAAAAACTGGCCAAGTTTTTATTCTGGTTGAGTCTGTTCCTGCTGGTGCTGCTGGCCGCGGATCAGCTTCTGCTGCGGGCCACGGGCCTGAGCGGCTTCTGGCTCGACGTGCAGCGCTTCCATCATGGTTTCCGCCAGCGGTTGTTCGAAGCGCCTCAGCGCGTCACGCCGAATCCTGCGGCTCCCCCTGCAGGCCGTCCTTCTGCTCCAACGATTGAGACCCTGATCGAGACCCGGAGTCAAGCCCCGGCGGTGGATGCATCCATGCGCTATCTGTATCTCAACGAAGAGAACTCAATTGAGTTCGCCTCGTCGCTGGAGGAAATCCCGCCGCGCTACCGGGCCACGGCCCAGCGATTGAAAGAGTGACCGATCAGCCCAGCTGACCGTAGACTTCGGGCCGACGATCGCGGAAGCAGGGGATCTGGGTACGGTACTTGACCATCTCTTCCGGGTTGAAGAGTGCGGTGAGTTCGGTATTTTTCTCACCACCTTCCGCCAGCACCTCGCCCCAGGAGGAGATCAGCAGGCTCATGCCGAAAAAGTCGAGCTTGCCCTGAATGCCGCAGCAGTTCGCCGCAGCGACAAACAGCTGATTCTCGATGGCACGGGCGCGCAGCAGGGTGCGCCAGTGTTCCTGGCGCGGCTTGGGCCATTCCGCCGGCAGGCAGATGATTTCAGCGCCTTCGAGAGCCATTTTGCGAAACAGTTCCGGAAAGCGCAGATCATAACAGATGGCGAGGCCGAGACGGCCGACGGAGGTCGGCACGACGCAGGTCTGGTTGCCGGCGGCGAGGAAGCGGTCTTCCCCCATGTTGGAGAACAGATGCAGCTTGCGATAGCTGCCAACGACCTGCCCCCCATCCACGACGAACAGGGTGTTGTACAGGGTGTCGTGCTCTTTTTCCGGCAAGCTGCCGACGATCACCAGATTCAGTTCCAGCGACAGGGTCTGCAGGTGCAGCAGCACGCGCGGGGTTTGCTCGGCCAATGTCTGCAGATGGCGGTAGTCGTAGCCGGTGCTCCACATTTCGGGCAGCACGGCCAGTTGGGTCTGCTGCTGAGCCAGGCGGCGCAGGCCTGCGCTGGCGGTCTGCAGGTTGGTATCTACATCGCCGAGCGCGATATTGAACTGGACAATGCCGGCCTTGATTTCCTGTTTCATGGCGAGAGACCTTCCTTTATTTATTTGAGTGCTACACCTGCTGAGGCGATCGGTTTATCGTGATGCGCGAGTATAGCCTTGTCGACGAATTCCTGCAACAATCCGTCACGTTGGGCTTTGATCGGCTTTAAGATTCCACCACATGTGGTAGTTTGTGGCTCATATCAGGCAAAAAGTAACAGATATCGTTTGAAGGCTTGACAGTACAGGTCCCCGGTGCTAGAAGGTAGCGTTTGGTTTTGGTTGGGCACTTAAGTAGTCAAGACATAGCGGGTTTTTGGGTAGAAACCTGGCTGAAAACATTTTCTTGTTGTGTGATTTGTCGGACGGGCGCTGCGGCGCTGCGTCTGTTGTTTTATTTTCTTTTTTACGGGGGAAATTGTGAAAAGTCTTATTACTCTGTTGTTCAGCCTGGTCGCCTTCCCGGCCTGGGCAAGTGAAGGTGGCCATCAGGTGGTGGATATGACCGGCTCGGCGCTGGGTATCTTTTCGCTGGTGCTGTTTGTCGGTGCCTATGCTCTGGTCATCATGGAAGAGCAGCTGCACATGCGCAAGAGTAAGCCGGTCATGCTGGCTGCCGGGATCATCTGGGTACTGGTGGCGATCGCGTTTAAAAAGGCGGGCCAGCCGGATGCGGCGCATCACGCCATCATGCACAACCTGGTCGAATACGCCGAACTGCTGCTGTTCCTGCTGGCGGCGATGACCTATATCAACGCCATGGAAGAGCGCAACGTGTTCCAGGCCCTGCGTTCCTGGCTGGTCTCCCGCGGTTTCTCGCTGCGCGTAATTTTCTGGATCACCGGTCTGCTGGCGTTCCTGATTTCTCCGGTGGCGGACAACCTGACCACGGCTCTGCTGATGGGTGCGGTTGTTATGGCCGTCGGTGGTTCCAACCAGCGCTTCGTGGTCATGGCCTGTATCAACGTCGTGGTCGGCGCCAATGCCGGCGGCGCATTTTCCCCGTTTGGTGACATCACCACCCTGATGGTCTGGCAGAAGGGCATGGTCGAGTTTGGCGAGTTTTTCTCTCTGTTCCTGCCGTCCCTCGTTAACTGGATTGTGCCGGCCCTGATCATGAACTTCTTCATCAGCAAGGATCGTCCGCAGGCGCTGGACGAGGCGGTCAAGATGAAGTTCGGTGCCAAGCGCATCATTCTCCTGTTCCTGTCCACCATCGTCACCGCGGTTTCGTTCCACAACTTCCTGCACCTGCCTCCCGCTACCGGCATGATGCTGGGTCTGGGTTACCTGGGCATGTTCTCCTACTACATCAAGAAGAAGGATCACGCTTCGACTCTGACCGATGAGCCGATGGACATGACCAGCGAGGAGCCCCACGCCGGTTTCGATCTGTTCCGCAAGATTGCCCGTGCCGAGTGGGATACCCTGCTGTTCTTCTACGGCGTCATCCTCTGCGTCGGCGGTCTTGGCCAGTTCGGCTACCTGGCGATGGCTTCCCATGCCATGTACACCGAACTCGGCGCGTTCAACGCCAACGTGCTGGTCGGTATCATGTCAGCGATTGTCGACAATATCCCGGTCATGTTCGCAGTTCTGACCATGGAGCCCCACATGTCGCATGGCCACTGGCTTCTGGTGACTCTCACCGCCGGTGTTGGTGGCAGTCTGTTGTCCATCGGTTCGGCGGCTGGCGTCGCCCTGATGGGTACCGCTCGCGGCATCTACACCTTTGGCCGTCACCTGGTATGGACCCCGGCGGTGGCACTGGGTTATGCTGCCAGCATCGCCCTGCATATGATTGTGAACGCGGCCAAGTTTCACTAAGCCGTGATTGATAGCAAAAAATTGAAACGCCGGGGTGCTGCATCCCGGCGTTTTCGTTTTTGTTTCTCCCCGTAACGAGTTTCATCCATGCCCGCTGTTTATCTGCATATCCCCTTCTGTCGTGCCAAGTGCCCTTACTGCGACTTCTATTCCCTGCCCGCGTCTGCTGATGCGGAGATCGATGCGTATGTGGCACTGCTGTGCCAGGAAATCCGGCTCTGTAACGAAGTCGGGATGGGCGATCCAGCCATCACCAGCCTGTTCCTCGGGGGCGGAACGCCCTCGCTGCTGAGTGTGGAGCAGCTGTCGCGGCTGCTGGATGCGCTGGTGCAGAGGTATGGTTTCGTCTCGCAGGCCGAGATCAGCATGGAGGTGAATCCCGGTACGGTGACGCCAACCTGGCTGCGCGAGGTCCGGGCTCTGGGGATCAACCGCCTGTCCATCGGGGTGCAGTCCTTTCAGGACGATCAATTGCGCTGGCTGGGCAGGATTCATGATGCGGCTCAGGCCTTGGGGTGCATAGAGGCTGCGCGTTCTGCCGGGTTTGACAACCTGAGCCTCGATCTGATGTTTGCCCTGCCCACGGCGACAGTGGCTCAGCAGCAGGCGGATCGTGAGTGGGTGGCGCGTCTTGCCCCCGAACACTGCTCGGTGTATGGCCTGACGGTTGAAGAGGGGACACCGCTGGCGGATCGGATCGCAGCCGGTGATTTTGATGAAGTCGAGGAACGTCACTACTGCGACCAGTTTCTGGCCTGGCATGAAACGCTGGCGGCGCTGGGCTATGAGCATTACGAAATTTCCAATTATGCCCGGCCCGGGCTTGTCTGCCGTCACAATCTGAGCTACTGGCTGCGCCAGCCCTGCCTGGGTTTGGGTGCGGGTGCGCACAGTTTTCTGCTCAATGGCTGGGGTGAGCGCAAGGCCAATGGCGACGATGTGGCCGCTTATCGCGATGCTCTGGTACGGAGTGACAGCCCGCGTCAACTCATTGAGCGTTTTACTGCGGACAGTGCCATGCGCGAATGGACCTATCTGCGGTTGCGCACCCGGCAAGGGGTCTGCGAGCAGGAGTTTCAGGCCTGTTTCGGGCGGTCGTTTGCAGATGTTTTCGCGACGGCTCTGGACCGTGCCGCTGCCGTCCTGTCGCATCGGCACGGGTGCTGGTCTTTCACCCCGCAGGGCTGGCTGCTGTTCAACCATTATGTCAGAGAATTCCTGTAGTCCTGGCCTTTCAGCGCCGATTGGCGACTTGACAAAGACCGGGGCCGTTGTTATCTTTCACTCCTGTTAGCACTCGACTGGCCTGAGTGCTAACGTTGTCGGTAGAGCCGGCAGGGGGTTGTGGACCGGAGTGGCATGAGATGGAACTGAACGAGCGCAGTCTGAGTATCCTGGAAGCCATTATCGAAGGCCATATCGCCTCCGGCGAGCCGATTGGTTCGCGTACCATTGCCAAGCAGGGCAAGCTCAAGCTGTCCCCGGCGACGGTGCGCAACGTCATGTCCGACCTTGAGGAAATGGGTTATATCGTGTCGCCCCACACCTCGGCCGGTCGGGTGCCGACGGATAAGGGCTACCGTTTTTACGTCGACAGTATGCTGCAGGTGCGGGACCTCAGCAGCGAAGAGCGGCAGTGGATCGATACCCACTGCAATGCAACGGGGTTGCAGACGGAGCAGCTGCTCAAGCGGGCCGGCCATATTCTGTCCAGAATGTCGCGCTATACCGGAATCGTGCTGGCACCGCGCTTTTCCTCGACCACTTTTCGCCACATCGAATTTCTGCCCCTGTCTCAGGGACGTTTGCTGGTCATCTTCGTCTCCCAGTCCGGGGTGGTGCAGAATAAAATTATCGAGATGGAAGGCGATCTGCCCGAGCGTCATGAACTGGAGCAGGTGACCAACTATCTGAACCATTCCTTCAGTGGCATGACCATTGAAGCCGTGCGGGGGCAGATTCTCACTCAGATGCGTGAGGAAAAGGCCCTGTATGACAAGATGCTGGCCCGTGCCCTGGCCCTGTCGAGCGAGGTTTTTGTTGGCGAGGTGGAGGATGACCTGTTTGTCGAAGGTCTGGCCAACATGCTCGACCAGCCGGAATTTTCCGACTCGAACAGCATGCGGCGACTGGTCAAGGCGTTTGAACAGAAGCGCAACCTGATTCAGCTGCTGGATAAAACCCAGTCGGCGCAGGGGGTACAGATCTATATCGGCAGCCAGTCCCAGTATCAGGATTTTGAGGGCTGCAGCCTGATTACCGCCAACTACACCAACGGCAAGCAGACCCTGGGATCTCTGGGCGTCATCGGCCCCAGCCGCATGGCTTATTCTCAGGTGGTGCCAGTGGTCGATTATACGGCCCGTCTGCTGAGCCGGATTTTGCATAAAGAACTCGAATAAATGAATCTGTCACGTCACGGGTGTATGGGGATTCGACCGCAAGGCGTGTCACGGTGATTAACAGAAAAAAGAGAGGAAAAACGGTGTCAGAACAGAAAGCAGAGCAAAGCGAGCAGGTAGAACCTTCGCCGGTGGACGGAATGTCGGATGGAGCTGAAAAGGGCGAAGAGGGGCCTGTTGCGGCGGATGAACTGGTTGCTGCCGCAGAACTGAAAGCCTGTCAGGAGGAACTGGCGGCGCAGAAGGATAGCTACCTGCGGGCGCGGGCGGATCTGGAGAACTATCGCCGCCGGACCCAGCGCGAAAAAGAGGAACTGAGCAAGTTTGCCAATGAAAATATTCTGCGCGAGATTCTCCCGGTGATCGACAACCTCGAGCGGGCCGTTTCTCATGCCCGCTGTGAAGAGGCGGATGCGGCCGGTCTGCTGGCCGGCGTCGAAATGACCCTCAGCCAGTTCCAGAAGGTGCTGGAAAAGTTTCAGGTCACTGTCATCGAGGCACTGAATCAGCCGTTCGATTGCGCCTGTCATGAAGCGATGGGGCAGATTGAGAATGGCGAATGCGACCCCAATACGGTGGTTCAGGAGCTGCAGCGGGGCTATCTGCTCAATGGCCGCTTGTTGCGCCCGGCCCTGGTTATGGTGTCCAAAGCTCCGGCGGCACCGGCGCCAGCTGAAACCGAGGCCTGAGCCGCTTAATCATTTTAGATACGAACCTCACTCAAGGAGAAATAGATCATGGGAAAAGTTATCGGTATTGATTTGGGAACCACCAATTCCTGCGTGGCCGTTATGGAAGGCGGCGAGCCCATTGTTATCGCCAACTCGGAAGGGGCGCGCACCACGCCGTCGATGATTGCTTTCACCGAAAGCGGCGAGCGCCTCGTTGGCCAGCAGGCCAAACGCCAGGCTGTTACCAATCCGGAAAACACCCTGTTTGCCATCAAGCGTCTGATCGGCCGCAAGTACGATTCCGAGGCGGTGCAGAAGGATATCGACATCAGCCCGTTCAAAATCGTCAAAGCCGACAATGGCGACGCCTGGGTTGAGGCGCGTGGCAAGCGTTACAGCGCACCCGAGATTTCCGCCATGGTGCTGCAGAAGATGAAGCAGGCCGCCGAGGATTATCTGGGCGAAGAAGTGACGGAAGCCGTCATTACGGTACCGGCCTACTTCAATGACTCCCAGCGTCAGGCCACCAAAGATGCCGGCAAGATATCCGGTCTGAATGTTCTGCGCATCATCAACGAGCCGACGGCCGCTTCGCTGGCCTACGGTCTCGACAAGAAGAACGACGAGAAGATCGCGGTTTTCGACCTGGGCGGCGGTACCTTCGACGTCTCGATTCTGGAATTGGGCGATGGTGTGTTCGAGGTCAAGTCGACCAATGGCGACACCTTCCTTGGCGGTGAGGATTTCGACCAGCGCATCATCGATTACCTGGCTGACGAGTTTCTCAAGGACCAGGGGGTGGATTTACGCAAAGACAAGATGGCGCTGCAGCGTCTGAAGGAAGCGGCGGAAAAAGCCAAGTGTGAGCTGTCGTCTTCTATGGAAACCGACATCAACCTGCCGTTCATCACTGCAGACCAGTCCGGTCCCAAGCACATGAACATCAAGCTCAGCCGCGCCAAGCTGGAGAGTATCTGCTCCGAGTTGATCGCCAAGCTGGAAGGCCCCTGCCGCACGGCCATGAAGGATGCCGGCCTGTCTGCGTCCGAAATCGACGAGGTGATTCTGGTCGGCGGGATGACCCGCATGCCGGCGGTGCAGGAGAAGGTCAAGGCCATCTTCGGCAAGAATCCCAACAAAGGCGTGAATCCGGATGAGGTCGTGGCCATCGGCGCGGCCATCCAGGGCGGCGTGCTGAAGGGCGAAGTCAAGGACGTGCTGCTGCTCGACGTCACCCCGCTGTCGCTGGGCATCGAGACCCTGGGCGGCGTCATGACCAAGCTGATCGAGAAGAACACCACCATCCCCTGCAAGAAGAGCCAGATCTTCTCCACGGCAGCCGACAACCAGCCGGCGGTTTCCGTACACGTCCTCCAGGGCGAGCGCGAAATGGCCAACGACAACAAGACTATCGGCCGCTTCGAGCTGTCGGATATTCCGCCGGCACCGCGCGGCGTGCCTCAGATCGAGGTTACCTTCGACATCGATGCCAACGGAATTCTCAACGTTTCGGCCAAAGACATGGGCACTGGCAAGCAGCAGTCGATCAAGATTACCGCTTCCTCCGGTCTGAGCGATGACGAGATCGAGAAGATGGTCAAGGAGGCCGAACTGCATCAGAGCGAGGACAAGAAAAAGCGTGAGCTGATCGAGGCCCGCAATCAGGCGGATGGTCTGGTGTACAACACCGAGAAGACCCTCAAGGAGCACGGGGACAAGGTTGACGAAGGAACCCGAAAGGGCATTGAAGAGGCGATCGAAAAATTGAAGAAGGAGATCGCAGGCGACGATGCCGAGGCGATCAACAAGGCGGTCGAAGCTCTGGCCCAGGCGTCCCACAAGCTGGCCGAAGTGATGTATGCCCAGGCGCAGAAAGAGGGCGGTGAGCAGGCTGGTGCGGGCGAGCAGCCGGCGGCCGGTGGCGACGATGATGTTGTTGACGCCGAATTTGAAGAAGTCGACGATAAAAAATAAGTCCTGTTAAGGACGGGAGAAAGAGCCGGCGGTGTCCTGAAACGGGATGCCGTCGGTTCGTTTGTGCGGGTTTTTCCCCTTAAGGAAACCCGACAGAGGATGCTGTTTTGGCAAAGCGTGATTATTACGAAATCCTTGAGGTCAACCGGAACGCCAGCGAAGCGGAAATCAAGAAGGCGTACCGGCGTCTGGCCGTCAAGTATCATCCGGACAAGAATCCGGGCGACAAGCAGGCCGAGGAGCGTTTCAAGGAACTGACCGAAGCCTATGCCGTGCTGTCCGACAACCAGAAGCGGGCGACCTACGATCAGTTCGGTCATGCCGGCGTGGACGGCAGCGGTGGCGGCTTCTCCAGCGGTGGTTTCCGCGGCAGCCCCTTTGAAGATATTTTCGGCGATATTTTCGGCGATATCTTCAACACCGGCAGCAGCTCACGCCGTAGCAGCCGGGGGCAGCGTGGCGATGATCTGCGCTATAACCTGACCATCAGTTTTGAGCAGGCCGCTTTTGGTACCGAGACCTCGGTCCAGATTCCACGCCACTACAGCTGTGAAACCTGTGGTGGCAGCGGTGCGGCGCCGGGAACGAGCCCTAAAACCTGTCCGACCTGCGGTGGCGCCGGCCAGGTTCGCTATCAGCAGGGTTTTTTCCAGCTCACCCGTCCCTGCCCGGACTGTGGAGGCACCGGCACGCGCATCGAGACCCCCTGCCCGGACTGCCACGGCAGCGGTCGTGTCAAGGACAAACGCAAGCTGTCGCTGAAGATTCCTGCCGGTGTAGAGACGGGGACCCGCCTCAAACTCAGTGGCGAAGGCGAGAGCGGCCTGTATGGTGGCCCTCCGGGCGATCTGTATGTGGTGATCACCGTCGAGGAGCATCCGATCTTCAAGCGCGAGGGGCGTAATGTGATCTGCGAAACGCCCATCTCCTTTACCCAGGCCGCGCTGGGTGGTGATATCGAAGTGCCGACGCTGGATGGCCGGGTCAAGATGAAGGTGCCGGCTGGCACCCAGTCGGGCAAGATTCTGAAACTGGCGGGCAAGGGCATTCCCGATCTGCAGGGCCACCGTCGTGGTGATCAGCTGGTGGTGCTGCGGGTCGAAACGCCCACCAAGCTGACGGCGCGCCAGAAGGAGCTGCTGGAAGAGTTTGCCCGCGAATCCGGCGATGATGTCCATCCCATCGGCAAGGGGTTTTTCGACAAGGTGCGCGAAATCTTCGATTGAAAAGACCACCCTGTGGTCGCCGATAAAAATCGCCCTGTTCAATGGGACGAACTGTGTTAGAGTCGACAGCTGTATCTGTGATGAAATGGGTACAGCTGTTTTCCTTTGTAGTCCGGTCGGGATTGCGCTGCGGGGAGAGTGATGAGAAATTTAGCCAGGGTAACCGTTGTGCTGGTTATGTGGTGCGCAGGCCTGTCGCTGTGGTGCGGGAGCGGGGCGCAGGCTGAGGTTATCGCCTCGGTGTCGGAGTCGCGCGACGACCTGGGACCGGCCTACCGTTATGCGCAGCAGGGTCAGCTGGATGACGCGGTTTCTTTCCTGCGTCAGTATTTGCTGGAGTCGGCGGACAGCCCTCGTCTTGATGAGGCCACGGTGTTGCTGTGTCAGCTGTTTATCCGTCAGGGGCGCGATGAGCAGGCATTGCTCTACGCCGAACGATTACCCGACCGTGCGCGGGATGCGGATATCCGCCTGCTGCTGGTGCGCGATGCCTTTGCTCGGGCCGACCTGTCGGCCGCGGCGCAACAGCTGGCGTCGCTCGACGTTGCGCATCTGACGGCTGACCAGAAGCGCCGCTATCTCCAGGCCGAGGCGGAGCTCTCCCTCGATCGCGGTGAGGCCTTGCAGGGGCTGGTTTTTCTGCTTGATGCGCTGAAGCTGGTCAGTGACGATGATGCGGAAACGTCTGTGTTTGAGCAGCTTCAGCAGCTCGTGAACCAGCTCGATGATCTGACCGCCGACGAGGCGCGGTTTATGTTTGCGGCGACGCCGGTTGCCGCTCTCATGGAACTGGATCGCCTGCAGCGCAAGTTTGAGCTGGCCGAGACAGAACAGGAGCGCCAGACCCTGATCGGGCCCCTGAATGAGATCCTGGCCGGCGCGAAGTTCTTCTGGCTGCAGCGCAGGGCGGGACAACTTCTCGACCTGGTTCAGCCCGAGGGCTGGCGACGCCGGGCTATTGGCGTGATTCTGCCATTAAGCGGGCGCTTTGCTCCCTTTGGTGAACTGGTTCGTCAGGGACTTGAACTGGCACGGCAGCATTTTCCGCAGCAGGATGTGAGCTGGATTTATGTCGACAGTCGCGGTGATGCCGGTCTGGCACCGCAGCTGGTACGACAGCTGGCCCTTGGTCAGCGGGTTCAGGCGATTATCGGCCCCCTCATCGGCGAGGTGGCCGAGCCAGCGGTTGAGACGGCCCAGCAGCTGCAGGTGCCGATTCTGACCCTGTCGCACTGGCCCGGATTGCCCCAGCGCGGCAGCTGTGTGTTTCGTCATGCGCTGACGGCGGCCCAGCAGGCGGAGGTGCTCGCGGATTATGCCATTGAACAGCTCGGTCTCAACAGCTATGCCATTCTGCAGCCGAAAACCGCCGCCGGCAATGAAGCGGCACGCCTGTTTGCTGCCGCTATTGAACGGCGGGGTGGCGATGTGGAGTATTGGCAGAGCTATGATGCGGAGGATACGGATTTTCGTCGGCCTCTGCTGGCGTTGCGCGGTCTCGATGCCCGCATCGAGCGGACGGATGAGGAAGAGGCTGAAATCGAAGCTGCCCGGGTGGCGCTGCGCGATCAGGGACTGCCGACGGTTGACTTCGAGGGGTTGTTTATTCCGGATTTTGCCGACCGTGTAGCGCTGATCGCGCCGCAACTGGCCTATTACGGAGTTGAAAATGTGCAGTTGCTTGGCACCAGTGGCTGGAATGCAGCGTTGTTGCAGGAGCAGGCCGGTCGCTACGTGCGGAACGCGGTGATCTGCGATGGCTTTTTTATCGACGCGGATGAGCCGGCGGTGCAGCGTTTTGTCCGCGATTATCAGCAGCGGTATGGCGAGGCACCGACAATTCTGGAAGCGCAGGCCTATGACTGTGCCAGTTTTCTGCTGGCTTTGCTCGGGAACGAGGCCTCCCGCAGTGGCCAGTCGCTGTGCCAGCTGTTCCCGCGTGCCGTCGGGTTTGACGGTGTCAGTGGCCTGCAGGGATTTGATGGCCGGGGCGAGGCGCAGCGGACGTTGTCCCTGCTGCGTGTTACCCGGAGCGGTTTTGAGCTGATCGGTGAATCCATGGTTGCCCCGCTTGAGGCGGCTACGACGGCTCTGCCTGCTTCCCGGCACTGAGTTTTGCGATGTCAACCGGTCTCGGGATCAGTATGGCGGCGGTTATTCTCGTCAGCTTTCTGTGCAGTCTGGTCGCAGGCTATGTCATGCACCGTGCCGATTACTGCCTGGCCGGAATGTTTCGCGATCTGTTTTTGTTCCGGCGCCTGGGTTTGCTGCGTTGCCTGATTGTGCAGGTGGTCGCGACGCTGGTGCTGCTGGAGATTGCCCGGATCGCCGGTCTCTGGTCCGGGGGCCCCTATGTTTATACCCAGTCGGCCAATCTGAAAGCGGCTGCCGGCGGCCTGGTTTTTGGCCTGGGGATGGTGTTGTGTGGCAGCTGTGTGGTCGGCTGTCTGTACAAGATGGCGGCGGGCAGCGCGCTCAACCTCTGTGCCTTTCTTTCCATGCTGGCGGGGGCGGCGTTTTTTGCCGAGCTGGCGCCCTGGTGGGGTGGTCTGGTCAAAAGCTGGCAGCTTTCTTCAGCCAGGACGCTGCCCGCCCTTCTCGCCTGGCCGACACCCGGTGTCCTGTGGCCGGTGGCTGCGACGGGGGCGCTGTGGCTGGGGTGGAGTCTGCGGCGTAAACCGCTGACTGTCCGGGCCTATGCACGGGGATTTGTTCAGCCGTGGCGGGCGGCGTTGATCCTGTCGGTGGTTACCCTGGTGTTGTGCCTGGTTGCCGGGGTGCCCCTCGGGATCACATCGACCTATGTCAAGCTCGGGTTATGGGTCGAGCAGTGGCTGGCGCCGGAACATGTGGCGCAGTTGCGCTATGCCAATAGCGTTGTTCTGCACTATCGGCCGCCACTGGCGCCCGAGGCGGCCGGTGCGCTGGCGTCGACACTTGGCCCACAGTTTACCGATGGGCTGAGCCTGTTGCAAATGCCGGTAATTTTTGGCATTGTGGCGGGGAGCGGCTTCTCGGCCTGGCGCCTTGCCGAGTGGCGCTGGCAGTGGCGGGCTCCGCGCTGGAACTATCTGCTGGTGGTGATTGGCGGGGTTCTGACCGGCCTCGGTGCGCGGATGGCTTCCGGTTGTAATGTTCATTTTTTACTTGGTGAGTTGCCCCTGCTGACGATCAATGCGTTGCTTTTCCTGGGTGGCCTGTTACCCGGCAGTTGGCTGGGCAGCCTGATCCTGAAACGACTGCATGATCGTCTGGGCTGAGCGGAGGGGATGTGGAGAGACTGGAGTTTGACATCTGTGGACAGATCTGTCCTTCAGCTCTGCTGACGGCGTTGCGGGAAGTCAACCGCTACAAACAGGTGCTCCGGGCCGGGACCGCACAATTGCTGGTCTATACCGATGCCCGTGATGCCACCCATACCATTCCCGAGGCGGTGGAGAATATGGGCTATCAGGTGGTGGTCGAGCCGTGCCCGCAGGGGTATCGACTCTGTATTTATGTCGAGAGAGCGTAGCGGGGTTGCATGACGCCGAAGCTGACGCCAGAATCGCCCGCCGCAGAAGGGCCGCCCCGTACCGAGTTCGAGCAGCGTCTCACGGGCTATATCCGTGCCAAGGTTGACCAGTTGCTGCAGGTGATCGGCACGCTGCCACTGCGTCCGGAAGAACTCGATGACGAGACCCTGATCAGCCTTGATCCCATCGGGATTCTGGCCGAGAGTTTCACCCAGGTTCTTGAGCATCTGCATGAGATGCACGACGAACTCAATCTGGCGCATGATGAGTCCCGGGCCATTCTGGATTCCGTCGGTGCCGCCATCCTGGTCCTGGATGGGAACTTTTCCCTCTGTAGCTGTAATGCCTATGCCCTCGACAGCTTTGCTCTGCCGGCCACGGTCAAGGATGGCACCACCCGCCTCGATGCGGCGGTGCTGCTGCCTGCGGATCTGCTGGCAAGATTGAAGCAGGCCAGCGAACCCTTCGAGCTGACCGAATTCCTGCTCCGCAACAAAGCCTACCATCTCTCGGTCATGCCGGTAATGGGGTCGAATCAGGTCCCGCGCCTTTTTGTGCTGATGTTTCATGATGTCACGGAACAGCGCCACACGGAGAAAGTGTTGCTGGAGGCCCAGAACCGCCTGTCGACCATTCTCAACAGTATGATTGCCGGGGTATTGCTGATCGATCCGCGGACGCATCGCATCGTCGAAGCCAATCAGGTGGCGGTGCGCATGATCGGTGAGCGGAGAGATAAAATTATCGGGATGGAAAGCCACCGCTACTTTTGCTCCTACAACGCCGGTCGGCAGCCGACCCGGGAATTGAAGCAGGTGCTGGAGGCTTCAGAAGGGCTGCTGCTGAGTGTCTATGGCGACGAAATTCCGGTCCTGAGAACCGCTACCCTGCTTGAGATCGACGACCGCAGCTTTATTCTGGAAAGCTTTATCGACATCGGCAAGCGCAAGCAGGTGGAAGAGGATCTGCGCCTGAGCGAGCAGCGCTATCGGGCGCTGTATGCCTCGATGAACGAGGGCCTGATCGTTGGTGAGCTGATCTGCAATGCGCAGGGTCAGGCCATCGATTTCAGGGTGCTGGATGGCAATGCCGCCGCTGGTCTGCTGCTGGAATGTCCGCCGGACCAGCTAGTGGGTGAGCGGGGCAGCGCATTGTACTGGCAGCAGGATATTCCGTATCTGGATCTGATGGCCGCGGTGGTCAGGGATGGTGAGGCACGCGAGTACGAAATCCGCTATGCCCAGCGCGAACTTCACGTATCGCTGTCACGCCCGCAGGCGGGACGTTTTGCCGCGCTGCTCAGCGATGTGACGGATATGAAAAAAGCCCAGCGTGAGATTGAGCGTCTGGCCTATTTTGATGATCTCACCAGTTTGCCCAACCGCTCATTGATCCGTGACCGGCTTGATCATGCCATTGCTCAGGCACAGCGGCAGCGCAATCTGGTGGCGGTACTGATGGTTGATATCGACCAGTTCAAGAAGATCAACGACTCCCTCGGCAATGTCAGCGGCGATCAACTGCTGATTCGTGTCGCCGAGCGGTTGCAGGAACGGCTGCGCAGTGGAGACAGCATCGGGCGCATGGGTGGCGATGAGTTCGTGGTGGTCAGTACCTGTCGCTCCCAGCAGGATATTGTCACCATGGCCGGAAAGATTCTTGATCTGATGGCCGAGCCATTCTGGGTTGACGGTCATGAGATTCCCGGTACCGCCAGTCTGGGGATTGCCGTTTATCCCATGGATGGCGATGGCAGTGAATCTCTGCTCAAGAATGCCGATACCGCCATGTACCAAGCCAAGGAAAACGGGCGCAATACCTACCAGTTCTATACCCCGGAGATGAACCGGCGCGCCTTCGAGCGGTTGTTTCTCAGCACCGATCTGCACCGGGCGTTGGAGCGCAACGAGTTCGAGCTCTACTATCAGCCCCAGATCCGGCTCAGCGATCAGCAGGTGGTGGGCGTCGAGGCGTTGCTGCGCTGGAATCACAGCAGTCGCGGTCAGATTTCGCCGGTGCTGTTTATTCCCCTGGCAGAGGAATCAGATCTGATTCTGTCCATTGGCCAGTGGGTGCTCCAGCAGGCGTGCTGTCAGGCCCGCCAGTGGCACGATGCGGGTTATCGCCAGCTGCGGGTGGCGGTCAATGTTTCGGCGCGTCAGTTTACCAACAGCCTGCCGCTGGTGGTTGAAGAGGCCCTGAAGACAGCGCAACTGTCGCCGCAGCTGCTGGAGCTCGAATTGACGGAAAGTCTGCTGATGGACAAGCCCCATCAGGTGCGCTCGATTCTCGAGCGGTTGCAGAAGCTCGGTACGACGACGGCCATCGACGACTTCGGTACGGGCTATTCCTCCCTCAGTTATCTGAAGCATTTTCCCATCAATCGGTTGAAGATTGACCGTTCCTTTGTCAAAGATCTTTCGCAAGACAGTGATGATGCCATTCTCGTTAACGCCATCGTTGCCCTGGCTCACAGTCTGAAGCTTGAAGTTGTCGCCGAAGGGGTTGAAACGGATGAACATATCGCGTTCCTGCGCCGTAACCACTGTGATCTCATCCAGGGCTATTACGTCGCCCGGCCCATGAGTGCGGCGCAGCTGATGAGCTTTTTGCGCGAGGGGACACTGCAGTAGCCATGGTGGTCGCAGAGACGCTTCTCCCGGCCCTCTCTCCTCAGCTGACGGTGGTGCGTGGTGCGCACTCCGGCTGGCTGGTGGAACAGGTCGGCGACCTGCTGCAGCCCTTCGTGACGAGTGAACCGGCGCTGCGGGTCTCCCTTGACCGGGCGTTCTCCACGGCCCAGCCTCCCCTGTCTGAACTCGCGGATGAGGTTGTGAATCACGGGCGCGCGCTCTATTCCGTCAGCGTGCGGCTACAGTGCCCCACCACCGGCCAGTTCCGGCTGTTTCAGGTCGATGCCGCGCTGGCCCGTCAGGATGAAACCCGTTCGCTGTGGCGGGTACAGTTTCTGTTTCAGCCCCAGTCTGCCTCGCAGGCGAGCGTTTCCGCTCCGGCGTTTCATGGTCTGGTCGGCCGCAGTCTGGCCATGCAGGAGGTGGTGCGCAAGATCCGCCTCTATGCTGCCTCCGATGCCGCGGTGGTGATCACCGGGGAAACCGGCACCGGTAAGGAACTGGTGGCGCGCGCCCTCCATGGCGAAAGCCGTCGCCGCCATGGTCCCTACGTGGCTCTCAACTGCAGCGCCATTGCCGAGGAGCTGCTGGAATCGGAACTGTTCGGCCATGAGAAGGGTGCCTTTACCGGGGCGTTGCGTCGCCATCGCGGGCGCTTCGAGCGCGCCGACGGTGGCAGCCTGTTTCTTGACGAGATTGGCGACATGCCACTGCACACTCAGACCCGCCTGTTGCGGGTGCTGGAGGAACGCAGCGTCGAACCCCTGGGATCCGAGCGGCTGCATCCGGTGGATGTGCGGGTGATCAGCGCCACCAACGTGGCGCTGGAAGAGGCGGTGGGGCAGGGACGGTTCCGCAGCGATCTCTATCATCGACTCAGCGTGTTGCGCATTCACCTGCCGCCGCTACGTGAGCGCACGCAAGATATCCCGCTGCTGGTCGAGGTGTTTCTCAACCAGCTCGCCGCAAGCTACGGCCGGCGCGTCGAGCGCCTGACGCCCGAAGCCCTGAATCTGCTGCAGTCCTATCTGTGGCCCGGCAATATTCGCGAGCTGCGCAACGTCATGGAGCGGGTGTTTGTCGAAAATCAGGCTCCGGTCATTGGCGCGCGGGCGTTTTCTGAATGGGTGCGCGAACGGCAGAAGTTTGCACATCCGCGCTGGGACGAGCAGTTGCCTCAACCGGCGCCGGTGCTGATTCCACCCTATCCTGATCCGGCATCGCAGGCGCAATTACGACAGGCACAACCCGTCGTGCTGACCCCGGAGCGGATACGGGAAGCCTATCAGGCCTGTCAGGGGAACCTGGCTGCGGCCGCGCGCCGCTTGGGCGTTCATCGTGCCACCCTCTATCGTCACCTGAAAAAGATGCGCTTGGAGCGCGACGAACTCAACTGAAGCGCACGAAAAACCGTCGCAGGTTTGTCGCACGGATGTCGCAGGCGACGGGTGCGACATCCGTTCCTAACCGTTCTGCCTTCACCTGTCCCTCTAATTATCTGTTTTTGCAGACTTCTCTCGCTGGCACAGTCTTTGTAGCAATAAAGGGAAAAGCTGAAATCAGGAGCGTGCAGTTGCCCTGAGGCCAGACTGTGGCAAGCTCATACCAGGCCACCCACGCATGGCGCCGGTTCGAAAGGAGAAGCTGATGAATAACGAAAAACTCACCCGCAACACCCAACAGGCTTTGCAGCAGGCCCAGCAACTGGCCCTGCGCCGCCATCATGCCGAAATCGATGTTGAGCATCTTTTTCTGGCTCTTCTCAGCGGGGAAGACGGGTTGATCCCGCGGCTGCTGGAGAAACTTCAGATCAAAAGTTCGGGCCTGGCGGCCGAGGTTGAGCAGCTACTGGCGCGCAGGCCGCAGATGCAGGGTGCGGCGGCGGAGGAAAGCCAAGTCTACGCTTCGGCGCGGCTGCAGCGTCTTCTCGATCGCTCCCAGCAGGAGGTGAGCAAACTCAAGGATGAATACCTCAGCGTTGAGCATCTGCTGCTGGCGCTGGTGGGTGAACGCCCGGACAGCGAGCTGGGGCGACTGCTGCAGCGTCACCAGCTCAGCTATGATCGGCTGCTGCAGGTGCTGCAGCAGGTGCGCGGTCACCAGCGTGTGACCTCGGATCAGCCGGAGGAGACTTACGACGTGCTGGAAAAATACGGTCGTGATCTGGTCGCCGCGGTGCGTGAGGACAAACTTGATCCGGTCATCGGTCGCGACGAGGAGATCCGCCGGGTTATTCGCATCCTGTCGCGCAAGACCAAGAACAACCCGGTGCTCATCGGAGAACCCGGTGTCGGCAAGACCGCCATCGTCGAGGGACTGGCCCAGCGCATCGTGCGCGGCGATGTGCCCGACGGCATGAAGGATAAAACCGTCTTTGCCCTCGACATGGGGGCGCTGGTGGCCGGCGCCAAGTACCGCGGCGAATTCGAGGAGCGGCTCAAGGCCGTGCTCAACGAGATCCGCGGCAGCGAGGGCCGTATCATCCTGTTCATCGACGAGCTGCACACCATTGTTGGTGCCGGCAAGACCGAAGGGGCCATGGATGCCGGCAACATGCTCAAGCCGATGCTGGCCCGTGGCGAGCTGCACTGCATCGGTGCCACCACCCTCGATGAGTACCGCAAGTATATTGAAAAGGATGCGGCCCTGGAGCGGCGCTTCCAGCCGGTGATGGTGGAGGCACCGACGGTGGAGGACAGCATCAGCATCCTGCGTGGCCTGAAAGAGCGCTTCGAGGTGCATCACGGGGTGCAGATCCTCGACCAGGCCCTGGTGGCGGCGGCCACCCTGAGCCAGCGCTACATTACGGACCGCTTTCTGCCGGACAAGGCCATCGACCTGGTGGACGAAGCCTGCGCCATGATCCGTACCGAGATGGACTCCATGCCCGCTGACATGGATACGGCGGCCCGCCGCGCCATGCAGCTGGAGATCGAGGCGGCGGCACTGAAGAAGGAGAAGGACGAGGCCAGCCGTGAACGGCTGCAGGCGATTCAGGCTGAACTGGCCGAGCAAAAGCATATCGTCGATACCTACAAGGCCCAGTGGGAGGTGGAAAAAGCCTCTCTGCGCGAAGTGCAGTCGGTGCGCGAGCAGATCGAGCAGGCCAACCGCGAACTGGCCGAGGCCGAGCGTCAATACGACCTCAACCGGGCGGCGGAACTGCGTCATGGCAAGCTGCCCGAGCTGGAAAAACGCCTGCACCAGCTGGAACAGCAGGCCCATGAGCGCCCCGATGAGAAGCGCCTGCTGCACGAGCGCGTCGGTGCCGACGAGATTGCCGGTATCGTTGCCCGCTGGACCGGCATTCCCCTCACCCGGCTGCTGGAAGGCGAGCGTGAAAAACTGCTCAATCTCGATCACGAACTCCATGCCCGGGTGATCGGTCAGGACGAGGCGGTGCAGCGGGTGACCGATGCGGTGATCCGCTCCCGTGCCGGCATCAAGGATCCGCGTCGCCCCATGGGCTCCTTCCTGTTCCTCGGGCCCACCGGCGTCGGCAAGACCGAACTGGCGCGCGCCCTGGCCGAGTCCCTGTTTGACAGTGAAGAGCACATGGTGCGCATCGACATGTCGGAATACATGGAGAAGTTCAGTGTCAGCCGTCTGCTCGGCGCGCCGCCGGGCTATGTCGGCTATGACGAGGGTGGCCAGCTCAGCGAGGCCGTGCGTCGCCGGCCCTATGCCGTGATCCTGTTTGACGAGATCGAGAAGGCCCATCCCGAGGTGTTCAATGTCTTGCTGCAGATTCTCGATGACGGTCGGGTGACGGACAGCCATGGCCGCACCGTGGATTTCAAGAACACGGTCATCATCATGACCTCGAACCTCGGCGCCGAGTTTCTGCTGCAGGATGTGAGTGAGGAAGGGCAGATCTCTGACGAAGCGCGCACGGCGGTGCTGCAGCGACTGCGCCAGACCTTCCGGCCCGAGTTCCTCAACCGCATCGATGATACGGTGCTGTTCTCACCGCTGACGCGTAGCGAACTGAGTCGTATTATCGATCTGCAGATCGCCGATGTGCAGAAGCGGCTGGCCGAGCGCCGTATTCGCATCCGGCTTGAGGACAGCGCCCGCGCGCTGATCTGTGAGCGCTCCTACGATCCGCATTACGGGGCGCGTCCGGTCAAACGGTTTCTGCAGCACGAGCTGGAGACCCGGCTGGGACGGGCGATCATTGGCGGCGAGATCCGCGACCACAGCTGCGTGCGGGTGGTCGCTGAAGAGGGTCAGCTGGTGCTGCGGGTCGAGAACCTAGAGGATAAGTCTGCGCCGCCGCAGGGCGCCGCCGACTGACGTGTGGCATGGTTCGATATGGCTGAATAGCGCAACGGGGCACATCTTTTGGGGGTGCCCCGTTTTTTCGTTCCAGCAGCGCGGTTTGAGCGATGGCATGGGCTAAAATCGACCGGCCACATGAACATTAGAGATCTTGAAAGAAAAAGGCGTTTTGTTTATCTTCAATTCCGGGTGCGTGGATCAGCGTGCGACAGCGCTCCTGCCGGCGCACCATGTTGCCACAGTCGTTAATCCCTGCTCTGTAGGAACACCTGATTCATGTCAAGAAGGTCCATGAAAAAGACCTGAATGATGGCTGGGGTAAGGTTCCGTTACCAAATGCCCTTGACCGGAAATATCCGAAAGCACCCTGGGACTGGCGCTGGCAGTGGGTTTTCCCACAAGCAAACCGCTGGAAAAATAAAATCACCGGCGAAGAGGGGCGACATCATGTACACGAAACGATTTTGCAACGAGCTGTCCGTGAAGCGGTTTCCCGTGCCGGTGTCGTCAAAAGAGTCGGGTGTCACACCTTTCGCCACTGTTTTGCAACCCATTTGTTGGAAGCTGGGTACGATATTCGTACAATACAGGAATTGCTGGGACATAAAGATGTCAGTACGACCATGATTTACACCCATGTCCTGAACAAGGGAGGAAAAGGGGTGAAGGGCCCGATGGACGGTCTTTGAAATGGGTTTATGCAGCTCCGCATAAAACGGGTATGAAATCGTTATGTTTTTTTAACATGCTGATTTCAAATAAATAAATTGAAGATCTAGTAAATTAGTAAAGAGATTTATACAGCTGATATCTTCTGTATTTTAAGTTTTATACAGAACTGTCTATTTATAGTTGGGCCAATTGGAGATGAAAATGGATATCCTAGAATGGATCGATGTCGGTAAGATCTCAGCCGAACGAGACGATCAATTGTCAGAATACTTTTATGATAATGGTGTTCTTACTCGCGTCATAAATAGCCGCTCCCTATTTCTGGTTCTTGGTCGAAAAGGGGCAGGGAAAACAGCTGTTTTCAAATATTTAAGTGAGAACCCGTCAAAATTCTTGGGGCGGGATGACCAGCTAATCTCACTCTCCTTTGAAGATTACAATTGGAATGTCCACTCTTTATTAATAAACCGCGATTCTGCTGAATCCCTTGCATATAAGCAATCATGGCGTTTCGTTCTTCTAGTCGAAGTAATCAAAGCGCATGTACAACACCTTGAAGCTTCTGGCGCAGTCATACCTATGTCTTTAGCAAAGGCAAAAAAACTCTTACAGAAACTTTTTGATGAACCTATTCCGTCAATATATTCGATCGTTGGCAGGAAACTACTCTCATTATCACGGCTCAGTCTGCCAAAAGGTGGACTCGATCTAGAATCTGGCGAGATTGACAGCCTAGAACTTAACGGAGGCGAAGTTTCCTTTGATACAGTTCAGAAAGACACATCGCTCCAGGATCGTCTCTCCCAAAATATTGAGAACATCATTCGTCTGCTGGAGAACGCAATTTCCCAATGTCAGCCACTTAAGCCCCGAATCTATATAGCTTTTGATCGAGTTGATGAAGCTTGGGATGACATATCAGTGGAATCCTCAAAGAAGGTCATAGCTGGTCTCATAAGTGCCGCTGACTCAATCAATGCTCAATATAATGCATCAATACGTCCCATCGTTTTTTTGCGAGAAGACATTTTTGATGTCCTCAGCATAAATGATGCAAACAAACTTAGGGAGGATTGTGGTGCGCTCTTGCACTGGGACCGGGATTCCTTGTTTAAACTGGTTCTTCAGCGTATCAATTTCTTCGCGGAACAAAACAAAGTAGAAAAGATCCAAGATTTGGATACCCTTTTCGACAAAAAGGAGATGAGGCAGCGAACACGACCATCAAACTACCTTCTTAAGCGAGCAATGATGCGCCCTCGCGACTTAATATGCTTCATGCGTCGTATTATCGACACGATGAAAGAAAGGGCTGCTGATCCCTTTGCTGAAACAACTGAAACCTTCACAGCTCTTCAAGCCGAGTTGATTTACGACGCTGAACCCGGGTACTCGGAGTGGCTCAAGCAGGAGCTGTTAGATGAGTGGGCAGTACAGTTCCCTGATATTCGGAAACTGTTTGATGCCATCCAGAATATCGGTTCCACGAACATCACCTGTGATCAACTGATAGGTGAGTTTGGCAAAATGGGAACTACACTCCAGCGTGGCGAGGCGCTAAGGCATTTAAGATTTCTTTTCGATAACTCAATTATTGGTTTCAAGTCTGGGGCGTCCACAATTTGGAAATATAAATGCTTCTACCCTTCTCAAGGATTTGTCGAGACGGATGACTATCGGGTCCATGATGGCATAGTTCGATCCCTGAACCTGAAAGAGCCACGCGAACGAGAATAGAGCCCAACAAATGCGTAAACTCGGATTGCTTTTTCCGCTAGCGCTCCAAAAGCAACCGGTTACGCCAACGTTATATTGCATAAAAAATTAATAGATTTATGAATGAGCCATCAACCGGAAGCGCTGAAAGAAAATCTGTCGGGGTTCTGGTCGCGTCGGATTGATGACACCAACAGGCTGGTCTATGTGGTAAACGACGAGGCCATCACAATTATTTCATGCCGCTACCACTATTGAAAAGAACTTGACGTAGAATAGTCAGCGCATCGTCAGCGCATCGTCAGCGTATGACTTTCATGCGGGTGAAAACAACAACGGGGCGTGCCCAAAAGTCACGCCCCGTTGTGTTTGCAAGGGAGACGAATTACGCCTGATCAGCAGGATCGACGATTTCGCCGATGAGATCGTATTCCGTGGTGTCGGTGATGCGCAGCGCGACGATGTCACCGACGTTGGCCTGGCCGTCGGTAATGTAGACCAGGCCGTCGATGTCCGGGGCCTGGCTGATGGCGCGGCCTTGCAGCAGCAGCTCGGTTTCCTCACTGTAGCCTTCCACCAGCACCGGCAGGCTGGTGTCGAGCAGTTGCCGGTGCTTGCGGAACGACACCCGGCTCTGGGCTTTCATCAGCTTGTCCTGCCGCCGTTTCTTGACGCTCTCGCTGATCTGGTTGTCCAGCGTGGCGGCCGCAGTGCCCTCCTCGCGCGAGTAGCAGAAGACGCCCACCCGGTCAAAATGGCCTTCTTCGACGAACTGCAGCAATTCGTTGAACTGCTCCTCGGTTTCACCGGGAAAGCCGACAATGAACGAGGTGCGAAGCGTCAGGTTGGGAATCCGACCGCGCAGCCGCCGGATCAGCTGGTCGATGCCGGCCCGGTCGATGCGGCGGTTCATCAGTGCCAGCTGCTCGTCGGCCACGTGCTGCAGCGGCAGGTCGAGGTAGGGGCAGATTTTTTTCTCGCTGGCCATCAGCTCGATCAGCTCGTCACTGATGCCGTCGGGATAGGCGTAGAGCAGGCGCAGCCAGCGCAGCTCCTCAATCTTGACCAGCTCCTTCAGCAGTGCTTCCAGGGTGGCCCCATCCTCGCGGTCACGGCCATAGGCGGTGATGTCCTGGGCGATGAGGTTGACCTCCCTGACGCCGCCGGCGACACGGCGCTGCACCTCGGTGACGATGGAGTCGATGGGCCGGGAGCGCAACGGACCGCGCAGCTTGGGGATGATGCAGTACGAACAGTTGTTGCTGCAGCCCTCGGCGATCTTGATGTAGGCGCTGTAAAAGGGCGAGGCCTGGACGCGTGGCGTATCGTGATGATAGAGGCTGTCGGGCTCCCCGATGCTGCAGTGTTGGCACCGCTCTCCCTGCCAGTGATCGATCAGTTCAACGATGCGCGCCGCATCACCGGTGCCCATGAACAGGTCCACCTCCGGCAGCTCGGTAGCCAGTTCCTCGCGGTAACGCTGGGGCAGGCAGCCGCAGACAATCAGCATGGAGCAGCGGCCTTCCTCCTTGAAACGCGCGGCTTCAAGGATGGTGTCGACGGACTCTTCCTTGGCGTCGTTGATGAAGGCGCAGGTGTTGATGATGAGGATGTCGGCCTCGTGTTCATCGGTGGTGATGGTGAACCGGTCCGGTGGCAGATGGCCGAGCATCACCTCGGCATCGACCAGATTTTTCGGACAGCCGAGGCTGATCAGGCAGACACGCTGGGTTTTCACGATCGGCCCCGTTAGGAACGCATGTTGACGAACTGGAGTTCGAGTCCGAGGTCCTTGCCCTTGAGCAGCTGGATCACCTCCTGCAGATCGTCGATCTTCTTGCCGCTGACGCGCACCTCATCCTCCATGATCTGGGGCTGGACCTTGAGCTTGCTGTCCTTGATCACCTTGATGATCTCCTTGCCTTTTTCCTTGGAGATGCCCTGCACCAGGTCAATGTGCTGGCGTACCGCGCCCGCGGAGGCCGGTTCAGCCTTCTGGAAATCGAGGCACTTGGTGGAGACGTTGCGTCGACTCAGCTTGCCCTTGAGAATCTCCACCACGGCCTGGAGCTTGTAGTCGTCGGCGGCCAGAATGGTGATGCGGTCCTTGCCGAGTTCGATTTCATTGTGGGTGCCTTTGAAGTCGTAGCGCTGGCCGATTTCTTTGCTGGTCTGGTTGACGGCGTTGTCCACTTCCTGCAGGTCGATTTTCGACACGATGTCAAAACTGGGCATGATGTTTTCTCTCTTTCTAAAATTCTTCGATTCTTGGGGGCTAGTTGGCGCGGCCGGTCAGGTCGGTGGGCCGCACGATGTCCACCCCTTGCGGAATGGTGAAATGAAAGGTTTCGCTGGCCGGGTGCTGGTTGAGCTGGACATCGCGAAACTCGATCGCGGTGGTGGTGCCGTAGGGGGTGGCGACCACCACGCCCAGCAGCGGAAAACGGGGCGCTTGTTCCGCCACGAGCAGCTGTTGGGGGACGACCAGGGTCAGGTGCTGAATGTAGGCGGAAGGCTGCTTCGGTGTCAAGCGCACCAGAAAGTCGCCTGCGGCTGTCTGCATCGGCGAGTCCCACGCCAGATCGAAATGACGCTCCAGATGACCGAGGCTGCGCAGAAACAGCAGCGGGTCGTCGGCCTGCTTCAGATGGTCGGCGATGCTGGAAACCATGACACGGTGGTTGTCCGGCAGGTAAACCCACAGGGTCACGCCGTCGCTGATCAGGTGCTGCACCTCGGGGACGCTGTAATCCCAGCGGAAGCGGGTCAGTGATTCGTTGTTGCCGTCCGGGGCAAAACCGACGGTCAGGGTGCCGCGGCCGGTCTGGGTGCGGTTCAGGCTGGCGATGCGGGCCTTCTGGAAAAAGTCGGCGCTGAAGTCATGAATATTTGTCGCCGCTTCGTTCTGGTTGAACGGGGCCTGCAGGCGCTCGACAACGGTGGCCAGCGAGGGCGCCTCGGCCCACAGGGGTGTGGTCAGTGAGCACAGTATGAACAGCGCAACAAGCAGATGAAGGATACGGGGCATGAAACAGGCCTTTCAGGGTCAGGGGAATGGTAGCGGTGGGTCAGCCGAAAAAATGGTTGAAACCGCGCGGCGCAACCGGCCGTGTTCGACCGTCGCTGTCAACCAGACAGAGGCCAGCTGACGGTTGCGTGATGGCGCCGATAGCGGTCAGTGGCAAGTCCAGCTCGCGGGCCAGCTGCTGCAACGCATCGTCGTGCGCAGCCGCAGCGGTGAACAGCAGTTCGTAATCCTCGCCACCCTGCAGCAGGGCGGAAAAATCCTCCGGCCAACGGGCGGTATGTTCACGGGCGGCCGTGGACCAGGGCAGGCTTGCCTGCTGGACACAGGCGCCGACGGCGGACTGCTCCAGAATATGGCCCAGATCGGCGAACAGCCCATCGGACAGATCGATCATGGCGGTGGCCAAGCCACGCTGCGCCAGCTGGCGACCCAGCGCCAGCCGCGGTGTTGGCCGATGGTGGCGCACCGCCAGCTCTGGCGGCGGCGTCTGGCCGCGGCTCAGCTGCAGCAGGGCCAGGGCGCTGTCGCCCAGGGTGCCCGAGACATACAGCCGGTCGCCGGGACGTGCACCGCTGCGCCGGATCAGCTGATCGCACGGCACGCTGCCCTGCACGGTGACGGAGATGAACAAGCCCTGGCCGGAGCGGCAGGTGTCGCCGCCGGACAAGATGGCTCCGGCCGCTGCCGTTTCATCGAGAAAGCCACGGCTGAAGTGATCGATTTCTTCCAGCGCCAGGTCAGGGGGCAGGCCGATGCCGAGAAAGATGGCGAGCGGCGTTCCACCCATGGCGGCGATATCGCTGAAATTGACGGCGGCGCTCTTGCGGCCTAAATCGTAGAGGTTGCACCAGTCGCGGCGGAAATGCACCCCTTCAATGAGCAGGTCGGTGCTGGTCAGCAGCAGTTCGCCCTCGGGCATGGCGTAGGCGCTGCAATCGTCACCGATTCCCAGAACCAGCCGTTCATTGCGGGTGTGTTCGAGGTGTTGCTTCAGCCGTTCGATCAGGCCGAATTCACCCAGCTCATTTAATGATTTTTCGACAGGAGTTTTTTTCATCGGCGACAAGATTAGGCAAAGATGCGCAAAAAGTCCAGCGCTGCGCGATGGAGGCTGGTTCGAAGGAAGATTTGGTATTTGAATTGTGCTAGCCTGTGCGGGAAATGGGTTGCAGTTGCCGTTGTCGTTTCCTCTGTTGTCATGGCAGTAACTATTTGTAAATAAAGCTTTGTATATTTATGTAAAGTGTATTTATAGAGTGATAACTGCTGTTTTTGTGAATTTTACACCGGGTTGGAGTAACGCATGGCGAACAACGATAAAAAATGGATTGGTGCCCACGTCAGTGCCTCAGGAGGGGTCAATAAAGCGCCCTGGAATGCACGTCAGATCGGGGCAAATGCCTTTGCCCTGTTCGTTAAAAACCAGCGGCGCTGGCAGGCTCCGCCGCTGACGATGGTGCAGATTGAAGGTTTCAGGTCAGGTTGTGTTCAGTATGGGTACCTGCCCGAGCAGATTTTGCCTCATGCGGGTTATCTGATCAATCTGGCTCACCCGGAATCAGAGGCGTTGGAAAAGTCGCGCCAGGCTTTTGTCGAAGAGATGCGACGTTGCGCGGCTCTGGGATTGACGCAGCTGAATGTTCATCCAGGCAGCACTCTGGGCGGGCTGGAAAGCAGAGACGGGCTGGCGCGGGTGGCTGATTCGATTAACTGGGCGCTGGAGCAGGTGCCAGGAGTGACCGTGCTGATCGAGAACACCGCCGGCCAGGGCGCGTACCTCGGCAGCCGGTTTGAGGAGCTGGCCGACATTATTGCGGGCGTGACCGACCGCGGCCGCGTCGGCATCTGTCTTGATACCTGTCACCTGTTTGCCGCGGGGTATGATCTGCGTGACCGGGACCGCTTTGAGAACACCTTTGCCGATTTTGAGAAGCTGCTTGGCTTCGGCTGGTTGCGCGCCATGCACCTGAATGACTCCCTGATGCCGCGGGCTGCCCATGTTGACCGCCACGCTCCCCTCGGGGACGGGAAAATCGGCTGGGAGTGCTTCCGGTGCATCATGCGGGATGCGCGTTTTAATGGTATCCCGTTGATTCTGGAGACTCCTGAGCCGGATCGGTGGGCTGAGGAGATCGGACGACTCAGAGCGTGCGAGGTGTAGAGTCATCAGGGGTGGCTACGTCGAGGTGTTTCGCATACAAAAAGGGCTGCCCGGTGGGGCAGCCCTTTTTGTATCGTGTCTGATGAGTGCTGTTAGCGGGCCAGCGGGCCAGCCTGTCGGACCTCTTCGGTGACACCGTCAGCAAACTTCTCGAAGTTCTTGTGGAAGGCCTTGGCCAGTTCCGTGGCCTTGGCATCGTAGGCAGAAGCATCGTGCCAGGTGTTGCGCGGATTGAGAACCTCGGCCGGAACGTCCGGGCAGGACTGGGGAATGTGCAGGCCGAAGATGGGATCCTGGGTGTAGGCCACATCGTCCAGTTTGCCTTCGAGGGCCGCATTGAGCATGGCGCGGGTGTAGCGGATCTTCATGCGGGAGCCAACGCCGTAGGGACCACCGCTCCAGCCGGTGTTGACCAGCCAGCAGGACACCTTGTTCTCGCGGATTTTTTCCTTCAGCAGGTTGCCGTACACCGAGGGGTGCATGGGCATGAAGGGGGCGCCGAAACAGGCCGAGAAGGTGGTCTGCGGCTCGGTGACGCCTTTTTCGGTGCCGGCCAGCTTGGCGGTGTAGCCGGAGATGAAGTGGTACATGGCCTGCTCCGGTGTCAGCTTGGAGATGGGCGGCATGACGCCGAAGGCATCGGCCGTCAGCATGATGATGTTTTTCGGAATGCCGGCCTGCAGCTCCGGAACGATATTCGGGATGTGCGTGATCGGATACGCTGCGCGGGTATTCTCTGTGATACTGGCATCATCGAGGTCGATGTGGCGGGTGGTCGCATCAAGGCCGACGTTTTCGAGAATGGTGCCGAACTTGCGCGTGCACTGGTAGATCTCCGGCTCGGCTTCGGGGCTGAGATTGATGACCTTGGCATAGCAGCCCCCCTCGAAGTTGAACACGCCCTTGTCGGTCCAGCCGTGCTCGTCGTCGCCGATCAGGCGGCGGTTCGGGTCGGCGGACAGGGTGGTTTTGCCGGTGCCGGACAGGCCGAAGAAGACAGCCGTATCGCCGTTGACGCCGACGTTGGCGCTACAGTGCATGGGCAGTACGTTGCGATGAGGCAGCAGATAGTTGAGAACCGAGAAAACGCTTTTCTTGATTTCACCGCTATAGGCGGCCGCTGCGATCAGAACCACTTTTTTCTCGAAATTGATGACAATGCCGGCTTCGCCCCGGGTGCCATCAATCTTGGGATTTGCTTTGAAGTCGGGTGCCGCGATGACGGTAAAGCCCGGCACGAAGTTGGCCAGCTCTTCCTTGGTCGGCAGGATGAGCATGTTGCGGGCGAACAGGCTCTGCCAGGCCAGGGAGGTGATGACGCGCACCGGCAGGCGGTACTCGCTGTCGGCGCCGGCAAAGGCGTCCTGCACGTAAATCTCGCGATTCTGCAGGTAAGCCATCATGCGGTCGTAAAGGATGTCGAATTTTTCCGGGCTGAAAGAACGGTTGACGTCCCCCCACCAGATGTCGTTGGCACTTTCACCCTGCTGCACAATGTAGCGGTCGTTGGGAGAACGGCCGGTGTACTTGGGGTTGTAGACAACGATGGGACCCTGGTGCGAAAGGTGGCCCTCATTGCGACGGATAATCTCCTCGTACAGCGCCGGGGTCGACATGTTACGGCAGACGGATTTGGCGTTGATGATGCCGTATTCCGCGAGATCGATTTCGCCACAGGTGGTCGGGGCAGCATTCATGTTCGTTTTCTCCTGACAGTATTTAGAACAGCAGTGTTGATGTGATCGTCATCGATCACATGTCGGATAAAAAGAGTTTTACCGATATTGAAGTTTCTTTACATAGCCCCAGAAGCCTCGTCAGTCAAGAAAAACTGATTATTTTTATCCCGGATGAATGAAAAAATGAGCACAGACGCCCTTGTTTCGGAGCCAGGAGAGAAAAGGGTGAAATTCTGTGAAATGTGAGAATGTCAGGCCGCCGGGTTCAGCCAAAATAAAATTTTGTTCAACAAAGAATCCCCTGTTTTCACAACAATGGAAACAGGGGATTCTTATTCATGGGTTCAGGATGCGGAGGTTACGCCTCGTCTGTAAGAGCTTCTGTCCCCGCTACCGGATTGATGCAGCGCAGGGTCAGTTCCTGGGCCACATCCATCAGTGCCCGCGCAGTAGGCGAATCGGCGTTGCCAACGACAACAGGAACACCGCTGTCGCCCGCTTCAACCATGCGCGGGTCGACGGGGACGGCACCGAGGAAGGGAACCGTCATTTCGGCGGCCATGGCTCGACCGCCACCCTTTTTGAAGATGTCGATGACCTCATTGCATTTCGGGCAGACAAAGCCACTCATGTTTTCGACGATGCCAAACACCGGCAGCTGCAGCTGCCGACAGAAGGTGACGGATTTGCGCACATCGACCAGGGCGACCTTTTGCGGGGTCGTCACCAGAACGGCGCCGGAATTTTTATTGCCGATCAGCTGGGCAATGGTCAGGGGTTCGTCGCCGGTTCCCGGTGGACAGTCAACCACCAGATAGTCCAGGTCGCCCCAGCTGACGTCCTTGATGAACTGCTGGATGACGCCGGCCTTGACCGGTCCGCGCCAGATCAGAGCGTCATCCTGATTCTGGATCAGAAAGCCGATCGAGATGACTTTGATGCCCTGGTGGTCGATGGGCACCATGTTGCCCTCTTCCACTTCCGGTCGCCGGCCTTCAAGCCCGAGCAGGGTCGGAACGCTGGGTCCGTGCAGGTCGATATCCATCAGGCCCACCTTGGCGCCCTGCTGTGACAGCGCCATCGCCAGGTTGACCGCTGTCGAACTTTTGCCAACGCCGCCCTTGCCCGACATCACCAGGATTTTATGTTTGATGCGCGACAGATTGTCGTCCAGCCGTTGCTTGTCACACGCCTTCTTGTCGCTATCGGAACAGCTGCCATTCTTCGAGCAGCCGCTGCACTGTGATTCTGCCATGATTCCCTCCATGATTGAATTTCAGGGCCATACTTGCCACGCAGGGGAGACTAATCTGCCGGGGCCGCGGTTGTCAAATAGGTTTCTGCTTCTTTTTTCGCTGTAAAAGTGATTTCACCAGATTAGCTCAATGTTTGATGGAGATAAAAAAACACTACATGTTTTTATAACTCCGTTTGTTTTTCTTGCCACCATACATAAAACTTGCTAGCTTCGCTCAATTCTGCCGCCCTGCCTGCCACGCAATCGGCTGCGGAAGCTTACTTTTTCTTTTTAACAAGGAGGTTAGGACAGATGAAAGCTGTAAAAATTCTGGCCGTGATGGTGCTGACACTGGCACTGACGGCTCCGGCCTATGCCGTCATCGATTTCTTCGGTACAGCCAAGGTCAAGCCGACGTATTACAAGAACTTTGATTTTGATGACAGTGCCAGCGATATGTTTATGATTAATGAGGCTGGTGCTGTAAAAGGCGAGCATATTCGCGCCGAGCTGCGTTTAGGTTGGAAAGCTTCTGGAGACAATTGGTCTGTTAAAATGATTTCCGAGGCGGATGTTGTCATGCAGAAGGATACCGCAGACCGCACGTATTACACGACGGCTCAAAAGAATGACAATCCGAACACCGGTGGCGAGTTTGGTATTGAGCGAGTAGAACTGCTCTATAAATTTAACCCTGCTCTGGAACTGGAGACTGGTTGGGATATCCGTGCTCTGGACATCAAAACTGGCGGCTTGCTATACGGTGATGACCATCCGTTCATTGGGTTTCGCGGAAAGGTGGCAGAGGGCACCAGCTATGAGGTTCTTTACCTCCCTATTCAAAATTTGAGCTCTATCACAACGGATCCATTCGAGAGTGATGAGATCAACGACTGGCGCGTTTACTCGCTGAAACTGAATCAGCAGGTTGGCCCTTTCAATATCAGCCCATTTTACGCTTACAGTGATAATGATCAGAGACAGGCTAAAGTTCATTACTACGGCGCAGAAATGACAGGCAAAGTTGGTAAAATCAAGCCTTCCTGTGAAGTCGTTTTTGCTGATGGCGAATTTGATAGCGGTGTTGATATTTCATCGTGGGCATTTTTTGCCGGGGCAGAGATGGAAGTTGCCAAGGCGTTTACTCCTTATGTCGCGGTTCGTTACACCCAAGGCGACGATGATGCCGCTGATAATGATGTTGAGGGCTGGGTTGGCATCACGGATATCGGCCGTTTTACTCCGTTAATGGGTATGGACGGTGGCATTCTGAGTGAAGACTTGGGCCAGAGCTATGGTGCAACGCTTTATTCCTATGCTCCGGAGCGCGAATTCACAACCAATCGCTATGGTGGAATCAGCAATGGCGGTTCTGGTGATAACCCTGGACAAATTATTGCGGCAGTTGGTGCTAAGGGTGACCTGTCGTCTATGATCGACAAGCTGAGCTACAAGACCCAGGTCTTCTTTATCTGGTACGATGAGACCGATAATTTGGTCAATGTTAAGAACCCTGGCAGTAATGTTGATGATTATGCAGGAACAACGTTTGACCTTCAGCTCACCTACGCACTTTCGAAGAACTTTGGAATTGACTATATCTTCGGCGTTTTTGTCCCGGGTGACGGTATTGAAGATACCGAAGGTGATGATGTTGCTATGACCAACTGCTTGACCCTGTCCTGGACCTACTAATCCGGGACAAGTTGGGCGCACCCAGTAAGAAAAAAACCCCGGCACTTGCTGCGCCGGGGTTTTTTTCTTAGGATGAATGCCGGATAACAGGTTCATGCTCGGATACCAAACATGATAAGGGAGGGAACACCATGCGCAGTCGACTGTTAAGCGCACTGATGCTGCTGGTCCTGCTGTCGTCGGTCGCGGTTGCGGCCACCTGGCCGCAGCTGGAAAAGAAACTGCAGGACTGGTCGGGCGATAAGGAAATTGTCATTGCCGGGGAACAGGACCCGCTGGCGGACGAGGCGCTGATGCCACTCGTCGAACTGTTGCTGGAGAGCGGCTATGTCGTGTTGACCGATCCGTCAGCTGGAGCTAAAGGATTGATCCTGGAAAAAAGGGCGACGGCCCAGGGGACGACGCTGGTGCTGAAACGCGCCGCTGATGGCGGAATGCTGGCCCTGCAGCGTCTTAGTGAACAACCTCCGGCGGTTGCCGTGTCCCGTCCTCAACCCGTCCCGCTGGCCGTGTCTCGTCCTGCTGTGGCACCGGCCGTGGTGGCTCCGGCCCCCGCTGCGATCAGCGTGCCGTTGGTGGCGCCTTCGCAGCGTATTGACCAGGTGCGGCTGCAGGCGGCTGTGGTGGCGGGCAGCGACGTCCTGTTTGAGCTGGATGGCCATCCGCTCCGGATCGCGGTCTGGCCGGGTCGCAACCCGGAGTCGTTTGAGCTGTTTCTGCTGTACGACAAGACCCTCGAACGCTATCGCTGTGATGGGCGGGAGCTGAAACATGTCAGCAGCTTTGTGCCGCCGTCATTTGTTTCTGCTGGCCTGTCTCTGGACGTGGCGGACATGAATCAGGATGGGACGCCGGAACTTGCCGTGGTCTGGACCGAGGACTATCGGGGCGTTGCGGATGGAACCGATTCCCATCTGCATAGCTGGCTGTTGGGCACAGGGTCGGAGCAGCTGGCGGTTTTAAGCGGGGACCTCGAAGGCTATCTTCACTTTGTCGGTCACAGCCTCAAGTTGCAACGGCGCAGTGAATTTTCTCTGTTTGCGCCGGAGCTGTTTGAGGTGGAGCTCGCCGGGGACAATGCTCGTGTCCGTCCGCAGCCCGAGACGGAAAACCGCTGGCTGATGAATTATGTGGTGTGGCCCGATGCGTCACAGCGACTGGTTTGGAACGCGGATCAGCGTCTGATGCTGGAGGATGCCCAAAGCCGCCAGCGCCGGGCCGGTACGACGTTGCTGCTCGATTTTGGCAAGTATCAGGGATCTCCGGTTCATGTGCGGTTGGAAACGCCGGAGTACCGCAGCGGTTTTTCGGCTGCGGACAAGGTGATGTCGAAACCGCACTTCATCGTGCGGCGCTTGCAGCAGGTGGGCGCCGATGTGTTTACCCTGGTGCGGGGGCGGACTCCTGGTTTGCCCTTGGTGGGCCGCGCCTCGGGCAAGGATCAGCTGGTTCAGATTGAGTCGGTCGATGGCGGCTTGCAGGCACGTTACCCCTTTGCCGCAGTGGAGGCTTTTATGCTCGATTTCGGTATTCTAACAGCAGACGGGACTCTGACGGCGGTTGCCTTGATGAACGAAAAGGAAGACGGTCAGGGGGCCGCTTATCTCTGCCTGCAGAAGGCTCAGCATTGAGCAGCCTGTGAGTCATGACAGGAAAAACGGCCGGAGCAGGGTTGCTGCTCCGGCCGTTTTTTTTTGTGCCAGTGGTGTGAAGGATTAGCCCAACAGCTGCTGGGCCTGGGCCACCACGTTTTCCGTGGTAAAGCCGAAGTGTTTCATTAGCTGGCCACCCGGTGCGCTGGCACCGAAGCCGGTCATGCCGACCACTGCGCCGTCGAGACCGACGTAGTGTTCCCAGCCAAAGGTAGAGGCGGCTTCGATGGCCAGGCGTTTGCGGCAGCCACTCGGCAGAACCTGCTCTCTGTAGGCGGCGTCCTGCTGTTCAAACAGTTCCCAGCTGGGCATGGAGACGACGCGCACGCCGAAACCCTGCTGCTGCAGCTGTTCGCGGGCGGCCAGGGCGTGATGGACTTCGGAGCCGCTGGCCAGCAGGATCAGGCTCAGTTCACCCTGCTCCTCAGCCAGCACATAGGCACCCTTCTGGACTGCCTCGGCCGCGGTGTACTGGTTGCGGTCGAGAGTCGGCAGGTTCTGGCGGGTCAGCACCAGTGCCGTGGGGCCGCGGCGGTTGAGCAGTGCGGCTTTCCATGCCTGCGCGGTTTCATTGGCGTCACAGGGGCGGATGACGGTCAGGTTGGGGACGCTGCGCAGCCCGGCCACTTGCTCGATGGGCTGGTGGGTCGGACCGTCTTCACCGACGCCGATGGAGTCGTGGGTGAAAACATAGACGGGCGCGATCCCCATCAGGGCTGCCATGCGCATGGGCGGGCGCATGTAGTCGGAGAAGATCATGAAGGTGGCGCCGAAGGGCAACAGGCCTTTGGTGTGGCACAGGCCATTGAGGATGGAACCCATGGCATGTTCACGAATGCCGAAGTGGATATTGCGTCCGGCCTGACAGGCGCTGAATTCACTTTCACCCTTGAGGTGGGTGTTGTTGGACGGTGCCAGGTCGGCGCTGCCGCCGAGCATCAGAGGCAGCCCTTTAGCCAGCGCATTCAGAACCTGGCCACTGGATGAGCGGGTCGCCAGCGAGCCACCGGCTTCGAAGGCTGGCAGCAGGGCTTCAAGCTGCTCAGCCGTTGGCAGCGCGCCGTCGCACCAGTTTTTCAGGGCACTGTTGCTGGCGGCCTTGGTGTCGCAGGAGGCCTGCCACTGTTTTTCCAGCTCGGCTCCACGTTGCTTCAGGGTGGACATGTGGGCATAGACGCTGTCGGGAACGACAAAGCTCTGCTGCGGATCAAATCCCAGCGCCTGCTTGGTCAAGGCCAGTTCATCCTTGCCCAGCGGTGCACCGTGGGCCGCTTCGCTGCCCTGCTTGTTTGGCGAGCCCTGGCCGATATAGGTGCGGGTAATGATCAGTGACGGCCGCGGGTCGCGCTTGGCGCGCTCAATGGCGGCGTCTACTTCGGCCAGATCCTCGCCGATCACCCGTTCAACGTGCCAGCCGTAGGCGAGGTAGCGTGTGGCCACCTCTTCGCTGAAGGCCAGGTTGGTGTCTCCCTCGATGCTGATCTTGTTGTCGAGGTAGAGATAGATGAGATTGCCCAGCTTCAGGTGGCCGGCCAGGGATGCGGCTTCGGAGGCCACGCCTTCCATGATGTCGCCATCGGAACAGAGGGCATAAACACGGTAGTCGAACAGCTCTTTGTCCAGGGTGTCAGCCAGGTAGCGGGCGCCCATGGCCATGCCGGTGCCGACGGCAATGCCCTGGCCGAGGGGGCCGGTTGTGGTTTCAACCCCCGGCGTGTGGCCGAATTCGGGGTGGCCGGGTGTTCTGCTGCCGAACTGACGGAAATTTTTCAGATCGTCGAGGCTGACGCCGTAGTCGCACAGATGCAACATGCTGTACAGCAGCATGGAGGCGTGACCACAGGACAGGATGAAGCGGTCGCGGCCGGCCCAGTCGGGATTGGCCGGGTTGTGGCGCATGTGGCGGGCGTAGAGCAGATAGGCCAGCGGTGCGCCTTCCATGGGGGTGCCGGGGTGGCCGGAATTCGCTTGCTCGACGGCGTCGGCCGAAAGCAGGCGGATGGTATCAATGGTTTTTTTGCTGATCGCGGAGTCGATCTCGACAGCGTGCATGGGGGATTCTCCTTGTTGAGGACGAATGCAGCGGATGTGCAGATAAAATGAAAATCGAGCTATTCAAGCAGGAATAGGATTTTTTTGCAACGGGTGAGTCACCCGCAATGAAAAGCGCCGGTCCCAGGGAACCGGCGCTGTGCTGTATCGGACTTCAGTTTTTAGGAATTGAGGTATTCCGTAATGTTTGCAGCAATGTTGGCAAAGATCTTGGTAAATTCCTGTTCGTTGCGTTCGAGCAGCGTGATGCGGAATCCCAACTCCGGTGTCGAGAACGAACTCAGGGGCACAACGCAGATGCCGGTGGACGCCAGCAGGTAGTAGACAAAGCGCTTGTCCAGCGACGTACCGGGGGTGGACACCAGGCCCTCGACCAGGGCGCGGACTTCCTTGTTTTCAATCGGCAGGGTCTGCTTGCTGGTCAGCTTGCCCTTTTCAAATGCAACGCTCATGTAGAAGGCCCCGTTGGTGCGGTTGACTTTGATGCCGGGTACGCCTTTCAGCAGCTCGTAGGCGATGTTGGAGAACTTCTCGTAGCGGCTGGTGCGCTCCTTCAGGTAGACCGGGTACTGCGGGTGGGTCATGATGAGGGGAATCGCTTTTTGCGGCAGCGTGGTTGAGCAGACCTCGACCATTTTGGAGTCGAAGATCGACTGGATGTAGCGTTTGAACACCGGATCTTTTTCCCGGTTGTAGACTTCGATCCAGCCACAGCGCGAACCTGGCCACGGCAGCTCCTTGCTGATGCCCTTCATGGCAATGGCCGGAACGTCACCGATAAGATCGGAGATCGGTTTGGTCGACTCGCCGTTGTAGATAATGTTGTGGTAGATCTCGTCGCAGATGATGAACAGATCATATTCTTTAGCGATTTTGATCATCTCCACCAGGATGCGCTCCGGGTAGACGGCACCGGTGGGGTTGTCGGGATTGATGATCAGCAGGCCACAGATGGCCGGATTGTATTTGACCGACAGACGCAGATCGTCGAGATCGGGATACCAGTTGTTCGACGGGTCCAGCCGGTAAGAAACCGGAGCCTGGCCGGCGTGGGCGGCTTCACCCGAAGAATGGGTAGAGTAGGTCGGTGAAGGTCCGATGACACGGGCTTCCCGCTTGAGCAGGCCGTAGACCTTCTGGATGGCATCGCCCAGACCGTTAAAAAAGATGATGTCCTCCGGCGTGATCTGCGCCTTGCCGCGCTTGTTGGTCAGATCCGCCAGGAACTTGCGGGTCTCCAGAATGCCCTTGGTGGCGCAGTAGCCATAGGAACAATCTTTCATGGCCAGGTCGGCGACAATTTTTTTCATCCATTCCGGGATCTTTTCGCCCTTGGCAATGGGGTCGCCAATGTTTTCCATATTGGTTTTAATGCCCAGTTGCCCGAGCTTTTCAGCAATTTCAACAATGGCGCGGATCTCGTACGTCAGTTCTCCGGCTCCGATGTGAACGATGTTGTTTCGCATGAGTGTGGTGTTCCTTCTTCAGTTAAAGAATCAGTCTTGATAAGCGTACTGACTGGCTGTGGATTCAGCTTGAAACGAAAAAGGCCACGGTGTTCCGTGGCCTCCTGTTTTTGTATCATCATCTCTTGATCGGTTACAGAAGGCCGGGCGATAGGTAAACGGCTGCCGCGCACGCTCGCGATGCGTTGATCGAGCTTGCCTTCAAAGCTGCTGCGGAGACGAAAGTAATCTTCATTGTCATGTTGTGACCATATTCCTTGAGCCCAGGAACCGAGACCAAAGGATCTGATTGCGCTAAAATTTGTGCTCTATCGCGTTTCGCACGTGGTTAACATGCTGTTTTGCAAATGTCAAACAGAAATGGGATGGGCTGGCGGCTGTGGCATGAAAAGCGCTCAAGGTCAGTATTTTGTTTGTGTGGGATAACGTGTAAATCAGCGGCCGAAGATATGTCGTAGATTGAATACTGTATACAATCTGAAATTTTTATGTAAACAGCGTTTTGCTTGTAAATGATGTTATTTCAGCTTGTTGCGGTGGGGGTTGGTGGCAGTGTGGCGGGTGTCCTAATAAATTCTTGACAAGGACAGGGCGTTCCGATAGAAAATACAGGATTTTTTGCGTGCATTTACCATGTGTGCGTAAAAAGCCGTACATATCTTATGTTTTAGCAGGTGTCATCCCGTGGGGGTGGCACACAATGCCCTGCAGGGAGGCAAAGCGGTATGGCCGAACAGTATTTGGTCGATTATGTGTATGTGTTGGTGTTTCTGGTTGTGGGGATTGCCTGCGGCCTGGGCCCGCTGGTCATCTCCAGATTGATCGCACCGCGGATTCTCTATCGCAAGACTCTTGATCCTTACGAGTGTGGTATGGATCCTTACGGGTCGGCCTGGAATATCCGTTTCGACATCGCTTACTATCTGTATGCGTTGATCTTTCTGGCGTTTGACGTTGACGTTCTGTATCTGTTCCCGGTGGCAACGGCCTTTGACAAGGTTTCAGCAGTGCGGGGCATTTCGGAGCTGGTTATCTTTGTTGGTATTTTGTCCCTGGCGATCATCTATGCCTGGGTCAAGGGAGTTTTCACGTGGCCGAGAAGAAGAGTTTGCTAAGAGTTCACTCCTACTCAAAGGAGTGTCAGGAGCGTTACGTCAAAGGGCCTAGCGAGAGCACGCGGGTTTCTGATCCGGGTGCGATGGTGCAGATGGAGCTGGCGGACAAGATTCTCAATGTCTGTCGCGCAAACTCCCTGTGGCCGATGACCTTTGGTCTGGCGTGCTGTGCGATCGAGATGATGTGTTCCGGTATGGCGCGGTTTGATATCTCGCGTTACGGTGCGGAGGTTTTCCGCCCCTCTCCGCGTCAGTCTGACCTGATGATCGTCGCCGGGACCGTGAACAAGAAAATGGCACCGGCTGTTGTGACGCTGTATGAGCAGATGCCGGCACCCCGCTACGTTATCGCTCTGGGGAACTGCGCCATCTCCGGCGGTCCGTTCGCCGTTGAGGCGAATTATGACGTGGTACTGGGCGTCGATCAGCTGATTCCGGTGGATATCTATGTCCCCGGCTGCCCGCCCCGTCCGGAGGCATTGATCGAAGGGATTCTGCAGCTGCAGGAGAAAATTGCCGGTACCCGTCATCCGTTCCCGCAGAACAAGATGCCTAAGAGCGCATTGCCGAAGGGAGCCTGATTGCTATGAACGTCAAGCAGATTGAAAAAAAATGGCAGGGTCTCGGCGCCAAGGTTGAGGCTGTCGCGTACGCGCAGACTGGCTATGACTACGATGTGACCCTGACTCCGGAGTCGCTGCATGGCTTCGCCGAAGTGATGCTCGCTGAAGGCTTTTATCTTGTTGACCTGATGGCGGTCCACGTGAAGCCTGCGATTGAGGTGGTTTATCAGTTTGCCCATTTCGGCGGCCAGCGCTGCCGGGTGATGGGGCGGACCTTTGTCGATGCTCAGGGGGCGCTGCCGACCATTTCCGATGTCTTCCAGGGCGCAAACTGGCACGAGCGTGAAGCGCGTGATTTCCACGGTGTGGTCTTTGCGGGTCACCCCAACCTTCAGCCGCTCATCCTGGCGGAAGAGGATGTGGATCTCAAGCCGCTGCTGAAGGATGAGAAAGTGCTGAAGGACGTTGCTGCAATCCGTCGCCAGGTGCCCGAAGCGGAAGCCCCGGCCGCCGAAAAAGCCGCCAAACCCGAAGCCGCTAATTAGTACGGAGCTGAGTTGACTGCCATGATGAATGTAGATGTATTACAAGACGAAAGACATCATCGCTTCGTCCTGAACATGGGCCCGCAACATCCCAGTACCCACGGGGTTTTGCGTGTGCTGCTGGAGATGGAGGGCGAGTACGCCCTTGAGCTGCAGCCTGTTCTCGGATATGGCCACCGGTGTCATGAAAAAATCGCCGAATACAAACCGGCGAAAAACTTTATGCCGAATACGGCGCGCATGGACTACCTCGGAGCGCTGATTTATAATCACGGCTATGCCATGCTGCTTGAGCGCGCCTGCGGTATCGAAGTGCCACGCCGTGCCGAGTATATCCGTGTCATTGTCGACGAGCTGAACCGCATCCAGAGCCACTTGCTGTGGCTGGGTGCCTACCTGCTTGACCTCGGGGCCTTTACGCCGATCATGTACTCCTTCGATGATCGCGAGGAAATTCTCGATATTCTCGAAGATATTACCGGCTCCCGCCTGACCTATTGCTACATGCGTGTAGGCGGTGTGTGCAAAGACATCGACGACAAGTTCGTCAGCCGGACCCGCGCCTTTATCGATCGCCTGCGCAGCCGCTACTCGATCTATGAGGAACTGGTGAACGGCAACGTGATCCTGCAGAAGCGTCTGATCGATGTCGGGGATTACACCCCTGAGATCTGCGCCCGCTATGGTGTAACGGGTCCTTTGCTGCGTGGCACCGGGGTTGAGTACGATCTGCGCAAGGCCGAGTCCTACTCGGTCTATTCGGAGTTTGATTTCGAGATTCCGACGGAACAGCGTGGCGATTCCTGGGCGTCCTATAATGTCCGCTACCGTGAGATCGAGCAGAGTCTGCGAATCATCGAGCAGGCACTGGACAAGCTGCCTGAGGGCGACTTTATCGCACCGAAGGTGCCCAAGAAGCTGAAGATCCCTGCAGGTGATTACAACAGCTCCGTTGAGGCGCCGCGTGGCGAGCTGTCGTACTATCTGGTTTCTGACGGCAGTGACATGCCTTACCGTCTGAAAATCCGGACCCCGTCGTACTGTAATCTGAGCGTGCTGCCGGAAATGTGCAAAGGCATGATGATCGCCGATGTCGTTGCCTGCATGGGAGCACTTGACCTTGTTATCCCTGAGATTGACAGGTAGTGAATATGGAAACCTTGAATAGTATCACACCCGAATTAATCCGCATTGTCATGGCGGTTGTTGGTGGCGTGGTGATCGTTTTCGGCAATGCCCTGGTCATGGGCTACCTGGAGCGTAAACTCGCCGGCCATTTCCAGCGGCGCCCCGGCCCGATGGAAGTTGGTTTCCACGGGATTCTGCAGCTGCTGATCGACGGCGTCAAGCTGATGGGCAAGCAGTTGGTGGTTCCCGCCCAGGCGGACAAAAAACTGTTCATGCTGGCACCGATGCTGTCTTTTGTCCCCGTTTTTCTGCCGCTGCTGGTGATTCCGTTCAGCGACAAGATGCAGGCCTTTGACCTGGATGTCGGCCTGCTGTTCATTCTGGCTGTTGCCGCCATCAACGTGCTGGCGATTCTGGTCGGCGGCTGGGGTTCGAACAACAAGTACTCCCTGTTCGGTGCCTTCCGCTCCGTCGCCCAGAACGTTGCTTACGAGATTCCGATGCTGATTTCGCTGTTGGCCATTGTTTTCATGACCAACACCTTCAGCTTGAAAGGGATTGTTGAGGCGCAGAATATCTGGTTTGTCGTGCTGCAGCCGGTGGCCTTCCTGATCTACCTGGTCTGTATGGTGGCCGAGACCAACCGCGCGCCGTTCGACCTGCCGGAAGCGGAGAGTGAACTGACCGCCGGTTTCCACACGGAGTACAGCGGCATGGGCTTCAGCTTGTTCATGATGGCGGAATACACCAACATGTTCATTTGCTGCAGCATCGCCACGGTCTTTTTCCTCGGCGGCACGTCAGGAATTCCCCTGCCCTATTTTGAGTACACCGGTGCGATCTGGTTCGTGGCCAAGGTCTACTTGCTGATGTTCTTCCTGGTATGGATCCGCTGGACCTATCCGCGTACTCGTTTTGATCAGCTGATGAACCTGTGCTGGAAGTACCTGATTCCGTTCTCCCTGGTTAATCTCCTAATTACTGTTGTGGTAGTGAAGCTATGAAAGCCTATTTTACTGAACTGTTTACGGGATTTTGGAGCCTGATCGTCGGTCTCAAGGTGACGCTCAAGGCATTGTTTTCACCCATTGTCACCACGCAGTATCCCCGGGAAAAGATTGAGATTACACCGAATTATCGGGGGCATATCGATCTGCTCAAGGACCCGGAGACCGGAACCCACAAGTGCATCACCTGCGGTTCCTGTATGCGCGAGTGCCCGTCGGACTGCATCGTGATCGATGGTGAAAAGCGCGAAGGCGTCAAGGGCAAGGTGCTGACCGTCTTTACACTGGATTTCACCAAATGCAGCCTGTGCGGAGCCTGTGTCGAAACCTGCCCGACTGGCGCCATTGACTACTCCAATGAGTATGAACTGGCCGGACGAGCGCGCAGTGATTTTTATTACGATTTGATCAAGAGGATGGAGGAACGGCAATGATCGTTTATCGTTATATCGCCGAGGCCCTCTTTTATGCCTTCATGATTCTCACATTCATGGGCGGTTACATGGCCGTACGCTCCCGGATGCTGATGCATGCTGTGCTGGGTCTGGCGGTCTCGTTATTGGGTGTGGCAGGGCTGTACTTCCATCTCGGAAGTCCGTTTTTGGCCACCATGCAGATCCTGATTTACGTTGGTGCGGTCTGTATCATGATCGTGCTTGGTGTCATGCTCGGTAATACGCCGGATCAGTTGGCCGCCAAGAATTTCAAGGGTCGCAATCTGGTGCTGGCGCTTGGAGCCTGCACGGCCGCCTTTATGACTCTGTTTGTGACGTTGAGCCAGACCCGGTTTGCACCGGCAGCTGAGCGGGTTGGTGACATGTCCATCCGCTTCATCGGTGAAAATCTGCTGTTCCAGTACTGTCTGGCCTTCGAATTGATTTCCGTCATTCTGTTGACAGCGATTATCGGTGCCATCATTCTGGCGCGCGATGGCCGGGAGGAGACAGCGAAATGATTATCAGCGATAACCTGAATACCTATTTGATTATCGCAGCAATCCTGCTGGTAATCGGTCTTTACGGCATGCTGCAGCATCGCTCCTTGATCGGCATGTTGATTTCAAGTGAGTTTATCCTCAACGGTGCCGGACTCAACTTCATGGCGTTCAATCGCTTTGTGGCGCCGAACCCGGCAGTCGGTCAGATTTATACCCTGTTTATCATGGGTATTGCGGCGGCTGAGGCGGCGATCGTGGTCAGTATCATCATTGCCGTTTACCGTAAGTACCGCAATGAGGATCCGGCTGAGGTTCAGGATCTGAAACTCTGATCCTGTACGGCTGATGGTTATGTTATCTGTAACGGCTGTTTCGATCCCTTGAGGATCGGGACCACCACCTGAGAAAGCACTTGTAATGAACACGATAATCACGAGCAAGATTGTTCTGACCATGCTGATCCCGATGGTCACGGGAGTGCTGGTCATGTTTTCGGGGAAGAAGCCGAATCTGCGTGACAGCTGGTCGACGCTCGGTGCGATCCTCACTTTTGCATCGGTGCTGCAGTTTCTGCCGACCATACTGGATGGTACCCAGCTCCAATATACGCTGTTCGAGCTGTATCCGGGTATCACGGTCAAGCTGAACCTGGATGGCCTGGGCGTGGTCTTTGCCCTCGTTGCCTCGTTCCTGTGGATTCTGGCCAGTCTTTACTGCGTCGGCTACATGCGCGGACTCAACGAGCATGCTCAGACCCGTTTTTATGTCTGCTATGCCGTCTCCGTTGGCGCAGCCATGGGTGCCGCGTTTGCCGGCAACCTGTTTACCCTGTACCTGTTCTACGAGATCGTTTCGATCTTTACCTATCCTCTGGTCATGCACCATCAGGATGAAGAGGGGTATGCCGGTGCCAAGAAGTACATTGTCTACCTGATGTTCACCTCCAAGGCGTTTTTGCTGCCGGCGATGGTGATTATCTACGTCCTGGCGGGAACCCTCGACTTCCAGACCGCAGGCATCGCGCAGGGCATTTTCCCGGCTGAGGCGGATCGCTTTGTCGTTGGCATCGCCTACCTGCTGTGCCTGTTCGGCTTTGCCAAGTCCGGTATCATGCCGCTGCATAACTGGCTGCCGGACGCGATGGTTGCACCGACTCCGGTCAGTGCGTTGCTCCATGCGGTCGTCGTTGTTAAGGTCGGTGTCTTCTCGACCTGCCGCGTCATGCTGTCGATCTTCGGCACCAACATCCTGCATGAAACCGGACTGGGGATTTTTACCGCCTACTTCGTGTCGGTGACGATTCTGACCGCCTCGATCATAGCTCTGACCAAGACCAATCTCAAGGCGCGACTGGCCTACTCGACGGTCAGCCAGCTGTCCTATATCATCCTCGGTGTGGCCATGTTGACACCGAACTCGATTACGGGTGGTCTGATTCACATTGCCAACCACGCTTTTGCAAAGATCACGCTGTTCTTCGCGGCCGGTTGTATCTTCGTTGCCAGCGGCAAGAAGGATATCGGCGAGATGGGTGGCCTGGGCTACCGCATGCCCTTTACCCTGATTGCCTTCGCTGTGGCCTCGCTGGGCATGATCGGCGCTCCACCCGTGGGTGGCTTTGTCACCAAGTGGTATCTGGCACTGGGCACCATGGACATCCACAACTGGATCCTGCTGTGCGTGCTGCTGGCCAGTAGCTTGCTCAATGCCGGGTATTTTGTGCCCATCTTCCTGCAGGCTTTCTTCGGCAAGCCGTTGCCGGAAGACGAAGGTGTGACCGGAAGTCTGGAAAACAAGCCGCTGATTATGTTCATGGTGGTGCCGCTGGTCATTACCGCGACGCTGTCGGTACTGGTCGGTATTTATCCGGATCTGTTCCTGAACCTCATTAACCTGATGGTGAAGTCATGATCGTTCAAGTCATTACTTATTTGCGTGAGAGATCGGCCATGATGAAGTGGATTTTCCTCTCTTATCTGGCTTTCGCTCTCGTCTTCGATTTCTTTGCAGACCGGCATCATGCCCATTTCTGGGGGGATCATGTGATCGGCTTCTGGGCGATCTTTGGCCTCCTGGGTTGTCTGCTGATGATTGTTTTCTGTAAAGGGCTGTCGCACGTATGGCTGGAGAGGGATACGGATTATTATGACAAGTAGTATTTTTATGCACCCGGCGGCGCTTTTCCTTGTCGGCGCGCTGCTGCTTCCCCTGTTCCGGAAGTTCAATGCCCAGAAGATCTGGTTGGTGGTTGTCCCTCTGCTGGCGTTTCTGCAGATCAAATACCTGCCTGCTTCTTTTGGCTGCGTCGAGTGGCTGGGTTTCAAGATGCAGTTTGGTCGTGTTGACCAGTTGACGATGGTCTTTCTCCACGTCTTTACCCTGATGGCGCTGATCGGCAGTATCTTCGGTCTGCACGTCAAGGAAAGCGGCCAGCATGTTGCTGCCTGGCTGTATGTGGCCGGCTCCCTCGGGACGACGCTGGCGGGCGATTACCTGACTCTTTTCATCTTCTGGGAGCTGATGGCGTTTGCCTCGGTGTTCCTGGTCTGGTACCGCAAGAAGAAGCGCTCCATTGAGGCCGGTTTCCGCTACCTGCTGGTGCATACCTTCGGTGGTCTGGTGTTGCTCGGTGGTATCTTTCTGCGCTATCAGGCAACGCATGATCTCAGTTTTGAGCTGATTTCGCCGGATACGGCGACACTGGCCGAGTACCTGATCATGATCGGTTTCATGCTCAATGCGGCGGTTCCGCCGATTCATGCCTGGTTGCCGGACGCTTATCCCGAGGCGACGGTTACAGGTGCGGTTTTCATGTGCGCCTTCACCACCAAGACAGCCGTCTACGTGCTGGCTCGCGGGTTTGCCGGTTTTGAAGCCCTGGCCATCATGGGTGCCATCATGACCCTGTATGGCGTTGGCTACGCGGTTATCGAGAATGATGCGCGGCGCATTCTGGCTTATCACATCGTCAGCCAGGTCGGCTACATGGTCTGCGGCGTCGGTATTGGTACTGAAATGGCGATCAACGGTGCCTGCGCTCACGCCTACGCGCACATTCTCTACAAGGCCCTGCTGTTCATGGGTGTCGGCAGCGTTCTGGAGATGACGGGTCGCTCCAAGCTCAGTGAGCTGGGCGGTTTGTACAAATACATGCCGTTCTCCATGATCTTCACTGTGATCGGCGGCATCGCGATCTCCGGTTTCCCGTTGACCAGCGGTTTCATCAGTAAGTCGATGATTATCGCCGCAGCCGGTAATAATCACCAGCTGATCCTGATGTGCATGCTGTCTCTGGCAGCTGTCGGTACCTTCCTGTCGGTCGGTATCAAGCTGCCTTACTTCATCTGGTTCGGTCCCAAGGATTCCGGTCTCAAGCCGAAGGAAGCCTACTGGAATATGCAGGTCGGTATGTTCATGGCCGCCTTTATGTGTATTTTCCTCGGTGTCTATCCAGACTACCTGTACAATATGCTGCCCTACGCGGTGCACTACCATCCGTATAACAGCTACCACCTGACAGAGACCTTCCACCTGCTGGGCTTTACGGGTCTGGGTTTCTACATCATGGTGAAGTACCTCAAGCCCCACGATGTTTCCAATCTGGATCTCGACTGGTTCTACCGCCGCGGTGCAGGCTGGTTCATGTGGGTTGCGCGTAACCCCATCAATGCTGTCAATGAGTTTGTCAGCAATGTTTACCAGACAGTCGGTCTGCGTTTCACCATGGCGGCCGCACGTGCCTTGTCCTGGTTTGACTGGGAAGGCATCGACTGGGCGCTGGACGGCAGCGCCAAGGGGATCGTGCAGGGGGGTGAGCAGGTCCGCCAGTTCCAGACCGGTAAACTGCAGCAATACATCGGTGCAGCGGTTGCTCTGCTGTTCCTGGTGCTCATCGTCGTGGTGTTGATTTAATTTATCGTTGCGATCTGGCAATATTCTCATACGACAGTAGGAAGTCATGGAAAAGTATCTAATCCTGAACACACTGAACTACCCGATTTTGTCGATGCTGCTGCTGGTGCCGCTGATCGGGGCCGTTGTCGCCATGTTCCTGCGTGGCGATACCCTGCAGAAGTTCTGGGCTCTGGCCGTAACGACTGTCACGGCTGTGATCTCCATTCCCCTGTGGAACTGTTTTGACCGTTCCACAGCCAAATACCAGTTCGTTGAACTGCGCCACTGGTTCCCGGCGCTGAATCTGGATTACGTCGTCGGCGTTGACGGCATCAGCGTACTGCTGGTTCTGCTGACCACCTTTGTCATGCCGCTGTGTATCCTGTGCTCCTGGACCTACATCCAGAAGCGGATCAAGGAATTCATGATCGTGACCCTGCTGATGGAAACCGCCATGCTCGGTGTCTTCGTCAGCCTGAACACGGTCCTGTTCTACATCTTCTGGGAAGGCATGCTGGTTCCCATGTACCTGATCATTGCGATCTGGGGTGGTGACCGCAAGGACTACGCGTCCATCAAGTTCTTCCTCTACACCTTTGCCGGAAGTATCTTCCTGCTGGTGTCGATTGTTGCCCTGTATATCCATACCGGGACCTTCTTTATTCCCGAACTGATGGATCATACCTATGGCTTCGCGTTCCAGATGTGGGTATTCCTGGCTTGCGCTCTGGGTTTCGCCATCAAGATGCCGATGTTTCCGTTCCACACCTGGCTGCCGGCTGCGCACGTTCAGGCGCCGACGGCGGGATCGGTTATCCTGGCCAGTATTCTGCTGAAGATGGGTGGTTACGGATTCCTGCGTTTCTGCCTGCCGATTGCCCCGGCTGCAACCTTCTACTGCATGCCGTACCTGATCATCATGTCGTTGGTCAGCATTATCGTCGGTGGTTATCTGGCTCTGGGTCAGTCGGACATCAAGAAACTGATTGCCTACTCATCCGTCGGTCACATGGGTTTTGTCACCTTGGGGATTTTCCTGCTCAATGATGCTGGGATCAAAGGGGCCATGCTGCAGATGATCAACCATGGTGTGACGACAGGGGCGCTGTTTATCCTGATCGGTCTGATCTACGAGCGCACCCACAGCCGTGAGCTGTCGGTGAATAACAAGCTTGGGATGATCATGCCGATCTACGTCACCTTCCTCGGTATTTTCTCGCTGTCCTCGCTGGCCTTCCCTGGAACCAACAGTTTTGTCGGTGAGTTCCTGGTGCTGTTCGGCGCATTTGAAAAGTATCCTCTGGTGGGTGCCATGGCTATTCCCGGTGCCATTCTGGCAGCGGCCTACATGCTGCGCATGCTGCAGAAAATGGTATGGGATGATTCCGATGGTCATGGTCATCACCATGATGACGACCACGGCCATGGCGATCATGGCGACGCACACGGCCATGACAGCCATGTCCTGGCGGACTGTAATTTCCGTGAGATTCTTCAGCTGGCGTTTCTGACGATCTTTGTGTTCTGGATCGGTCTTCATCCCACGCCGCTGCTGGATATGATGGATACAAGTATTGCTCACCTGATTCATCAGGTGGATGCCGGCAGTGTGGTTCACGATGCTGTCCAGCATCATGGTGAGCATCATGCTCTGCTGAATCAGGCTGGTGCCTGGGTCAAGAGTATCGTTAGCTTCTAACTAAAGAATCGGATCAATTATGCTGAACACAGTTTTTATGCCCGAGTTGGCACTGATGTTAATGGTCCTGGTTTTGTTTTTCATGACCTTGGGCAAGTTCCGTACGGGAACCATTCAGGGTGTCAGCCTTGTACTGAGCGCTGTTACCATTGTGGCGGCAGTCGCCAGCTTTAAAGCACAGGGAAGCCTGTTCTTTGACGTGTACCAGGTTGATACACTGTCGCAATTGTTTAAACTGATCATCCTGAGCGGCCTGTTCCTGATCTTCTATCTGGGCCGTGGCCTGACTGGCATTACCGCCAAGCTTCATGCCGAGTACAACATGTTTCTCAGCATCAGTGCCCTGGGTCTGGTGTTCCTGAGCAGTTCCGTTGAACTGTTGACGATTCTGCTGAGCTTGGAAATTTCTTCTTACGCTCTGTATGTCGTCATTCCTTTCCGCAATGGCCAGGGTCGCATGCATGTTGAAGCCGCGATTAAATATGTTCTTTTTGGTGCGGCATCGACGGGTCTGACTTTGTATGGCATGAGCTACATCTTTGGTCTGGCACATACAACGTACTTGAATGAACTGGCTAAAATCGTTCCGGCACTGGTGGCAACGCAGCCGCTGGCCATTATCGCCATGATTCTGGTGCTGGTTTGCTTCTTCTACAAGTTGGCTATGTTTCCCATGCATTTCTGGACCCCGGACGTTTATCAAGGGGCCGCAAATGAAACGACCAGTTTCGTAGCGACCCTGCCGAAAGCAGGTGCGGTGCTGCTGCTGCTGCGACTGGTGTCCGTTGCTGGAGCTGATATTACTCAGGTCACCTGGGTACTGGCGACCATTGCCGTCTTCTCCATGACCCTGGGAAATATGTCGGCGCTGGTTCAGACCGATCTCAAGCGCCTGCTGGCTTATTCCAGTATCGCGCATGCCGGTTACGTGATGCTCGGCATCCTGACTGCGGATGAACTCGGCATGGCCGCTGCCGTGTTTTACGTTATCGGTTACCTGTTGATGAATCTCGGCTGTTTTTACGTGATCTATAACATTTCTCCCGAAGGCCAGAACGTGACCTTTGACGACCTGAAGGGCTTGTCAAAACGTGCGCCGCTGCTGGCGTTGACCCTTCTGGTGTCCGCGTTCGGCATGGCCGGTATCCCGCCGACCATCGGTTTTATTGGTAAGTTCATCATCTTCACAGGCGCGATCCACAAAGGTTTCTATGCACTGGTGATTATCGCCGTGATTAACGCTGCGGTGGCCGCTTTCTATTATCTGAAGATGGCACGTGCTGCGTATACCAGCAGTGAAGATGATGTGGCGCCGATCGCTCTGCCGATTACCACGAAAGCCTTGGGCGTTTTCTTCATTCTGGCTATTATCCTCATCGGTTCACTGCCTCAGAGTTTTCTGGCTGTGGCGAAAGAGGCTGTTGCTGGTCTGCTGTAAAAAACGACACATACAGTTGATTAAAAGCTCCCGCAAAGCGGGAGCTTTTTTTTTATCATCTGGTGATTGATACGCTGTGCGCGTGCGGTTCGAGTAAACTCTGGTAAGGTAGTTGAAACGAGTCGAGGAGGTGATTGTATGCAGCTTGGGATGGTCGGATTGGGCCGTATGGGTCTTGGTATGGTGCGTCGGCTGGTGGAACGCGGTCATGAAGTTGTGGTGTGGAACCGGAGTGCTGATAAGGTTTCCGAGGCCGCGCGCTATGGTGCCACAGTCAGTTCAGATCTGCACGACATGATTGAGAAGTTGACGCCGCCAAGGGTGGTGTGGCTGATGCTTCCGGAATCCGTGGTGGATGATTACCTCGACAAAATCGCTCCCTGGCTCGAAGCAGGTGACTGTCTCGTAGATGGGGGAAACAGCCATTACAAAAAAGATATTCAACGTTTCGACAGGCTCAAGCAGCAGGGTTTGCGGTATGTTGATGCCGGAGTCAGTGGCGGAATCTGGGGGCTGGATGTTGGCTATTGCCTGATGGTCGGTGGCGAAAAAGAGGTTTACGAGAAGTTGGAACCGATATTCATTGATCTCGCACCGCCTCAGGGCTGTTTATACTGCGGGCCCGCTGGAGCAGGACATTTTACCAAGATGATTCATAATGGAATCGAATACGGCATGATGCAGGCCTACAGCGAAGGGTTTGCGTTAATCCATGCGTCCCCCTATGCCGAGCAGCTGAACTTTGCCGAGTTGGCAAGATTGTGGAATCAAGGTAGCGTTGTGCGCTCCTGGTTGCTGGAGCTGCTTGAAAGGGCCTTTGTCCAGGATCCCCGGCTTGAACAGCTCTCGGGGTATGTCGACGATTCCGGGGAGGGGCGCTGGACGGTTGAGCAGGCCATTGAAACGGCGGTTGCAACGCCGGTTATTGCCGCGGCGCTGTTCCAGCGCTTCCAGTCTCGAACTGAAAATTCATTTAATGATCGTGTCCTGGCCGCGCTTCGCCAGCAATTTGGGGGCCACGCAGTAAGGTCGGGACTAAAAGAATAAACAAGAGGGTGCCATGAATGAAACGGCTCGAGACACAGCAAACAACAGGGGGGGTGACCGCGCATCGTTGCAGGGCGTCTGTCGACTGTTTGATCCGGATCTGCTGCAATCCTGTAGCCTGGTGATCCTTGGTGCCTCCGGTGATCTGACGGCCCGCAAGCTCATTCCGGCGCTGTTTCATCTCTTTCTCCAGCAGGCATTGCCCGATCCGTTTTTGATTGTCGGTTGTGGTCGTTCGGATTTAAGCCGGGAAGATTTCTGCCGCCAACTGCGAATCTTTGCCAGCGAACAGGTTTTTTACACTGTCCAGGCCTGGGATTCGTTCTGCCGAATTCTGCATTACCAGCGCCTTGACTATGAAAAGCCGGAGGATTGGAAGGCCCTGAAGTGGTGGCTGGATGAACAGCGATGTGCGGCGGGCATCGGAGAGAACCACCTGTTTTATCTGGCTCTTCCGCCCAGCCAGCACGCTGAGGTCAGTCGTCAGCTCAAAGAGGTCGGGCTGAGTTCCGAACAGCCGGGGCGTTTCTGGACCCGCCTCGTGGTCGAAAAACCTTTTGGCCATGACCTGGCCAGTGCCGTTGCGCTGGATGAGCAGCTGCATCGCAGCTTTCAGGAACACCAGATCTTTCGCATTGATCATTATCTGGCTAAGGAAACGGTGCAGAACATCCTGATGATGCGGTTTGCCAACGCGATTTTTGAGCCGGTGTGGAATCGCAGCCATATCGATTATGTCGGCATCATCGCCATGGAAGATCTGGGCGTTGAGCATCGTTCCGGCTATTACGAGCAGGCCGGTGTGCTGCGCGACATGTTCCAGAATCACATGATGCAGATGCTGTCTCTGGTGGCCATGGAGCCCCCCAGCCGTTTTGAACCGGATCGCGTGCAGGATGAAAAGGCCAAACTGTTCCGCAGCCTGCGGCCGTTTAATCCGAAAACGGCGACGCAAAACCTGATTCTCGGACAATACACCGCAGCAACCGTTGGCGGTCGCGGCGTGGTCGGATATCGCGAAGAACCTGGCGTCCATGCAGAGTCGTGCGTCGCCACCTATGCCCTGATGCGGCTGTTCGTGGACAACTGGCGCTGGAGCGGGGTGCCGTTCTATCTGTTATCAGGCAAACGTCTGGCGCGCAAGGAGACGAAAATCGTCATTCAGTTCAAGGATGTTCCCCATTCCATGTTTCGCCATCTGGTGGATGAGGCGGTCCCGGCGAATCGACTGGAACTGGGGATTTACCCTGAAGAGCGCATCGCTTTGCGGATCGAAACCAAAAGTCCCGGCGGCGCCGTGTGTCTGCAACCGGCCGATCTGACGTTTGACTATGGCGATCGCTGGCAGGGGATGCGCCTGGATGCCTACGAAAAGGTGCTGCTCGACTGTCTGCAGGGCGAACGCATGATGTTCTGGCGCCAGGATGGCGTTGAGCTCTCGTGGCAGTATCTGCAGCCCGTCCTTGGCCGCTGTGGTGAGCAGGCGGTTTATCCCTATCCGGCCGGCAGTCTGGGGCCGGAGCAGGGCCGTGACTGGACTCGTCAGATTCTGGAACTCTACTAGCGTGGAACGCTTCATCTTCCCCACCTATGCCGAACTTATCCAAGCGCTGGCCGCAGAGCTGGTGGATCAGGCCCAGCAGGAGGTTCGCGCGAAAGGCTTTGTAACGATCGCCTTGAGTGGTGGGTCGACACCGCAGGGACTCTATCGTTTGCTGGCCACGCCTTTCTGGCGCGCACAGATACCCTGGTCCCGGTGCTGGATTGTATTTGGCGATGAACGGGCCGTCGGTCCCCACCACCCGGACAGCAATTACGCGGCGGCATGGAATACGTTATTGCAGCATATTGACGTCCCTGCCCATCAACTGATGCGTATCCATGGCGAGCTGGGGGCCGTTGCGGCCGCGTCAGACTATAGAGAACGCTTGCATGATCACCTGCCCGGACAGGGTGCGTATGATTATCCGCAGTTGGATATTGTTTTACTCGGCATGGGAGAAGACGGGCATGTCGCCTCCCTGTTTCCCTGTGGTGACGAGTTGCAGTCCTTGGAAACCGTGGTGGCGGTCGATGCGCCCGCCGATGCCAGCCCCCCCGTTGCGCGGGTCAGCCTGACCCTGCCAGTCTTTAACCAGGCGCGTTTTCTCGTGATTCTGGCCAGCGGCCAGCGCAAGATGGATTTGCAGGATAAAATTCAATCTCAGAGGAAAGAATGCCGTGATCTTCCGGCGGCACGACTGCGACCACAGGGTGCCGCGGCCTGGTATCTTTCCCGGATGGCCTGAAATTCGCCAGCGGGTGAGAAATTTCCGTTTCAGCTGAATCCGAACAGCTTCGGGAACAGGACCAGGATGCCCAGTACCAGCATTTGCAGCAGAATAAAGGGTATGGCTCCGCGGTAGATGTCGGTGGTGCGAACCTCGGGTGGCGCCACTCCTTTGAGATAAAAAAGACTGAAACCAAAGGGCGGTGTCAGAAATGAGGTTTGCAGGTTCATGGCGACCAGGATGGCGTACCACAGCGGATCGATCTGAAGTCTGTAGGCGATGGGGGCCAGAATCGGGACGATAATGTAGGCAATTTCGACGAAGTCGATAAAGAAGCCCAGAACCATGATGGCGCTCATGGAAAAAATGATGAAACCCCATTTTTCACCTGGAAGCTGCATCATCAGATCCTCGACCAGATAGTCCCCCCCTGTATAGGTAAAGACCATGGAGAAAGCGGTGGCACCGACCAGGATGGCAAAAACCATCGCCGTGACCTTGACGGTTTCGACCGCGCTGTCCCAGACCATGCACAGCGAAGCGCGGCGGTAAAACGCGGCAAGAACGATCGCGCCGACACCGCCGACGGCGGAGGACTCCGTGGGTGTGGCAACCCCGGAGATGATGGAGCCCAGCACGACGATGATCAGAATCAGGGGGGGCAGGATGGCTTTGAGGGCGACGAAAATCTGCTTGCGCCGTGTTTGCTGGTTATGGTGCAGCCGGATTGGCGGCGCAAGATCCTTGTTGAAGAACGTCACCACGAGAATATAGAGCACGTACACCAAAACCAGAGTCAGTCCGGGCCAGAAGGCCGCTCTGAACAGATCGCCGACCGGCTGCTGGAAGACATCGCCAAGGATAATCAGGATGATGGAGGGCGGAATGATCTGGCCCAGGGTTCCTGCGGCACAGATGGTTCCGGTGGCCAGTTGTTTGTTGTAGTTGTATTTGAGCATGACGGGCAGGGAAATAACGCCCATGGCCACGACGCTGGCCCCGACGACGCCGGTTGAGGCGGCAAGCAGGGCGCCAACCAGAACCGTCGAAATCGCAATACCACCGCGGATTTCACCAAACAGCGAACCCATCGATTCGAGCAAGCTCTCCGCCAGTTTCGATTTCTGCAGGATGATGCCCATGAAAATAAACAGCGGGATCGCCATCAGGATGGTGTTGTTCATGATCGACCAGATGCGGTGGGGCATCATGGCAAAGATAGCGGGTCCTTCGGCATAGAGGCCAAAAAAGACAGCGACTCCACCAAAGGTGAAGGCGACGGGAAAGCCTACCAGAAGCAGAATGAGGGCGACGATGAACATGACAATGCCGATCATGGCAATGGATTCCTTCTTGTTTTAGAGCCGTGGCGTGCCGTTTGCGACATGGCAAGGGCAGCCGTCGTTGACGTCCCTGGTCAGAGAATGTTGTCGTCGTGAGAGGGGGGACGGGGCGTTTCCGTTCCGCGAAAAATAGTGATCTGGCGCAGGATGAAACCAATCGTGGACAGACATAGAAAAACAAAAGAGACCGGGATGACCGCTTTGATTAGCCAGCGATGGGTTAAGCCGCCGGGGTCGCCACTGATTTCATGAAGCGTATAGGCTTCGTGGACAAACCAGAATGATCCTTTGATCACCAGAAAGCTGAGGGGGAAAATCAGCAGAACCGCACCGGCGATATTGATCAGCGCCTTGGTTCGGGAAGACAGGTGATCGTAAAGGATGTCGACGCGCACATGACCGTCTTCTTTCAGGGCGTAGGCCACGCCGAACAGAAAGACAATGGAAAACAGGTGCCACTCCATTTCCTGCAGGGCAATCGAGCCGGTACGGAAAAAATAGCGCATGATTGCATCATAAAACACATTGACCAGCATCAGGATCAGCAGCGCGGTCGATATGGCCCCGATCCAGTCGGTGAAACGGTCAATTTTCTGTTCAATCTTGGTCAGCATAGCAGTGGCAGGTCTCTCTTGAAAGAGCGGCGCCGGACGACAGGTCCGGCGCCGACAGAACATCAGTCTTCGAGGTTGTCTTTAAGATAGGCGTAGTCAGAAATTTCCGTCCATTTGCGGACTTTTTTCATGTAGGCCGCCTGCGAATCGTGAACTTCTTTAAAAATGGCATTGCTGGCACACGACTCCTCAACCAGTTCTTTGTTGGCCTGCTTCATGGCGGCAATGATTTCTTTGGGGAAGGTGCGAACCTTGACGTTCGGATAATCTTTTTCAATAGAGGCCCAATTGACCGCACTTTCGTGATAGGAGCGAGCGTACATGTCGTAGGCGGCCAGTTCCATGGCAACGGTCAGAATCTTCTGCAGGTGGGGTGGCAGGGCATCAAATTTCTTCTGGTTGACCAGAAACTGCAACTCTGTGGCCGGCTCGTGCCAGCCGGTGTAATAGTAGGGGGCAATTTTCTGGAAGCCCATATTCATGTCAAGCGACGGTCCGACCCATTCCAGTGCGTCAATGGTTCCCCGGTCGAGAGCCGTATAGAGTTCGCCCGGTGCGATGTTGGTCACCACGACTCCCAGCTTGGAAAGAACTTCTCCGGCAAAGCCCGGAATCCGCATTTTGAGGCCCTTCAGGTCATCCAGGGTGTTGATCTCCTTGCGGAACCAGCCGCCCATCTGGTTGCCGGTGTTGCCGCCGGGGAAAGAATAGACGCCATGCTGGTCGTAAACCTTTTTCATCAGCTCCATGCCGCCGCCATAGTAGAACCAGGCATACTGTTCCGGTGCGATCATACCGAAGGGCATGGTGGTAAACAGTAACGCATTGGGGTCTTTGCCTTTCCAGTAATAGGACGCGGAATGGCCCATTTCGTACTGACCCATCTTGACCATGTCGAGAATGCCGAAGGCTGATTTATGCTTGTTGGCCGAGTCGATGCGAATCTCCATTTCGCCATTGGACATTTCTTTAACCATATCAGCCATTTTTATAACGGCATCTCCAAAGATTGGAAAGCCGCTACCCCAGGTCTGTGCCAGTTTCCAGCGGTACGTCGGTGCAGCGAAGGCCGGGGCGACGAGTCCAGCAGCAAGCACAGCCGCCAAGGTAAAAAGAGCGATAAATAAGCGTTGGGAACCGAGCCGTCCTTTCATGTTTTCCTCCTGCGTGTTGTGATCGGCTTCGCCCGATTTCAACTGTCATCGCGACGGGATGGGCCGATCAAGCCTTGTTCAATATGAATAAACATAAAACAAGGTTTTATTGTTATACGAAAAAATAGCGTTGGGCAAGAAAAAGTGTTGCGCCCGTTTTTTTAGCGCGTCGACGGAATTTTTTGTCCCAGTGGCAGTTCTTTGAACCGTCCACCATAAACAATGGGATCGCCACGATAGCCGAGCTGCTTCAGGTCCAGATAGTCGTTGTTGCCTTGCAGGGCTACTGTCGATTGACCGATCTGCTGCAGGAAGCTGACATCTGTTGGCTGGTGAGCCAGCTTCTTGAAATCGACATGGCGGCTGTCCTGATGGCAGCGGTCGCAGGTTTTTTCACCGCGCAGGCTGTCGTGGCACTGAATGCAGCTCAACGCCATCTTGGCCGGCATCACCTCATGTTCCAGCCGCCAGTACATCCAGGTTTCCTGCCAGTGCCACTGGCCGCTGTAGGGCAGCCCGGCACTGGCCATGCCATCGATAAAGGCCATTTGCCAGTCGTAATGTTTCCAGTAGGCCGTGGTGTCCTCGGCATTGCGTGGAAACAGATGCGGGATCAACAGGGTGTGATAGAGCGGGTCAAAGGCTTGCACCCCCTTCATGATCTTGAACGGGGTGATGCGGGCGGCCGGGTCACGGATGGAGCCCAGCGGGCGGGTGAGCAATACCGGTCCCTGATCCAGAGGGACCGCATCACCCAACAGCACCCGTGCCATGTTGCCGTTGAACCAGTCGTAGCTGGGTTTGACGGCGCGCTGCCAGCGGAATTCGCCCTTCATCGGATGATAGTCCGGAAGAGGCGTGCCGGTGCCCAGATCCATCATGGCCGGTTTGCGCTGCTTGTCGCCGGCCTTGGACCAGTCCCACCAGGTCTTGGTTGGTGCGCACTTGGCGTACACCGGTGAATGGCAGGTGTTGCAGGCCAGGGTGCGACTGTGGCGGTTCAGGTGGTGATCGAGCAGGCTGTTGCCGAGATGGGGCGCCTCGGAATGGCACTGCTCGCAACGCACAACACCTTCGGCCGCGGCCACGGAAGAACTGCGCCCGGCAATGCGGTGCTGGCGCGTGGTATGGCAGGTGCGGCAGCTGAAATCGAGGCTGCCCATGTGCACATCGCAGTTGGGATCTGGCCGAGCCAGATTGCCGCCCATGTCCGCATGCTTGATGGCGTCGCCGCCACCGCCATTGAAATGGCAGCTGCCACAACTCACCCGGCTGCTGTGGCCGACCTTCTCGGCAATGGGTTTGAGGTCGAGGTCCTTGTCCGGCCAGCCCGCCGAGGTCGGCGTTTTTTTATAGTGGCCGGTGGTGTCGTGACAGACCAGGCAGTCCATGCGCCCGGTGTCAGTAAAATCAAAAGTGCTGTCTTTCCAGCCGTATCCTGCGTGACAACTTGTGCAACGAGACTCGTTGCTGATGGGGCTCACTCAGTAGTTGTTGAGGGCCGTCGTCCCCTTGCCGTGCAGCACCTCCCGGCTGCGGTCTTGCGTGTAGGGGGAGGGGCCGCGCCATAGCCAATGGGCGGTCTGCAGCATGTCGTGAGCCTGCGCCTCATGACAGCGCAGGCATTCCGCCGTCACCTGCAGCGCGTCGGGGTGCTCCGGCAGCTTGACCAGCTTGGCGTGATCCGGCACCTGTTTCAGGTGACAGTCGGTGCACACCTGGGGGCCGCTGCGCTGTTGTTTGTGGCAGCCGATACAGCGCTGGTGGTAAGCGGCTTTCAGCCCCGGGCGTTCGGGAACGCGTTCATCAAAGGCCTGTTGATGACAGGCCGAGCAGCGCACGGTTTCCGGATGCGGGCTATAAGCAACGTCCTGCTCCGGCCGCAGGTGATGGCAGACGCTGCAGTCGCCGGCTTGCGCCGCGTGCTGACCGTGATTGAAGCGCACGCCTGTGTAATGATCCTCGACCGCGCTGATCAGCGGGCTGTTGAGGTAGAAGTAGGTGGTTTTGACCGCTTTGACCGTCAGCCCCAGATCATGCAGATGCTCGCGGCGTCGCAGCGGCCCCTCGCGGCGGATGGCTTCGATCAGGGGAACCGTTTGGCGGGCGCGCTCCAGCGCCTGCTGTTGCCCCGGGGCCAGCCAGTCGGTGGGAGCCCCGGCCCCCGCTGCGCGGACCGGTTCGGGCTGAGGGTCGAGCAGGGCAACGGCGAGAAGCAGGGCAACGAAAACGCAGCGCTGAAACGCTTGAGAGGTTTTTCTCATGGCGTTTTCTCCTTTTTTTCGGCCAGCACCGGCAGCCAGGTGACGGCCAGCCGGTAGCAGAACATCAGGGCGGCGACAAAACCGCAGGTGATGAGAATTTCACCCAATGCTGGGCTGTAGGGGGTCGTCGACAGCGGAGGGGTAAAGGCGACGATGAACACGTTGATGCGGTTGAGTACGACCCCGCCGACAATCAGCAGCGCAGCGATAAAGAGCGTGCGCCGTGAACGCCGGACCTTGGCGCGCAGCAGCATCAGAAACGGCAGCACCACCCCGAGCCCCATTTCAGCGAGAAAGGCGTTGCTCTGAGTTGTGCCGTCGAGCAGGCTGGTCCAGCTGCCGCGCCACAGCAGATCGCCGACCTTGAGGGCCAGATAGAGGCCGAGGAGGACGATGGTAAAGCGCGACAACGGTGTCAGCACCTCCATCTCGTCATCCGTGCCCAGGGAACTGCTGGCCAGGGTGGCTTCAACAATCACCATGGGAAAGCCCGCGGCGATGGCCGAGAGCAGAAACAGCAGCGGCAGCAGCGGCGTGTACCACAGCGGGTGGACCTTGGTGGGGGCAATCAGCATCAGCGAGCCGAGGCTGGACTGGTGCATGCAGGACAGCACCACGCCGGCAACAATGAAAATCCACAGGATCGGTCGCAACCGCCGGTTGATGGCGGCGACGAGCTTCTGCAGCGGGTGGCCCGGCCTCGCGTCGCGCAGCCCCTCGTCGACCACGGGCACGAATTCGATATACAGCACATGGAGGTAGACCAGCACGCACATCGCCACTTCAAACAGTACGGAGTGGTGATTCTGGAAGAAAATGGGCTTCCAGATGGCCCAGGAGCGACCGATGTCCACCAGCAGGCCGAGGACGACGAAGCTGTAGCCGAGCATGGCCGTCAGCAGGGCCGGGCGCACCACGGTTTCATAGCGGTGACGGCCCCAGATGTGGGCCAGCGCCGCGGTGGTGAAGCCGCCGGCGGCCAGGGCGACGCCCGTGGCGACATCGATGGCCACCCACAGCCCCCAGGGGCGGGCGTTGCTCAGATTGGACACCGCACCGATGCCGCCGGTGAAACGAACCACCAGCGTTACGGCGGCCGCCGCCATGAAAGCCAGCATCACCAATACGCCGGGCGTCCACAGGGGGCGGCGCAGGGCAACAGGTGGATGGGAGTGAGAGTGGGAATGAGGATGACCGCTCATACGTCACCTCCCGCGTGGCCCGCCGAATTTTCCGGCTGCTGGAGCTGTTTGCGCCGGTTAAAGAAGAACAGGCCCGACAGCAGGGTGAAGAGCAGCGCCGGCGACCACAGATAACTGAACAGGCTATGTTGCAGGGTTTCCGTCAGCTTGGGCAGCGGCTTGTTCGGTAGCGGAATGAAACCGAGCTTGCTGAAGGGAACAGCTGACAGATAGAGCCAGGAAGTGCCGCCGACCTCATTTTCGCCGTAGATCTGCTGGATGTAGCGGCCGGGATGCTCCTTCAGCCGTCGCCGCGCCAGTTTCAGCAGGGCGCTGCGCTTGCCGAAGGTGATGGCTTCGGTGGGACAGATGGTGGCGCAGGCGGGCGGCAGCTGTTTTTCTCGCAGTCGCTGCTCGCAAAAGGTACATTTCATCACCCGCGGTGTCAGCGGGTCGTGATATTCGTAGGCCGGAATTTCGAAGGGACAGGCCACCATGCAGTAGCGGCAGCCGATACATTTGTTTACATCATAGTGCACGGCGCCGTGAGCGGTTTTGCTCAGGGCGCCGGTGATGCAGGCCGAGGCACAGGCTGGATCCTGGCAGTGCATGCACTGCACCTTTACATAATCGGCCACCAGCTGCCCCTCCGGATTCACGCGGCCACTGTGATAGCGATTAATTACGGTGAAGCGTGCCGCATCGGGCCGCCGTTGGTTATCCAGCACCGTCAGATCCTCAAACGACTTCATCGGCAGGGGAAGATCATGCTCTTGCTGACAGGCCTGCTCGCATTTACGACAGCCGATGCAGCGTGTCAGGTCGACCAGGGCTGCGTAGCTATCCGCCGGGGCGCGCGACTGCCAAGCGGCCGCACTGTTGGGGCGCAAGGCGACGGCCCCGATTGCTCCCCCCAGCGACATCTTCAGAAAAGAGCGCCGTCTCATCGTACCTCCGTGGTTGCGGGTGGCCGCAACGCCTTCATGTCATCACATAATCGAGAACGAGTCTCATTCTCATAAACAATGCAAGAAGAACAGTGTTTTGTCAAGGTGGGGTGTGTCTCGGGGCGCGGTGTTTTAGAACGGTTGTCAGCAATATCAGGAAACGGTGTAATTCCTTTTCCGAAATACAAGATAAAAAAATGAACATATACATAATCCTGAAATTTAAGATCTTGCTGTATGATTTGTTTTTTGTGGTGAGACGTAAGGGACGGATTGTTGGGCGGAGGGTTGATGCCCGCAAGCGAAGTGCTGCGAGGCTGTTATTTCGTGCCGAGCCCGTGCTTAGGTTGAACTTTATCCTGCACTGAACGGTTGATTGAAGCAGACGACTTGGTTGCGTCCTTGGTTCTTTGCGGCATACAGGGCTTGGTCAGCTTGGCTGAGCAGTGTCTGGGCTTCATCTGCCTGACCTGGAATGGTCGTGGCGACACCAACGGAGATCGTCATGTTCCGGTCTGTGATGGAAAATTCGTGTTTGATGTGCAGGGCCTGAACCGTTTTTCGCAGCTTTTCAGCCAGAGTCGTTGCCGCATCTGATGGCGTATCGGGGAGAAGGCAGATGAATTCTTCACCGCCGTAGCGAGCGACCAGATCGCGTGGCCGCAATACCAGATCCTTCAGCACGGATGAAATGATCTGAAGAATCTTATCCCCGGCGGGGTGGCCATAGTTGTCATTGAAGTTTTTGAAAAAATCGATGTCGATCATCAGCAGTGACAGCGGTCGCTGCTCGCGTTGGCCGGCCTGCCACTCCTGCTGATAGCAGGCATTGAACTTGCGGCGATTGGCGAGCTCGGTCAGTGGGTCTTTCTCGCTGAGTTCCATCAACGCCCGTTGGGCTTTTTCCCGTACCCGGATTTCATTCGTCAGCTGCTGGTTGAGAATTTCCAATTGTTGCGTTCGCTGGGCCACTTTGTGCTGAAGGTGTTGCTGGAACGCTTCAATTTTGGAGAGAAATACTCCGGTTCCAAAGTAGAGCACCAGCAGCGTGATGACAATAACAAGTGCCGCAACTGTTAGAACGCGATGATGCGTTGACAGCATGTTGCGGTACTCGGCGGTAATATCGAGCACGGGCAGGATGCTGCCGAGCTGTACTCCCGCGAAGTTTTTCAGGATGATCGGAGAAAATTTGAGCAGACAGCGCGTATCGAAATGCAATGAAGTGCAATTCTGAGCGTTGACGAGCTTAGAGAGCTCATTGTGGTCCTCAAAAAGTTTGCCGGAATGCTCGACCAGTGTCACCTCGTCAAAGGCAGGCCCGGTTTGATTTTCAATCAGAGTGCAGTGCTGGTTTTCCAGGAAAATACCACTCTCTACGTTGAAAATCTGGCTGGCCATGTTGAGGGCGCGCAAGGGGCGAATGACGAAAACAACGGCACCAATGAACCGTTGATCAACAAAGACCGGCTGGCTGATGCGGTAGGCGAGACCACGATAGGCAATGCTCAGGCCACCAAGCGGCTGCCGCGATTCCAGCGCTTTGGCCACAAAGGGAAACTGGCGGACATCGTCCCCAAATCTGTCGGGTCTGAGGCTGCGCAACAGAACCGTGCCATCGGCTTGAAGAAAATTGAGCGATTCGAAGTAGGGGTCTTGTCGCTTGAGGCGCTCGACTATCGGGGCGATCCGTTGATGCAGCGCAGGGCGGTTGCCGGCGGCGAACGCCTCGATAATATCAGGGTGCATTTCGACGAAACGGGCCGAGAGATTGGCGTAGCGGTTGTTGACTTCGGAGATTTCCAGTTCAATGCCGTTGCGCAGATTCTGTTCAACCTGCGAAAGCGTTTTGGCGTGGTAACAGTCGTTGTGGCGGGTGTAGAGGAATGCCAGAGCAGAAGAGAGGATCAGCTCGAGGACAAGAACCAGCAGAATGATTTTAAGCCGGATCGTCATGGTTTATCCGTTCAGAAGATCGAATAAGACTCCCGTGGTTACCGCGTCCTGGCGGTTGTTGACATTCAGTTTTCGGTAGATGTTTTTGATGTGGGTCTGCACCGTAGACATGCTCACGAGATGATCTTCGGCAATCTGGCTATAGGTTTTTCCTGCACGGAGTTGCGCCAGAACCTGTTGCTCCTTTTTCGTTAGAACCTGGCGTTGTGGGCCGATAGCCTGAAAATAGTTGGACAGTCGCCTTGCCATGTGCGGGCTGATCAGTCCACCTCCGTTGGCGACCAGTGCCAGCCCGCGCAGGAGGTCTTCGTCTGAGGCTTTTTGGCTGAGATAGCCAACGGCTCCCACGGCAAAGGCATCGAGCAGTTCCTTGCAGCTGTCTGAGGTGCTGTAGACGATGTAATCGCTGCCGGGATGGGCCTGCTTGGCTGTTTCGATAAAGTGCAGGCCGTTCATCCCGGGCAGGTCAACATCGACCAGGTAGAGATTGGCCGCATTGAACCGGGCCTCTCTCAGGGCCTCCTCTGCGCAGCAGAAGTTGCCAATCAGCTCGAAATTTTCTGCAGTGGATAAAACCTGTTCCAGATGACGGGAGATATCCTGATTCTGTTCTAGATAGGCGACGGTAAATATCTTCATAGGGGAGATTATAAATGTTTTTTATAATTAGGGAATGTGGTTTTTAACGGTATTTTTATCTGTACTGTCCGTTTTTAAGCGGTTCTGCCTGCTGCGGGGAGGGTTGGGCCGTGGCGTGGTTGCGCTAAGCTAATGAAATGAAATAAAAGTTATGTCGGAGGAGCCGGTGAAATCGAACTGTCGGCATTCGCAAAAAAGCTGTCGGAGGATGACGCGATAGTAATTGATGTCGACGTTGTCTTTGCTAGTACAACCCAGATCGTGACGGTTGTTGAGTGAGACGAGGCTGTAGCCCTCCCGTCAGGAAGGCGTGGAGACTTCCAACCGTAACAAGCCGAAATTGTGAAAGAATATTTCCATAGACTAACCCCTCCATTCTGATACTCTGACAGAAACTCGTTTTTACGTCCTGCCTGCGTTCTTTTTCATGAGGGAACCCCATGTCGATTCGTGTTGCCTGTCATCATGTCACCCGCTATCTCTTTGACCGCCCGGTCAACCTGTCGCCCCATATCCTGCGCCTGCGCCCGGCCCCGCACTGCCGTACGCCCATTCTCGCGTATTCCATGACCATCAAGCCGGAAAAGCACTTTATCAACTGGCAGCAGGATGCGTTCGGCAACTATCTGGCGCGGCTGGTGTTCCCGGAAAAAAGCCGTGAGCTGAGCATCGATATCGAAGTCATTGCCGACATGACGTCCTACAATCCGTTCGACTTTTTTGTCGAGGAATATGCTGAAAATTATCCTTTCAGCTATTCGGAACAGGAACAGCAGGAACTGGCGCCCTATCTGAAATGCAGCGAAGCCGGACCCCTGTTGCAAAAATGGCTGGACGACGTGGACCGCAGTGAGAAAAACACCGTCGACTTTGTGGTGGACCTCAATCGGCGGCTGCAGCAACAGATTAACTATTCAGTGCGCATGGAGCCGGGCGTGCAGAGCTGTGAAACAACTCTGGAGCGGAAAATCGGCTCCTGCCGCGACACGGCCTGGTTGCTGGTGGAGATTCTGCGTCATCTCGGGCTGGCGGCGCGCTTTGTCAGTGGCTATCTGGTCCAGTTAACGGCCGATGAAAAATCCCTCGACGGTCCGTCCGGGCCGGAAGCCGACTTCACCGATTTGCATGCCTGGACCGAGGTCTATGTGCCCGGTGCCGGCTGGGTCGGTCTTGATCCCACCTCGGGGCTGCTGGCCGGTGAAGGGCACATCCCGCTGGCCTGCACCCCGACACCGGCCAGTGCCGCGCCGCTCACCGGCGCCACCGACCCGTGCGAGGTGACGTTTGAGCACCGTAACAGCGTGCAGCGCATCCATGAAGATCCACGCGTCACCAAGCCCTACAGTGATGAGCAATGGCAGTGCATTGATGCGCTCGGTCAGCTGGTGGATGAGGAGTTGGTGGAAGGTGATGTGCGTCTGACCATGGGCGGTGAGCCGACCTTTGTCTCCATCGACAACATGGATGGCGCCGAGTGGAACAGTCGTGCTGATGGCCCGCACAAACGGCAACTCGCTTACGATCTGACCCTGCGTCTGCGCGAGGCCTTTGCCCAGGGCGGCCTGCTCCATTTCGGCCAGGGCAAGTGGTATCCGGGCGAGCCACTGCCGCGCTGGGCTTACAGCTGCTTCTGGCGCAAGGATGGCGTGGCCCTGTGGCAGAACCCGGCGCTGCTGGCCGACATCCAGCACGACTACGGCGTGACTTCGGCCCTGGCGGAACAGTTTTCGCGTGAGCTGACCCGCCGCCTCGGTCTGCGCGAGGCTTACCTGACTCCCGGCTATGAAGATACCCTGTACTGGCTGTGGAAAGAGGGCAGCATGCCCGACAACATTGACCCGACCAAGGCCGACCTCAAAGACGATCGCGAGCGCCGTGCCCTGGCCAAGGTGCTGTCCCATGGCCTCGACACACCGGTGGGTTTTGCCCTGCCGTTGCAGTGGGATCGTTTCGCCGAGCGCTGGAAGAGTGGGCCGTGGGATTTCCGCCGCGAACGCATGTTTCTGATCCCCGGCGACTCAGGCATGGGCCTGCGTCTGCCACTGGACAGCCTGCCGTGGATCGCGCCGGACAAAAAAGAGATCGACAGTCCGCCGAGTTTATTTGATAACCTGCCGCAGCTGCCGGATCGCGCCAGCCTTGATGCGGCGAGCACGCTCGACAAACAGCCCGTCGAGATGCCCGAACCGAACTATGTCGATGTGCCCCATACCGCACTGTGCGTCGAAGCTCGCGAGGGGCGGCTGTACATCTTCATGCCACCGCTGACTACGCTGGAATCCTATGTTATCCTGCTGGCCGCCATTGAGGCCTGTGCCGGACACCTGAAGCTGCCCGTGGTCATTGAAGGCTACGAGCCGCCGCGCGACTGGCGGCTGGAGCGGTTCAACGTCACGCCTGACCCCGGCGTCATCGAAGTCAATATCCATCCGTCGGCCAACTGGCAGGAACTGGTCGAACGCACCACGGTGCTTTACGAACAGGCGCGCCTCAGTCGCCTGGGCACGGAAAAGTTCATGCTCGACGGCCGTCACACCGGCACCGGAGGTGGCAACCATATCACCCTCGGCGGACCGACCCCGGCCGATAGCCCGATGCTGCGCCGACCTGACGTGCTGCGTAGCCTGATCACCTTCTGGCAGCACCATCCGGGCTTATCCTATCTGTTTTCCGGGGTGTTCATCGGGCCGACCAGTCAGGCGCCGCGCATTGATGAGGCGCGCGACGATGCCCTGTACGAATTGGAGATCGCCTTTTCCCGCATCCCCAAAGGGGAAGTGGTGGCACCGTGGCTGGTGGACCGGTTGCTGCGCAATCTGCTCATCGACGTTACCGGCAACACCCACCGCACCGAGTTCTGTATTGACAAGCTTTATTCGCCGGACAGCCCGACGGGACGCCTCGGCATTCTTGAGATGCGCGGTTTTGAGATGCCGCCCCATGCGCGCATGAGCCTGGTGCAAAACCTGCTGATCCGTACGTTGCTGGCACGATTCTGGAAAGAGCCCTATCACCATGACCTGATCCGTTGGGGCACCAGCCTCCATGACCGCTATTTGCTGCCGTGGTTTGTCCGTCAGGATCTCAAAGAGGTGGTGGCCGATCTCAATCGCTCCGGCTATCCGTTTCAGCTGGAATGGTTTGATCCGTTCTTCGAATTCCGCTTTCCGCGGTATGGCACGGTACAGATTGATGCCGTGGAGCTTGAATTGCGCTTTGCCATCGAACCCTGGCATGTGCTGGGCGAGGAGGTGTCCAGCCAGGGGACCTCGCGTTTTGTCGACTCGTCGACGGAACGGCTGCAGGTGCATGCCCGCCACCTGACCGAAGGGCGTCACGTCCTTGCGTGCAACGGTCGCCGCCTGCCGCTGGTCAATACCGGTCGACAGGGGGAATTCGTTGCCGGGGTGCGCTACCGCGCCTGGCAGCCGCCGTCAGCGCTGCATCCGACGATTGCCCCGCACAGCCCCCTGGTTTTCGATATTATCGATACCTGGAATGGCCGCTCCATCGGTGGTTGTACCTACCATGTGTCGCACCCTGGGGGGCGCAATTACGATGTGTTTCCGGTCAATGCCATCACCGCCGAATCGCGGCGGCGCGACCTGTTTAACATCACCGAACACACATCGGGACCATTGCAGCCTCACCCTCAGCTGGAGACGTTGGGCAGGTTCATGCCCCACGCTCAAGTGCCGGCACCTTTGGCTCCGGCCGGCGAAGAGCCCAATGAAGAGTTCCCCTGTACGCTTGATTTACGTCGTCAACCCTGACCGAGGCGCAAAAGATAATCCGTGAAGCAAGCATCGCTCCCGCTTAATGTTCAATACGAGGCCTGGACGGCCGGCCAATTTACCGGTCTGACGGATCGAGAATCTGTTGTGCCGCAACACTGGCAGCAACTGCTGGAATTTCTTGTCCGTTTTGGCGAAAACCGCCTCGCCAGGCGCTGCCGCGACGCCGAGCGGTTGCTCAAGGAAAACGGCGCAATTCATAATATCTTTAATTCGCCGGAGTCCCCCCGCTCCTGGCAGTTCGATCCGATTCCGGTCATCTTCGGCTCAACGGAGTGGTCACAGCTTGAGCGCGGGCTTTTGCAGCGCGCCGAGCTGCTCAACGCCGTCCTGCGCGACCTGTATGGCCCGCGCACCCTCATCCGCGATGGTCTGCTGCCAGCGGACCTGGTGTTCGCCCATCGCCATTTTCTTCCGGCCTGTGATGGCCAGATGCAGCAGGACTTTCCGCTGAGTTTCTACACGCCGAATCTGGCCAAGGGTGGCGATGGCCAGTACTGGGTGCTGGCGGATGCTACCTTGCCATCGCTGGGCGCCGGCTATGCCCTGGAAAGCCGGCTGATCATGTCGCGCAGTTTTCCCCAGCTGTTCGAGCCGTTTCAGGTGCATCGTCTGGCCATGTATTTTCTGGCCCTGCGCACCCATCTGTCGCGCCTGTCGCCGCAGCAGGAGCGGGAACCGTCCATTGTTCTGCTGACGCCGGGACCCGACCATCCTTCCTTTTTCGAGCATGCCTATCTTGCCTCCTATCTTGGCTTTCCGCTGGTGCAGGGCGGCGATCTGGTGGTGCGCGACGATCGCGTATGGCTCAAATCTGTTGACGGGCTGCGTCAGGTCGATGTCATTCTGCGGCGGGTGGTTGATGAGCTGTGTGATCCGCTGGAACTGCGTGGCGATTCCTGGTGCGGTATCCCCGGCCTGCTCGAAGCCGTGCGTTGCGGCCAGGTGGCGGTGGCGAATCCCATCGGTTGCCAGGTGCTGGAAAATCCCGCGCTGATGGCTTTTCTGCCTGGGATCTGTCAGCACTTGCGCGATGAAGAGCTGCTCCTGCCGTCGGTGGCAACCTGGTGGTGTGGCCAGCCGTATGAATGCAATTACGTGCTCGACCACCTCGACGAATTGATCATCCGTCCGATCTATCCGTTGCCGGGGCTGCCGCCATCGAAGCCGGGGCAGCTCAGCGCGGCGCAGCGCCAGCAGTGGCGTCAGATCATTCTCGACAAGCCTCAGCTGTTTGTCGGACAGCAGCTGGTAGAGCTGGCGACCTTTCCGACCTATGAAAAGGACGCCATCGTTGCACGCCCCGGGATCACCACCTTTTATCTGAGCGCCCAGGACAGCCAGTACGTCATGATGCCGGGAGGGCTGACGCGGGTCCATGAAGATGACAGCAGCCTGTTGGCCAATAATAACGGTGGCCTCATCAAAGATACCTGGGTGCTGACGCAGGAGCGTGACAAACAGGTCAACCTGTGGTTGCAGGCGCGGCCCAATCAGCTGTTGAAGCCGGTGTTCATGCCGTTGCCGAGCCGCTGCGCCGAGAATCTGTTCTGGGCCGGGCGTTACGCCGAACGGACGGAACAGACGGCGCGCCTGGTGCGCTCCATTCTGACCAAGCTTTACGAGGTCAACGAGTTCCGCGATCCTGATGATCGACAGAGCCTTGATCATCTGCTGCGTGCCCTGACGGAGGTGACGCTGACCACTCCCGGTTTTATCGGCGAGGGGGCGGATAAGCTGCTGGCGGACCCACGGGGCGAGCTGCATTCGCTGGTGTGCGAGGACCAGCGGATCGGCAGTCTGCGCGCATCACTGGTCAGTCTGGGTCAGGCAGCTTATGCTGTGCGCGATCTGTTGCCGGAAGATGGCTGGCGCATTGTTGATCAGCTGCGTCAGAACTGGCGGCCGCGTGTGACCAAGGCGCAGATCGGCAGCGGGAAAATGGTGTCGAATGTCAACCAGCTTATTGTGCAGCTGGCGGCACTCAGTGGTCTGACCAACGAAAACATGTCGCGCGAGACGGCCTGGATGATGCTGTATATCGGCCGACGGCTGGAGCGGGCACTGACCCTGATTGCGCTGCTCCAGGCCACTCTGGTGCCCTGTCAGCGCGATTCCAGCGAGGCCCAGATCCGTGAAGCCGTGCTGTCGACCTGCAACAGTCTGATGGTGTTCCGTCGTCGTTATCGCTCATTCATGCAGCTGTCGCTGATTCTGGAACTGCTCATTTTTGATGAATACTATCCGCGCTCTCTGGCTTACCAGCTGCGTCAGCTGCGCAAGCATATCGCCCGCCTGCCGCACAAGAAACTCGGCCCGCACGCGCGCAGCGATCAGCAGCTGATTGATGAGGCGCTGGACGAGTTGCGTCACACCACGCACAAGAAGCTGGCGGTACGGACGGAAGGGGAGGATGAGTACCCGTTGCTGCGCTCCTTTCTGGCGTCTCAGCAGCAGCGCTTGGATCTGCTGTCGCATACGTTGATGCAGCTGTATTTCAGCCCCAGCGTGCCGTTGCAGCAGCTGCGCCAGGTGCCGCAGGAGGAGCGCTCATGAATTTCCGTGTGCGCCATATTACCCGCTACAGCTACAGCGATCCGGTGCAACTGTGCCGGAACGAGGCGTTTCTGCTGCCGCGGGACACCGCCCACCAGGTTTGTCTCGACAGCCGGTTGACCATTGATCCCTCGTCGTCGGACGTCCATGAGCGGCGCGACTTTTTTGGCAATCGCGTCAGTCATTTTGCAATTCAGTCCCCTCATGACTATCTGTCGATTACCGCCCAGAGCGATGTCAGCGTTGAGGTTGATCCGGCGGATTACCAGCGCGGTCATGAGCTCAGCTGGGAGCAGGTGCGACTGAAGTTGCAGAGCGCCCGGGACAGGCAGGAAAGCTCTCCCTACCTGTACGATTCGCCGCTGATTTCCTGCCGCGCCGAGCTGGCTCATTACGCCGTCGCTTCCTTTGCGGCAGGCTGCTCTATCGTTGAAGCGGTGGACGATTTGATGCGGCGGATCTACCAAGAGTTCAGCTATCGCCCCGGCATGACTTCCGTTGCCACGCCACTGGCCGAGGTGCTGGAAAAACGGCACGGCGTCTGTCAGGATTTTGCCCATGTGGCCATAGGCTGCCTGCGCTCCATTGGTCTTGCCGCGCGCTATGTCAGCGGCTATATTGAAACGATCCCGCCGCCGGGCCAGGAAAAGCTGGTGGGGGCCGATGCGTCACATGCCTGGTTTTCAGTCTATGTGCCCACCATCGGCTGGCTCGATTTTGACCCGACTAACAACCAGCGTCCCCATCAGCAGCATATTACCGTGGCCTGGGGACGCGATTTTTCCGATGTGTCCCCGCTAAAAGGAGTCGCACTGGGGGGTGGTCATCACGAGGTGTCTGTCTCGGTCGATGTCACCCGCTTGCCGGACAACGGCGTCCGCTCCCGTCCCTGATCCCTTTTTTCGCTCAGGACCTTGTGTTTGTGCGAAGTTTTTTTAGGAAAGGAGCACTATATGAAATTTGATCGGTATGACACCGAAGGGTTCTACGACGAACTGTTCACCCCGGACGGTCACCCGCGTCCCGGCGCCGAACTGGTGGTCCGGCGCATCAACAACCTGCCGGAGCAGGAACTCCAGCGGCGGCAGCTCGCCGCGGAAAAGGCCCTGCTCAATCTGGGGATTACCTTCAACGTCTACAGCAATGAGGCGCAGACCGAGAAGATCTTCCCGTTTGACATCGTGCCGCGCATTGTCCAGGCCAACGAGTGGACCCGTCTGGAGGAGGGGCTGAGACAGCGCATACAGGCGCTGAATGCCTTTATTCACGATGTCTACAACAAGCAGCAGATCATCAAGGATGGCATCATTCCGGCCGATCTGGTGTTTTCCGCTGACGGCTACCGCAAACCCTGCATCGGGCTCAATCCGATCCATGGCGTGTGGTGCCATATCACCGGCACCGATCTGGTGCGCGCCGCCGATGGCGAGTTCTATGTGCTGGAAGACAATCTGCGCTGCCCGTCCGGTGTGTCCTATGTGCTCGAAAACCGCCTGATCATGAAACGCACTTTCCCCATGGTGTTCGACTCGTGCAGTGTCCAGCCGGTGACCGATTACCCCAGCCGCCTGCTCGACATGCTGCAGGAGATGGCGCCGCACGGGCTGCGCAGTCCGACCGTCGCCGTATGGACGCCGGGTATCTACAATTCGGCCTATTTCGAGCACAGCTTCCTGGCGCAGCAGATGGGGGTACAGCTGGTGGAAGGCAACGACCTGATCGTCCGTCGCGGTGAGGTGATGATGCGCACCACCAAGGGACTGGAGCGGGTGGATGTGATTTACCGCCGCATCGACGATGATTTCATGGATCCCAAGGTGTTCCGGGCCGACTCCATGCTCGGCGTGCCCGGACTGATGGAGGCCTTCAGCAAGGGCAACGTCGCTCTGGCCAATGCGCCCGGCACCGGGGTGGCCGATGACAAGGCGGTCTACGCCTATGTGCCGGAGATTATCCGCTACTATCTGAACGAAGACCCCATTATCAACAATGTTCCCACCTATGCCTGCTGGCGTGAGGAAGACCGGGCCTACGTGCTCGAGCATCTCGATGAGCTGGTGGTCAAGGCGGTCAATGAGTCCGGCGGTTACGGCATGCTGATCGGTCCCCATGCCACCCAGGCCGAGCGCGAGGAATTCCGGCGCCGGATTCAGGCCAAGCCGCGCACCTATATCGCCCAGCCGACCCTGGCGCTGTCCCGGGTGCCGGTGCTGGTGGACGATCACTTTGAAGGTCGCCATGTGGATCTGCGACCCTACATCCTCTATGGCAAGGATTCCATCTATGTGCTGCCCGGCGGCTTGACGCGGGTGGCGCTGAAAAAGGGCTCGCTGGTGGTCAACTCGTCCCAGGGCGGTGGCAGCAAGGATACCTGGGTCCTGAACAGCCAAGGCGGGCCTTCGCCGGAATCCACCCTTGCCGGTAAGGAGGGACTGTCATGCTGAGCCGTGTTGCCAATGCCATTTACTGGCTGAACCGCTATATCGAACGCGCCGAAAATGTGGCCCGTTTTATTGATGCCAACTACCACCTGACGCTGGATATTCCCGAAAGTGCCGACGACCAGTGGCAGCCGCTGATCAACACCACCGGTGACCACGAACTGTTCAAGGACCTCTACGGCGAAGCAACACGGGAAAACGCCATCGAATTTTTGGCCTTTGACCGCAACAATTTCAATTCGATCTACTCCTGTGTACGCGCCGCACGCGAAAATGCCCGCTCCATCCGCGAGTACATCAGCTCGGAGATGTGGGAACAGCTCAATACCTTCTATCTGATGATGAATACGGCGGCACGTGAATCGTCCTTGGATCTGCCGCATCAGTTCTTCGTCGACATCATGAATGCCAGCCATACCTTCATCGGTATCACCGAGTCCACCATGACCCATGGGGAGGGGTGGAATTTCGGACGCCTGGGCCGGATGCTGGAGCGGGCGGACAAGACCTCGCGCATCGTCGACGTCAAATACTTCATTCTGCTGCCGTCAGTGGATTACGTCGGCAGCCCGTACGACAACATCCTGTGGGCGGCGCTGCTGCGTTCCGCCAGCGCCTTTGAAATGTATCGCAAGCGCTTCGGGCGTATTGATCCGCAGAACATTATCGACTTTCTGCTGCTCAATCGGGACTTCCCCCGCTCCATCCATTTCTGCTTGGCCACGGCCATGAAAGCCATGAATCTGATTACCGGCAGTGAACAGGGCACCTATGCCAACAAGGCCGAGCAGGAACTCGGGCGTCTGATGGCGGAATTCCAGTATGCGTCGCTGGATGAAATTTTTGACCGCGGGCTGCATGAGTATCTGGATAACACCCAGCTGCGGATCAACGAGGTGGGCAATGCCATTCACAAGGTGTTCTTCAACATGGATGTGGACACCTGAACGTCACAGAGGACCGAAAACCAGTAATTCACACGCCCCTCCCTTCCCGGGAGGGGTTTTTTATGCCGAAAAGTCTCTCAGCCCAACGTTGCCAGGCCCTGATCAATTTTTTCCAGCGCGGCCAGAGCGCCGCATGAAAAAGAAAGGTGTGGCGCCGCAATCTGGGCCTCCCAGGGATTGATGCGCAGCACCGTTGTCTTGTCACGCTGACCGAGGCGTTCGCTGCGTCGGCGAATGGTGGGGATGGTGGAACCGGCGCCGATTTCGATCACCACCATTCGATCGTCGGAGTGGCGGGCGAGAAAGTCATTGAATCCCTCTTCCTGTGCCACACTGCGGTGAGGCAGCCAGGCGTAGTCGTTAAACATCAGGATGTTGGGACGGGCCACGCGCCGGCAGCGTGGACAAAGGGGTACGTCCCGGGTGCGCAGGCTGCTTTCATCGATGACGAATTTCGCCCGGTTGGGCCAGATGGCTTCATGACAGCAGGCGGGGCATTGCAGGAAATGGATCGAGCCGTGGATCTCCCACATCTGGTCTTCACCAAAGCCTGCTTTTTGGAACTGACCGTCGACATTCGATGTCACGACAAAGGTATCGAGGGCATAGCGTTTGCTCCAGTTGCGCAGCAGGCCGAATCCTTGGTGGGGAACCGTGCGTCGATAAAGTTCGGTGCGGTGACCGTAAAAACCCCAGCCGAAGTGCGGGTCCTCTTCGAAGTGGGCGGGATTGGCGGCCTGCACAAAGCTCAGGCCCCGTCGTTCATACAGGGGGTAGGCCTTCCAGAAGCCGCTGTTGCCGCGGAAGTCCGGCAGGCCCGAGTCAACGCCCATGCCCGCACCCGCGGTAATCACGAGACATCCCGCCGAGCGGATGGCGGTGGCGGCTTTTATGGCGGGATCGCTTGGCATTTGTTCGTCCTCTGTTTTGCATGACTGCGCTACCGCGCTTGGTGGAAAATAAAAAAGCCCAGTCTCAAAAGACCGGGCTTTGATATTTTTTGGAGCGGGAAACGAGATTCGAACTCGCGACTTCAACCTTGGCAAGATTGACACCGGGAGATCAATATTTATCCTTTCACCACTACAATTCCTGCATTTACGGCAGGTTAAGCGTCAAAATTGATCTCTCTATTCCAGTTGAGACCTTTCAATCTACATCCAATCCCGCTTTTTTCTTCTGTGAACCTGTCACAGTATTTCAAAACGCAAAAGTCATTTTTTGACTTCAACCTGGATGAGATATTGTCAAGATTGTAGAGCTAAAGCGGTCCAGAGTAAAGTCAATCCGAAAAAACTTCTGAATATTTTTGTTGGATCTCCAGAATCTCCTGCTCTGTCAATTTGATGAATTCCCGCTCTCTGGCTCTTTTTGAAAGTTTCCCCTGATGTTGCGACAAAATGCGAATAAGCAGGTCAACCAGGTTGTCCGGCGTGTCGATGTAGTTTTTAATAAACAGATTGAGACGATCATATTTCGTCAGGTAGTCCACTTCCAGCGGCAGCGTGATGTTGACGGTCTCTTCGACGCAGGAAAAG
>JAFGXV010000048.1 GCA_016936455.1 Desulfuromonadaceae bacterium
GGCACCAGTTGGGCGATGGCCACGTCCGTTCCCGCGACCCCCAGCGAAGCCTCCATGGCCAGAATGATCCGTCGCAGGTAGGGACGGGAATACGTCAGCAGACGCAGATAAACGTCGTATTTATTCTTTTTCAAGAGCGTTTGCCTCGACTCAAGTCACTGGCCATGTGCGCAACCCGTCCGGCACAACCGGGAGCTCCCATCTTCTCACGAATCTCTCGCAACCCGTCGCGCATTGTCCGGGCATAGTGGTCATCCTCAAGAATCCGCCGCACTTCTTCAAACAGGGCTTCAGGCGTCGCCGCGTCCTGCAGCAGCTCACGCACCACGCCACGACCGACAACGATATTGGGCAGTCCGAAAAATTCAATGTTTACCAGACGGCGCCCAATAGCATAGGTCAGGGGTGAGCCCTTGTACAGGATCACCATCGGCGTCTGCATCAAGGCCACCTGCAGCGTTACCGTTCCGGAGACCGCCAGTACCACATCGCAGGTCGCCGCGACCTCATAGATGCCCTGATCTACCATGGTCACCGGTACACCAGCGGCCTTGGCCAGAGCGACCAGCGGCTCACAAGCCACCCCCGGCGCCAAGGGCAGCAGAAAACCCGCCTGCGGATAACGTTGCTTCAGCCGCGCCGCCGCTTCAAACAAGGTCGGGGCGGCATAATGAAGTTCATTGCGCCGGCTGCCGGGCAACAGGCCAATCAGGGGATGGGCGTCCGTCAAACCATGGCGGGCACGAAAGGCCGCGGCATCATCAACCGCGGGAATCTCATCCAGCAGCGGATGACCCACATACTGGACATCGATATCGAGCCCGCGGTAATAATCCGGTTCAAATGGCAGGATGGCCGCCAGCTTGTCGACATCACGCGCAATGCGATGAACACGGCCACGGCGCCAGGCCCAAACCTGGGGGCTGACGTAATACAGTACCGGCACGCCAGCTTTGCGCGCCAAGGTGGCCAGACGCAGGTTGAAATCAGGCGAATCGATCAGAATCAGCACATCAGGCGCATCGGGACCACGCAGCTCACTTTTCAATCGGCGATAGACCCGCCAGATCCGGGGCAGATGGCGCACCACCTCCACCAGTCCCATGACCGCCAGCTCAGAGCTGTCGATCAGAACCTCGCAACCGGCTTGCGCCATGCGCGGACCGGCCACACCATAAAAAGCCAAATCCGGGTCCAGCGTCTTGGCTGCCCGGATCAGGTGGGACCCCAATAGGTCTCCCGAGGCTTCCCCTGTCACAATCAGGGCTTTGCGATGTCTCTGTTCTCTGTTGTGCTTCATACGTCAGATGTCACCAGCCACCAACCGCTGACACGCCAGCGATTCGGCCGTCAGGGTCTTCCTGATTAACGGGCGATCCCGCGCTCGCTGTTGCGAATAAACTCGGTAAAAGCCAAGACCTCTGGCGACTGCTCGACCGTTTCGGCGATCTGCTGCAGGGCATCCTCTTGCCGCAGACCACTGCGGAACACCAGCTTATACGCTTTTTTCAGCGCCGACAGGGTTTCCGTGCTGAACCCACGCCGTTTCAAGCCGATGAGGTTCAGACCGACGGGTTTGGCCCGGTCCCCCTGGGCAATCACATAGGGAGGTATGTCCTGCGCGATCATCGAACCACCGCTGGCCATGACATGCGCCCCGATGCGGGTGAACTGATGAACCGCCGACATGCCGCCAAGGATCGCATAATCCTCCACCAGCACATGGCCGGCCAGCGTGGCATTGTTGGCCAGGATAACATGGTTACCGACCACACAATCGTGGGCAACGTGGGTATAGGCCATGAGCAGGTTGTCACTACCGACAACAGTCTTGCCACCGCCGTCTTCGGTTCCCAGATGCAGGGTGGTGAATTCACGGATTTTATTGCGGTCACCGATGGTCAGGGTGGTTTCCTCACCATGAAATTTCAGATCCTGCGGAATGGCTCCGATGGAGGCGAACTGAAAAATCTGATTGTCACGACCGATGGTCGTGCGTCCCTCGATCACCACATGGGGCCCGACAACCGTTCCTTCACCGATGGACACGTGCTGACGGATAATGCTGAAAGCACCGATCTCAACACCAGCAGCCAGCTGGGCTCCCGGTTCAACAATGGCGGTAGGATGAATGGTCGGCATGTCTCAGCTCTCCCGGTTGGCAAAAGTAGCTTTCAGTTCCGCTTCGGCGACCAGAGATTCGCCGACATAGGCCCGGCCAGTGAACTGATAGATGCCGCGGCGACACTTGAGCAGTTTCATCTCCATGCGCAGGACATCCCCCGGCCGCACCGGTTTGCGGAACTTCACATTGTCGATTCCGGTAAAATAGGTCACCTTGTCGTCGCCGATCTCATCATTCAAGGTGGCAAACAAACCACCAACCTGAGCCATGGCCTCAACGATCAGGACCCCCGGCATGATGGGATGTCCCGGGAAGTGCCCCTGAAAAAACGGCTCGTTGATGGTCACATTTTTGAGGCCGACAATGCCTTCTCCCGGGGTGAAACTCTCAATCGCATCCACCAGCAAAAACGGATAGCGATGGGGAAGACGTTTCATGATTTCGGTGATATTCAGATACATAGGGTGCTATTCTTTCGTGAGCTGAGCTTCAAGGTCGGCCAGCTGCTTCTTCAGCGCAGCCAATTCTTTACGCATTTGTGGCAGATGGCCAAAACTCATGGAGGCTTTAAGCCAGTCGCGATGCGGCATGGCCGGCACACCGGACACAATCTGGTTGCCTTCCATGGAGCCGGTAATGCCACCACGGCCGCCGAGGGTCAGGTTTTCGCCGACCTTGATATGACCGGCAACCGCGGACTGCCCGCCAAAGGTGCAATGACGCCCTACCTGGGCACTGCCGGCAATCCCCGCCTGAGACGCCATCACCGAGTGTGGGCCAAGAGTGACGTTGTGACCGATCTGGACCAGGTTGTCCAGTTTGCAGCCCTGACCGATACGGGTGACTCCCAGCGCAGCCCGATCCACACAGCTGTTGGCACCGATTTCAACGTCATCCTCCACCACGACAATCCCCACCTGGGGAATCTTGTAGTAGGCTTCGCCATCCGGGGCAAAACCGAAGCCGTCGGAACCGATAACCGCCCCGGGTTGCAAGATGACCCGGTTGCCCAAGCGACTGCCTTCGCGGACAATAACTCCCGCATGGAGAGTGCAGTCCTCACCGATCTGCACATCGTCATAGACGACGACATTGGGATAAAGAATCGTCCCCCGGCCAATGCTGACCCGCTCCCCCACCACCACGCCAGGATGGATGGTTACTTCCTCTCCAAGCTGTGCCGAGGGGGCCACCTGCACTCCGGGCAGCACACCCAGCGGCGCGGGACGCTTAACATGCAATTGGGTCAGAACCTTGGCAAAAGCCAGGTATGGATTGGCACAGACCAGATAAGCGAGATCGTCGCGTTCCAGAGGACGGTCGATGATGACGGCGGAAGCCCGGCACTCCTTGAGTGCCGGGAGATATTTCGGATTGGCGAGAAAAGTAATGGTGCCCGGTTGGGCCTTGTCAATGGGCGCCAGAGCGACGATCTCTATCTGATCGTCGCCCACAACCTTCCCACCGACCCACTGCGCCAGTTCTGCAAGGGTCGCCATAAAAACCTCTTATTTGTGGCCCTCTTTGTAGACCTTGTCATAGGCCTTGATCAGCTTGTCGGTATAGTCAATGCTGTCAACGGCATAGACCAGCTGGCCCTTTTCCATCATGACGGTCACCTTTTCCGCTTCGCTCAGATCAACCACCTGCTTGCCAAGATCACGCAGAATCTGCTGGGTGAAGGCCATCTCCTTGCCACGCATCTCTTCCTGCTTGTCCTTGACGAAACGCTGGTAATCCTTGACCTGCTGCTGGAATTCGAGTTCTTTTTCACGTTTGGCTTCATCGGAGAGCATGGCCACCTGCTTTTTCAGCGACTCCTGCAGCGCGGTCAGATCGCTCTGGCGCTGCTTGACTTCCTCCTCAACCGCTTTCACCTCGCTATCCAGCTTGGCCTTGGCGGTCTTGCCAGCTTCGGACAGGGCCAGAGCCTTCTGCAGATCAACATATCCAACCTTCAGATCAGCAGCCTGTACCGTTGTCGCCATCAAGCAAAGAGCCAGAAGAACCATCCACACACGTTTCATTGCGATCTCCTTTAAGTAAGAGTAGACAAACAGCTTGTCTGTTAAAAGAACTTGCCGATTGAAAAGTCAAATTTAGAATCAGACTCGTATTCGTAAGGATCAAGGTTATAGCCCCACTCAAGACGCAGCGGTCCCAGCGGGCTGTTCCAGCGAATTCCGGTCCCCACGCTGTAGCGCAGATCCGACATGAAGGTTTCGTCTTCACCCCAGGTATTGCCGATATCAAAGAACACCAACCCCTTCAGGCCGGCATCCTTGAGCAGCGGAAAAACGATTTCAAAGTTGGCGTAGGCCACGGTTTCACCGCCAATAAAATCGAATTCTGTCTCGGACTGAACAAGATCGTAACTGATCAAGTTCCCAGAACTGTCGTAAACAAAATTCGTCGGTTCCATCCGTGCCTCCCGGGGCCCGACTTCACGATTGTCAAAACCGCGCATGGTATTGATACCACCGAGAAAGAAACGCTCGTCGACAGGAATTTCCTCACCACCAAAGCCGGTGACATAGCCCACCTGACCATGCGCATTGAAGACCCAACCCCACATCAGAGGAAAGAAGTGGCGATAGTCGGCAATCGTTTTGACGAATTTCTCCGTTCCACCCAAGCCAGCAAGTTCTACCGAAAACTCCGCCATGAAACCGCGGGACGGATCAGGGCGGTAGTCCGTGGTATTGGTCGATAACGACGCATAGATCGAAGACAGCGTCGAGCGCCCTTCCTGACTACGCATATACCAGGACGCGTACGGATCGACGTCGGAAATCTCTTTCTGCTCAAAACGGTAAATCAGGAAAATACGCGATTCGTAATTAAGCGGAATCCCCAGCTTGATATCACCACCAACAGCTTCTTTGTCGTACTCGTCCCACTCACGCTCCGTCTTGTACAGATCAAATCCGAGAGCCATGTTGCGATCCATGAAATAGGGATCAAGCAAACCGACCTGGAACGTGTTGGAATCTCCCCCGATGGAGGCCGCCAGATTCAGCCGCCAGGCCATGCCGAGAAAATTGTCCTGACTGACGGAGCCCTGGCCGATGAATCCGTCCGCCGAGGAATAGCCGAAGCCCACACTGAAAGTCCCGGTTGGCTGTTCCTTGACATCCACCTGCACGTCCATCACGCTGCGATCATCCAGCGTCGGCACGGCGTCGACATTGACCTCGCTGAAAAAGCCGAGGTTGTTGATGCGCTTGCGGCTGCTTTCCAGCCGATTGGCGCTGTAAAGATCACCCTCCACCAGCACCATCTCGCGCCGTACAACCTTGTCACGGGTTTTGGTATTGCCGGCAACATTGATCCGCCCGATATGAACCTGTACCCCCTGTTCGATGGTAAAGGTCACATCGACCGTCTTTTCTTCATTATTGATCAGGGTAACGGGCGAAACATTGACATAGGCATAGCCCTGATCGGCATAGAAATCATTCAGGCGCTTGATGCTGTCACGCATGGTCTCACGGCTGAAACACTCACCGGGCTTGAGTTTAACCAGCTTCAGCAGTTCATCTTTCTCCCGCAGCAGATCGCCATCCACATCCAGTTTACCGACAGAAAAAGGCTCGCCTTCGTCGATTTCAATAAAGATGTCCATCTCGGAGCGATCATCGGACAGCACGATCAGGGGTGGCTTGATGCGCACCCGCACGTAGCCGCGATTGAAATACTCGTCCTTGATCAGTTCCAGGTCATTCTGCAGCATGCCCTCGTTGTAGGTTCCACTGCTGGTCAGCCAGGAGAAAATCCACCACTCACTCGTCTGCATGAAACCCCGCAGTTTGCGATCGGAGAACAGCTGGTTACCCTCGAATTCGATATCGTCAATGGTAACCTTGTCGCCTTCCGTCACCTCGAAATAAACCGTCGCCTCATTGCGACCCTGCTTTTCGATGCGTGATACCACCCCGGCGGCATAAAACCCTTCATCCTTGTACAGCTTGAGGATGGCCGTTTCACTTTCCTTCAGCTTCTGTGCGCTCAGGATGCCCGGAGTGCGCAGAGTGACCACTTCACGCACCTTCGAGTCCTTGAGTTCCTTGTTCCCCTCAATCTTGATCCGGCGTACCAGAGGTCGTTCGACCAGCTGATAAACCAGTACCTTTGCGCCCGGCTCGTCCCTCTGTTCAGCCGTCACATCCCTGAAGTGGCCAAGAGCGTAAATCGCCCGCACATCCGCGTCCACGGCGTCGAAACTGGTGGCAACGCCAGCTTTGACATGGATAACAGCTTCAACAGCTTTCTGATCCACCCGTTCGATGCCGTCAATGCGGACCTGATCAAAGACAAGGCTGTCGGGACCGGCGGCCAGCGCGGCTGTGGGCAGAACCAGCAGCATTCCCATCACAAGACGTACCAGGCGTTTAACCATCTTGGATCGTTCTCCTCAGTGAGTCTCTACCGCAGTGAAATCGATATGCGAATTTCAACGCAGTCATAAAGTCGATTATTATAGAAAAACGTTTTTCCACTGTAAATGAAAAGCGTGCTCCACGAACGAACGTTACTTCGAGCAGGTTTCAATCCGGCCGTCAGCAATCCGTAGGACCCGATCCATACGCGTCGCGAATTCAGCATTATGTGTCACCACGACCATGGTCAGACGATAATCGGCATGCAATTCGTCGAGGAGCTGGTAAATCTCCTGCGACGTCGCCGAATCGAGATTGCCCGTCGGTTCGTCAGCAATCAACAGCTGAGGCCGTAAAACCAGTGCCCGGGCGATGGCCACGCGCTGCTGTTCGCCACCGGAGAGCTGACCGGGCTTGTGCTGCATGCGGTGACCGAGGCCAACCTGTTGCAGCAGCTCGTCCGCCCGGGCCGTCGCCGTCGTGCGGGGCTGGCGCGCGATCAGGGCCGGCATCATCACATTTTCCAGGGCCGTGAATTCCGGCAGCAGCTGATGGAACTGGAACACGAATCCCAGCGAGCGATTGCGAAAGCCGTCCAGCTGTGCAGCCCCCAAAGCAAACAGGTCACGGCCTTGGAACAGGCAGCGCCCTGTCGTCGGGCGGTCAAGGGTGCCGAGAATATGCATCAGGGTAGTCTTGCCGGAGCCGGAGGCGCCGACAATGGCGATCCGCTCCCCCTGTTCGATCCTCAGATCCAGCTCATGCAGCACGTCGACCGGGCCGTGGGCCGTGTGAAAGGTCTTGCTGATGCCGCAAGCCTGCAGCAGAATCTGCGGTGCAGCAACCGAAGCACTATTCATAACGCAGAGACTCCGCCGGGTCGAGTCGGGCCGCGCGCAAAGCAGGATAAACCGTCGCCAGCAAACAGATGGAGAGCGCCGTCACCACCACAGCTGTCACATCGGCCATCACCACCTGAGACGGAAAATGGTCCATACCGTACACCGCATGATCAAACAACACCACATCAAAACACCGCTCCAGCCAGGTGATCATGGCATCGGCATTCAGCGCCAGAGTCAGGCCCAATCCGCTGCCGAGAGCCGTTCCGGCAACGCCGATCAGCAGCCCCTCGAAAACAAAAATTTTCAGGATACTGGTGGAGGTCGCCCCCATGGAACGCAGGATGGCGATGTCTTTGTGCTTTTCCATCACCACCATGATCAGTGTTGTCCCGATATTGAACGCCGCCACCAGAACGATGATGGCCAGCACGATAAACAGGCCGAGCTTTTCAAGCTTGAGCGCCGCCAGGAAGGAGCCGAACAAGTCTTCCCAGGAGCGCACAGAATACGGAAAAGTCAGCTCACTGGAAAGTTTTTGTACCACCTGCCGGGTCTGGTCGAAGCCGGAGAGTTCCACCTCCAGACCGCTGACCCCGTCCGGGCTGCCGATAAAACGCTGCGCTTCTTCCAGCTGGATATAGGCGTAGTAGGCATCCAAAAAGCCACCGCGGTGGCGGGCAATTGCCACGACCTCGAACACCCGCACCTTGGGAATGACGCCAAAGGGTGTCAGACTGAAATCCGGCGGAATAACCGACAGCCGCTCCCCCACCGACACCCCGAGCGACGCCGCCGTATCGGCAGCGATGACGATTCCGGGAGGATTCCCGGAGGGTTCAAACAGGGCACCAACCACCGACCCCTCGTCGCGAGTGACAAAACGCTGCTGCAGCACCGGATGGCTCGATCGGACGCCCTTGATCTTCACCGGAGCGACATTCTCGCGCACCAGCAGCATCGCCTCCTTGGTGACAAACGGCTCCACCGAACGCACTTCGGCAAACTCGTCCTGGATCTGCTGCATGCGCTCAGACCAGTCCGTGAGATTGCCTCCATGTTTCTGCACCAGAATATGGGGAATATTGCCCAGGATCTGCTGGCGGACCCCATCATGGAAGCCGGTCATGATCGCCAGCACCAGAATCAGCGCCGCCACGCCGAGCGTCACCCCGGCTACGGAGATAAACGAAATCACCGAGATGAAGGTCTGCTTGCGCTTGGCGCGCAGATAGCGCAGGCTGATGAGCCACTCATAGCGCATCAGAAGATACTCCACCCTGTTCAGGGCGACCGAAAGCGGCAACAGGCATCAACTAACGTACTTCGCGGCGTAACTGCGGGAACAGGATGACGTCGCGAATGGAGGCGCTGTCCGTCAGCAGCATGACCAGGCGATCGATGCCGATCCCCTCTCCGGCCGTGGGCGGCAGGCCATGTTCCAGGGCACGAATATAGTCCTCGTCCATATCGTGCGCTTCTTCGTCGCCGGCTGCCTTTTCCTCCAGCTGCTTGAGAAAGCGTTCCTTCTGATCCGCCGGATCATTCAGCTCGGAGAAAGCGTTAGCCAGCTCGCGACCGACAATGAACAGTTCGAAACGGTCGACCACCTCGGGGCGCTCATCGTTCTTGCGTGACAGCGGCGAAACCTCGGTCGGATACTCGGTAATAAAGGTCGGATTCCACAGTTTGGGCTCGGCGACGGCATCAAACAGTTCGGTGAGCAACTTGCCATAGCCGATGCTGTTGTCGAACTCCAGACCAAGGCTGTGGGCATAGGCCAAAGCCTTGCCGTGATCTTCCAGATCGTCGGCGCTGATGGTGCCATATTTGACGATGGCGTCCTTGACGGTCAACCGGTCCCAGGGTGCGCGCAGATCCACTTCACGCCCGCCATACTCAATCACCTCACTGCCGCAGACTTCACGGGCCACATGCGCCACCAGCTCTTCGGTCATGTCCATCAGGTCGTGATAAGTGGCGTAGGCTTGATAGAACTCCATCATGGTGAACTCGGGATTGTGCTGGATGGATATCCCCTCGTTACGGAAGTTGCGGTTGATCTCGAACACCCGCTCGAAGCCGCCGACCACCAGGCGCTTGAGGTACAGTTCCGGCGCGATACGCAGGAACAGATCCATCTTCAGGGTATTGTGATGGGTGACAAAGGGCTTGGCCGTCGCGCCGCCGGCCACAGGCTGCATCATCGGCGTCTCGACTTCGAGAAAATCACGCTGCTGCATAAAGGAACGGATCAGACCAATGATCTGGCTGCGTTTGCGGAACACGTCCTTGACCTCGGGATTGACGATCAGGTCGAGGTAGCGCTGGCGATAGCGGGTTTCCACGTCCGTCAGGCCGTGCCACTTCTCCGGCAGCGGCTGCAGAGACTTGGTCAGGATGCGCAGGCTCTTGACACGCAGGGACAGCTCGCCGGTCTTGGTGCGAAACGGAGATCCCTCGACCCCGATAATATCGCCGAGATCCAGCTTCTGGAACAGGGCAAAGCCTTCGTCGCCCAGCACATTCTTGGCCACATAGAGCTGCAGGCGACCGCTGCGGTCCTGCAGCTGAATAAAGGCAGCCTTGCCGAAATCACGTCGCGCCATGATGCGCCCCGCCAGCACGTAACAGGCCTCGCAGCCCTCAAGCGCTTCAGCATCCTGATCGACATGGGCCTGGTGGACATCACTGTTCAACTGCTCAACACGAAAATCATTGGCGTAAGGATTGATGCCCTGCTCGCGTAATTCGGTCACCTTGGCGGCCCGCTGGGCCACCAGTTCGTTTACTTCTTCCATGGATCTGCCTGTTTCCTTTCATTCCGGCCTTCACGCCATCCGGGCCGCAACGCCACTGTGGCATGGCGTTGCACGACGGGAAAAGGGTGAAAGACACAGTTTCTCAATGTGCATTCCGGCCAGAAAAGCCGGGTGTTCGTTATCTCTTCAATTGCGACCCGGCCGAACGCGCTACTGGGCCAACAGATAGGCTTCGATAAATCCGTCGAGATCGCCATCCAGCACTGCGTCGGCGTTGCCGACCTCGTAACCGGTGCGGTGATCCTTAACCATGCGGTAGGGATGCAGCACATAGGAACGGATCTGGCTGCCCCAGCCGATTTCTTTTTTCTCCCCCGACAGGGCATCGGCCTCATCCTGTTTCTTCTGCACTTCTCTTTCGTACAGCCGTGCCTTGAGCTGGCGAATCGCCTCGGCCTTGTTGTTATGCTGGGAACGTTGATTCTGGCAGGCGACGACAATACCGGTCGGAAGATGGGTAATACGGATGGCCGAATCCGTCTTGTTGATGTGCTGACCACCGGCGCCGCTGGCACGGAAGGTATCGATCTTCATATCCTTCTCCAGCAACTCGACCTCAATACTGTCATCGAGCTGGGGAAAAACAAAGACCGAGCAGAAAGACGTATGACGCTTGGACGCTGCATCAAAGGGCGAAATCCGCACCAAGCGGTGAATCCCCATCTCCGGACGCAGCCAGCCATAGGCATAATCGCCCTCGACGGTAAAGGTCACGCTCTTGATGCCGGCATCGTCTCCCGGCTGGTAATCGGTAATACTGGTTTTGAAGCCCTTCTGCTCGCAGAAGCGCAGGTACATGCGCAGCAACATGTCAGCCCAGTCCTGAGCTTCGGTGCCGCCGGCCCCGGCATTAATACTGAAGATGGCGTCGCTGGCATCGTGCGGGCCGGAAAGCATGCGGGCGAATTCCATCTGGCCGATCTGACGCTCCAGATCCTGCAGCAGCCCCTGCACCTCCTGCTGCAAGGCCTCATCCCTGTCTTCCTCGCCCAATTCGACCAGCACCCGGGCGTCGTCCACCCCTTGGGAGGCCTCATCCCAGGCCGTGACGATTTTCTGCAGACCGGTGCGCTCTTTCAGGCGCTCCTGCGCCCGATCCCCCTGATTCCAGAAATCTGGATTTGCGATCTCGGCTTCCAGTTCGGCGATGCGCTCACGCTTGGTGGACAGGTCAAAGATACCTCCTCAGCTCTTCGAGCTTGGCGGTGAGCTGGCGGATCTGTTCATGCTGTTCTCGAAACATCTTCTCTCCTCGTGCGTCAAGCCACCGCAGCGATGGCAGCCCGATATAGTGACATATCTGCCCCACAGGAGGACAGCCTTTTTTGTCTGGGGCGACAAGAAATCATCATTTTCTGTACGCCTTATTCACTGTCATGTTATGTTCAAAGCCAATTGTTTCCAACACGCCCGGCAGACAGGCTCTTCGCGCCTTTCATGCCACAAGGACTCTCATGAAAAGAAAAAACCGGGAACAGATTCTTGCGTTTTTACGCGACCATAAGGAGGAGTTCAAGCTGCGTTTTGGTGTCGAACGCTTGGGACTGGTTGGCAGTTGTGCCCGTGATGAAGCGCGCGATGACAGCGACATCGATCTGATTGTCAGCCTGCAGAGCGCCAACAGGTTTCGCAGTTTTTTTGAATTACTCCATTTCCTTCAGGACAACCTTGATCAGCGCATCGACCTGGCGACAGAGACCAGTCTGAAGCCACGGGTCAAAAACAGCATTCAACAGGATATCCATTATGTTTAACCGGGATATCCGCTTGTATCTTGACGACATGGACGAAGCAATCGCAGCCATTGAGTCGTATACGACTGGCCTGGACTTTCAGAATTTTGTCGATGACCGAAAAACCTATTCCGCCACCCTGAGAGAATTCATTCTGATCGGCGAAGCGATTGCCAACATTCCCGATACCGTCAAGGAACAAGCTCCCGCCGTCGCATGGCGGCAGATTAAGGACTTCAGAAATTTCATTGTTCACGAATACTTCGGTATCGATGCCGGAATTGTCTGGGACGCCGCCCGACTGGAGATTCCCCTCCTGAAAGCGGAACTGAAACAGCTCCGCCAGAAAATCTGATCTCACCGGCCCGGGTTGACCGGGCACTCCGGACGCAGCGACAGCCCGATGCGTTTGCGTTTTTCATCCACCTCGATCACCCACGCCAGAACCTGCTGGCCCACTTTCACCACCAACGCGGGGTCCTTGACAAAACGATCCGCCAGTTGACTGATGTGGGCCAGTCCGTCCTGATGCACACCGATATCGATGAACGCGCCGAAATTGGTGACGTTGGTAACACGGCCGGGCAACCGCATCCCCACCTGCAGGTCACTGATTTTTTCGACGCCCTCAGCAAAGGAAAAAGCTTCAAACTGCTGGCGCGGATCGCGGCCGGGACGCGCCAGCTCAGCCATGATATCCGTCAGGGTCGGCAAGCCGATCTCCCCCTTGCAATAGGGCTTCAGATCGACGGCAAGCCGTTTTTCCTCACACCGCATCAGTTCCTCGACGCTGGTGTGGTTGTCGGCACACATTTTTCGCACCAGATCATAGCGTTCCGGGTGGACCGCGGAACGATCAAGGGGATTGAGCGCATCATGAATGCGCAAAAAGCCCGCGGCCTGCTCAAAGGCTTTCGGCCCCAGTCGTTTAACCTTTTTCAGCTCGGCCTTGCTGACGAAAGGGCCGTTCTCGTTTCGATAGGCGACAACATTCTGCGCCAGCTGGGGGCCAAGCCCGGAAACATAGGACAACAGCGAGGCACTGGCGGTATTGAGTTCAACACCCACGCGGTTGACGCAGGAGATAACCGTCTCGTCCAAGGCCTGCTGCAGGGCAACCTGATCCACGTCATGCTGGTACTGGCCGACCCCGATGGATTTCGGATCGAGCTTGACCAGTTCGGCCAGCGGATCGGCCAGCCGCCGGCCGATGGACACAGCCCCGCGCACGGTCAGATCCAGATCGGGAAACTCCTGACGCGCGATGTCCGAGGCGGAATAGATGGAAGCGCCGCTCTCACTGACCTGCACGATCAGCGGCTGTGGCTTGAGGTCACAATCCCGGATAAAACGCTCGGTCTCGCGACTGGCTGTGCCGTTGCCGATAGCGATGGCCTCGATGGCGTAACGACGCACCAGATCGGCGATCATCCGTTGCGACTCTGCGACCGCCTTGGGTGAGCTGGTGGGATAGATCACCGCATGGTGCATCAGCTTGCCCTGCGGATCAAGACAGACCACCTTGCACCCGGTGCGGAACCCCGGATCAATGGCCAAAATCGCCTTCTGCCCCAGCGGCGCAGCCATCAACAGCTCACGCACGTTGTCACGGAAAACCTTGATGGCCTCACTATCGGCGTTCTGCTTGAGGTGCGAGCGCAGCTCCGTTTCCATAGCCGGCGCCAACAGGCGCTTGTAACCATCCTCCATGGCGAGCAGAATCTGCTCGGGACTTTTCTGGCACGCCACAAAATGCCGGCGCAACAAGGCCAGCGCCTCCTGCGGATCCGGGCGCAGGGAGACCTTCAAAACCCCTTCGCTCTCCCCGCGCAGAATGGCGAGAAGGCGATGAGACGGCACCGAAGCCGCTTTTTCCGTCCAGTCGAAATAATCACTAAATTTCTGCCCCGCCTCGATTTTCTTGGGATCTACCTTGCTGCTGAGAGCGGCCTTGGTCGCAAACAGATGGCGCATCTGTGCCCGCAGCGGCGGATCTTCGCTGACCCACTCGGCAATAATGTCACGCGCCCCCGCCAGGGCCTCCTCCGCCGTCTGAACCCCCTTGGCCGGATCGACAAAAGCCGCAGCCACATCGGTCCGGACGCCCTCGTGCAGCAGCTTGCGCGCCAGAGGCTCCAGTCCCAGCTCGCGGGCTACCGTAGCACGGGTCCGCCGCCTGATCCGATGAGGCAGATAGAGGTCTTCCAGCTGCTTGAGGTTTTGCGCTGCATCAATGCCGGTGCGCAGCTCCCCTAGGTAGAGGTCGCGCTCGCTCAATGAGGTGATGATCGAGGCGCGGCGTTTTTCCAGCTCCTCCAGAGCACGGCCGCCATCGCGGATCGCAGCGATGGCCAGCTCGTCCAGTCCGCCGGTACGCTCCTTGCGGTAACGCGCGATAAAGGGCAGCGTCGCACCTTCAGTCAGCAGATCAAGGACCGCGGTCACCTGTTCATTTTTCAGTTTGAGATCAGCGGCAAGACGCTGGGGAATTGACTGTTGCATCACATCATCAACCTGTTATGGGTTATAGCGATATCCGTGGGCATCGTGTGCAGAACGAAGAAAAGACATTGAAGGGCATCAAACGGGAAAAAAGGCCACCAGAACAGGTCTCGATCAGGCAGAGAGCGGTTTTCTGCGGCTCTGCCACAGCCACAGCAGCGTGACCACCACCAGGCCCCAGACCGGTTTGTCGCCGAGACGGGCGTAGAGGGTCTGAATATGGGCAGGAACGATTTCACCCTCGATCACCGTCGCCTCGAACAAGGCAGAACGAGTCGTAACCTCGCCCGTGGGACTGATCAGGGCCGAGAAACCGGTATTGGCACAGCGCGCCAGCCAGCGGCGCTGTTCGATGGAGCGGAAGCGGGCCATATCCAGGTGTTGCCAGGGCGCTGAACTGTTACCGAACCAGGCATCGTTGGTCAGGTTGAACAACAACGCCGCGCCATGGCGGACTTGCTCACGGGCCAGCTCGGAGAAGATGGCTTCATAGCAGATCAGCACGCCGGAAGGAACGCCCCCCGCCGGCAGCAGGGCCAGTTTCCCCGGCACAAAATCCCCGATACCTTCGGCCAATTTGTCGACAAAGGACAGCAGCCCGGACAGAGGCACATATTCACCGAACGGCACCAGATGGATCTTGTCGCTGCGACCCAGATCCTCGCCCTTCGCCGAGAGCAGATAGGCACTGTTCAGGTAGCGATAGCGATCACCCTGCCGCTGCCAGGCCGGGCTGCCGAACAGCAGCTGCGCCTGGCCGTCTTGCGCCACAAACCGCACCCTCCGGGTCCGCCGCCCGCCATCCTGATAAAAAAAGGGCGTCGCGCTTTCCGGCCATACCAGCAGCTGCGGCTGGTGTGCGACAGAACTGAGCTGTTCATAACGCAGCAGTGTTTCCTCAAGATGGCTGGCCTGCCATTTCACCTGCTGGTCGATATTGCCCTGCACCAGGGCAACGCGCAGAGCGTCCCCCCCGGCACTCCAGTCCTGTTGTTGTGCCCACAGGCCATAGCCCCAGTTAGACAGCCACAGCACCAAAACCAGCATCAGGGTGGCCGTTGGGCAGGAACCCGTGCCGCGACAGCGCTGCCACAGCCCGGCCAGGACGCTGTTGACCAGCACCAGCAAGAAAAGAGGCAGCCATATCCCGGCAAGATCGACACTCTGGATCAGGGACGGCAGTGCGGCCTGCGAATAGCTGAGAATGGCCCAGGGGAACCCGGTGAACAGATGAGAACGCAGCCAGGCAAAGCTCACCCACACCACCGGCAGAACAAGGTAGAGGGACAAGCCGAGACGCTGGTGAATATGCCAGCTGCACCAGCAGGCACCGGCCCAGAACAAGGCCAGGTAGGCCACCAACAGCAGGTAGCATCCCAGTGCCAGCAGCCAGGGCAGATGACCGAAGGTCGTCATCACCAGATTGAGCCAGTACAGCATCGGGGCGAAAAAGGCCAGTCCGGCCAGAAAGCCACTGCGTGCCGGGCGGCGGGAAAACACAACAAACAGCGGAACCAGCCCCACCCACGCCAGGCCCCCGCAGGCGGCCTCCAGCGCCGGAGAGTCAACAACGGGGAGGGTATGAGGAAACGCCAGCGCCATCAGCAGGCCTGAAAGCAGCGGCGCCAGGATGTCAGAGCGAACTTTCACCGGCCTCGCTCTCGACCCCTTCGCCCTGATCCTGGCTACCGATGCGGCAGATGCGGACCTGATGGATCGCCCGTTCGTCACTGTCCAGGATCGTAAAACGCAGATCGGCGTAGGCCACTTCCTCCCCGATTTTAGGTACATGACCAAGAACATGGAGCAGCAGCCCGCCCACGGAATCAAACTGGTTGCGTGGAATTTCCGGCAGATCGTAATAATCTTCCAACTCGTACAGGTTAAGGCGGGCATCAACAATCACACTGCCATCGGTGTCTTCCACCAGGAGATTATCATCGATGTCGTACTCGTCCTTGATATCGCCGACAATCTCTTCAATCAGGTCTTCCAGGGTGATCAGCCCCGAGGTTCCGCCATATTCGTCAATGGCAATCGCCAGATGCACACGCTTGGAGCGAAACTCGCGCAGCAGTTCTTCAATGCGCTTGGTTTCCGGCACGAAATAAGGCGTCCGCATCAGCTCACGCAGAGACATTTCCTCATCCGACTTGCCCCAGAAACGCAGCAAATCTTTGGCGTAGACCAGCCCGACGATATGATCGACACTGCCCTCGTAGACCGGAATACGCGAATGGCCATAGCGGATAATGACGTCAATCATCTCCTGCAGGCTGGCATCGACGCTGCAACAGTGCATTTCGGTGCGGGGGATCATCTCCTCGCGAACAATGGTTTCGCCGAACTCGATGATCGAACTGAACATCTCACCTTCTTCAGCGTTAATCACTCCCTGATTTGCTGAGGCGTGGATCAGTTCCTGCAACTCTTCTTCGGAAGAGACCGATTTTTTCCGCCCACCAAAGAGGGCATTCCAGAAAGAAGATTTGGGGCTATTTTTAGGTTCTGGTTCGCTATCCGACATGCTATTTCTTCACTTTCATTTTGATCAAAGCAGCTGCTGCGCCTGCAACAGCCCGAAAATTTCCTGTTCCTTGGCTTCCATCTCGGCAGCCTGCTCCTCGGTTCCCCGCTCGTGGTCGTAACCAAGCAGATGAAGGATGCCGTGCAGCAGCAGGAAACTGAGTTCCTGAAAAAACGGGATCCCGGCTTCGTCGGCATCCCGTGCTGCGGTATCCGCCGAGATCACCACGTCACCGAGCAGACCAGGGCAGACCTGCGGTCCCTCCCCCTCCTGCTGGGCGAACGAAATCACATTGGTCGGCTTGTCGCGCTGCAGATAGTCGCGGTTGATCTGCTGAATTTCATCATCGTCCACAATAACCACCGACAACTCGGCGTCGTCAGGACATGCCAAGGCGCTTAAGATCGTCTGTGCCACTTGGTGCAGCTGTTCCAGCGCTATCTCGTGGTTGGTCTGCGGACTCTCGATGTAAATCTTCACTGTTTTTGCTCCTGGCATCAGCTTCTCGTTCTTTGGTCCGTTCCTTGTAGGCAGGCTCCGGATAATCAATACGCTGATGAAAAATGCCGGACAGAATCCGGTTAAAACTCTTGGCAATCTCGTGCAGATCTTTCAGGGTCAGTTCGCACTCATCAAGCTGGCCATCAATAAAAATGTTGTTGATGATTTTCTGCACCATGCCCTGAATGCGCGCCGATGTTGGATCGGACAGGGTGCGTCCGGCGGCCTCGACGGCGTCCGCCAGCATGATCAGAGCGGCTTCCCGCGTCTGGGGTTTGGGTCCCGGATAGCGGTAATCCTGCTCGTTGACCTGCCCATCCTTCTCGCGTTGCTGGGCCTTGTCATAAAAGAACTTGATCAGCGACGTGCCATGGTGCTGACGGATGATGTCAATCAGTTCCTGTCCCAGCTTGTTCTCCCGCGCCAGTTCAACGCCATCCTTGAGATGCGAGATCAGAATCAGTGCACTCATGGACGGTGCCAGCTTGTCGTGACGATTTTCCTGATTGCGGATATTCTCGGCGAAATAGAGGGGTTTGCGGATCTTGCCGATGTCGTGGTAATAGGCGGCGACACGCGCCAGCAACGGATTGGCGCCAATGGCCTCAGCGGCATTTTCCACCAGATTGCCGACAATGATCGAATGATGATAGGTCCCCGGCGCCTGAATCATCAGCTCACGCAGAATCGGGGTGTTCATGTTGGCCAGTTCCATCAACCGGAAATCCGTGGTGTATTTGAACAACGATTCCATCAGGGGAATCGTACCATTAACAATCACCGCACACAGAAAACCGCCGATGAAACCGAATCCGAGCCGATAGAGCAACTGGACATCAAACGCATGGCCAGCGACCATGTGAATCGCAACCACCATGCCCATATTCAGCAGCGACAGATACCAGCCGGCGCGATAGAGGTTGCTCCGCGCCTGGCTGTGACGCACCCAGTGCGCCGCCGTCAGACTGCCGCTCAACGCGTAAATGGCCATGAACAGGTTATCGCCGAACAGCAAACCGGTCATCAGGGCAAACAGGACGCTGAAGATAAAAGCCGTTTCCGAATTCAGCACGATGCGCACCAGCATGGCACCGGCAGCAAAGGGCAACGCATAGTAATAGCAGGGAGAATCAATATAGGGGAAGGAACTCTGCATCGCCGTTGACATGAAAATGCCCAGCTTGAGCAGCACGAACAGGACGGAGAACACCAGAACCAGAAACAGCTGATCGCGCATTTGCGGCCGGTATTTGCGGATATTGCCGCGGGCAAAGCGATGGACCGCATAAAACAGTAGCAGAATGGCAAGCACCAGACCGGCACCGGTGCGCATGCCTTTCGACAGATCGACGGATTCGCGCAGGGCTTTCAGTTTGCGGATCTGGTCCTCCGTAACCCGTTCCCCTTCGCGCACAATCATTTCACCCGGTTTAACCTGCAGCAGCACCGGCAACACCGCCTCGGCTGCAGTTCGCCGCCGGGCCTCGGTCTCACTCTGATTGTAGGTCAGATTTGGATGAAGCACCTTCTGCAGCAGCCCCAGCAACTGGGAATAATCGCCCTGTAACGCCTTGCGCATTTCCACGCGGGTACGCATCTCTGCCAGAATTTCATTAATGCCCAGCACATCATCGATCTGCTCAACATTGGCTTCTTCACGGGTCGCCAGATCGCGCACGGTCATGGCGCCGCGCCACTGGCTGCGGAACAGCTCCAGACTGCCGACGATGCGTCGCTTCAGTGTTTTCTGAACCGCCGCAGAAAAAGCCCCGACAAAAGCCTCATCCAGCGCCAGTCGGTGAAGAGCGTCAGTCTGTTTATCGTCCAGTTCGGTCCCAAGCAAACTGTTCAGGTTGACCTCGCTCACCGCGTCGACAGGGCCAAGCGGAACCGTACCTTCGCTGGGCACAGAACCCTCGAGTACCGCCTTCGATTTTGCCTCCTTCTCTGCCGCAGCCAGCTGCTGACGCAACTCTTCCTGTTTGTGCTGTTGACGCAGAGCCTGGAATGCATTTACCAGATTATGGGCGACTTCACTGCTCGGACGAGCATCGTAATCATACACCGCCAGAACAGCGGCCGCGGCATCCTGACGCTTTTTCTCCGTCAGGGCCGGTTCAGGCACCAGAAAACCACGCGGCGACTTGACGTCACGCGAGGCGATATCGCCAGGACGGTAGTAGTCCGGGACAAAGCCCCCCTTCGGAACCACGACGAACGCCAGAACCAGTGCCAAAGTCAGCAGCAGAAGATGGCGCTGCATGCGGGTTCTGGCTGAAACCGTCTGCTGCTTTTTCAAATTTTTTCCTGTCATGCTCCCTGATCCAGACTTGCGTACGCCTGAACAATCCGTTGAACGATCGGATGGCGCACCACGTCAATATCGGTAAAACGATTAACGGCAATTCCTTCAACTTTTTCAAGCAGACCGACTGCCTGCAATAAACCGGAACGCCGCCCTGCGGGCAGATCGATCTGGGTGGTATCCCCGGTGATCACCGCTTTGCTGCCAAATCCCAGGCGGGTGAGGAACATCTTCATCTGCTGGGTTGTTGTATTCTGGGCTTCATCCAGAATAATGAACGCATCATTAAGAGTTCGACCACGCATGAAAGCCAGGGGCGCGACCTCCACGATACCCTCATCGATCAGTTCCTGCCCCTTGCGAAAATCGACCATATCAAACAGGGCATCGTAGAGCGGCTGGAGGTAAGGATTGACCTTTTCCGCGATATCTCCGGGCAAAAAACCGAGTTTCTCCCCTGCTTCAACCGCCGGGCGTACCAGCAGAATCCGCCGGACCTGCTTCTGCTGCCAGGCGGCCACAGCCAGAGCCATGGCGAGGTAGGTTTTCCCCGTTCCCGCCGGCCCGATGCCAAACACCACGTCGTAATGACGAATCGCGTCGATGTAGCGCTTCTGGGCCAGGGTTTTGGGTGCAATCATCTTGTTGCGCGCGGAGATGAGTATGGTGTCAAAAAAGATATCGACCAGTTGTGCCGCGGCGTCCGTGCGCAAAATACTGACGGCATAGTCGATGTCGGGTGGGTAGAGGGGATAATTACGCTGCAACAGCGCGGTCAGCTGCTGCAAGACACGCTGACCTAGCTCGACCTGCAGGGGATCGCCCGTCAGGGTGACCGTGTAGCCACGGATTGCAATCTTGAGTTTCAGCAGGCCCTCAAGCTGTTTAAGATGACAGTTCTGCTGGCCAAACAGGGCATGCGCGACACGGGGATCTTCAACCGTATAGCTGCATCGGTGCGAGTCGTTTTTCAATCAGTCCTCGTACTTATGGTTGACCGCTGACAGATCAGCCGCAGCCTCTACGCCACTGCGGCGATTGACAGACGCATTGACTTCCGATTTACCGCCCACAGCCACGCCGTTAAAAAAGAGAAAGTGGGTTTCAAAACCCGATGCCTGTGCTATAAATACAGCGCCCGACTATACTACACAATCCCGAAAACAAAAACAGGGATTTCCTTCTCAATTTCATTGCACAACCATCTTTTTTCACACCACAAGGAGAGCACAATGAGCGAAATCATGGATATTTACGCGCGCGAAATTCTCGATTCACGCGGTAATCCCACCGTTGAAGTCGATGTCTTCCTCGAAAGTGGCATCATGGGCCGTGCCGCCGTCCCCAGCGGAGCCTCGACGGGTGAGCGCGAAGCATTGGAGTTGCGCGATGGCGACAAGAGCCGCTATCTCGGCAAAGGTGTTCAGAAGGCGGTCGACAACGTCAACGAAACCATCGCTGACGCCCTGATCGGCTGGGAAGTCACGGACCAGGCCGGTATCGATGCCAAGCTCATTGAACTCGACGGCACAGAAACCAAAAGCAACCTCGGCGCCAACGCCATGCTCGGCGTCTCCCTGGCCTGCTCCCGCGCCGCGGCCGAAGAATCGGGCCTGCCCTACTACCAGTACCTCGGCGGCCCCAACGCCAAGGAACTGCCGCTGCCGATGATGAATATCCTCAATGGCGGCGCCCATGCCGACAACAACGTCGACATCCAGGAATTCATGATCATGCCCGCCGGCGCACCGTCTTTCAAGGAAGCCCTGCGCATGGGCGCAGAAATCTTCCACGCGCTGAAGAAAGTCCTGAAGGACAAGGGCTACAACACCGCCGTCGGCGACGAGGGTGGCTTTGCCCCCAATCTCGGCAGCAACGAGGAAGCGTTGCAGGTCATCATGGAAGCCATCGCGGCCGCCGGCTACAAAGCTGGTGACGAGGTACTGCTGGCTCTGGACGTCGCGTCATCCGAACTGTTCAAAGACGGTGTCTATCTGCTGGAAAACGAGGCTCAGCCCAAGAAAACCGCTGCAGAATTGGTAGAATTCTACGCCGACCTGGTCGATCGCTATCCCATCATCTCCATCGAAGACGGGATGGCCGAGAACGATTGGGACGGCTGGAAACTGCTGACCGAGCGGCTGGGTGACAAGATCCAGATCGTCGGCGATGATCTGTTTGTCACCAACAGCAAGATCCTGAAACAGGGCATCGAAAAAGGCATTGCCAACTCGATTTTGATCAAGGTCAACCAGATCGGCACCCTGACCGAAACCCTCGAGGCCATTGAAATGGCCAAGCGCGCCGGGTACACCTGCGTCATCTCCCACCGCAGTGGCGAGACCGAGGATTCCACCATTGCCGATCTGGCTGTCGCCACCAACGCCGGCCAGATTAAAACCGGGTCGCTGTGCCGTACCGACCGCATCTGCAAGTACAATCAGCTGCTGCGCATTGAAGATGAACTTGAAGGCGTCTCGGTATTCAACGGAAAAGACGTATTCTACAATCTGCGTTAGAATTCTGAACCCCGCTCAAATCAGTAACAGCGAAGCCCCTGCCATCTGTCAGGGGCTTCGCTGTTACCGACGATGGCCGCAACACCAATCCGCGTTTTTTCCGCTCCCTGCGAAAAGAAAAACTGTCAACAGTTGACAACGCCGCGTTTAAGCGCAAAATTAGAGGTCAGTTATTCACACCGTCCGCCGGATGAAAAATATCTGCGGCCCACAGCTTTGGCATGCGGGCTCAAAACGTTCATCCCCCAAGGTTCTCGTCACGTGACCGTCACAAACAGGAGATTTCGGAATGACCAACGACGCCACCCTGCAGGAAGTCCTGACCCGAACCTCGCTCTCCAGTTCCAATCAAATGGAAATGCTCACGTTCCGCCTGACCGATCGTCAGCTGTACGGCATCAACGTCTTTAAAATCATTGAAATCATCGAATGCCCGGCCCGCCTGGACCGCATTCCCCATTCTCACCCGGCCATCCGAGGCGTGGTTAATTTCCGCGGCCAGGCGATCAGCGTCATTGACCTGTCGCAAGCCCTCGACATGACGCCTGTCAACTTTCAGCACGACATCGGCTACCTGGTCGTCTGTGAATACAACAACCAGCTCAACGCTTTTCTGGTGGCCTCACCAGAAATTCTGCTGACGCGAAGCTGGGAAGACATCAAGAAACCGGACGGATTCGATGCCCCAGCCCTGGTCGCCATTGCCTATGACGATCAGGGCGAAATGGTACTGCTGCTCGACATCGAAGGAATCCTGGCCGAAATTGTGGGCCTGCCAACCGTCATCGAAACCAGCCTGCTGGAAGAAGGAAAAAGGAGAGGTCAGGACAAACACGTCCTGCTGGTGGACGACTCGAGCTCCGCCTTGCTGATGATGAAAAACACCCTGACCGAACTGGGCATGAGCATCACCCAGTTTGACTCCGCAGTCAAAGCACTGGAGGCCATGACCGACCCGGAAACCCGCAGCGATCTGCTGCCGGTAAACCTCATCATTTCCGACATCGAAATGCCGGGCATGGATGGTTTTACCTTTACCCGCTCCATCCGTTCCATCGCGGAGATGAGCGCTCTGCCCATCATTCTGCACAGTTCCATGAGCAACCCGACCAACGAGCTGAAGGCCCGCGAGGCTGGTGCCACCGCCTTCATTGCCAAATTCGACCCGAATGTGCTGGTGAAACAGGTGCTGCAGTCAATCGCCTGACTCACTCCCTGCTTTCGGGGTGAGAGAACGGCCTGAACAACCGGATACAAATCCCGTTCAGCTACTCGCCGCAGCCGTCTTCGTAACCATTGGGATTCGCCGATTGCCAACGCCAGGCGTCGGCACACATCCGGTTCAGATCATATTCGGCGCGCCAGCGCAGCACCTTTTCGGCATAGTGGGTATCGGCATAGCAGATGGCAATATCGCCCGGTCGGCGTGCGACGATCTGATAAGGCACCTGACAGCCGCTGGCCGCTTCAAACGCCCTGACCACCTCAAGAACGGAATAACCGTGGCCAGTGCCAAGATTGACCGTTAACAGCTGATGCTCCGATAATGCATTCAGCGCACAGATATGGCCGCGGGCCAGGTCCACCACGTGAATATAATCTCGGACACCGGTCCCATCAACGGTCGGGTAGTCGCCACCAAAGACCCGGAGACAATCGCGCTTGCCTACCGCGACCTGGGCCACAAATGGAAGTAAATTGTTGGGGATGCCACGCGGATCCTCACCGATACAGCCCGAACAGTGCGCCCCGACAGGATTGAAATAGCGCAGCAGCGCGACATGCCATTGATCATCCGACAGGGTAATATCCTCCAGCATCTGCTCAATAATCAGCTTGCTCCGTCCGTATGGATTCGTCGCACCAACGGGAGAATCTTCGCGGATAGGAACCGTCTCCGGTTGCCCATAAACCGTGGCCGAGGAACTGAAAACCAGGTTTTTACAGTTGTGCGCTGCCATGGCCTGACACAGAGTCAGAGTACCACGGACATTGTTATCGTAGTAGGCTATCGGCTGTTCGACCGACTCCCCCACGGCCTTCAGCCCGGCAAAGTGAATAACGGCGTCGATGCGGTGGCGCTGAAAAACCGCATCAAGTGCACTGCGGTCACGGATGTCTGCGCCATAGAAAGACATCGCTACACCCGTCAATTTCTCCACGCGCTGTACGGACTGTTTCGATGCGTTACTCAGATTGTCGTAACAGATGACCTGATGGCCGGCTTGCAGCAGTTCCAGACAGGTATGGGAACCGATATACCCTGCCCCGCCGGTAACGAGGATGTTCATAGCTGTTCTCCGAATAATGGCTAGGATTCGAACTGCAGATGCGAATGATCACCGACATTCATCCGCCGCGCTGACCCATGGACAACCACTGAATCTCCCAGAATCGAGGAGGACAGAACAACCTGCCGGATGCTGCTGCTGGTATTGATAATACTGTCAGCAATCACACAACCTTCAATGGCACTGTTTTCGGCAATGGACACATTCGGTCCAATGACGCTGTTGCGCACCACCACCCCTTTGGCGATATGCACAGGCGCAATGAGCACGGAATTCTCGAGCTGACCATCGTTGTGATGCCGGCCGCGCAACAGATAACGGTTGGTTTCAAGCAGCGTTTCGGGCTTGCCGCAATCAAGCCAGGCGTCAATCTCCGGAGCCAGCAGTCGCTGGCCATCCCGAATCATGCGCATGAAAACGGCAGGTAGATAGTACTCACCTTTTACTGTTTCTTTTTCAGCAATACACTGCCGCAGATACCCCATGAACCGGTCGCCATCCTTGAGGTAGTACAGTCCGACCTGGGCCAAACGCGAAACCGGGGTATCGGGCTTTTCCACCATTTCAATGATGGCACCATCGCGCACGACGTTCACACCAAAGCGCTGGTAATCCTCGACTTCCTTGGAATAAATCAGCCCATCGGCATCCTGACACAAACGCGGAACCTGGGTCAGGTCGGCAACAAAAATGGTGTCGTTGAAGACCACCAGCAGGTCATCGCCCGGCACGATATGAGGTTGCGCCAGAAAAACGGCATGGGCCGGCCCCAATCTCTCCTGCTGCACCACATAATGACAGGTCAGATCAGGAAAGTGATGTTCCATAAACTCGCGGATCTGGATGCCATTTTCGTCGATAATGAAAATATATTCGTGCTCCCCGAGCTGCAGCAACCGGGAAACAATGTGTTCCAGAACCGTTTTTCCGGCAACCCGAACCAACGACTTGGCTTTGGCATGGGTGTGGGGACGCAGTCGCGTTCCCTTGCCAGCGACCGGCAGAATAATTTTCATGTCATAACCTCCAACATCCGTAAAACCTGTTCAACGACCGTAGCGATCCTCAAAACGAACGATGTCATCCTCTCCCAGATAAGCCCCGGATTGAACCTCAATCAGCTCAAGAGGAATCAGTCCGGGATTTTCCAGCCGATGCGAGACCCCCAGAGGGATATAGGTCGATTCATTTTCACTGAGAATCAGGACTTCGTCGCCTTTGGTGATGCGCGCTGTCCCCCGGACGATAATCCAGTGCTCGGCACGATGATGATGCATCTGCAGTGACAGGCTGGCACCCGGTTTAACCGTGATCCGTTTCACCTGGAAACGCTCCTCCTGATCGATGGTCTGGTAACAGCCCCAGGGCCGTGCCACGCGACTGTGCAGATCCGTCTCCGAACGCTGCTGCTGACCGAGCTGATCAACAATGGCCTTGACATCCTGCACCCGCTCCTGCTTTGCCACCAGTACCGCATCGGCCGTCTCGACCACCACCAGATCGTCCACCCCCACGGCGGCGAGCAGTCGGCTGGAACTGTGGAGATAGCTGTTCTTCACATCGTGCAGCAGCACATCACCCTTGACGACGTTATTCTGCCCATCCTTGTCGCCAACCTCCCACAGCGCCGACCAGGATCCGACATCGTTCCAGCCCGCATCGAGAGGGATAACGACCGCTTCAGCGGTCTTCTCCATGACCGCATAGTCGATCGAGTCGCCCGGGCAGGACTCAAACGACCCGGCGTCGACGCGGACAAAATCCAGATCGCACTGAGCCCCCGCCATGGCGGCTCGGCAGGACGCAAGAATCGCCGGAGCGTGCTGCTGAAGCTGCTCCAGATACCGATCAGCCCTGAACAGGAACATGCCGCTGTTCCAGTAATACGCGCCTGAATCCACATATTGCTGCGCGGTTGAGATATCCGGCTTTTCAACAAAGGCTGCAACGGGATAAATACCGCTCGCGCTGTCAACCGCAGTGGGGTCACGACGGATATAACCATAGCCGGTTTCAGCTCCGGTCGGCACCACGCCAAACGTGGCCAGTTTTCCCCGCTCAACCCAGGGCAGCAGATCCTGTACGGCCCGACGCATCACCGCAGGTCGCGCAATCACGTGGTCGGCGGGCAAAACCAGCAACACGGCCTCCGGATCCGTTTCATGGGCATGAAGTGCAGACAGAGCCACAGCGGGTGCCGTGTTGCGCCCCACCGGCTCAAGCAGGATGGAGGGCGCTACAATGCCGATTTGGCGCAGCTGTTCCGCGACCATGAAGCGGTGGCTTTCGTTACACACAATGAGGGGAGCGGCGACATCTTCCAACCCCGTTAATCGGGAAACCGTCTGCTGCAACAGGGTCAGATCGCCTGTCAGGGGGAGTAACTGCTTGGGATGCAAAGAGCGGGACAGGGGCCACAAACGTGTGCCGCTGCCGCCGGAAAGAATGACAGGATAAAGCATGAAGATTACCTCATGACCAATAGAGAGGGGCAAACGAAGACATTGACAGTACAACGGTGAAATCTGGTTTCGCACTGTAGCACAAAACGACGATCAATCATTAGCATCATTCAACACGAAGGGCAAACAACCAGAAATGATAAAATATCGCACAAAGCGAGAAAAACAGTTCAACCCCTCGCAATGTCCCTGCAAGCTGCTAGACTTGAACAGGAATCCCCCTCTACCAAGGAGAACGCCATGGCGGTCAAAATTATTATTCTCAGACGCGTCACGCCGGAAAAAGAGCCTGAACTGCGCCCCCTGCTGCTGCAGATGCGCGCTCTGGCCCATGCCCAGAATGGTTATATTTCAGGAGAAACCCTGATCAACTATGATGACCCCAGCGAGCGGGTTGTCATCAGTTCCTGGAAAACCCTGGAGAACTGGAATGACTGGCTGAACAATCCACAGCGCATCGCCCTACAGGACCAGGTCGATCAGCTTCTGGGCAGCGAGACCCTCTACCAGATCTATTACAACGGCTAACCAGGCGATCGAAAAATCGTTCTGAATCATTTTTTTGCCACGAGGACTGCAATGAAAAACAAGATCGATCAGCTGTTGAACCTGCGCCAGCAGGCACTGACCGGTGGTGGCCTGGCCCAGCAGAAAAAACGCCATCAAAGCGGTCGCCTGACGGCCCGTGAACGAATTGACCTGCTCGTTGATGAGGGCAGCTTTGAAGAGTTCGACATGTTCAAGTGCCATCGCTGTACCCATTTCAACATGGCCGAAAAAGAATGGCTGGGGGATGGTGTCATTACGGGCTACGGCACCATTAAAGGCCGGCTGTTGTACCTGTTCTCTCAGGATTTTTCTGTCGCCGGCGGATCCCTGTCGGAAACCCATGCCGAGAAGATCTGCAAAGTGATGGACATGGCTCTCAAAAACGGGGCACCTGTCATCGGCCTCAACGACTCCGGCGGCGCAAGGATTCAGGAAGGGATTGAAAGTCTGGCCGGCTATGCGGACATCTTTCTGCGTAATGTTCAATGCTCAGGCGTGATTCCCCAGCTGTCTCTGATCTTCGGTCCCTGTGCCGGCGGCGCCGTCTACAGTCCGGCTCTGACCGATTTCACCATCATGGTTGAAAACAACAGTTACATGTTTCTGACCGGCCCCAAAGTGGTCAAGAGTGTGACCGGAGAAGAGGTCACCGCCGAGCAGCTTGGCGGCAGCGGAATCCACACCCGCCACAGCGGGGTCGCCCATCTTGCCGCAGCCAGCGAGCAGCTGGCAATTGCCGCGGCTCGCGACCTGCTGTCTTTTTTGCCTCAAAACAACATGCTCCCACCCGCCATCCAGGAAACAGATGATCCGGCCCATCGGGGAGTCCCTGCGCTCAACCAACTGATTCCTGTTGACCGCAACCGCCCCTACGACATGAAACAACTGATTGCTGAAATCATCGACAATAACTGTTTTTTTGAAATCCAGCCCGACTATGCTCCCAACCTGATTATTGGCTTTGCCCGCTTCAACGGCATGGCCGTGGGTATTGTGGCCAACCAGCCAGCTCATATGGCTGGCGTTCTTGATAACAACGCATCCATTAAAGGCGCACGCTTTGTCCGCTGCTGTGATGCCTTTAACATCCCGCTCGTTACGCTTGTCGATGTGCCCGGGTTCATGCCCGGCACAGTGCAGGAATATGGCGGCATCATTCGTAACGGAGCCAAGCTACTCTATGCCTACGCCGAGGCGACAGTACCCAAAATTACACTAACTACGCGTAAAGCGTATGGTGGAGCCTATTGCGTCATGAGTTCCAAGCATCTGCGCGGTGATATCAACTATGCCTGGCCCAGCGCTGAAATTGCCGTCATGGGAGCCAAGGGGGCCGTCGAACTGATTTACGGCAAAGAACTGGCCGGAAAACCTGAGGAACTCCGCCAGATGGAGCATGAATACAATGAAACCTTTTCCACGCCTTATGCGGCCGCCCGTCGCGGCTATGTGGATGACGTTATCCTGCCGGAACGCACCCGGTTGCGTATCTGTAAGGCCCTGACAATGTTGGCCGACAAACGCGATAGCAATCCCCCCAGAAAACATGGCAACATTCCTCTTTAGTCTGGAGCGCGCATGATCCAATTCTCTCCATCCAACATTCTGACAGGAAATGGGATTGCCATTACCCTTACCGGAATGCTGATTGTCTTTTCAGGACTGCTCCTGATCAGCCTGTTTATCAGCAGTCTTCCACGTTTGCTCAGCTGGCTCGACCAGCTCAAACAAAAGACACCAGCGGCCACAGACTCTTCCATCTCAGCCCAGGCCACCGAACTGACTGAACCGGAAATTCATGCCGCCATCAGCCTGGTTCTTCATCTTGAATTGGAGCGCTGTGGCGGCGATCTTCAGCGTATCACCATCCATGAGCGCCCCGCCATGGCATCGTTCTGGAATCCGCGTGGTCAGATGCGAAGCCTGTCGGACAGGAGTCCCTATGCGTAACTATGAATTGACGATCAACGGCAAAAAACTTCAGGTCGAAATCCGCGAACTCAGTACAGAAGCCGCTGAAGTTGAAATCAATGGCACGAATTATCAGGTGACAATTGATCAGATCCACCAGCCGACGGATGAAAGCATCGGTCCGATGAAACGCAGCCTGAGCGGCTCTTCCAGCCCGTCAACAGCCATAGCGACACAAACCACATCACCTTCACCACTGGCCGGAGCGGTCTGTGCCCCGATTCCAGGCACGATACTCGCGATTTATGTCAAAACGGGAGATGAGGTCAAAGCTGGGCAGCCCCTGTGTAAGATGGAAGCCATGAAAATGGAGAACGAAATCCCCAGCCCAGCTTCCGGAACGGTAGCCGCCATTCAAGTCAGCATTGGCGACAGTATCGCCCAGGGGCAAGAACTGATTCAGATCGCGGTCACGACACCCAAGCGGCGCCAGAGTGACCAATAGAGGGGAGCTCACAACACATGGAAACATTGAACCAGTTTTTTTCCGGCACCGGCTTCGTCCACCTGAGCTGGGGCCATGTGCTGATGATCCTGGTCGGTCTGGCCTTTCTCACCCTGGCCATTGTCAAGGATTATGAACCGTTGCTGCTGGTTCCCATCGGCTTTGGCATTCTGGTCGGCAATATCCCCTCCGTCTCGGGCATGGCCCTCAGCGTCTACGATCCGGGCAGTGTGCTGTCCTATATCTATTTCGGCGTCAGCGAGGGCATTTTCCCGCCATTGATCTTTCTCGGCATCGGCGCCATGACCGATTTCTCCGCCATGTTGTCCAACCCGAAACTAGTGCTGCTCGGTGCCGCCGCCCAGATCGGCATTTTTTTGACCCTGATTGGTGCACTGGCTTTGGGCTTCACGCCACAGGAAGCCGGTGCGATTGGTATTATCGGCGGCGCGGATGGTCCGACAGCGATCTTTCTGTCCGCCAAACTGGCCCCCCATCTGCTCGGCTCCATCGCCATTGCCGCCTATTCCTACATGGCACTGGTACCGGTGATTCAGCCGCCGATCATGAAGCTGCTGACCACCCGCGAAGAACGCCTTATCCGCATGGCGCCTCCTCGCCAGGTCAGTAAACGCGAACGGATCATCTTCCCTATCGGTGCCTTTCTTATATGCGGTTTGATCGCACCGGGGTCCATGGTTCTCATTGGTATGCTGTTTTTCGGCAACCTGCTCAAGGAAAGCCTGGTCACCGATCGGCTGGCCAACACGGCACGCAATGCCCTGATCGACATCGTCACGATTCTGCTTGGTTTTTCCGTCGGCGCCAGTACCAACGCCGACTATTTTCTCACTCCCCAATCGATCCTGATCTTCGTCCTCGGCGCCCTGTCCTTCTGCATTGCCACCTGTGGCGGGATCTTGTTCGCCAAGTTCATGAATCTGTTCCTACGCCAAAAAATCAACCCGCTGATCGGAGCAGCCGGGGTGTCCGCGGTGCCCGACTCGGCCCGCGTTGTTCACAACATGGGGCAGAAAGAAGATCCGGGCAACTTCCTGCTGATGCACGCCATGGCCCCCAACGTCGCTGGTGTCATCGGTTCGGCCATTGGCGCCGGTATCTTGTGGACGGTTCTGGTGCATTGATGAACTTCTTCGCCAACAAAAAAAGCCCGCCGAAAGGCGGGCTTTTTTTGTTGGTACCAATTGTAGCGCTTTTTACATCGCGTCAATAATCGCGTTGTAGGTTGCACTCGGACGCAGGGCAGCGAAGGCCTTGGCATCGTCCGGCATGAAGTAACCACCGATATCCACCGGGCTGCCCTGGCAGTTGATCAGCTCGGCATCGATCTTGTCCGCATTCTCGGTCAGAGCCGCAGCCACTGGAGCAAAGCGTGCCTTCAGTTCAGCGTCTTTGTCCTGAGCGGCCAGAGCCTGAGCCCAGTAGAGGCTGAGGTAGAAGGAGGCACCACGGTTGTCGATTTCCTTGGCTTTACGGGAAGGCAGCTTCTGGTTCTCCAGATACTGACCGATACCCGCATCCAGCGTTTCAGCCAGAACAGCAGCTTTCTGATTGCCATCGTTGGCTGCGATCATCTCAAGGGAAGGAACCAGAGCACAGTACTCACCAAGGGAGTCCCAACGCAGATGACCTTCTTTGAGGAACTGCTCAACGTGCTTGGGCGCGGAACCGCCTGCACCGGTCTCGAACAGACCGCCACCAGCCAGCAGGGGCACGATGGACAGCATACGGGCAGAGGTGCCCAGTTCAAGGATCGGGAACAGGTCGGTGAGGTAGTCACGCAGAACGTTACCGGTTGCGGAGATGGTGTTCAGGCCTTTGCGCACGCGCGCTACGGAGAACTTCATCGCATCAACCGGATTCATGATGTGAATCTCAACACCGGTCGTATCAAACTCGGGCAGGTACTTGTTGACCTTTTTGATCATTTCCGCATCATGGCCACGGTTCTCGTCGAGCCAGAACACAACCGGCTCACCGGAAACCTTGCCACGGGTCACGGCCAGTTTCACCCAGTCTTTGATGGGAATGTCTTTAGCCTGGCAAGCACGGAAGATGTCGCCCTGCTCCACCGCCTGCTCCATGACAACTTCGCCAGCGCCGTTGACCATGCGAATCACGCCTTTGCCAGCCGCGATAAAGGTCTTGTCGTGGGAGCCGTACTCTTCAGCTTTCTGTGCCATCAGACCAACGTTGGCCACGCTACCCATGGTAGCGGGATTGAACTGGCCGTTCTGCGCAGCATCTTCAACGATGGTGCGGTACATGGTGGCATAGCAGCGGTCAGGAACCATGGCGATGGTGTCCTGCAGTTCATCCGCCTTGTTCCACATCTTGCCACCGTCGCGCACGACGTTAGGCATGGAAGCGTCAACGATCACATCGTTGGGCACATGCAGGTTGGTAATGTTCTTGCGGGAGTCAACCATGGCCAGTTTGGCCTGAGTCTCATAGCAAGCGTTGATATCGGCTTCAATCTCAGCTTTCTTGTCTGCGGGCAGCTTGTCCAGTTTGGACAGGATGTCACCAAGGCCCAGATTGACGTTGGCACCGATGGATTTCAGGGTGTCAGCATGCTTGTCCAGAGCGGCCTGGAAATAAACGGAAACCGCATGGCCGAACATGACGGGGTCGGAAACCTTCATCATGGTCGCTTTCAGGTGCAGGGACAGCAGAACGCCCTTTTCTTTGGCCTCGGCAGCCGTGGCAGCATAGAACTCGCGCAGCTTGGCAACGTGCAGAACAGAAGAGTCAAAAACCTCATCTTTCAGCAGCTTCAGACCTTTTTTGAGTACCGTAACATTGCCGGCTGCATCAACAAATTCAAAGTTGATGGTGTCATCTTTCGACATGGTGACGGATTTTTCGGTATCGTAGAAATCACCGCTGTCCATATGAGCCACACGGCACTGGGACTCACCGGCTGCCGGCCACGGCTTCATCATGCGATGGGGATTTTTCTGAGCAAACGCCTTGACGGAAGCTGCAGCGCGACGGTCGGAGTTACCTTCACGCAGCACCGGGTTAACCGCGGAACCCAGGCACTTGGCATAACGGGCCTGCAGTTCTTTCTCAGCGTCAGTTGTCGCTTCTTCAGGGTAGGTCGGAACGTCATAACCTTTGCTCTGCAGTTCTTTGATAGCAGCCTGCAGCTGGGGGATCGAAGCACTGATGTTCGGCAGCTTGATCACGTTGGCTTCGGGCTTCTTCACCAGCTCACCCAGTTCAGCCAGATTGTCAGCAACCTTCTGATCTTCTTTCAGCTTCTCCGGCATGTTGGCCAGGATACGGCCAGCCAGGGAAATGTCCTTGGTTTCAACTTCAATACCAGTGCCTTTGGTGAAAGCCTGAACAACCGGCAAAAAGGCATAGGTTGCCAGTGCCGGAGCTTCGTCAATTTTCGACCAGATAATCTTTGCCATGATCTCTCCTTCAGATTTGATGTCACAACTCTTCAAAAAGATCCCGCCCTGGCAGAACACACGCGTCCTGACCACTGTGAGACCCAACCATCAACCCTTAAACCGCTTGGCAGCAGAAAACTCCCTAATGAATATTTCAGCACTAAAAACAACAACTTAACTGAAATATATCACCAAGATACCAGCTTCAAGCGCTGTATACAGTATGCAATAGCCGTCTAACTGTCAAGCAAAAAGCCCCTACAGCAGGTCAACCAGCTCCGGAGCCATGCCGATATAGCTCGCCGGCGTCATCTGCAGCAGCCGCTCTTTGTCATCTTCCGGCAGTTCCAGCGATTCGATGAACTCGCGCATGATCTCAGCTGTGATCTGGCGGCCACGGGTCAGCGCCTTGAGCTTCTCATACGGATTGGCCACCCCGGCCTTGCGCATAACGGTCTGAACCGGCTCGGCCAGCACTTCCCAGGCCCCATCCAGATCAGCGGCCAGGTGAGCATCATTTAGCTTGAGCTTGCTCAAGCCTTTAAGGGTGGAATGGTAAGCAATCAGGCTATAACCAAAGCCCACACCCATGTTGCGCAGCACGGTTGAATCGGTCAGGTCACGCTGCAAACGAGAGATCGGCAATTTGGCTGACAAATGGCTGAACAGGGCATTGGCCAAGCCACAGTTGCCCTCGGAATTTTCGAAATCGATCGGGTTGACCTTATGCGGCATGGTCGAAGAGCCGATCTCGCCCTCGACAGTCTTTTGGCCGAAATAGGCCATGGAGATATAGGTCCAGATGTCGCGATTGACGTCGGTCAGAATGGTATTCCAGCGCGACAAGGCATCAAACAACTCGGCCATATAGTCATGGGGTTCGATCTGGGTCGTGAACAGGTTCTGTTTCAGGCCCAGGCTGTCTTCGATGACGTGACGCGACAACTCGACCCAGTCGACATCAGGATAGGCACTGAGATGGGCATTAAAGTTCCCAACAGCACCATTGAGCTTTCCGAGAATCTCAACCCTGGCAATGGCTTCGCTCTGGCGACGCAAGCGTGCCACAAACACCGCCAGCTCCTTGCCGATGGTGGTCGGTGACGCGGTCTGCCCATGGGTGCGAGCGAGCATGGATACGGAACGCCACGTATGGGCAAACTGCGAGAGACGACCAATGATCTCCTGCTGCAACGGAACCGTAACGGCTAGGCCGTCTTTGAGCATCAGGGCATGAGACAGATTGTTGATATCTTCCGACGTACAGGAGAAATGGATAAATTCACTGATGTCAGCCAGCGACGTTTCGGCAATCTGTTCTTTCAGATAGTATTCGACGGCTTTAACGTCATGGTTGGTGACCCGTTCCAGATCCTTGACCCTTTGCGCCTGCTCGGGGGTGAAGTCGACCACGATCTGGCGCAGCAGGGCCTGTTCCTCTTCAGTCAGCACACGGCATTCAGGAATACCCGGCTCTTCACACAACGCCAGCAGCCAGAACACCTCAACCTTGACGCGATTGCGCATCAGGGCATACTCGGAAAAACAAGCCTCCAACGGAGCGACCTTGTCAGCATAACGTCCATCAATCGGACTGATTGCAGTAATCATCGAGACGATACTCCTTGGTAAAAACATACGGGGGGATTGAATCCCGTCAGGATTCAGAGAACGGAAAAAGCGCACTATAACGCATTGCCAAAAACGAAAGCAAGCCTTGCCGCCGGATCAACCCGGGAAACGACCTTGCATATCCGCATTGAATGTTTAAGATAAGGAAGAGGATTCAACCTTACCTTCAGGGAGAAGAGCATGAAAACACTGGTCAAGCTCGTACTCGGACTGCTGCTGCTTATTGCCATTGCTGCCGGCGTCGGCATCTACTATCTGGACAACATTGCCAAGCAGGCCATTGAATACGGTGGCAACAAGGCACTGGGTGTCACCACAACCTTGAACGACATCCATATTGATCTGCTGGGCGGACAGACTTCTCTGCGCCAGTTGCAGATTGCCAATCCATCCGGCTTCACCGCGCCCAATTTCATGACGCTGGAAAGCAGTCAGTTTGCTCTGGATCTGGCCTCCCTGAGTTCAGATACGGTGATCATTCCATTGGTTGAGTTCCGCGGCCTTAAACTGAACATTGAACAGCAACAACAAAAATCTAATATCAAGAGTCTGCTCAAAAAACCTTCTCAGCTCACCGCACAGAGCAAAACGGCAAGCCCGTCACCAACGGAGAAGCCTAGCTCCGCTGGCAGTAAGAAGTTTATTTTAAAACTGGTACGCCTTGAGGACATTAGCGTTGCCGCTGAAATTTCAGCATTGGGCAGCAAGGTCAGCAAGCTCCAACTTACCCTGCCAACCATCGAACTCAGGAATATTGGCCAGCAACAGGGCGGCCTGCCACTTGAAACGATCATTCAGCAACTCATCACAGCCATCCTGAATGCAACATCCAGTCAGTCCGGTGCGCTGGCCCCTCTGATCAGTGGCGTCCTGCAGGGCGAACTGAATCTGGAGGCGGTCAAGGCAGGCGCGGTGCAGCAAGCAACCAGCGAATTGGAAAGAGCCCAGAAACGACTCTTGGAAAAACAGAACCTGCCCGCCGGAAGTGATCCCCTGGTACAGCAGGAAGGCGAGAAGCTACTCCAGGGGCTCCAGGGCCTGCTGAACAAGAAAGACTGATCAGAGTCATGACAGAGACAATCTTCACACTGGATGAACGGCTACAGAACGACTGCCACCAACTCGCCTCGTGGGAAACCAGTGAAATCCTGCTGCTCAACAACGCACTGGTTCCCTGGTTTGTCGTGGTCCCCCGCGTCCAGGCTACTGAACTGATTGACCTTCCCGCCCCGCTGAGAACGCGGGTTGATCACGAGATCGCAGTCGTCAGCCATTTTATCCGCTATCGGTTCTGCCCCGACAAACTGAATACAGCCGCCATCGGCAATGTTGTCTCGCAGCTGCACATTCACATCATCGGTCGTTACCGCCATGATTTCTGCTGGCCCGACGTGGTCTGGGGGCGCAAAGAGAAACAGGCCTACAGCCCAGATCAGGTCAACAAAAACCGTGAACAGCTGAAACAGTTTCTCTTGGTCCAACACGAACAAAACGCACCAACAACTATCCAGAACAGCTTGTTTTAGCTAAGAAAAAAACAATTCGGCCTGCCGAACAAAAAAAGCGCGCCCCAAGCCGGGCAGCGCTTTTTTTGTTCCCAAAGAGACAAACAAACAGGCCAGGGGCGCGCCCCTACTTGATCCAGACCGTCTGAATATTGACAAACTCTTTGATGCCATAGTGAGAAAGCTCGCGGCCAAAACCGGAAATCCCCACCCCCCCGAAAGGTAAACGCGGATCACTCTTGACCATGCCGTTGACAAAAACCGCACCGGCGCGCACCTGCGCTGCCAGAGCTTCACCCTTCGCCACATCCCGCGTCCACACGGAGCCACCCAGACCAAATTCTGTATCGTTGGCGACAAAGAGCGCTTCCTGTGCATCTTTGACCCGGATCACGATCGCAACGGGACCAAAAAACTCTTCACTGTAAGCAGGCATCCCTTTCTTGACTTCCGTCAGGATCGTCGCCGGGTAAAACGCTCCCTGCCCCATAGGCATCCCGCCCAAAGCAATCGTGGCGCCACAGCGCACAGAGGCTTCAACCTGAGCGTGCAATTCCCGCATCAAATCTTCTCTCGCCTGTGGACCAACCTGCGTTTTGTCATCCAGAGGATCACCGATGACCAGGGCCGCCATATTCGCTTTGAACTTTTCCAGGAAAGTGTCGTAAACATTTTCAACGACAATAAAACGCTTAGCGGCAATACAGCTCTGACCCGAGTTAAGACAGCGCGCCTTGATACCCACGGCAGCGGCCTCATCAAGATCTGCATCCTCCAGCACAATAAAGGGATCGCTCCCGCCCAGCTCCATAACAGACTTTTTGAGCATGGCTCCAGACTTTTCCGCCACCTTGCGTCCGGCAATATCGCTACCAGTCAGAGTCGTCGCAACAATCCTGGGATTCTCAATGACCCGATTCACTTTACCGGAACCGATCATCAGTGTACGAAAAACATCCGCCGGGAAGCCAGCTTCGATGAAAACCCGTTCAATCGCGAGGGCACAGCGCGGCACATTTGAAGCGTGCTTAAGCACACCCGTATTCCCTGCCATCAGCGCCGGAGCGGCAAAGCGGAACACCTGCCAGAACGGAAAATTCCACGGCATAACAGCCAAAACCGTCCCCTGGGGACGAAAAGCGACGTAGGATCTCCCCGCATCACTGGCAATGGGTTCCGGGGCCAGCATCTGCTCGGCATTCTGTGCGTAATACTCGCAGACCAAGGCGCACTTTTCGACCTCGGCCCGGCCTTCGGTTACCGGCTTGCCCATTTCCTGCGCCATCATACGGGCAAAGTCATTGTGGCGGGAACGCAGCACGTCCGCCGCCTTCAGCATCAACTCTTTACGCCGGGCAAATGAAGTCTCCCGCCACTGCGTATAAGCCCGGTGCACTGCCTCAATTGTCTGGTCTATCTGGTCATCTGTCCACTCGATAAAGGTTTCCAGCAACTCCCCGGTTGCCGGATTCAACGACTCAAGCGCCATAACAAATCCCCCCCTCAATAAATGTCTAAATATCTTCATGTCAACAGTAGAGCCGGACACAAATGTATATTTTGCCGAATCTGCCCGACAAATTCAAGCTTGGAGTCTTTTTCGGCTCCACAGACCACCGTATCCGTTGAAGGTTAATCCTTGCTCCTCTGAACGGTTTCTGCAATAGTAACGGGATTCTTCACGTCAAATTCATCAGGGAGATTCTTTTGGACTGGAAAGGCTTTTTCGACAGCCTCGGGATGAACGGCACACGCTGGCAATGGCGCATCATGCGTTGGCAGCGCCAATGGAAACAGGGAGGGCAGTCCGGCTTGTCCTCCCCCCACGCACCCTCCGTCAGCCAGGTGCTGCTGTTTCTCAACCTGCTACTATTTTCGGCCATGGTGCTGCGTGGGGCCAGCCACGGTTTAGGTCTGTCCGTCCTGCTGACACCCAAGGCAGAGCTCCTGGTCTCCTCCGGCGGCCAGTGGTGGCCACTGGTCATCGAACACCATCAGTGGTGGCGCTGCCTGACCTATGCGTTCACCCACGGAGGAATCATCCACCTCGGATTCAACATGATGGTGCTGTTTCAGATCGGCCCCCAGTTGGAGCAGGAAATCGGACCAAGCGGCTTCCTCATCCTTTACCTGCTGACGGCCCTCACGGCGACCCTTCTTGGCTATCTCTGGCATCCACTGGTTGTCGTGGTCGGTGCTTCCGGATCACTGTTCGGCCTGATCGGCTTTTCAATCAGTTATTTCCATCGCATCGGAACACACATTGCTCTGGCCCAGCGTGATTTCATGCTCAAGTGGGCTGCTTTTGCTTTCTTCTTTGGTCTGATGGTCGGGGCTGACAACGCGGCCCACCTTGGCGGGGCGATCAGTGGCGCGCTGCTTGGCCTCATCTACCCGATGCGCCTACGGACCCGCCAAGCCCTGCGCTGGCCCCTGAGCCTGCTAGCGCTATGCGGTGGAATCGCCCTTGTTGCGAGTTTGTGCCTTCTGGTGCTGAGCTGGTTTTAGAAAAAGGGGGAAGCATGGCTAAAGACAAGGCCCCGGCTACCGCTGCGACACGCTGGCTTAAACAGCAGGGCGCATCTTTTGAGCCACGGCTCTATGCCTATGAAGAGAAGGGGGGCACCCGGGTTTCTGCGCGCGAGTTGGGCGTCGATGAGCATCAGGTGATCAAAACACTGGTCATGGAAGACGAAACCAAACGACCTCTCATTATCCTGATGCACGGTGACTGCGAAGTGTCAACCAAGGAGCTGGCGCGCCAACTTGACGTCAAGCGCGTCACGCCCTGCTCTCCCGATGTTGCCAACAGACATAGCGGCTACCTGGTGGGCGGCACATCTCCGTTTGGCACCCTGAAAAAAATGCCGGTTTATCTAGAAAAAACGATTCTTGAACTCAATGAAATCTACATCAACGGTGGCAAGCGAGGATTTCTGATCAAAATCTCCCCCCGCCTCCTGACGGACCTGTTGACAGCAACCCCGGTCGAGGTGGCGCTCTCTCATCCCAGCCGATAGCCACTGTCGAACACTGCGGCAGAGTCATCACGGCCGGGAGGGGAACAACAGGGCACTCCAGCCATTTCCGTTGCTGTCGAAAAATGCTAGCATGATCCGTCAGTACGGCTCGAAGCTGCCAGATGGCTCGGGAACCCCCACTTTTTCTCCCCGGGAGGGTCCATGAAAAAAGCCTTGCCCCAACGCACGGCCATCATTCAGGTCATTGACACCCTGTCCAGCCGTTACCTCCAGGGAAAAATCGAAGCGCTGCGCCTGGCCATGGTCGCACTTCTGTCCGACGGGCATCTATTGCTGGAGGATATCCCCGGGCTGGGAAAAACAACACTGGCGCTGGCCTTGTCCCGCGCCCTCGGCCTGACCTTTGGCCGCATCCAGTGCACCAGTGACCTGATGCCGTCCGACATCACCGGCCTGTCTATTTTCGACCGGGAGCGCAACCAGTTCCGCTTCATTGAGGGACCGATCTTCAATCACATCCTGCTGGCAGACGAAATCAACCGCGCGATGCCCAAAACCCAGAGTGCCATGCTCGAAGCCATGGAGGAACGCAGGGTTACAATTGAAGGAACCAGCTACACCCTGCCCACACCATTCATGGTCATTGCGACCCAGAATCCAACGGAGCAGATCGGCACCTACCCCTTGCCGGAATCACAACTGGACCGGTTCCTGATCACGACCGGCATCGGCTACCCTCCGGCCGCGTTGGAAAAACAGATCATCCGCAGCGGTGGTATTCGCGATAAAATCCTCGAGATCGAACCGCTGATCAGCCGTGAGCAGATTGAACACGCCAGAGACGAAGTCCAGACCGTTTACCTTGATGACAGGCTGGTCGACTATCTCTTTGCCATTGCCGAAGCCAGCCGTCGACATCGTTTCATCAGCACCGGCATTTCAACGCGCGGCGCCATCAGCATGGCTGCGGCGTCCCGAGCCTTGGCCTACCTGGATGGACGGGATTATGTCCTTCCGGAGGATATCAAACAGATCACCCCGCCGGTGGCTGCCCACCGTCTGATTCTGCGTACCGAACATCAATCCCTCGACAAACGTGAGGTTCTGCTATCGCTGCTCAACGACATTTCCGTTCCCATGGTCTGAAACTGACCGGGTCCGGGACCCTGTACATCGGCATCACCCTGCTGCTCGGCTTTGGCGCCGTCAATACCGGCAACAACCTGCTCTACCTGATGGAGTCGGCCCTGCTTGGTTTCATGGCCATGTCAGGCCTGCTCGGCCACCTGAACCTCAAAAACCTGGAACTGCACCTCGAAGCAGCCGACGAAATCTACGACGGACTGGCCACCCTGATCCGGGTTCGGATTGACAACAGGCGCCGTTGGCTTCCTGCGTTTCTGCTGGATCTTTCTTTTGCCGACCAGTCCCATCCTCCCGCCCATCTACCGGTTCTCAAACCGGGAACACAAGCCCGACTGGCCGTCACCGCGCGCTTTGCCGGCCGGGGGGATCATCTTCACCACCGCCTGAAAATCAGCTCATCCTTCCCGATCAATTTTTTTGTCCGCCACCGCCTGATAGAGCAGGTTTCCGTCCTGACCGTGTTCCCACGCCCCGTGGCCTGCTGCTACCGGGAAGCTCGCCTCAACAGTGCAGTGCAGGGCCAGACGGACAGCCCGCGTAAGGGTCTCGAAGGTGAAATCAGCCAGATTGGGAACTATCAGGGTAACGAACCCCTGAAGATGATCCACTGGAAGCTCAGCGCCCGCCACGATCAGCTCAAAATCAAGCAGCACACGGAAGTCGTTCAGCCGCCGGTGGAGATCTCCCTTCTGGACCTGCCGGGACACACGCTGGAGGCGAAACTACGCTGCGCCGCGTGGTTGATCAATGACCTGCTATCCCGCCAACAGCCCGTCGGGCTGAAATTGACAACGCACAGCCTGCCGGCAGCGCTTGGTCGAAAGCACAAAATCAGTCTACTGACGGAACTGGCTCATTATGGTCAGAATTAAACTCCCCCTGGACCTCCTGACCTACCTGGTTGCCCTGCTCGGCCTTATACCGCTCTTCGGCTGGCTTGACACACCAGTTCAATGGACGGTGGCTGCGGCCATTGCGGCAGGGCTCAGTTGTGATCTGCGGCAACACCACTGGATCGGGCCACGCCTGGCCACAGCACTGACGCTGGTTTTTTTCGTTTTTTACCTGACGCAGCTGAATCTGAACAATGTCGCCTCACCTGTCGTCAACCTCCTCACCCTGCTGTTGAGCATCCGCCTGATCACGCCGAAACAGGGCCGACATTACCTGCAGATCTTTGTCCTGTCCCTGTTCTGCCTGGCAGGATCATCCCTGCTCAGCCTGAACATTCTTTACCTGCCGGCGCTGGTGCTGATGATCGCGGGTGTAACCATCGGGCTGGTACTGCTGACGTTTTTTCATCGTGATCCTTCATTACGACTGAATCGCCCCCAGCTCACCACCCTGCTGAAAACGGCGGCGATCCTTCCCGTCGGATCGTTGCTGCTGATGGTACTGCTGTTCGCCATTCTACCCCGCACCCAGTATCCGCTGTGGGATTTTCTCAACCCGACCAACAGCGCAACCAGCGGCTTCAGTGAAGAGGTCCGCCCTGGCGCTTTCAGCAGCAACCAGGCCGTCAAAACCGTCGCGTTTCGTGCTGAATGTGCGCCACTGCCCCCGGAACAGCTCTACTGGCGGGGGACAGTCCTCAACACCGTGCGGCGATCGACCTGGATCCGGACATTGCCCGGAGAGGAACGCACCCAGTGGGTCGAAGGCCAGGTTGTCACCTGCACCATAACGCTGCCGGCCACGAACCGGACCTTTCTGTTTTCCCTCGACCGGCCTCAAAGTCTGCGCGAAATCGTCTACCGCCAGCAGGACGATGGCGTACTGACAACTCCGCGGCCATTAGCCAAAGGGGTACGCTATCAGTGCCAGTCTCACCTCGGTGGCATGTGGCAGGTACGTACAGCAATCGACAGAGATCTGTACCTTGCGGTTCCTACCGATATCGCTCCACGCTTGACGCAACTGGCGGCGCAGATCCGTCAGCAAGGTGAAAGCGACCACCAGCGCATCGCGCTCCTGGAAAAATTTTTTCGACAGCAACAGCTGAACTACGCCACCGACGATCTTCCGGGGCCAGATGCCCCGATCGAAGAATTTCTGTTTGATAAAAAACGCGGCTATTGCGAGTTCTTCGCATCCAGCTTCGCGCTGTTGCTCCGCCTGTGCGCTGTCCCCTGCCGACTGGTCGGTGGATATCACGGCGGTGAGTACAATGATCTGGGCGGCTACTACCTGATCACCGATGATCTTGCCCACGTCTGGGTTGAGACTCTGGTTGAAAACACATGGGTACGGATTGACCCGAGCCGATTTGCCGCCAACGCCTCATCGGCCCTGATGGCCCCGCGGCAACAGGGACTCCCTCTTTATCAGCGTGCCCTGGATGGACTGAATTACCTGTGGCAGAAATCCGTTATCGGCTACGACTTCAACCAACAACTCGAACTGCTGAAAAAAGGTGGACACCATCTCAGCCACCTGAACATCCCCAGCGAATGGCTGATTCGTACCGCGCAGTGGCTGTTTGGCGTCGCAGGCCTGATCCTGATTGGGGCATGGTGGATCCGCCGCCATCGACAGACAGCCCAGCAGAAGATATTGATGCGCTACCAGAAGGCACTGCGGACACGCTACCAGATCACATCAGTCCCTGCAGCGCAGGGACTGATCGAACACGCCCTTCAGCTCGGGGATCCGTCGTGCATCGCCTTTGCCAGGAGATACAGCCACCTGCTCTACGGCGGTAAATCTTTCTCGGACGAACAGCTGCGCCACCTCAATCGACTGATCGACCAGGTCCGGACCCGAAAATAACCCACTCCCTGCAACCAATCGCCCGGGTAAAACCACTTTCTTATTGATAATGACTTTCAAAGTCTGTATAACCAGGTTCGTGTTTATCCTTCCGCACCCACAGGAGCTGCCATGCGCTATCTTTTTTTTCGCTCACTGACCTCGACTCTCCTCACAGTTTGGTTGACGATCCCCTCATTCGCGTCCCCTGTTCCGAATGAAGTCCTACTGCAACGCATCCCGCCCCGTGAAGAAAAGCTGGCGACCAGCGAACAGCAGTCACCTGCCCTGCTCGACGCCCTGAACGACAGGATCAAGCTGAGCGGCGCCATCGCGGTTGAAGCCAATTACACCTGCGTCGACAACACCTGCGATGATGAGGACTCCAGCGACCACACCCTCGCCACCGTTGAACTCGGCGTCGACGTCGATCTGATCCACCACGTCAGCGGCCACATCCTGCTGCTGTGGGAAGAAGACGACACCGAACCCATGGATGTCGACGAGGCCTTCATCACCCTGATCGGTGAGGAGGTCCTGCCGCTCACTCTGAGTGCCGGCAAACTCTACGTGCCTTTCGGCAACTTCACCTCCAACATGGTCTCCGACCCTCTGCCCCTGGAACTGGGCGAAACCCGTGAGAGCGCCGTGGTGGTCGGCTATGAGCAAAACGGTTTTTACGCCAGCCTTTACGCCTTCAACGGTGATGTGGAGATAGACGGCAACAACGGCAACCAGATCGACAACGTCGGCGCCAGCCTCGGCTATGTACTGGAAAAGGAGTATCTGACCCTGGACGTCGGCATCTGCTACACCAACAATCTGCTCGATTCCGATGGCCTGGGAGAGCGCTTTGACGAGGCGGTTGAAGAAGCCGAGGAGGTCGGCCAGGTGCTGGAACTGCAGGAGCATGTCGGCGGTTTCGGCGCTCATCTGGTGGCTGAACTGGGATCCCTGAACCTGATCGGTGAATATGTCGGTGCCATCGACGCTATCGCATACCGTCTGGACGGCGTCAAGTTCAAGGAAGACGCCATCCGCAGCTGGAACCTCGAAGCCGGCTATGGCTTTGATTTTCTGGGCCGGGAAGCCCTCGTTGCCGCGGGTTGGCAGGGTTCGGACAACGCCGGCGACTTCCTACCTGAGAACCGTTACCTCGCCTGCATCAGCGCCGGCATTTTCGACGGCACCTCGCTAGCGCTGGAAATGCTGCATGAGGAGTACGAAAACGACGGCGAAACCGACAGCATCACCCTGCAGCTGGCCATCGAATTCTGAACCTGCTATGGCTGATGCAACGTCTTACACCACAGGGCAGCAGGCGCCAGCAGGATAGAGAAAAAATTATCGGGCTTGATCTCTGACAACAAGGCTGCGTATGCTCACATACAAATAGATAACGGAGGAGATGATGGACAATTGCGAACTGCTCCGCGCCGCCGAACTGATTCAACAGGCCGAAGCTCTGGTGATCTGTAGCGGGGCCGGGATGGGCGTCGATTCGGGGCTGCCGGATTTTCGCGGCGATCAGGGGTTCTGGAAGGCCTATCCCATGTATGAAGCCCTGGGCGTCAACTTCTACGACGCCGCCAACCCGGTGCATTTTTCACGCGATCCCGAATTCGGCTGGGGATTTTACGGGCATCGGACCAATCTCTACCGCGCCACGGTTCCCCATGAAGGCTTCAGCCTGCTATTGAGGTGGCTGCGCCAGTTACAGCTGGACCATTTCGTCGTCACGTCGAATGTCGACGGCCAGTTTCAGAAGGCGGGATTTGATCCCGAGCGGGTCGTGGAAGTACACGGGTCCATCCATCATTTGCAGTGTCTGCGGCCGTGTCGCCGCGATATCTGGGACAATGAGGAAGAAATCCCCGTCGATCTGACAACCATGCGGGCAGAGTCACTGCCACGCTGCCACCACTGCCAGGGCATTGCCCGCCCCAACATCCTGATGTTCGGCGACTATTCCTGGATTGGCGACCGTTCGAGTGCTCAGGAGCGGCAATTTGACCAGTTCCTGATCCGCAACAACGGCAGGCGGCTTGTCATCATCGAAATGGGCGCCGGCACCGCCGTTCCAACCATCCGCCATCTCACAGAAACGCTGGCGCGCAAGACCAATGCCTGCGCCATCCGCATCAATCCGCGTGAAGCAGAGATTTCACGGCCGAACATCAGCCTTGAATTCGGCGCCTTGGAAGGACTGAAGCACCTCGACAGCCAGTTGGAGTTCTGAGGCGAGGTCAGCCCTGATTTCTGCCAAAAACGCTTACAGTTGCTCGTTGAACGCTCCAACAAGTGACAATCTCACGTCCGACGAGCTGGTCTGACAAGCGCTAAGGCAACCGGGTAGGATTGAGAATGCGCGACAGATTCCAGTCTTTCAGACACCCCTGTTGAGCCTCCTTCCAGCAAACGAGAAATGGTTCCAGTGCCGGGTCGGTCGTCGACTGGTTCAGGTCGCGCAGCAACAGCTCATCCAAAGCAACGGCCGCAGCATCACGGCAGGGCAGCACGACACTCTGACCTTTTTCGCACTCGCTTACTATAAGAATACCGCCACGCTGCAACAGTGCCAGCGCAGCACCGAACTCGCCTTGAGCCAGCTGGCTGGCGGAAAAAAGTTCCTGTTCCTTCCACGGTGGCTGTCCATCCTGGAAGCGGCGGTAAACCTGCAGCAACAGAATCAGCAACGAAAGCGGCCGGCAATCCTCCTGTTTATCATCCGGTAACCACTGGACCAGCTGGCGACGCCGCTGCCATACCCAGCACACCACCACCCCGAACAGCGTGATCAACCAGCTCAGATAGATCCACATCATGAAAACCGGCAGCGCCGCCATGGTGCCATAAATCGCATTGTAGCGGGCGACCCCGACCTGGAAGGTGACATACACCCACTGAACCAGCAGCCACAGCACCGAAGAGCAGGCCCCGCCCACCATGGCCGACGACAGAGTCACCCGGGTATTGGGCATGAACAGATAGAGAAAAATGAAGGCCACCCAGATCACCACGGCCGGCAGCCACTCAAAAAACAGCAGCATAGCATCACCCAGCCAGGGCTGGGCCACCATCCATTGAACCAGTTTCTGGCTCTGCAGAGAGGTGTTGACGGAAATAGCGACAAACAGGAACAGCGGGCCGAATGAGACCACGGAGAAATAATCGGCAAAACGACGGAACCAGCTGCGGGTCTCGGACACCTGCCACAGCTCATTGAAGGCTTTTTCGATGCCGGTGAGCAGAAACAGAACCGTCAGCAACAGGGTAATCAGACCAACGGTTCCAAGTTGGGCGACATTGGTATTGTTGATGTAGAGGATCAGGCTACGCACCACCTCTTCCGAACCGCTCGATAAACGACTGAGCAGCAGTGGTTCGATCTTGTTGTGGACACCAAAGCCCTTGAGCAGGGCAAACATGATGGCCAGCAACGGAACCAGGGCGAGGAGTGAATTAAAGGTCAGGGCCGCAGCCTGCTGGCGACAGTTTTTCCGCCGGAACACCAGCCAGGCGGCAATGGGCAGCTGCAGCCACTGGAAGGGTCGCGCAAAAAGATTCTCCCGCCAGATCCGTATCTGCTGTGCCAATGAGTTGATTCGGTTCATCCTACCTCGCAACGGCGGTTCAGCCTGACGAAACAGGACCATTCAGCGCCGGGAATAAGGGGTTACTGAAGCGGTCGAACAAATTCCTGAATCAGTTCGGCGGTCTGGACAACGCAACGCCTGCCACCCTGAATCGCTTCCTTGGCGCGGTGAAAATCGAGCAGCCCGATCTGGGCCAGCCGCGGAACCAGGGTGATGTCCGGCGGATCGCCAGCCATGCGGCTGCGGGTAATCCGGTCCTGAGTGATGTTTACGGAGCCAGCCAGGGTTTCAAAAATATTCGGTGGCCGCGGCCGGTCAGACAAACCATTGAACAGTGAGCTGGAATATTCGCGCAAAGTCTGTTTTACCTGCTCGGCCAGCGTTTCAGCTTTGGCGGACGACTTCTCCTGCTCACGGAACGCTTTCCGCTCATCAAGGGCTCTGGGCGCAAAATGCTTTCCTACGATATCGCCGTTGAGATTGACCGCGATGACGACTTCCGCCCCCAAAGCACGGCAGACAGAAACCGGAACCGGATTAACCAGCCCACCATCCACCAGCCAGCGCCCATTGTGCAACTGCGGCGGGAACAACCCCGGCAAGGCGATGGATGACATCACAGCCTCAATCACCCGCCCCTGGCTGAACCAGACCTCGCGACCACTCTCCAGCTCTGTTGCCACTGCCGCAAATGATTTTTCCAGTTCCTCGATACGCAGCTCGGGCGAAACGACCGTCTGTTCAAGAAAAGACTGCAAACGCTCAATATCAACAAACCCGTCCAATGACAGGCTGATCTCGAAAAAACCAGCGACATCCCGACGCGACAGCTGGCACACCCACTGCTCCAGCAAATCCAGACGGCCCGACACATAGGCGGCACCCACCAGGCTGCCAATGGAGGTTCCACAAACGATATCCGGCACGACCCCTATTTCGCTCAATGCCTGAATCACACCGATGTGGCTCCAGCCGCGGGCTGAACCGCTCCCCAGGGCCAAACCGATGCGCGGTCTCAGCGCAGAACCCGGCAGCGGTGGCGGGTCAATAGTGCGGTGGCCGGGCATCATGTCCCTCTTCCGTATCGCTCACAGCCAAATTTTTCAGACGCCGAACCAGGGTCTGACATAACCCTTCCAGGGTGAAAATCTGCTTCTGCTGTTCGGCGAGCTGGCTGATCAATTCCTGATTCTGGTACTCGAGATAGGCCATCCGCGTCTCCAGATCAATCCATTTCTCCTTATCCTCCGACACATCATCCCCCTGTACGCAAAAACTTTTTTTTATTTTGGAGTAGTGTAACATACTCATGGCTCAAACGACTCTACCACCACACGAAAATCAGACTGAAGACTGCGCCATCTCGCACCGCCCTATAGATTCACAGCGAACGGGCGCAAACAGATCTTCACACAAAGGATGATACGATGCATTACTGGCTCATGAAATCGGAACCGTCCTGTTTCGGGCTGACCGACCTGCAACAACGCCCGGATCAGACCGAACCCTGGGACGGCGTGCGCAACTATCAGGCCCGTAACATGCTGCGCGATCAGATGCAGTGCGGCGACCGGGCGTTTCTCTACCATTCCAACTGCAAGGAAACGGGCATTGTGGCCGTGATGGAGATCGTGCATAACGGCTATCCCGACCCGACGGCGTTTGATCCGCGCGAAAAACACTTTGATCCGGAAAACGACCCGAATAGCCCACGCTGGTTCATGGTCGATGTCAAACTGATCCGGCCGCTAAAACGAACCATCCTGCTCAGTGAATTACGCCAGCATGCCGAACTGGATGGCCTGCAGCTGCTGAGCAAGGGCAACAGGTTGTCGGTCATGCCGGTGTCGGAGAAACACTGGCAGTTCATCCTGTCACTGGAAGGAAGCGAGGGATGAGCCAGGGCAAGTCGTCAGTGGGCAACCGATGGCACAGCCTGATTCTGCTGATCATGCTGCTCTGGGCATCCCCCGGAAGGGCGACAAGCAACCTGCAGGTTGAAACAGCCTGGCAACCGATTCAATTGCAGGGCTACAGCCGCTGCTTTGAAGAAGCAACCATCGCGGCGGAGGTGAGCGGGCGGGTTCAGCGGGTGAACTACCAGATCGGCGACCCCATTACCGCTGAGCCGCTGGTTGTCATTGATTCGACCTTTGCCGATCTGGCCCTGCAGCAGCTCGACAGTCAGCTTGCGGCACTGGATATCCGCCTGCAAAAAGCACAACGGCGCTATGACTGGCTGCAGCGCGAGTTTGAGCGCCGTCAGGCCCTGCAACAACAGGGAGGACTGGCCACGGCGACATTCGACGACAGCGCCCAGCAACGCGATCAGGCGCGCCTCGACATCGCGGAGCTCAAGGCCCAGCACGAACTGCTCAGGGTACAACAGCGTGAACAGCAGGAACGGCAACAGCGCCATCAGCCGCTGGGAACGGCCCACTGGTGCGTCATTGCCCGCCATGTGGAGAGCGGCGAATGGGTCACAACGGGATCCCCGCTGATGACCATCGCCGACTTTCGCCATCTGCTGGTGCCGCTGGCACTGGATGCGCCGGAGCTTGCCGCGCTGCGTCGGGCGCTGGCTGCCGGGTCCCTGTCGGCAACGCTCGCCGGTCAAGCCGTTCACTGTCGCCTCTATTTCGTCAACCCGGCCTTCGACGAGCAGACACGCAAAACCCGCATCAGCCTTGAAATTCTCGATCCGCCCGAACCGCGCGGTGGCTTGCCCTTCACCCTGTCCCTCGCCCTTCCAGCAACGGGCTTCCGCATTCCGGCAGCAGCACTGATCGATCGTTACGCGCAACCGCGCGTTCAGCTTGCTGAAGGTGAACAGGTCACGGATGTTCAGGTTCTGGAGCAAAGCGGTGACTGGGTCCACATCGCCCCGCACCCCCAATTAAAAGCCGGCACCCGCCTGATGTCGGCAACAAGTGAGCGTTAAGGTGCGCAATCTCGTTCGCTTCACGCTGAAACAGGCGGTGTTCATCAACATCGTCTTTGTCATCCTGATGGTGGGTGGGGTCTATGCCCTACTGACGACGCCGGTGGAAAATCTGCCGCCGGTGGACATCGGCAAGGTCTTCATTACCACTGTCTATTATGGCGCCAGTGCCGAGGATGTCGAACAGCTGGTCACGCGCGAGATCGAAGACGCCCTGGAAGGGCTGGAAAATGTCGAATATATCCAGTCGCGTTCAATGCGCAATGTGTCATCGGTCCTGCTCAAGTTTGAGGACGATACCGACTACCGCACCCTGTATGACGAACTGCGTCTGCGCGTCCTCAATATCCGCAACCAGCTGCCGCAGGCCGTTGACGACCCGGTATTCACCTACCTCGACACCAAAACCTGGATTCCGGTCATTGTCGCCAACATTACCGGCGAGTTGTCCAACCGCAGCCTCAAACGGCTGGCCGAGGAACTGCAGAGTGAACTGGAAGCGCTGGACGGGGTGCAGGAGGCTGAAATCGATGGCGATTATACCCAGGAATTCCAGGTGCGGCTCGACCCCGACAGGCTGCGGCGGCAGGGCATCACCTTCGCCGAGGTCTGCCAGGCCATCAGCAGAGCCAATCAGGCCGTTCCCAGCGGTCGCTACCGCCACCAGCAGCGCAACCTGTTGCTCGACACCGGTGAAACCTTTCATTCGCAGCAGGGGGTGCTCGATGTGGCCGTGCGCCTCGACACGGCCCGCCAACCAGTGCGCGTGCGGGATCTGGCGGTCAGCGCACAACTGGGCTATCGCGATCCGGACATCATTTCCAGCGTCAACGGACGCAGCACCATCCGCCTGAAGGTCAACAAGGAGAATCGGGCCAACTCCGTGCACATTACCCGCCAGGTCAAGAAGCTGGCCGCGGACTTTGACCGCCGCCACCAGACCGAAGGCATCAGCACGGTGCTGACCTATGACTCGACCATCGAAATCGATGATTCGGTACGCACCCTGGGTGGCAACATGGTTCTGGGGATGCTTCTGGTCTCCCTGATCCTGTGGCTGACCCTGGGCTTTCGTAACGCGTTGCTCACGGCCATCGGCATTCCCTTTTCCTTTCTTGCCACCCTGATTCTGATCAAGCTCACCGGCCACTCCATCAATACCATCAGCCTGTTTTCCTTTGTGCTGGTGTCGGGCATCATCGTCGACGACGCGGTCATCATGGTCGAAAACGTCTATCGCCACCTGCATCTCGGCAAGCCGCGCCGCGCTGCCGTCATCGACGGCGTCAGCGAGGTGTTTCTGCCTGTGGTAAGCTCGGCTTTGACCACCATCCTCGCCTTTATTCCCATGCTGATCATGACCGGCAGCACCGGCGAATTCTTCAGCGTCATCCCCAAGGCGGTCAGTTTTGCCCTGTTCGCTTCGCTGATGGAGGCCCTGTTCATTTTGCCGGTGCATATCCTGGATTACGGACCGCGCCAGTACAGCGGCCCGATTGAAGACGACACCGATTTTCACCATCTGCTGGTAGGACCGTTCGCACCGCTGTGGCGTACCTACCGCGCACTGCTCGACAGCCTGCTCGGCCACAAGGTTCTGGGCTTGCTGAGTTTGACCCTGGTCTTCCTGATGGCACTGGCCATTATGGGCGTGTCGATCAGCGGGCTGGCCCCCCTTGTCAAGATCAAATTCTTTCAGGACAGCTACCTGCGCTACCATGTTGCGGTGGAGATGCCAACCGGCACCGCCGTGGAAGGAACGGACCGGGTGGTGCGGGATCTGTCGCGCTATCTGCTGGCATTGGGACCGGGCCAGACCAAAGCAGTCAGCGGTAGCGCCGGCTATCTCGAAGACCGCGACTATGCCGTGCATCGCGCCCAGCATTATGGCCAGGTGGTAGTGACACTGCCGACCCCGGACGAGAGACAACTTCCCGCGGATCAAGACAACATCCCCGCCTATATCGACAGTCTCTATGACCGGCTGCAGACCTATGCCGATGCCCAGGCCACGCGTTGGGGAGCACGGCCGGTGCTCAAGGTGTTCGGCGAAAATACCGGCCCGCCCACGGGCAAGGCCGTTAACATCCGACTCTCGGCTACGGCCATTGACGCGGCCGTGGCCGCCAGTGATCTGTTGCTGAAGTGGATGCGCAGCGAGCCTGAACTCGCCAGCTTGATCAATCTTGAAGACGATCGTGCCGCCAATCAGGAGGTCTTGCAATTCCGCGTACAGTCGGAGCGGGCGCTGGAATACCGCCTGCCGCAGGATGAGGCGGCCCGACTGGTGGCCGGCGCCCTTACCGGCTATCCGGTCGGCAACTATCGTACAATCGATGATGAAATTGACCTGATGGTCCGGCTGGCCCGACAGGAGGAGGATGGGGAAACAGGGCTGTACCGCCCTGAAGAGGTGCTGCGAGTCCCCATGATCGAGCATGGTTCCGGCCCCATCCGTCTCGGCGATCTGGTCACCTTAAGCCATGAAGCGGAAGCCGATACCCTCACCCGCTACAATGGGCGTCCGACCATCACCCTTTCCGCGGACATCCGCGACGGCTCCAATCTGTCTGCGAGCCGGGTGCAGCGACTGACCAGCCGCCATTTCCGCACCCTGGCCGAGCAGATGCCGGGCGTTACCATTGACTTTGGCGGGGAGTTCGAAAGCACTGGTCGCGCCTATCGCTCCCTGGCCGCGGCCTTCCTGATTGCGGTGCTGGCCATTTATCTGGTGCTCGCCACCCAGTTCAACGACTACCTGCAGCCGCTGATCATTCTTTCCGCCATCGCCTTTGCCATCATCGGCGTGGTATTCGGCCTGCTGTTTACCCGTTCGGTTTTCACTATCAGCAGTTTCATGGCCGTCATCGGTCTGGCCGGGGTGGCCGTCAACGATTCACTGATTCTGATTGATTTTATGAACAAACAGCGCGAACGGGGACTGGGACTGCGTGAAGCCGTAATCAGCGCCTGCAGTGCACGCATGCGGCCGGTGTTGATCACCACGGTCACCACCATGCTTGGCATGTTGCCCATGGCCATCGGCATTCCACATAAGTCCATTACCTGGGCCCCCATGGCCACGGCCTTTGCCACAGGATTGGCCAGTGCGACCCTGTTGACGCTGGTGATGATTCCCGTCGAATATGAATTACTGGAACAGTGGAAAAACCGCCAATCGGTGCGCGGCTGGAAAAGAAAAAGAGCGACCTTGACTGGAAGAGAACAGACGAAGTAAGAGCACAGGGGAACAAGCATCCTCAGCCGGAGGAAAAGAAACCTTGCCGCATACGCGGATTGTCTGAAATAATGCCAGGACGTTGCCATGTCTATCAAACAAACCTTCATCCAGGACGGGTGTGATATGAAATATTTTCTTTTAAAGTCCCTGATTCTTTCGCCACTGCTTTCTCTGTTACTCTTGACATCCTCAGCCATTGCAGACGACACCGTCGCCACCGAGGCCAATACCGATGAAGCGCAGTCATTCCGCCAGCAGTCGACCTCGCCACCGATCAAAAAAGGCAATATTCTAAATATCGTCCTGGACAAAGCCCCCACCATGACAACCGAGCGCGGCACTCTGGTCATTGAGGCCTTTTTTGACCGTAACGGTAACAGTGTCCGCGATGCGGGTGAAGAGGAACTGAAAGGGTTGATCAACTGTATCATTGATGAGATCAACTACCCGCTCCCTGCCTTCATCCCCGGGCTGGACTACAATGCGCGTTACACCATTCATTGCTCGGGCAACGGGGAATACGAGCCGACACTCAACCAGAAAAACGTTCTGGTGGCGCGGCGCGGCCAGGTTATTGAGATGTCGATTCCCTGTCACCTGCTCAAACCCTAGCCGCGGGACGTCATTGATCACTTCCCGAAAATCAGCGTATCAACATCCGCCAAGGTCGCCATCCCCGCCGGAATCATCGGCTGGATCAGGTCAATAACCTGGTCGATAATTTCGGCGGAATCGACGACCTCGACAATCAGAGGGCGGTGCGCCGACAGGCGCAACAGATCATCACGGTGAATCTGACGATGGGGACCAAAGCCCGAAACCGCTTTGACAACCGTCGCTCCACGACAGCCTCTTTCACACAACTTCTCCAGTAACGCTTCATAAAGAGGCTGCTTGCCCCAGCGTTCATCTTCGCCAATAAAGATGCGCAGCAACTGTTGTTTCTCGCGTAACATCACAGGACTCCTTTCGTCTTTCACCTCAGGCCACACTGCGAACAAGGGCGATACCCAGCCCGGCGGCGACAAGACAGATCAGCACATTCAGCACCACATTTGCCGCGGCACTGGTCCAGTTCCCCGCCTCCAGCAACCTCCAGGTTTCATAGGAAAACGTCGAGAAGGTGGTAAAGCCCCCCATAAAACCAACACAGATACCCATGCGCAGATCATCACTGAGCAGCGTTGTGCGTAAGGACAGTTCCATCACCAGACCAAGCAGAAATGAGCCAGCCAGGTTGACCCCAAGGGTTCCGTACGGCAGAGAGCGCCCGAACCACTGATACACCACCCCGGAAACCCAGTAGCGGCTGAGACAGCCGAACCCGCCGAACAGGCCGATATAAAAGAGCTTCATCCTTCCTTCCCCTTCCGTGCGAAGTTTCTGCAAATGGCTCATGGTTGACCGCTATCCTCCCCTTGTGCCATTCAGACTGTCAACGGCTAAATCACGCCATTTTTTTCTTGCGTAAAATCAGAGGGCTAGCTAAATTGTTAGCACTCACACGAGGCGAGTGCTAATTTCCAACCATCTCCTACTTTACCGATTCAGGAGGCCTAAATGTCCGGATTGGCCGTCATTGACAACAGCCTGAGCCGTTACCTGAGCCAAATCAATCACTATCCACTGCTGGAACGCGATGAAGAGTACGAATTGGCACGCCGTTTTCGTGACGGCAATGATCTCGCTGCCGCGCACCAGCTCGTCTGCGCCAACCTGCGTTTCGTGGTCAAAATTGCCCGCGAATACCAGAATTACGGGTTCCGGCTGCTGGATCTGATTCAGGAAGGCAACATCGGATTGATGATGGCGGTCAAAAAATTTGATCCCGCCTTCAATAACCGACTGATCAGCTACGCCGTATGGTGGATCAGGGCCTACATTCATAATTTCATCATCAACAGCTGGTCCATGGTCAAAATCGGCACGACGCAGGCCCAGAAAAAACTGTTTTTCAAACTGAAGCAGACGCGTGAAAAACTGAAAAATCTCTACGGCAGTGCAGACATTGATGTTATGGCGAAAGAACTGGACGTCGCGCCGGAAGCCGTGCAGGAAATGTCGCAACGATTGAATCGTGACACCTCTCTCGACATTGAACTGGTCGAAGGCGAAAACGTGTCGCGGCTAGATCTGCTTGCCTGCAGTGATACGGATCAGGAGCAGCGTCTCATAGACCATCAGTCAACCCATCATCTCCAATCCCGCATCCATCACGCACTCAAGAGCCTTACAGCGCGTGAGCAGGACATCGTACGCCAGCGCATTCTATCCGATCCAGCACGAACCCTGCAGGAACTGGCTGACCACTACCAGGTCAGTCGCGAGCGCATCCGTCAGATTGAAAAAAACGCTCTGGGCAAACTGAAAGCCGTGCTGAGTGCGGAAGAGGAATAACACTTGAGTCCTTTGAGGGGTTGGATTAGACTCTGATGTTTCCGACCGAATGAGGGGCCGACTGTCCTCCCGCTGGGGGAACTGCTTTATTGTGCGGCAGCAAAACCAGACACAATAACCACCCCGGTAACTACGCCGGCCAAACAATGGCTCAAAAAAGGATCTTGCCGATGAAATACCGCGTACTGCTTATTCTGGTTGCCCTGCTGTCGACGACAGCCTGCAGCACAACCCCGGCACCGAAAGAAGAGGCCAAAAACGCCCTCTATTATTTTCAGCAGGGTGAAATCGCGTATGAAGATCAGGATTACGAGCAGGCGATTGAGAACTGGCAAAAGGTGCGCGACAGCTTTCAGTCTCCTGAATTAACCACTCTGGCTGAACTGAAAATTGCCGACGTCCAGTACGAGAAGGGGCAGACCATCGAAGCCATTGCCGCCTACGAGGATTTTCTCAAGCAGCACCCGGAACACGCCCGGACGGGTGAGGTTCTCCTGCGATTGGGCCAACTCCATTTTGGCGAAATGTTGTCGGAAGACCGCGACCAGACGGCAACCCGCAACGCACTGGCCAGCTTGAAACAATTAAAAGACAACTATCCGGCCTATAATCAGCAGGGAGAGGTCGATCAACTGATTCAGCAATGCCGTGATCGGCTTGCCGCCAATGAGCGCTACATCGGCCAGTTTTACCTCAAAAATAAACGCTATGATGCGGCAATCAACCGTCTCAAGGAGATCCCGGCAAACTATCCGGAATTTCCTGAAATGAATAGTGTTCTTTTCTCGCTGGCCAAAGCCTATACCCTGTCTGGACAAAATGACAAAGCTACGCCCTTGTTCAACCTGCTTGAACGAGCCTTTCAGGATGCCGATCTGCGCGACGAACTGACGGAGTTCCGCCAGGAGCACCAGATTTAGCCTTTAGCGTCACCGTCCGCTATCGAGCAACTTTACAGGCCTGTCGGCGACCCTCGCGACAGGCCTTTTTATTGTTCTGAAACAACGTTATCCCCGCCCCCATCCTGCGGGAGCCTCAAACAGGATATTTCAACGACCGAACCAACCAGCGTTGCTGGCAACGCAGCCCTAACCACCACAACAACAAACCACTGTTTTGGCAAAATAAGGTATGCCACATTAACAGCCCGGCAACGGTAACGCAGAACGCCAAAACCGGAGCGAATATTCGTTTGTCGTTAATAAAAAAATACGAGTTTTATTTTTATTAAGGGTAAATCGAACCACGACCAAAGGAAACCTTAATCTCAACACCAGCTTTCCCAAGGAAACGTGTCAAACTCGCCCCTTAAGTAACTTATGTTATTGAAAAATAAAAGAAGTTCCACTATTTTGCCCGCTCGGCAGACCGCACCCAATTCAGCGCAGAGTTTTCCAGATTTCGCTTGACAGGTTTTACCACATATATTATACGATACAGCTCAAACAGGGTTCTAA